>NZ_CAJXYK010000064.1 GCF_913063425.1 uncultured Thiohalocapsa sp.
TACCTTTGGCTACCGGGCCTTGGCATACCCGGACACGGACTTACACCGTGCTGACAGTGCGCCCTCACGGGCGTACGGCCGCCGACTTCCAGTCGGCCTCCCTGGGGCCGCCGACTTCCAGTCGGCGCATGCCGCGCTGCGGCACCCCGCTCCCGCCGCCGGCAGCCGGCCGCCCTCGCCGGCACCCGCCTGCATCGCGCCGTCCGGCTGCCCGCCGAGTGAAACTCGGCGCCCCAGGCGCGCCGCAGCGCTTCACTGACAGCCAAGTGCGTCCACGCCCTCGCTTACGGGTGGCTCCGGCTGGCCAGGCGCCGTGGCCGCAAGCTGCTCGGGTGGCGCCTGGACGCCATCGGCGTTGAAGCAGCCGCCGTTCGACAGGGCGATGAGCTCGCCCTCGCCGAGGGGCTGCCAGAGCTCGTCGGTGAGCGGCGTGCTCGCCACCAGGGCCACGTCCTGGCGTATGGTCTGCAGCTCGACGCCGCTGTCCGCCAGCTCCGGCGCGGAGCGCCAGCAGCAGCGCTGAAGCAGATAGAGCCCCGGCGCGCGAATGCGCCCATCGCGCTGGGTGCGCCGGTCCGCATGCACGAACAGCGCATCACCGTCGGCGTAGAGGAAGTTCGACGGGCCCAGGCGGCGCCATTCCGCGGCATGCGCGGCGAGCACCCCAAACCGCTCGGACAGCGCCGGCACCGCCCCGCAGGCGTCCCGCCACAGGGGTGCGAGGCCTGTGAGCAACGCGCAGAAGGCGCGCTCGGAGTCCGTATCGCCCACCGGCCGGAAGGGCGCATGCGGGTCGTCCGGCTGCTCCAGCAGCGCCGGCAGGTCGCCGTTGTGGGCGAACACGTGCATGCGCCCGCCGAACTCGCGCAGGAAGGGCTGGGTGTTGCGCAGGGAGCGGTTGCCGAAAGTGGCGAGCCGGATGTGCGAGAGCGCCATGCGGGTGCGCAGCCCCTGCTGCTCCATGAAGCGCATCAGCGGGCTTTCACTGGCGGGACGCGGCTCGCGCAGCAGCAGGCAGTCCGGACCCTCGTAGAAGGCGATCCCCCAGCCGTCGCGGTGCGGGCCCTCGGCGCCGCCGCGCCGGGCCAGACGCTCCAGCGAGAAGCTGAGCGTGGCCGGCATCCGGGAGGACATGGCGAAGAGCTCACACATGGCGGTTTACCACGACTGAAACCCGCCGATTCTGGGGGATGGCGGCGGCGCTGACAAACGCCGTCGCGACCCGCGGCCGCGCCCACAGGCGCAACGGTGCGCCACAGGGCACGCACCAGCCACCGCAGCACCGCCTGGAGCGCCCCTTGCCTGTCGCCCGCAGTGGAATGCCCGTTAGACTAACGCAACGCTGCGTAAAACCTATCTCCGGGCGATGATTTGCCGCGGGCGGCCTCGCGTCCCCCGACTCCGGCGTCCGACTGACGTCGGCGCACCCGGTGACGGGATCAGAAGCGCGGCCGGCAGTGGGGGGTTGTCAGAAGCGCACGTCGAAGGTCGCCCCGGCGAAGGGTGCCTCTTCCACGTCCGTGCGCTCCAGGAGCTCGCCATGGCTGTCTTCCAGGCGCAGCGACCCGTTCAGCTCCACGCCCAGCACGCCGCGCAGCCGCCCGACCCTGCCGAGCTTGCGCGTGACGGCGATGTAGATGGGCGTGGAGGTGGCCTGACCGATGCCGTCGGGGGCCACGCCGCGGTCATCGAGCCGGAAGCGGTCTTTCTCGTAGCGTCCACCCAGGCTCACGGACCACTGGTCGTTGGCCGCCCAGTCGAAGGCGAGTCCGGGGCCGCGCGAGGCGCCCAGGCCCCGGCCGGTGCGGAAGCTGAGCCGGTCGGTGATCTTCCAGTCCACGGCGAGGATGGGAAAGAAATCCGTGTCGTCCTCCAGCTCCGAGAAAACGCCCACGCCGGGGCCGATGCTGAGCCGGTCGCTGAACTTGTAGCTCGCCGCCGTGAGCAGGCCGGCGATCTGCCCGTCGCCCAGGTCCGCGCCGTCCTCCGCATTCCAGCGCAAAGTCGGTATGGCGAAGACATCCCAGCGCTCCGTGGGCCGCCAGAAAAGCGAGCCGCTGACACGCGCCTCGCGCACATCGTCCCAGGGACGCAGCCCGCTGAAGTCGCCGGTGCCGGAGAAGCGGTAACGCTGCTCGCCGAGACCGACCGACAGACCGAGACGCAGATCGTCGCTGAATGCGCGGCGCCCGGCGAGGCGCACGGACCAGGCATCCACCGCCAGCTCGCCGCCGCTGTCGAGGCCCACCTCGTCACCGAACAGGGCACCCGCCTCCAGCGCCAGTCCCAGCCCGCGGCCGGGCGGCTGCGCGAGGCCGTCGGCGGAAACGAACAGGACCGCCAGCAAGGGCAACAGGCGAAGCGGATGAGCCAGCATGACAGTCAGAGCAAACAACCAGCTGAGGACTACGGAAAAGAGACACAAGGGCGTGCACCCGGGTTGCGTCCGCGGCGGCAACAGCGGAAAAGCAACACACGTTGCAATTATGGACCATTTCGGCCTCAGGTGGTTGCACAAGCCGTCAAAAACGGGCCCGACTGCGCCCGGACAGGTTGCAGCAGAGCTGTCGTCAAAGATCTCAGAAGTGCAATTGTGGCTTCTACTTAGGTAGTTGCCCTAGGTGCCACAGTCTGTGGGCAGACTCGCGGGTACGGTGCAGATGCCGCCCGCAGAGCGCGCGACGGGTTGATGGGGGAGTGCGGAAAGTGCAGGTGAATGCGGGAGGCGCGGCGGACACCGAAGCCGGTGACGGACGCCTTCGTCGTCGGCCGCTCACAGCTGTACTGCGTGGGACGCAGCCCAGGGCGGGTGGAGAGGCTCCGACCCGCTGCGGGGCAGTGCGGGCCGCGCCCGGGTCAAGACACCCGGCGCGCGGTACCCGCGTCGGCTCAGTCGGTCAGGGCGATCCGACCCTCGTTGAAGGCTTTGAAGTAAGCGCTGTTACCCAGGTGCTCGGTAAGCTCACCGGAGGCAAGCCGCTCCACGGCCTGCTCGATCTCGGCGCTCGCAAAGCGCCCGCTCGGCGACACGGCGCCGTTGATACAGGGCTCCAGCTCCGCCTCCAGCGGCTTGTGGTGGAGCTGCACCAGCAGATTCTCGGCCTCCAGCTCCAACGCGATGCGCTGCTGACGCTCGGCGAGCGTCTCGGACTGGGCGGCGGGCGCCGCGAGCAAACCAAGTGACAGGGCCACCGGGGCGGCCAAGGCGATCAGGGAAGCGTGCATGTCAGTAACCTGAGGTTAGTATTTAATGGTTTTCTAATATACTGATGAAGCATCCCTGAGTCAACACGTCAGGAATCATCCGCCTGCCACACCACCCGTCTGCGCCTGACACGCCACCCGTCGGCACTGCCGCATCGGCCCCGGTCGCACCGGATTCGGCGCGGAGACCCCTACGTCAAGACGGACCCGGTGCACCGGCCGCGGCGCGAGGGCGCATTGCGCCGGCCCATGCCGGCGACCTGGCCCGGGCACTCGGTCCTAGAGCTCCGGGATGTCGATGACGGCGTGCTGCGAGGCGGTTTCCTGGTAACGGCGCTTCTGCTCCGGCGTGGCTTCCCGCTGGTATTTGTCCTTCCACTCGCCGTAGGGCATGCCGTAGATGGCCTCGCGGGCCTCGTGGTCGGACATCGGGACGCCGCGCTCGCGGGCGGCGGCCAGGTACCACTTGGACAGACAATTGCGGCAGAAGCCGGCGAGGTTCATGAGGTCGATGTTCTGCACATCGGTGCGCTGCTGAAGATGCGCGACCAGGCCGCGGAAGGCGGCGGCTTCAATCTCGAGACGGTCTTGATCGGTCATGTGGCTCTCCTCGGCGAGCGGCCCCGTTTGGGTGGACTGCCGCGGACATGGAGGGTCACCGGCCCGGGACCAAGGCCGCTTGCCTGCTCAGTCGCCGCCTGAGGCCAGGCCCCTGGCCGGGCACAGGGTGAGCCGCAGGTCGGGGCCGACCCGCCGCAGGTCGCGGATCTGGAGCCCAAGCCGCTGCTCCATCCGCTCAAGGCCGGGCAGGTGGAAGAGCCCGCGGGCGGCGTCGCCCATCAGGTGCGGGGCGAGGTAGAGCACCAGCTCGTCCACCAGGCCCAGGTCCATGGCGGCGCCGGCGAGGGTGGGACCGGCCTCGATGAGCACCTCGTTGATCTCGCGCTCGGCGAGGTAGCACAGCAGCAGGTGCAGATCGACGCGGTCTTGGGGGTCCGGCGGGAACACGCGCACCTCGGCGCCCACGGCATTGGCCCGGGCGATGGCCTTGGGGCTCTCCTCGCAGGTGGCGATGAGGGTGGCCCCGGGCAGGCTCAGCATGCGTGCGTCCGAGGGCATGCGCAGGCGGCTGTCCACCACCACCCGCAGCGGCTGGCGCGGCAGCTCGTCCGGCCACAGCGCGGCAAATTCCTCCGGGTCCAGGCGGACGTTCATGTGCGGGTCGTCGGCGAGGACGGTGCCGATACCGGTGATGACGGCGGACGAGCGGGCCCGCAGCCGGTGCACATCCCGGCGGGCGTCGGCGGAGGTGATCCACTTGCTCTCGCCGCTGGCCATGGCGGTGCGCCCGTCCAGGCTCGCCGCGAGCTTGCAGCGCACATAGGGCAGGCCGCCGCGCATGCGCTGCTCGAAGCCCGGGTTCAGCGCGCGGGCGTCGGCCTCCAGCACGCCGGTGGTGACCTCTACCCCGGCCGCGCGCAGCCGGCCGAGCCCCTTGCCGCGCACCATGGGGTTCGGGTCCTCCATGCCGACGACGACACGGGCCACGCCGGCCGCGAGCAGCCCGTCGGTGCAGGGCGGCGTGCGTCCGTAATGGCAGCAGGGCTCCAGCGTGACATAGGCCGTGGCACCCCGGGCGCGCTCGCCGGCGGCCTCGATGGCATTGCGCTCGGCGTGGGGCTCGCCGGCCCGGCGATGGAAGCCTTCGCCGACGATCTCGCCATCCTGCACCAGCACGCAGCCGACGCGGGGGTTCGGGTCGGTGGTGTACAGCCCGCGGCGCGCCAGCACGATGGCGCGGGCCATCATGCGTGCATCCTCGACGACGCGGCTCACGGCTTGTTGTTGCGCGGCGCCGGGTCCAGGCCCGCGAGCAGGTCCAGCTGGGCCTTCTTCTCCGCCGCGGTGGGCTGTTGCTTCAGGCGCTCGATCTCTTCGCGGAAGGCCTCCACGTCCTCGAACTCCCGGTACACGGACGCGAAGCGCACATAGGCCACCTGGTCCAGCTCGCGCAGCTCTTCCATCACCAGCTCGCCGATGCGCCGGCTGCTGACCTCCCGCTCGCCGCTGCCGAGGAGCTTGCGGTTGATGTGCGAGAGGGCGGCGTCGATCTGCTCCGTGCTGATGGGCCGCTTCTCCGCGGCCCGCATCATGCCGGAGCGCAGCTTGCGTCCGTCGAAGGGCACCCGGCTGCCGTCGCGCTTCACCACCCGGGGCAGGTTGAGCTCGGCGCTCTCGTAGGTGGTGAAGCGCTCGTCGCAGACCACGCAGCGCCGGCGCCGACGCACCTGGTCGCCGTCGCCGGACAGCCGCGAGTCCACCACCTTGGTGTCCTGGGCGCCGCAGTAGGGACAGCGCATCGGCGCAGGCCGGCTCGGAGGATCGCGGCGGTCAGCCGGCCGTCAGGCGGCGTCGCGGCGATACACCGGGAAGCGCGCGCAGAGCGCGAGCACCTGGCCCTTCACCTGCTCCAGGGTCGCCGCATCGCCGCGGGCGTCGATGACATCGCACATCCAGCCGGCAAGCTCCCGGGCCTCGTCCAGGCCGAAGCCGCGGGTGGTGATGGCCGGCGTGCCGACGCGGATGCCGCTCGTGACGAAGGGCGACTGCGGATCGTTGGGCACCGCGTTCTTGTTGACGGTGATGTTGGCGGCGCCGAGCCAGGCGTCCACGTCCTTGCCCGTCAGGCCCTGGTCAATGAAGCTCACCAGGAAGAGATGATTGTCGGTGCCGCCGGAGATGACGTCATAGCCGCGGGACAGGAACACCTCCGCCATGGCCTGGGCATTCATGACGACTTGGCGCTGATAGTCCTTGAAGCTGGGCTCCAGGGCCTCTTTGAAGGCCACGGCCTTGGCGGCGATGACGTGCATCAGCGGGCCGCCCTGGGTGCCCGGGAACACCAGCGAGTTGAATTTCTTCGTGAGCTCCGGGTTCTCCTTCGCCAGGATCAGGCCGCCGCGCGGGCCGCGCAGGGTCTTGTGCGTGGTGGTGGTGACCACGTCGGCCACGGGCACCGGATTCGGGTAGACGCCGGCGGCCACCAGCCCGGCCACGTGGGCCATATCCACCAGCAGGTAGGCGCCGACGCTGTCTGCGATGTCGCGGAAGCGCTGCCAGTCCACCACGCGGGAATAAGCGGAGAAGCCGGCGATGATCATGCGCGGCTGGTGCTCCTTCGCGAGGGCGTCCACCTGCTCGTAGTCGATCTCGCCGGTGTCGGCGTGGATGCCGTACTGCACCGCGTGGTAGATCTTGCCGGAGAAGTTGGGCTTGGCGCCGTGGGTCAGGTGGCCGCCGTCGGCGAGGCTCATGCCGAGCAGGGTGTCGCCGGGCTGGCACAGCGCCATGAACACCGCGGCATTGGCCTGGGAGCCGGAGTGCGGCTGCACGTTGGCGTAGGCGGCGCCGAACAGCTGCTTGGCACGCTCGATGGCCAGATTCTCCGCCACATCCACGTACTCGCAGCCGCCGTAGTAGCGCTTGGCGGGGTAGCCTTCCGCGTATTTGTTGGTGAGCACCGTGCCCTGCGCCTCCATGACCCGGGGGCTCGCGTAGTTCTCGGATGCAATCAGCTCGACGTGCTCCTCCTGCCGGCGCTCTTCGTCGCGGATGGCCCGGGCGAGGTCGTCGTCATAGCCTGCGATCTGCATGTCGGTGTCGAACATGGGGGTTGCCTCCGTGGGTCTGGTTTGGGGGGGCGGTGCAGCCGTGCCGGGGTCGGGAGCCGGCCGCACGGCGTCAAGCTGTGTGCCGATGTTAGGGTCGGACCACCCGTAGACGCCGCGGTTTCGGCGCCGATGCGGTTGCTCGGCGTTGCTCCCGAGTCGCGCCGGAGCCTGTCGTGAGGGGCGGGCGGGCCGTTGGACGCGTGGCCCCCTGTCTGAACGGGCGTCTGCATCCGGCGTCTGCGTCGGGTCTTTCAAGCCCAGCACAGGCCGGCGGCTGCGAGGTTGGGTCTGGTTGGCGGAGAGGGTGGGATTCGAACCCACGGTGGGCGCAAACCCACGCCGGTTTTCAAGACCGGTGCATTCAACCGCTCTGCCACCTCTCCGAGCGGATGGCGCTTCGGCGCCGACGCTGCCACCGCGGACGCCGCCCGCTGCGGCCGGCCCCCGACAACCAAACCCGGTCCAAGGGCCGGCGCGAAGGCGTTGACAACGCCGTGGAAGCCCACATCAACGCACTAGGGTAACCCAAACCGGCGTCGATCACGAGTGCGCAGCACGGTGCATCGGTCGTCTGCCATGACCCGCTGCGCACCGGATCGCGCGCCCGGACTGCTGAAGCCTCCCGCGCCAGCCCGGCGCGATCGGCAGCGCCGGCGGGCTTGCATGCGCCGCCGACTTGGGTATGCTGCGGCTGCAATCGGACGTGCACGGCCTGAGGCAGGTTGTGCGTCTGCGACCGCTTTCCAACTGAAACTTGAGGAGTGAGTCATCACCATGGCCAACCAGTACTCCATCGCCCGGTCACAGCAGACCGTGCTCGAAACCAACAAGGTGTTGAAGAACACCTATCTGCTGCTCGCCGCGACGCTGGGCTTCAGCGCGCTGACGGCAATGCTCTCCATGGCCCTCGCGGTGCCGCCGTGGATGTACATGGTGTCGGTGATCGTCGCCATGGTGCTCGGCATCTTCGTGCTGCCGCGCACCGCGGAGTCCGCCACCGGCATCGGCGTCATCTTCGGCATCACGGGCCTGCTCGGCTTCGGCCTCGGCTCCATCCTGAGCATGTACCTGGCGCTGCCCAACGGCCCGAGCATCATCGCCACCGCCTTCGGCGGCACGGCGCTGATCTTCCTGGGCCTGTCCGGCTATGCCCTGACCAGCAAGACGGACTTCAGCTTCATGGGCGGCTTCCTGTTCGCCGGCATGATGGTGGTGGTGGTCGCCATCATCGCGAACCTCTTCCTGAGCATGCCGGCGCTGTCGCTCGCCGTCTCCGGTGCCATTATCCTGCTGATGAGCGGGTTCATCCTGTTCGACACCAGCCGGATCAAGAACGGCCATGAGACCAACTACATCATGGCCACCTACGGCATCTACCTCAGCATCTTCAACATCTTCATCGCGCTGTTGCAGATCCTGGGGATCATGGGCGACGAGTAAGCCACCCGCGGGCGCTTCTCGACGCCCGCCGGCTCACCGCCGCGTGCCCGGCCCGGCCTGCCGCGCCGGGCTTTCTTTTGCCACCATTTCCACCCGTCTTCCAAGGATATCGCCATGGAGCTCTTCCTGAAGATCGCCGCCGCCGGCGTGATGATCATGCTGCTCTTTTATCTCTGGCCCGCCTTCAAGCAGTGGCAGGAGCACGGCCCCAAGGCCGAAAAAGGCGACTGGCAGGCGGCCATCCTGCCGCTGGCGGCCGTGGTGGGCCTGGTGGTGGTGCTGGTGCTGCTGGTGCGCTGAAGCCGCACGCCGACACCGCGAAGCCCGGTCCAACCGTCCCAAGGCACCTGCGCCATGTGCGGTATCGCCGGCCTCATCGGCCCTGCCGGCACCGACACGCCAGCGCGGCTCGAGGCCATGCTGGAGCGGCTCGTCCACCGCGGCCCGGACCATCGCGGCACCCTGGTCGATGGCCCCTTCGCGCTGGGCCACCAGCGGCTCAGCATCATCGACGTCTCCGCCGCCGCGCATCAGCCCATGCTGAGCGCCGACGGCCGCCATGCGCTGGTCTACAACGGCGAGCTCTACAACTACCGCGCCCTGCGCGATGAGCTGCGCGACGCCGGCATCGCCTTCCGCACCGACAGCGACACCGAGGTGGTGCTCGCTGCCTGGCTGCACTGGGGCGCCGACTGCCTTGCGCGCTTCAACGGCATGTTCGCCTTCGCCGTCGCCGATCTGGCGACGGGTGACTGGGCGGCGGCGCGCGACCGCTTCGGCATCAAGCCGCTGCACTATGCGGTGGTGGACGGCGTGCTGCTGTTCGCCTCAGAGGTCAAGGCCATCACCGCCGCGCTGCCGGCGCCGCCGGTGTTCCGGCGCGAGAAGCTCGCGGAGCTGCTGCTGTACCGCGAGGCCATCCGCCAGGACCTGCTGGCCGACATCCATACGCTGGAGCCCGGTCACCTGTTGCACCTGACCGGCGGCGACCCGGCGACGCTCGCGACCCAGCACTGGTTCCACGTCTCGGACCTGCCCGAGCCCGGCCGCGCCGCCGCGCTGGCACGGCAGTCTGTCGATGCGCGCCTGGATGCGCTGGAGCGCGTGCTGCAGGAGAGCGTCGAGCGCCATCTGGTGAGCGACGTGCCCGTGGGCAGCCTCTGCTCCGGCGGCGTGGACTCGTCGCTGATGACCGCGTTTGCCTGCCGGCTGCGCCCGGACGTGAGCGTGTACCACGTGGACATCGCCGACCACTCCGAGCGCCGCTGGGCCGAGCAGGTGGCCCGCCATCTGGACATCGACATCCATTACGACCGGCTGACGCGGGAGAACTATCTGGCGGGCTACATCGAGGCCATCTGGTACAACGACGCACCCCTGACCCATCCCCAGAACGTCCCCATTGCGCGCATCAGCGCCCTGGCCCGGGAGCACGGCTGCAAGGTGCTGCTCGCGGGCGAGGGGGCCGATGAGGGCTTCGGCGGCTACGACTGGCGCTATCGCCTGCGCTGGAACTGGCTGCGGCTGGCGCGCCGCACCGGGCTGCTCGCCAGGCTGTATCGCAAGGGCGTCTTTGCGCTGACCGGGCTGTGGCTTGAGCGGCCCCGTCACGATTTCATCTTCCGCGCTTGGGCCAACCCCACGGACGTGCTGGAGCAGGTGGCGGACGGCGGCTTCCGCGCCGCCCTGGAGCGCGACTGCCGCGCCGCCTACGGCTTCATCCAGGACGCCGCCGACCGCGAGGTCCAGGCGGCCATGACCGCGGACTACCGCGACTACATCGGCGCCATCGTGCACCAGCAGGACCGCGCCAGCATGCAGGCGGGCATCGAATCCCGGGTGCCCTTCCTCGACATCGAGGTGGCCCGCCTCGCGGCCAACCTGCCGCGCGCTGACAAGCTGAGCCGGCGCGAGTCCAAGCGGCTCATCAAGACCCTGGCCCTGCGCCACCTGCCGCGGGCCGTGGTGGAGCGCACCAAGATCGGCTTCGCGAGCCCGGCGGCGGACTATGTGCGCTCCCTCGGCGACGCCTGCTTCGCGGACGGCTTCCTGGCCCGGGAGGGGATACTCACCCCCGCAGAGACCCAAGCCCTGCTCACGCGCGACCCCGCCAACTTCACCCACATGCTCTATGGGCTCGAATTCTGGGGGCGCATGTTCTGCTGGGGCCAGTCACCGGCGGAGCTCAACGCACGCTTCATCGGCTGAAGCCCGCCCGCATGTCCCTCGGCAGGGCCGGCCCCGGGGACAGCCGGGCGAGCCACTGCGGCGACTGGGCACAGGCGCCGTCAGCGCCGCTGGAAGAAGCGCTCGCCGTCGTAGCTCAGCACCGCGCCGTCGGTGACCACCTGCTCCAGGGTGAGGCCCTCGCGGCTCTCCTGCCCCTCGGTGAGCTTGCGGCCGTTGATGTAAATGAAGCGCCGCGCGGCGTCGGTGTTGTAGACGTGCACCGTCATGGAGAAGGGCGGCAGGCGATTGCGCAGGTCGAGCGACGGCCGCGGCGGCAGGGACTCGGCCCGCGCGGCTGGCGCCGCCTGCGGCGCTGTCCGCGTCACCGCCCGGCGCGCCGGCAGACCGGGCGGCTCCGGCTCCGGCAGCGGCGGCGGTGCCGCGGCGGCGCGCTTGAGGACCTCCGGGTTGCGCTTACGCACCAGCTCTTTGAAGGCCTCGATCTCGGCGAGCACGTCGTCGGGGACAGGCGTCTGCTCGCTCGGCGCCGGGGCGCTGGACAACGGCTCCCCCGGCGGCGGCGGTCGCGGCAGATCCGCTGCACCCGCGCCCGGCGAGTCCACGGAAGCGGACACGCGCGCGCCGTCGCCGAGCACGGCCCGGCGCAGCTCCTCGGCGCCCCGCGGCAGGGGCTCGCCGTCACTGCCCGGGGCCGGCACCACCAGCACCTGGGGCTCCACGCTCAGGCTCTCCGGACCATCCAGTGGCGGGGCGCTCGCGGTGGTCGCGGGCGCCGCTGACGGCAGGGGCACGGGCTGCGGAGCGCCCTGAGGGCCGGTCTGTATCTCAGCGACGCTCGCCGGCGGCGCTGCGGACAAGGCCGGCTGCGATGGCCCGGCCGCGGCGGGGATCTGCCGCGCGGCGAGCTCGGGCGGCGGCTGCGGCGTGGCCGCCGGATCCGAGTAGCCCGGGCGGGCGCTCGCGGGGGCATCCTCCGATAAGGCCGCAGCCTGCCTGGTGCTCGCCGGCTCGCTTGTGGCCGTTGCAGCCAGCGGGCTCGATACCTGCGTGGCGTCTCCCGCCGGCGGCGCGTCGCCCAAGGCCCGCAGCAGCAGCACGGCCGCAATGCCCGCAGCGGCCAGTGCCGCCAGCAGGGCCAGATAGGCCCAGGGATGGCTGCGCTCCGCATGCACCGGCACATCGATGCCGAAGCCCTCCACCCGCGGCACGTCGCCGAGCTCGCGGTCGTTCTGGGACTTCTTGAGGGCTTCGAGGATGTAGGACATGGACGCGGGGGCCGGGGACCCTTGACCCCGTGGTCAGCGGGAGTGGGACAAACGCGGCACGTCCAGGTCCGCCAGGGCATTGCTCAGCATGATGAGCGTGCGCGGACCGGCGATGCCGTCGGCAATCAGCCCCTGTGCGTCCTGGAAGCGACGCACGGCGGCGGTGACGTCGGCATCATAGCGCGCCGGGTCCACCGTCAGCTCGCTGCCGGGCAGCAGCGCCAGGCGCTCGCGCAGCCAGGCGATGGCATCCGCCGGGTCGCGCACGCCGATGACACGGCCACCATAGGGCGGTGGGCGCCAGAGCATCAGGTAGTCGCCGGACCAGCGCTCGTCCAGGGCGGCGATGGGCACGCGCATGGCGGCGCCGTCCAGGTACAGCAGCGCATGCTCCTCGTCGAGGCCGCCGACGACGACGAAGCCCGCGCCGGACCCGGGCAGCCGGAGCTTCAAGGCCGCCGGCCGGTCGAACCGGCGCAGGTCCGACCAGCGGCCCTTGCTGCGCTCGCAGGCAAGCGCGAACGCAGGCACCGCGGCACAGTCCAGGAAGCGCACGCCGGGGGCGGTCTCGACCTGCCACAGCCGCAGCAGCTCGTCCACCACCGCGTCCTCCTTGATCAGGGCATCGCCGAGCCGGTCTGCCGCGAGCGTCGGCGCCTGGGGCGCGACCCGGGCGGTGGCGATGCGCGGCGGGCGGGCTTCCGCGGGGTCCTCCGCATCCGCCGCCGTCTCCGGGTCGGCTGCCGGCGTCGCTTCAGTGTCGGCGGCGGCCGGCAGCTGCGCCGCGGGCTCGCCCGGGGCCGCGGCTGCGAGCGCCTCCTCCGCACCGGCGTCCGCGCCGGCGTCCGTGTCCGCCTCCGCGGTGGTGGCAGCGGCGCTGTCCGCCTCCGGCGCGGCGCCGACGAGTGTCTCTGCATCGGCGAGGTCGGCTTGCGGTGTCTGCCCGGCAGCGTCCGGGTCAGCACCCGGCGCAGCGGGCGCGGCGACGGACGCAATGGGTGCCACTGAAGCGTCTGCGGCCGTCCCGGCGTCCGGCGTATCGGCCGCTGCGTCCGGATCGGCAGCGGATGCGCTCGTCTGCGCGAGCACGGACGCCGCCCCCGGCCCCACTGCATCGTCCTCGGCCACGCTCGGGTCCCTGGAGGGATCGGGATCGGCGTCGGGTCTCTGCCAGCCCACCGCGGCCAGCCATTGCGCGGGCACGGCCTGCACCCAGTCGGCGGGCAGGCGCTGCGGGAGGTCGGCGCCGCCGATCAAGACCCCGAGCCCCAAAGCCATCAGCACCGCCGCGGCCGTGGCCAGTGCGCTGCGCCGGCGCGGCAGCGCCGGGTCGGCGCGGTCGATCACCTCGCGGGCGGCGGCGTCGACAATGCCGGGGGTCACCTGCATGCGCCGCGACACCGCCGCACCCAGCAGGGCACGGTCGCAGAGCAGGTTGATGAGCCGCGGCACGCCCCGGGTGTGGCGGTGCACCCGCTTCAGCGCCCGCGGCGTGAACAGCGGGCGCTCGACACCGGCGACGGCGATGCGATGGTCCACATAGGCCGCCGTCTCCCTGGGGCCGAGCGGTGTCAGGTGATAACGGGCGGTGACGCGCTGATTCAGCTGGCGCAGGTCCGGGCTCGCCAGCAGCACCCGCAGCTCCGGCTGGCCGATGAGGAAGATCTGCAGGAGCTTCTGCTTGGACGTCTCCAGGTTGGTGAGCAGGCGGATCTGCTCCAGCACCTTCGGGCGCAGGTTCTGCGCCTCGTCGATGATGAGCACCGGGCGCCGCCCGCGCGCATGCGCATCCAGCAGGAAGCGGTTCAGGTGGTCGAGCATCGTCTTCACGGACGGCTCGCCCGACGGCAGCGCCACGCGGAACTCGTCGCAGATGGCATGCAGCAGCTCGGTGGCGGTCATAGCCGGGTTCAGCACCAGGGCCACGTCCACGCCCTCCGGCAGCTGTTCCAGAAAGGCGCGGCAGACGGTGGTCTTGCCGGTGCCCACCTCGCCGGTGAGCAGCACGAAGCCGCCGCCGCCCCCGGCACCGAACAGCAGGTGCGCCAGGGCCTCGCGATGCTGTCCGCTGAGGAACAGGTAGTGCGGGTCCGGCGTAATGGAGAAGCTGGGCTCTTTGAGGCCGAAGTATTTCGGGTACACGCTGCGCTCGCAATCACTGCCGCAGCCGCCGGTGCGCGCGCCACCGGCGCCAGCGCTGCAGGCGACTCCCATATCTACCGGGAATAGTAGAGAAAACCTGCCACCACTGCACCTGCTGCAAGCGTGTCCGCGGACCATCTGACCCGGAGCGCCGACCACGTGCAGCACCCGCCCGGGGTTCACGGCGCGCTATCATGCCGTTCCTGTTTCTGCCGCCCTGGAACCGACCCCTATGCCTGCCACCAACGAGCGCCCCCTGCGTCTTGCTGCCTGCGGCGACATCATGCTGCATGGGCGCTATCAGGACAACGCGGAGGCCGGCACGGCGGCGACCCTGTTCGAGCCCCTCGCGGCGCTGCTCGCGGACGCTGATCTCGTGGTGGGCAATCTGGAGACCCCCCTCACCACGGGGGGCACACCGCGCGCGGACAAGCTCTGCCTGCGCGGGCATCCGGACTATGCCCGTCACCTCGCCGCGGCGGGCGTCTCCGTCCTGAACCTGGCCAACAATCACTGCATGGACTTCGGCGCCGGGGCGCTCGCCGAGACGCGGGAGCTGCTGCGCGCCGCCGGCATCGCCTGCACCGGCGCCGGCGCCGACCTTCAGGAGGCGACGGCGCCCGTGATCGTCGAGCGCCACGGCATCCGCGTCGGCCTGCTCGGCGCCTGTGACCCCCTCACCAAGCCGGCACCGGCGGCCACGGCCGACACCGCCGGCATCGCGCCCCTGGCCGCCGATGCGGTCCTTGCGGCCGTGGACGCGCTGCGCCCGCAGGTGGACCAGGTGGTGCTGATGCTGCACTGGGGGCTTGAGTACAGCCCGCTGCCGACGCCGGAGCAGGTGGCCTTTGCCGACGCCGCCATCGCCCATGGTGTGTCCGTGATCCTGGGCCACCACAGCCACTGCATCCAGGGCGTGGTGGAGCACAAGGGCGCGGTGGTCGCCTACAGCCTTGCGAACCTCACCGACGACGGCGTGGACCTGAAGACGCCGCAGCGGCACTACCTGGCACCGCTCACCGACGTGGACCGGGAGTCCTTCCTGCTGCGGCTCGCGCTGCACAAGGAGCGCGTGGAGCTGCTGGAGCCGGTGCCGCTGTGGCTGGACGACAGCGGTCGCCCGACCGCGGCGACGGGTGACCGAGCGGACCAGATCCGCCGGCAGCTCGCCGAGCGCACCGAGCAGCTCGCCGGCACCGCGGACCTCGCGGCGTACTGGGCCGACAGCGTCATTGATCGGCGCGTGGCCGGGCCGCTCCTGTCCTGGTGGCGGGACGGCAGCCTGTGGGACAAGGTGCGCCGGTTTCGCCCCGGCCAGCTGGTGTCCGCCTGGCTGCTGCTGACCACGTATCTCAAAGTCCGTTTTTCCCGCGGCACCGACCGTTGGCTCCTGTACAACGAGCGCAACGACACCCGGCCCATGCCCGCCGTGCGCAGGCCGCACGACGACGACGCCCACTGACACCGAAGCCGCTGCGCAACCGGGCGATGTCGGCGCCGACCATCAGCACCATCATCCCGGCCCACGACGTGGCCGGCCACCTCGGCGCCTGCCTCGACAGCGTCACCGCCCAGCGCGGCCCGTTCCAGCACGAGGTCATCGTCGTGGACGATGCCTCCACGGACACCACGGCGCGGGTGGCGGCGGCCCATCCCGGTGTCCGGCTGCTGCGACTGCCCGTGAACAGCGGGCCCTCGGCCGCCCGCAACCTGGGCATCGAGGCCGCGTCCGGCGCGCTCGTCGCCTTTCTGGACGCCGACGACCTATGGCCGCCGGGGCGGCTCGCGGCGGGGCTCGCGGTGCTCAGCGCGCACCCGGACATCGGGCTGGTGTTCGGCGACTGCGCCCTGTTCGATGACCAGGGCGAGCGCCTGGCGTCCTTCTTCGCCGACGCCGGGCTGGACGAGCGCTTCTGGGGCGACGCGCTGCGGGTGGTGGATCAGGACCTGAAGCTGTTCCGGCTCAACTACATCCCCACCGGCGCGGTGCTGGTGCGTCGCGAGCACCTGCTGGCGGTGGGCGGCTTCGACCCCGCCCGGCGCCTGGTGGAGGACCTGGAGCTGTGGCTGCGGCTGGCGCAGGTCTGCGCCTTCGCCCACGTGCCCGCGGTGTGGCAGCACAAGCGCTGCCATGCGGCGAGCGCGTCCAACCGCCGCGAGGCCATGGCGCTCGCAAACCTGGAGGTGCTGGGCGGGCACTGGCGCCGCAGGCGCCCGGAGCTGCGCCGGCGCGGCCTGCGCATGCACGGCTACTTCGCCTACGAATACCTGCTGCTGGGCGACCTGCGCGCCCGCGCCGGCGACCTGCGGGGCGCGCGGCGCTGGTATCTGCGCGCGCTGCGCACGGCGCCGTCCCTGCGCGCGCTCTACCACTGGCTGCGGGCGCTGGCCCTGCGACCGTCCGTGCCGCCGCAGGCAGCACCCGGGGGTGAGCCGTGAACGCCCTGCTGGGGGCGGCGGGCCTTGGCACCGGCGAGCTCGCGCGGCTCGCGGACTGGGCCGAGCACCGGGGCGGGCTTGCACTGCACCCGCCCGGCGCCGGCCAGCACCCGCCCGGCGCCGCCCAGCATCCGCCCGGCGCCGCCCAGCACCCGTCCGGCGCCTTTGCGCTGTGGCGCTTCGGCACGCCGCTGGGGGGCCTGCGCAGCCTGCGCGCCGACGGCGTGCAGGCCTGGCTGCTCGGGGACCTGTTCCCATCCCCGCCGCCGGGAGCAGGGATGCAGGCTGATGGGACACCGCCGGACGCGATGCTGGACGCCTACCGCCGCCACGGCCATGGCTGGGTCTGGTCGCTGGCAGGTCAGCTCGCGCTGGTGCTTTGGGATGCCGCCCGCGGCGAGCTGGCGCTGTACCGGGACGACTCCAGCGCCCAGACCCTGTACTACCATCGCCTGCCGGGCGACGCCCTGGTGTTCTCGGACCGCCTCGATGCCCTGGTGCACTGCCCTCTGGTGCAAAGACGGCTGTCCCCGGACGGCCTGCACGAGTACCTGCGCCTGCTCGACATCACCAGCCCCAACACCATCTACGCCGGCGTGCAGAGCACTGAGCCCGGCGTGCTCTGTCTGTACGGCCGCCACGGGCTGCACCAGCGCCGCCCGGAGACCACGGCGCCCGCACCTGCAGCGCCGGACGGGGGGAGCGCACCCGGCCTGGACGCGGCGGCGGCGGCCCTGGACGAACTGCTGGCGCAGGCCGTGGCCGAGCGCACCGCGGACACCACGGCACCGGTGTGCTTTCTGAGCGGCGGCGTGGACTCGGCCTATCTCTGTGCGCTCGCGGCGGCGCAGAGGCTCGACGTCACCGCACTCACCGTCGGCTTTGCCGAGCCTGGCGCGGATGAGTCCGCGGTGGCCGCCGCCGTGGCCGGGTCGCTCGGGGTGCGCCACCGGGTCCTGCGCTTCTCCACCGCGGAGTATCAGCGCGCCTTCGCCGCGCTCGCCGGCGCTGAATACCCGTTCGCGGACCCGGCGGGTGCGCCCACGCTGCTGGCCTTCGAGCAGGCCCGCAACAGCGGCGACATCGCCCTGGACGGCACCGGCGCCGACACCCTGCTCGGCATCATGCCCGCCCGCCACCAGCGCCTCGCCGTGCAGTACGCGGCGCGCCTGCCGCGGCCGCTGCGCCGCGCCCTGGCCGGCGCCCTGGCACCGCTGCCGCGGCTGCGGAACTATCGCCCGCTTATGGATTTCGGCGACCCGGAGGAGGTGCTGATGCGCTGGGGCGGGTGGTCGCGGCGGGAGCTGGAGCGCCTGTGCGGGCGCCCCGTGGACCTGAGCGGCAGCCGCTTCTACCAGGTATTTCGCAGCTTTGCGCCCGGCGCGCACATGGCCTGCTACAGCGCGCTGATGGGCACCCTGCCGGATGACCGCATCCACGTGGCGGCTGGTCTGACGGGGCTGCGGGTGCGCTTTCCGTTCTTCGCCGACGGCGTCGGCAACTATGTGCAGGGGCTGCCGGTGGCGCTGCGCTGGGCGCCGGGTGAGACCAAGCGGGTGCTCAAGCACGCGCTGGCGCAGCGCGTTCCGCGCGCCCTCTGGGATGTGCCGAAGCACGGCTTCGATTTTCCCTTCGACAGCCTGCTGACGGCGGACGACCATGCCCTGCTGCGCGCGCACACGGACGCCGCGACCCTCGCCCGCCTGGGCTGCGCCGACACGGCGGCGCTGGCGCGCACGGTGGCGGCGTATCGGGCCGGCAGCCGGGCGCAGCGCTTTCGCGTCTGGGCCCTGGCGGTGCTCGGCGCCTGGCTCCAGCAGCATGATCTGTCCGCTTGACATAGTGGCGAGCGGCGTGCAAGCCCTGCTCATTCGCTCACACAAGCGTGGGGGTCGCGTTCCTGCGGTGTCGGCGACTCATGTACCATCTCCGGCACCGCCCAAAGATAACGCCGCCGGATGCCGGCACCGCGCACCTTGAACCCCGTCCGCATTCTGATGTTCGCGCGCTATCTGCCGCCCGAGTACAGCGGCGCGGCGGCGCAGGCGTTTCTGCTGGCGGGGCAGCTGCGGGCCCGCGGCCATCACGTGGAGTTCGCCACCCAGTCCTGGAACGGCCAGCGGCGCGACTATGTGGTGGACGGCTTTCCCGTGACGGCACTCGCCATGCAGCTGCGCGCCAGGCACCAGGAGTTCAGCGTCTGGCGCAGCCTGGCGGTGCACCTGTGGCAGCGCCGCCACGCCGTGGACATCCTGCACGGCCAGGGCGCCTACTACACCCAGAGCATCCTCGGGCCCTTCGGGCGACTGCTGGGCAAGCCGACGCTGGTGAAGGCCAGCCTGTCCCAGAACGACCTCTCCAGTCTGTCGCACTCCACCATCGCCCCGGTCCATCGGCGCTTCCTGCGCCTGGTGGACGCCTACGTGGCCATCAGCGAGGAGCTTCAGGCCGAGTTCGCCCAAAAGGGGCTGGCGGCGGAGCGCGTCTGGCATATCCCGAACGGCGTCGACACCGGCCGCTTCCGGCCCGTGGACGAGCAGCGCCGGCGTGAGCTCGCGGCCGCGCTGGACCTGCCCGCGGACCGGCCCATTGCGCTCTTCGTCGGCGTCTTCGACGAGCGCAAGCGCATCGCCTGGCTGCTGCGGGAATGGGTCGCCGCCAACGGCTTCGACACCGGCGTGCACCTGGTGGCGGTGGGCCCCACCAGCCGCGACAGCTATGGCGCGGCCCTGAAGCAGGAGCTGCACGACCTGGCCCGGGCGCACCCGGCGCTGCTCACGGTACGGGATTTCTCGGCGGACATCGTGCGCCACTACCAGGCCGCGAGCCTGCTGCTTTTCCCGTCGCTCAAGGAAGGCCTGCCGAACACGGTGCTGGAGGCCATGGCCTGCGGTCTGCCCTGCGTGGTGGCGCGGGCGCCCGGCTCGCAGGAGCTGGTGCATGACGGGGTGAACGGCGCCACCTTCGCCGTGGACGACACGGCGGAGCTGCGGGACGCCCTGCAGCGGGTGCTGCCGGCGCTGGCGCCGCTCGGGGCGCGCAGCCGGGAGATCGCCGTCCAGCACTACGCCATCGGCGCCATTGCGGATCGCTACGAGGCCCTGTATGCGCATCTGCTGAGTCAGCGCGGCGGTGGACACCCCTAGTGGCAGGCTGCGGAGAAACCTGAGGACACACCATTTCCGCCGGCGGACTGAAGTCCGCCTCCCCCGGGATGCCGACTGAAGTCGGCTTACCCAGGGGCGGCGTCGCTGTGTGCGGCGGCGACGGGCTAGCCGAGGAGGTGCTGCCAGGCCCGCAGCAGGCTGCCGAGGTCCGGGACATCCCAGTGCGGGGGCGGGATGTCCGCCGGCCAGGGCGCCTCGGGGGCGAAGCGCCCGGTGCGCACCAGCGCCGCCCGCATCCCCGCCCGCAGCGCGCCGGCGATGTCCGTATCCGGCCGATCACCCACCATAACGCAGGCCTGCGCCGGCAGACCCAGGCGCTCGCAGGCCATCTGGAACAGCGCCGGCTCAGGCTTGCCGATGACCACGGGCGAGACGCCACAGGCCGCCGCAAAGGGCGCGACCAGGGCACCGCCGCCGGGCAGGATGCGATGCGCACCGTCGCGGCTGTCGTCCACGGAGGTGTCCGGGTTGGTGACAACCAGCCGGGCGCCGCGCTTCAGGACCAGGTTGATGCCCGTGGTCAGGGTCTCGAAGTCGAGCCCGGGCCCCTCCCCCACCACCACGAAGTCAGCCTGCCCGGCATCCGGCACGCCGTGCTGGCGCAGGGCCGCATCCAGGCCCGCCGCACCCACCGCGTAGTAGCGGAAGCCGGGCCGCTCGCGCGCGAGCCAGCGCGCGGTGGCCTCGGCGGAGGTCAGGATCTGCTTGGGCCGCGGCCGGCCGAGCCCCATGGACGCAAGCCGCGCCGCCACCTCTGCCGGTGTGCGGATGGGATTGTTGGTGACGAAGAGGTGGGGCAGCGTCGCAATGCGCCGTAGGAAGGCCGCAGCGCCCGGCAGCGGCGTCTCGCCGTGGAAGAGCACGCCGTCCATGTCCAGCAGCAGGGCCGCGATGGGGGCTGCTGCCGAGGGCTGCCCGGGCTCGGGTGCGGACGGCGGGTTGCGTGGGACTTGGGGAGCGTTCAACCAAAGAAAGCGAAATCAGCGGCTTGCAGGAGATGCGTCGCAATTTTTCGGCGCGGCGCGGCACGGCTGGAAACTGGGCTGGATCAGCGGGGACCTGCGTGGTCCTGTGGGGTCAGCAGGCTTGCCGCGGCGCTCCAGCGGCGCTGCCCTGGAAGTCGTCGCGGCCGGGAGGCCGCTCCCACAGCCACAGTGGCTGCGCGGAAGACTTCGTGTGCCCTGGGAGCGACATGCTTGCCGGGCCGCTCCAGCGGGGCTGCCCTGGAGTCGCGGCCGGGAGGCCGCTCCCACGGTGGCCCATACATCCGCGCAGCGGGCGCGCGCGGGCTCAGGCGAGATCGGCGGCCAGGGCGGCACGACGGGCGTCGTCCAGCGTGACCTCGTAGCTGTATTCCGGATGGTCGATGCCCATGCGGATGGGGGCGCCCGACTTGATCGCCTGAAGGGTCGCGGCCGGCAGCTGGAAGCGCACGAAATGAACCGAAGAGGTCTTGTCCGCGTTCTCGCGCTCCAGGTCCTCATCGGCGATGGCGAAGACCTTGTCCTCGTCTCCCGCCTGCACCCAGACCTTGTCCTCGATGCCGATGAGCCGGGTGAGCGCGTCCCGGCGCTCGTCCACGTCCTCGTACTCCACCATGAAGGTGGCCTTCCAGTTGTCGCCGTCCGGGATCAGCGGGTTGTAGGCATCGAGCTCCTCCTGGATGCCCGCCGGCTCGAAGATGCGCTCAACGCGCAGCATCTCCTGGATCTGGTACTGCATGGTGAGCCGGTCTTCGAAGTAGAGCGTGGCGTGGGCGCCGATGGGCACCCGCCGCGCCTGCTTGTGGTCCATGACCTTGGCGCGGAACTCCGCACGCTGCACGGCGTACTGCTCCAGGCTGTAGAGGTCGTCGCGGGTCAGTGCTTGCATGGTGGCTCTCCGGGAGGCGTTGGGGGCATTGGGGCAGAGCGTTGGGGGGCCACAGGGTTTTTGGGGCTCGGGGCGAAGCGCCCGGCAGCCGCCCCCGTCACAGGCCGTAGGCGAGGCGCAGCAGGGTCATCGGGTGCTGCTGGCGGCCGTCCTCGCCGAGGGCGTGGGCAATGTGCGCGCCCGCCATGGGGCAGTCGCTGCCGAAGTGGTCCGCATTGGCCTGCTTCACGCGATTGGCCACCGGGCGGACGATCTTCATGGATGCGGCGTGGAACTCCTGCTTGACCGCATAGGTGCCGTCGTGGCCCGAGCAGCGCTCGATGATCTCCACCGTCGTGTCCGGCACCAGGGCCAAGGCCTCGCGGGTCTTCTGGCCGATGTTCTGCACCCGCTGATGGCAGGACGCCTGGTAGATGACCTTACCCAGGGGCCGCTCGAACGCGGTGTTGAGCTTGCCATGCTTGTGCCGCAGCATGAGGTATTCAAAGGGGTCGTACATGTGCGCCTTGACCGCCTGGACATCGGCGTCGTCCGGGAACATCAGCGGCAGCTCCTGCTTGAACATGAGCACGCAGGAGGGCACTGGGGCGACGATGTCCCAGCCCGCATCCACCAGGGCCTTGAGCACGGGGATGTTCGCCTGCCGGGCCTTGTCCACGGCGTCGAGGTCGCCCAGCTCCAGCTTCGGCATGCCGCAGCAGCGCTCCTTCTCGGCCAGGGTGACGGGGATGCCGTTGTGCTCGAAGACGGCAATCAGATCGTCGCTCACCCCCGGCTCGTTGTAATTGCCGTAGCAGGTTGCGAACAGCGCCACTTTGCCGGTGGTGGGCGCCGCCGGCTCGCCCTGCGCCTTGCGGCCGACCAGATGATGATGGCGCATGCGCAGCGTGCTGCTGTGGTACTCGGGCAGGCGCGCGGTCTTGTCCACCTTCAGCACGGACTCCATCAGCGCGCGGCCGGCGCCGCTGTTGAGCGTCGCATTGACGAGCCCGTTCACCACCGGAATGCCCGCCAGGCTGCCCACCAGGTCGGTGCTGGTGAGGAGCTTGTCGCGGCCCTTGGTCTCGCCCTTGCGGTACTTCACCGCCTTGGCGCGCAGCATCAGGTGCGGGAAATCCACGTTCCACTCGTGCGGCGGCACATAGGGGCACTTGGTCATGTAGCAGAGGTCGCAGAGGTAGCAGTGATCCACCACCTTGACGTAGTCGGCCTTGTCGACGCCGTCCACCTCCAGGGTCTCCGACTCGTCCACCAGATCGAACAGGGTGGGAAAGGCCTGGCACAGGCTCACGCAGCGCCGACAGCCGTGACAGATGTCGAACACGCGCTCCAGCTCTGCGTTGAGCGCGGCTTCGTCATAGAAGGTCGGGTTGCGCCAGTCGATGGGATGGCGCGTGGGCGCCTCCAGACTGCCTTCGCGAATGGTCGTCATGATGCTGCTCCTCGCTGTGGAGCCCGGCGCGGCCGGGCGCCGCGGGCGTTGTGGCGGAAACACCCCGCCGGCGGCCGGGTCTCAGGTTGAAGCTTAGTGCAACACCCGCACGGGATGCTAATGGGGCGGGTGGATCAAGCCGATAGACGCCGGGGATGGCAGCCACCAGCCGGCGCACAAGGCGGGCGGCGCCGGCCTCGGCGCCCGCGGGGTGCCCGGGTGGGCCCGGCGCCTACCCGGCGCCGGGTCCCGGATGCCGGACCAGCGCGTCCAGGCTCACAACCCGCGGCACCAACCGCCCGCTCGGTCCCTCCCGCATCGCCACCACCTGCCGGCACTGGTGCGGCCCGAGGCTGAAGTGGATCGGCCGGTCGGCACCCGCTTCACGGCCCATTGCGGCCAGCATCGATCAAACCCTGCATCAGGCGCGCACCAAGCCGGAGAGCCTCAGATTCTCGGATCTGCGCAAGCTGCGCCAAGGCGCAGGGTGGGCCAAGCGCCAGCGTGCACATCGTCCCCCTTGGCGGCGGCTCGCATCACCGAAGACGCATCGTGTATGCTGCCGGCCATGAGTCACGACCAGAACTTCAAGAACCTTGTGCTGGACTATCCGCACGCGGCGGCGTCCTTCTTCGCGCCCGAGGAAGCGGCGTCACTGACCGCCGACGTGCGCATCACGCCAGTGCGCGAGGAACAGCTGAAAGAGCGCCTGGACGAGCGCTTCCGCGAGCTGGACATCCCGCTCCTGCTGGAGTGGCCGGACGGACGCCGCGCCGCGCTGGTCTTCGTCATCGAGCAGCAGACCGCCGGGCGGGCGTTCTCCACTGTGCGGCTCGCCCACTACTGCCTCGATATCGCCGATCTGCTGCACACCCGCCGTGTCGTGCCCGTCGTGATCTTCCTGCGTGACCCGCCGCGGGAGTACCGCCTGACGCTGTCCGGCGACCGGGCCAACTATCTGGATTTCCATTTCATCAGCGCCGAGCTTGCGAGGATGCCGTACCTTCAGCACCGCCACAGCGGCAACATCGTCGCGCGCGTCAACCTGCCGAACATGGCGCACAATCAAGGCGAGCGCGTGCAGGTCTACGCCGACGCCATCCGTGGCCTCTTAACACTGGAGCAAGACGCGGACAAGCGGCTCAAGTACGCGGATTTTATCGACTATTATGCGATGCTCGACGAGGCGGAGCGGCAACGCTACCAAGCCGAGCATCCCACCGAGGCAACCGAGATGAAGACGATCTTTCAGCAAGCTCGCGAGGAGGGCATCCAGCAGGGCGTCCAGCAGGGCATCCAGCAGGGCGAGGCCCGTGCCCTGTTGCGGTTTCTGGAGCGACGCTTCGGCACGCTGCCGGAGCACGTGCGCCAACGCATCGACGGCGCCGATGCCGACACCCTCGACCGCTGGCTGGACCAAGCCGTGACCGCCGAGCATGTGGATGACGCGCTGCACTGACCCGCTCGCCACCGGCCCACCGCACGGGATAGGGGTAGGGAAGGCGTGCGCCTCCCCTCCCTCCGAACCGTGCGTGCGGTTCTCCCGCACACGGCTCTCCGGT
>NZ_CAJXYK010000065.1 GCF_913063425.1 uncultured Thiohalocapsa sp.
AGGGCAACGAGATAGCGCAGCCGATGCGTCGCTGACGACAGTCACGGCTTCGGGGCGTGACGCAGCGCGAGCAGGTCCTCCGCGACCTCGTCGAGGCTTGGCGTCGGCCACGCATGGTGGTCAGACAGAAAGGCTTCCGTCTGCGAAACGGACTCATGCGCCAGGAGTTGGCCTAACTCTGCGCGAGACAAGGTGCCGCTACGGTAGGCATCGGCAGCGAAGCCCTCCAGCAAGGCACGGGGCACGTCGTCGCAGGTGGATTCGAGTCGCCGCAGCAGCGGGTCGGGGATGTTCAGGATCAGCGTCACGGCGGCGGTCCCAGGATTCAGATGCCTCGACGATCACTTCCCCGCTTCACTCATGTCGTGGCAAGCTGCGGTGTTTGTGTTCGTCGGGATCATGGTCATGCTGCCCCGCACGCCACAGGGATCAAGTCCCGTTCCACGGAAGCTCGGGCGCGAGGCTTCAACCCTGTTTCCGTCACCAAGTCCACGCGCCGCCCGACAAGCTCCTCAAGGGCGATGCGAAGATTCACGTAGCTGTCCCAGCGGGCGGGGCCGGAAAGCTTCACCAGGATGTCTACGTCGCTGTCCGCACCCAATTCATCGCGGGCAGCCGAGCCGAAGAGTCCCAGCCATTCCAGCCCGAAGCGCTCCTGCAGTTCCGCTTGGCGGGCCGCGAGGCGGGTGATGATGTCGGCTCGTGTCATGGGGCAGGGGCCGTTACCGCCTCTGTCGTTGCCGGACCATGTTCGAGGATGGGCCGTCAATCCGTCAGCTCCAGCCGCCGCTCGATGCGCTCGACCCGGCGCTTGAGACCGGTGAGCTCGTCGCGGTCGGAGGCGGAGAGCGCGAGGATGCCGGCGATGCCTTGCTCCAGGACGCCGAGGCGGATCTCGACGCGGTGCAGGCTGTCGCGAACCTCGGTGCGAAATTCCGTCACGTCGTTGCGCATCTGCCGCAGCAACTCCAAGACCAGGTTGTCCGGTTCACTCGTCATCTTCGCACTTTGCTGTCCAGTCCAAGTTCTCGCAGTATAGCCGTACGGCCGCGGATGCAGTCCAGCTGAAACCAGGCCGCCCCCTCACCCCGCGAGCTTACCCACCACCGTCTCCACCTGCGCCACGCGCCTGGCCGGATCAGCCATGTCCATATTGAACCTGAGCGCCCCCGCGGCTTGATCCAGCTTGTAGTCCTTCGGGCGCGATTGGACCAGCTCGATGAGCCGCATATGATCGATGTTCGGCTGCTCGCCGAAGACGATGCGCCCGCCCTTGGGGCCGGCTTCGAGCTTTCTGATGCCGAGCGGCTGGACCTTGAGCTTGAGCGCGGTGATGGCGAAGAGATTTTCGGTGGGCTCGGGGAGCAGGCCGAAGCGGTCGATCATCTCCACCTTCAGGTCCTTGAGGTCCGCCGGGGTCTCGGCGCTGGCGATGCGCTTGTAGGTGACGAGCCGCGTGTGCACGTCCGGCAGGTAGTCGTCGGGCAGGAGCGCCGGGAGCCCTAAGTCGATCTCGGCGCCGTGGTCCAGCGGGCGGTCCAGCTCCGGGGTGCGGCCGGCCTTGAGGGCCTCGACCGCACGCTCCAGCAGTGCGTAGTGGGTCAAGCGACGCGCATCCGCGGGCGGGCGGACGGCGGCGCCTCCATGGCGGCCTGTGGTCGCCCCTTCGTGGGTGGCTGTTGCCTGTTCCAACGGAAGTCAGCCCTGGTAGATGGAGAGGACCTTCAACTCCTGGACCCGGAACAGCGGCTTGCTTGGTTTCTCGACGGTGATCAGCACGCTGGCTTGGCCGCTGAGTGCCGCGCTGACGTGCAGAGCATCCATTGGCGCCAGATCGTAGCGAGCTGCAAGCTCGACGGCGTGCCTGGTGATTTCCGGCGCAGAGTCCACGCAACGCACGGCGGCCTCAAAAAACGCATTCAGAAACCGGACCTCTCCGAGGTTGCCGTGGAAGCTGGGTTTGGGAAGGGTTTCGAGCCGCAGGTACTCGCTGATCACGAAGCTGCGGTTGCTGCCGCCGAGGACGGCCAAGGCAGCATTGCTGGCGGCGACGTTGCCCCGAAAGGCGCAGATCAGGACGTTGGCATCGACGTATGTCGCCTCAGTCATCGTCCGCCGGTTCTCCGCGCCGCTGGCGGACTTCGGCCAAAACCTCGTCCTGCGTCATGACCGGCATGCCTTCGGCCAGCGCCGCATCGCGGATGGCTCGCAGGCGCTGGCCCAGTGGGCTTAGATCAGTTTCCACTTTTGGCGTCTGCGGTGTGATGGGCTCGACGGTGACCTTCGCGGGGCCGGTCGGAAAATCGTCCGGCAAGGTGAGCTTCAGCCTGTGGTCGGCGGTGACCTGGGCTTTGATCGAGACGGTGGTCATGGCTTGCTTCGGATGTCTTGGAAAGGTCCCGCTTGTCGACACTTGATGTTGTCGCAGGTATCGGTTCCGAGTCAATTCCGCAGCGGTTGCTTCGGATCGTCATCCATGCGTGGCCGGAGGTTCACCAACGAATCGCGGCGCCGGGAAGTCGCAATGAACACCTCACCCCGCCAACTTCCCCACCACCGTCTCCACCTGCGCCACGCGCTTGGCGGGCTCCGCCATGTCCATGTGGAACCGAAGCGCGCCGGCGGCCTGATCGAGCTTGTAGTCCTTCGGGCGCGACTGGACCAGCTTGATGAGCCGCATGTGATCGATGTTCGGCTGCTCGCCGAAGACGATGCGCCCGCCCTTGGGGCCGGCTTCGAGCTTTCTGATGCCGAGCGGCTGGACCTTGAGCTTGAGCGCGGTGATGGCGAAGAGATTTTCGGTGGGCTCGGGGAGCAGGCCGAAGCGGTCGATCATCTCCACCTTCAGGTCCTTGAGGTCCGCCGGGGTCTCGGCGCTGGCGATGCGCTTGTAGGTGACGAGCCGCGTGTGCACGTCCGGCAGGTAGTCGTCGGGCAGGAGCGCCGGGAGCCCTAAGTCGATCTCGGCGCCGTGGTCCAGCGGGCGGTCCAGCTCCGGGGTGCGGCCGGCCTTGAGCGCTTGCACGGCGCGCTCCAGCAGGTCCATGTAGAGCGTGAAGCCGATCTCGTGGATCTGGCCGGACTGCTCCTCGCCCAGAAGTTCTCCCGCCCCGCGGATTTCGAGGTCATGCGTGGCGAGGGTGAAGCCGGCGCCCAGGTCCTCCAGGGACTCAATGGCCTCCAGGCGCTTCTTGGCGTCCTCGGTCATGGCCTTGGCGGGCGGGGTGATGAGGTAGGCGTAGGCGCGGTGGTGGGAGCGCCCGACGCGCCCGCGCAGCTGGTGCAGCTGGGCGAGGCCCAGCTTGTCGGCGCGGTTGATGACGATGGTGTTGGCGCTGGGCACGTCGATGCCGGACTCGACGATGGTGGTGCACACCAGCACGTTGAAGCGGCGGTGGTAGAAGTCCCGCATCACCCGCTCCAGCTCCTTCTCGCGCATCTGGCCGTGGGCGAACTCCACCCGGGCGCTGGGCACCAGGGCCTCCACCTTCTGCGCCATGTTCTCGATGGTCTCCACTTCGTTGTGCAGGAAGTAGACCTGCCCGCCGCGGGCGATCTCGCGCTGGCAGGCCTCCTGGATCAGGCCGTCGTTCCAGGGCGTGACGAAGGTCTTGATGGGGTGGCGCTCCACCGGCGGCGTGGCAATGATGGACAGATCGCGCATGCCGGACATGGCCATGTTGAGGGTGCGCGGAATGGGCGTGGCGGTGAGCGTCAGCACGTCCACCTCGGCGCGCAGGTTCTTGAGCTGCTCTTTGTGGCGCACGCCGAAGCGGTGCTCCTCGTCGATGATGGCGAGGCCTAAGTTCTTGAACCTGGTGTTGCCCTGGAGCAGCTTGTGGGTGCCGACGACGATGTCCACGGTGCCGGCGGCGATGCCGTCCATGACGGCCTTGGTCTCTTTCTGGTTCTGAAAGCGCGACAGGCTCTCCACCTTGATGGGCCAGTCCGCGAAGCGATCGGCAAAGTTCTGGTAGTGCTGCTGGGCCAGCAAGGTCGTCGGCACCAGCACCGCCACCTGCTTGCCGGCGCTCACGGCAACGAAGGCGGCGCGCATGGCGACCTCGGTCTTGCCGAAGCCCACGTCGCCGCACACCACCCGGTCCATGGGCTTCGGCTGGGCCATGTCCTCCATGATGGCCTCGATGGCGCGCTGCTGGTCCGGGGTCTCCTCGAACTCGAAGGCGCTTGCGAAGGCCTGGTACTCGGCGCCCGGGTCCGGAAAGGCGACGCCCTGGCGGGCGGCGCGGCGGGCATAGATGTCCAGCAGCTCCGCCGCCACGTCGTGCGCCTTCTGCGCCGCCTTGCGCTTGACCTTGTCCCATTGATCGCTGCCGAGACGGTGCAGTGGGGCGTTCTCCGGCGCGGCGCCGGTGTAGCGGGAGATGAGGTGCAGGGAGCTCACCGGCACATAGAGCTTGTCGCCCTTGGCGTACTCCAGCGCCAGGAACTCGGTCTTCTCGCCGCCCACCTCCAGGCTCTGCAAGCCTAAGAACCGGCCGACGCCGTGCTCCTCGTGCACCACCGGCGCGCCCTCGTGCAGCTCCGTGAGGTTGCGCACCACGGCCTCGCCGTCGCGGGCCTTCTGCTTGCGCCGGCGCTCCTGGCGCACGCGCTCGCCGTAGAGCTGGGTCTCGGTGATGACGGCGAGGCTCGCCCCGGTGTCCGGCAGCACCAGCGGTTGCTCCAGCGGCGCGACGGTGATGCCGAGCGCCATGTCGCCGTCGGCGAAGGCCTGCCAGCCCTCCACCGGCTGGGGTTGGATGCGGAAGCCCTGCAGGCTCTCCAACAGCAGCTCGCGGCGCCCGGTGCTCTCGGCAATGAAGAGCGTGCGCTGGCCGGGCGTGTCCAGGAATGCCTTGAGTGCCGCCGCCGGCTGCTCGGCGCGGGCGTGGATGGCCAGCGACGGCGGCGTGGCGGTGGCGAAGTTGTGCACGGCGGCGTAGCCCTTGCGCCGGTCCGGCACCTCTGGCGACTGCCAGACGACGCCGGCGCGGGCATTGAGGCGGGCGGCGAGGTCGTCGCGGCCGAGGTACAGCTCCCGCGGTGGCAGCAGCGGGCGCTCCGGGTCGTGCCGGCGCTGCTCCCAGCGCTGCTCGATGCGGGCCAGGGCATCGTCGGCGGCGTCGCGAACGTCCGCGTGCTCGAAGGCGAGGGTCGCGTCCGGCAGGTAGTCGAACAGCGTGGCCGTCGCTTCGAAGAACAGCGGCAGGTAGTACTCGATGCCGCCGGGCATGCGGCCTTCGGACACCTCGCGGTAGATGATGCTGGCCTTGGGGTCCGCGTCGATGGCCGCGCGCCAGCGCTGGCGGAAGGCGCTGATGGCGGTCTCGTCCGTGGGGTATTCGCGCGCCGGCAGCATGCGCACCTGCGTGAGCTTGTCCAGCGAGCGCTGGCTATCCGGGTCGAAGGTGCGGATGGTCTCGACTTCATCGTCGAAGAGGTCGATGCGCAGCGGCAGCTCGCTGCCCATCGGGAAGACGTCCAGCAGGGCGCCGCGCACCGCGAACTCGCCGTGGGCGATGACCTGCGACACGCA
Source organism: uncultured Thiohalocapsa sp. (assembly GCF_913063425.1). Classification (GTDB taxonomy): domain Bacteria; phylum Pseudomonadota; class Gammaproteobacteria; order Chromatiales; family Chromatiaceae; genus Thiohalocapsa. Next base: position 5,540 of record NZ_CAJXYK010000065.1, read on the forward strand.
CTGGTAGCCGGAGCGGGTGAGCCGCGCGCGGGTGGCGTCCAGGTCCAGCCGGTCGCCCACCGAAAGCACCAGCGCGTGCCCGTCCACGAACTCGCGCGGGGGCAGCCGCTGCAGCAGCGTCCCGACCGGCACCACCAGCACGCCGCGGGTGAGCGCCGGCAGCCGGTGCAGGGTCAGCAGCCGCTCCGAGACCAGCTCCGGCAGCGGCGAGAAGACGTCGTAGGGCAGTGTCTCCCAGTCCGGGAAGGTGAGCACCGGAATGTCCGCCCCGCGCAGGAAGAAGCCGAGCTCTTCCCGCAGCGCCGCCGCCGCGGGCATGTCTGCCACGGCCGCGAGGATGGGCCGCTGTGCCTGCCGGGCGGCGCCCGCAATGGCGAGCGCGGCGGCGGCGCCGTAGAGCCGGCCCCAGAGCAGGCGCTCGCCGGCGCCCGTCGGCAGCGGCGGCGCCAGTGGCGATACCGGCGCCGGCTCGGCGTTGGGGACGCGGCCGGATGCGACGGCGTTGGCAGAGACGGCGGGCGGGCTCATTGAATGACTCCGGCGGCTTCGCGGACACGCTCCAGCACCACATCCGGCAGCCGGACATAGCCGAGCGCCGGGGCCTGGCCCTGGGCGGCATCGCTGATGCAGTAGTCGATGAGGTCGCGAACGGCGGTGAGGCGCGCGCCCGTGTAGCCGGTGGCGTAGAAGAGCATCCAGGTCATGGCGGTGATGGGATAGGCGTTGTCGGCGGCCGGGTCACGGTCCTGCGCCCGCAGGTCGGGCGCGCCGCTCGGCAGGGGGGCATCCGGGAAGGGCACGTCCGCGAGGGCGGCCATGCCCGTCTCCAGGTCGGGCGCCACGTACCGGCCCGCTTTGTTCTCCAGCAGCGCGATCTGCGTCCAGCCCGCGAGCCGCGCATAGCCGTGGTCGAGGTAGCCGATGGCGCCCGGCGTGCCGGCGATGGCGGCGGCGACGCCGTCGTTCTTGGGCTCGTGCAAGAAGCGCGCATTCTGCGGCCACTCGGGCGCACGGGAGCGGCCGATGTCGCGCCGAAAGGCCGCGTCGATGGCGCTCAGGTGGGCCGTCAGCACGTCGGTGGCACGGGCGGCATCGGCCCGGACCACGACAACGATGTCCTGCTCCGGCAGCGGCGCGTCCGGGTTGGCCGCCGCGATCTGCGGGTCGTCCCAGCGGGTGATGGTGCCGGCGAAGATCTGCGGGTAAACGGCCCGCGGCAGGCGCAGCGCGCCGACGCCCCGCAGGTTGTAGGCCAGGGCGACGCTGCCGGCGGTCATGGGCAGGGCGATGATCCCGCGCTCGGTCTCCTCCGCCTCGTCGTCGTCGATGGACCGATCCGAGGCGGCGAAGTCCACGTCCCCGGCGATGAGGGCGCGCACGCCCGCGTCGCTGCTCTCCGCGGCATAGTCCACGCGCACACCGGTGCTGTTGTAAGCGTTTCGGATTGTCGGGTCGCGGGCGAGCTGTCTGAGCCAGGTGGCGTAGAGCGGAAACGGGAAGATCGCGCCGGCGCCGGAGAGCCGCGGGGCCGCAGCCGCGGCGCCCGGCGCCGCGCCGAGGGCGAGGGCCAGCAGGGCGGCGGTGAGGAATGGAATGGGCGTCTGCTTCACTTCAGGAACATTGGCGTCGGCGCCGTCGGCGGCAGCCGGGCATGCGGACCGCGGGCCGCCCGAGTGGGCGGCTGCGGGCGGCCTGCGCGCAGCAACGGGGCAGTTGGGATGATGCGGGTCGAGCCCGGTATTTTCGCACAGGCGCCGCGGGCCGGGGTGCATGCGCCGCCCAGCGTCGGATGTGGCGCGCGCGCCGCGTGCGGCTCCGGCTGAATGGCGGATAATGGCGACGTGCGCTTCGTTCCCAATCCGTCAGGAGGTCGCAATGCTAGAGAGTCTGTTCTGGTTGCTGGTGGGCATCGTCATCGGCTGGAATCTGCCGCAGCCCGACTGGGCGAGAGACATACAGGACCGGGTGGTGAAGTTTTTCCGGGAGCTGACGGGCAAGCGGGGCTGACACCGGGCCCCGGGCCGTCCGCGCGCCCTGGGCTCGGGCGCGCGGCGGTCCCCATCGGCTCCGCCGGGAGCGGGCTCGACATCCGCAAACCGTGATCCCGTCATCAAAAATTCACGAATCACGGCCGTTGCGTCGTCAGAATACGCGGCGCGTTCCTGCCCCGGATGCGTGGATCGGACAGCTGCCCATGGCGGTGGCCGGCTGCTCCCCGCGCGGGGCCGCGAGCGGCGCGGCGCTGACACAGGCCCGCCTGCGTGCAGCAGCGCCTGAAGCGCCCGCACCGTCCTCCGGCTTCGGCCGACGCACATGGCGGGGCCTTACGCCCCGCACGCGCCATGTCCCAAGCATCGGCGCGTCCCGCGAAGCTCACCACGACTCACGGAGCAATCAGAGCCATGAAGTACACGCATCTCCTCAAGACGGCTGCCCTCGCGGGCGCCATCGCCGGCCTGGGCATCTCCGCCTCGGCCCAGGCCGACGTCAAGCTGAACGGCTCCGGCGCCAGCTTCCCGTTCCCGATCTACTCCGCCTGGTTCAAGCAGTTCTCCACCGACAAGAAGGTCAAAGAGGAATTCAACCAGACCGGTGCCCGCGTCGACTATCAGGCCAAGGGCAGCGGCGCCGGCATCAAGGACTTCCAGGAGGGCGCCGTCGACTTCGCCGGCTCCGACGCCGCCATGTCCGATGAAGAGATCAAGGTGGTCAAGGAAAAGCAGGGCAAGGACGTGGTCCTGCTGCCCATGACCGCGGGCGAGGTCGTGCTGGCCTACAACCTCAAGGGCGTGGACGAGCTGAAGCTGCCGCGTGACGTCTACCCGAAGATCTTCGCCGGCGAGATCACCAACTGGAGCGAGATCGACCCGGACCTGCCCGATGAGAAGATCACCGTCGTCGTGCGCTCCGACTCCTCCGGCACGACCTACGTCTTCACCGGCCACCTGAGCGAGATCAGCCCCGAATTCAAAGAGAAGGTGGGCCAGGCCAAGTCGCCGAACTGGCCGGACGCCGCCAATTTCATCAAGGCGCCGAAGAACGACGGCATCATGGCCCAGATCAAGCAGAATCCGGGCACCATCGGCTACGTCGAGTACGGCTTCGCCAAGCTCACCGGCCACAAGCAGGTGGCCATGCTGGAGAACAAGGCCGGCAAGTTCGTCGCCCCCGGCCCCGAGACCGGTGCCGCCGCCGTCGCCAGCGCCGAGTTCCCGGAAGGCACGCTGCCCGGCGGCGCTCCGGATCTGCGCGCCTGGGTGTATGACCCGGCGGGCGAGGGCTCCTATCCCATCGCCTCCATGACCTGGCTCCTGCTCTACACCGACTACGAAGACGACAAGCTCAAGGTGGTGCAGGACATGCTCAACTACATGCTGAGCGATGCGGCCCAGGGCCAGGCCGACAGCCTGGGCTATGTGCCGCTGCCTGCCGACGTGATCGAGCAGGTGAAGGAGGCCGCCAAGATCATCAAGTAAGCCCCCGTCCCGCCGCGGCCATTGGAGCCGCGGCCGGCAGACCCGGGTCGGCATGGCGGGTGTCATCGCTGTCGCCGTTCATTTGCTGGCCCGGGTCCTGATACGGGGGCCCGAATCCCCGCCGCCGGGATCGGCCCCAGGCCGCCTCTGGGCGGCCACGCGACAAACCATCCATCGGGAACGCCCGCGGAGACGGCCGGTACTGACGCGCAGACCAGTCTGAGATACTGCAACGGCTGAGCGTCGGATTGTCAGCCGACGACGCCCCAGCGAGACCCCGAACGTGGTATGCGAGCGACGGCCTTCGACGATTCCGCCGGACGCGGGCCAACGTTCAAGCACAGGCGCTCAAGCACAGGCAGGTACAGACCATGGCGACCAAGCCCTTCCAACAAGCGGGATCGTCGAGCACGATCACGCGGCCGCCGAGCGGCGGCGAGCGCGCCACCGACTCCATGTTCCGCGGCATCGCCTATGCGTGCGCCGGACTCATCGTGCTGTTGGTGATCGCGATTCTCTGGCAACTCAGCAAGGAGGCGCTGCCGGCCATCGCCGAGTACGGCCTCGGCTTCTGGTACGGCACCACCTGGGATGTCAACAAGGAGATCTTCGGTGTGCTGCCGGAGATCTGGGGCACCCTCTACAGCTCCCTGCTGGCCCTGCTGCTGGGCGGCATCTTCGGCATCGCCATCGCCATCTTCCTCACCCAGGACTTCATCCACCACAAGCTCGCGCTGGTGTTCCGCACCATCGTCGAGCTGCTGGCGGCCATCCCGTCCGTGGTCTACGGCCTCTGGGGCATCTATGTACTGATTCCCATCATCCGGCCCATCGCCGAATGGCTGCACGAGACGCTGGCCTGGTTCCCGCTCTTCAGCACGGACCTGAGCGGCCCCGGCCTCGCACCGGCGGCGCTGGTGCTCGCCATCATGATCCTGCCGACGGTGGCGGCCATCTCGGTGGATGCCTTCCGCCGCATTCCCTACAAGGTGAAGGAGGCCGCCTATGGCATGGGCACCACCAAGTGGGAGGCCATCCTCAAGGTGATGCTGCCGACGGCATCCAGCGGTATCCTCGCCGCCCTGGTGCTGGGCTTCGGCCGCGCGCTGGGCGAGACCATGGCGCTCGCCATGCTCATCGGTAACGCCAACCAGATCAGCCTGTCGCTGTTCGCGCCGGCCAACACCCTCGCCTCGCTGCTGGCGTCGAGCTTCCCGGAGGCCGGTGCCGTGGAGGTGCAGGCGCTCATGTACGCGGCGCTGGTGCTGCTGCTCATCACCTTCATCGTCAACGTCCTGGGTCTCGCGGTCCAGCAGTACACCGTGCGCAAGTTCGAGGGCAAGAAATGAGTGACGTCGACCTCACCGCCACCGCCGACGAGGGTTTGGTGCGCCCGAACCTGCAGCGGCAGATGTTCGAAGGCCGGGCGATCAAGAATAACCTGCTGACCGTCCTCACCTGGATCATCGCCATCCTCGCGGCGATCCCGCTGATCTCCGTCATCTACATGCTGCTGATGCGCGGCGGTACACGGCTGTTCGGCGCCGGCTTCGTCGAGGTGCTGACGGCGCTGCCGCCGGCCGGCTTCGAGATGGGCGGCGGCATCGGCCCCGCCATCGTCGGCACCCTGACCATGGTGGCCATCGCCACGCTCATCTCCGTGCCCTTCGGCATCATGGCGGCCATTTATCTTGCCATTCTCGGCCCCACCAGCAAGCTCGCCACCATATCGCGCTTCCTGGCCAAGGTGCTGACGGGCTTCCCGTCCATCCTCGCCGGCGTCTTCGTCTATGCGGTGATGGTGGTGAACTTCGGCTATTCGCCCTGGGCCGGCGGCATCGCGCTGTCCGTGCTCATGCTGCCCACCGTGGTACTCGCCGCTGAGGAGGCCATCGCCCAGGTGCCGCAGCGCATGAAGGATGCCGCCTTCGGCATCGGCTGCACCCGCACGCAGGTGATCTGGAAGGTGGTGCTGCCCACGGGGCTGCCCGGCATCCTGACGGGTGTGATGCTCGCCATTGCCGGCGCCGCCGGTGAGTCGGCGCCGCTGCTGTTCACGGCGCTCTTCAGCAACTACTACATCGAATCGCTGAGCGCGGCGAACAACCCCACGGCGTCGCTGTCGATCCTCATCTACAACTTCTCGGGTATGCCCTTCGAGAACCAGATCGAGCTCGCCTGGACCGCGTCGCTGGTGCTGGTGCTGATCGTCCTCGTGTTCAACATCCTGGCCCGCCTGTTCGGTCAGCCCAAGGTTTAACGCTCAACAGTGAGGTATCCGGCATGAGTGCCGCCGCCCAAACCGTCGCAACCGACACTGCCGAATTCATTGCGGAGCCCTACCAGCCGGAGGGCGACACTGTCATCGACTGCGATGTCAAAAAGATCTTCTACGGTGACTTCCTCGCCGTGCGCGACAGCGTCGTGCCCGTCGAGAAGAACAAGATCACCGCCTTCATCGGCCCTTCCGGCTGCGGCAAGTCCACGGTGCTGCGCAGCCTGAACCGGATGAACGATCTGATCCCGGTGTTCCGCTTCGAGGGCACCGTGAACTACCACGGTCAGGACATCTATGCACCCAACGTGGACCCGGTGGTGGTGCGCCGCTACATCGGCATGGTGTTCCAGCAGCCCAACCCCTTCTCCATGAGCATCTACGACAACGTCGCCTTCGGCCTGAAGCTGAACAAGTTCAAGGGCAACTACGACGAGAAGGTGCAAAAGGCCCTGGAGCGCGCCGCGCTGTGGAAAGAGGTCAAGGACAAGCTCAAGAACAGCGGCCTGAGCCTCTCGGGCGGTCAGCAGCAGCGCCTGTGCATCGCCCGCGCGATTGCCACGGAGCCCGATGTGCTGCTGATGGACGAGCCCTGCTCGGCGCTGGACCCCATCGCTACGCGCCAGGTGGAGGAGCTGATGCTGGAGCTGCGCGAGCGCTTCACCGTCGGCCTGGTCACCCACAACATGCAGCAGGCCACCCGTGTCGGCGACACCACGGCCTTCTTCTCGGTGGACATCTCCAAGGGCGGGCGCACCGGCTACCTGGTGGAGATGGGCCCCACCAAGCAGGTGTTCGAGGACCCGCAGCAGGACCTCACCAAGGAATACGTCCGCGGCGAGTTCAGCTGATCCGGCTGCGCATCCATGTCCATAAGCTGAGGAGAAGGTCATGCAAAGCGTTCGATGGGTGGTGCGTGCGGCCCTTGCGGCCTGCGCGACGCTGGTGCTCGCCGCCTGCTCCGGGGGTGGCGATGCGGACAGCGAGGCGGCGACGGGGGCCGATCTGGTCATTCGCGGTGCCGGCGCCACGTTCCCGAAGCCGCTGTACGAGAAGTGGATCGAGGTCTACGGCAGCGAGACGCCGGATGTCGCGTTCAGGTACGCCGGTGTGGGCAGCGGCAAGGGCATCGCCATGTTCCTGGCCGGCAAGGACCCGGCGGGCGAGGTCTTCGGCGGTGCCGAGATCGACTTCGGCGCCAGTGACGCCGCCATGTCCGATGCGGATCTCAAGAAGGTCGGCGAGCGCGGCGCGGTGATGGTGCCCATGACGGGCGGCATGGTGGTACTAGCGTACAACCTGCCGGGTGTGGAGCAGCTGACCCTCTCCCGTGCGGCCATCGAGGGCATCTTCAGCGGCGACATCAAGACCTGGCGGGACGAGCGCATCGCCGCCACCAACCCGGACCTCGATCTGCCCAACAAGAGCATCACGCCCGTGGTGCGCCGGGACAGCAGCGGTACCACCTTCATCATCACCAGCCATCTCGCCGAGGCCTTTCCCGCCTGGCGCGAGGGTCCCGGCATCGGCAAACAGATCGACTGGCCCGCCAGCGCGATGGAGGTCAATTACAACGAGGGCGTGGCCCAGCGGGTGAAGGTGAGCGAGGGCAGCATCGGCTACATGGAATACCAGTTCGCCAAGCGCCTGGGCCTGCCCATGGCGACGCTGCAGAACAAGGCCGGGGAATACGTGGAGCCCACCGCCGCCGCCGGCAGCGCCGGGCTCGGCTCGGCGCCGGAGGTGCCGGACGACCTGCGCGTGTTCGTGCCGGACCCGCCGGGGGCGGATGCCTATCCCATCGTCGGCTACACCTGGCTCCTGCTGTATGCGCGCTATCCGGAGGTGGCCCGGGCCGATGCGATCAAGGGCGCCGTCCTCTGGGGCCTGACAGAGGGACAGCCCATCGCCGAGGAGATGGGTTATATTCCGCTGCCGGCGGAGATGGTCCGGCTGGCCCGGGCCAAGGTGGAAGCCATCCAGTGATCCCGCCGCCGCAGGGCGTTCGCCCCGCGGCTCACCAGCAGGCGCATGCCGCCATGCCGTCAGCGCCTGCCGCCGTATCCGCCCGCTTTGCTCCGCAGCAGTCCATGGCGAAGGCGCCGCGTCTCGACCTGCCGTCCATCGAGGCCTCCCTGCGCGCGGTGCAGCAGGACTTCGAGCACATCAACCGGCAGCTGGAGACGCGCCGCGACCCGCTCTCTGACGCCGTCATCGCGCACATGATGACCGGCTACCGGCAGGTGGATCAGTTGCTCGCCGAGGGCATCGACCCCTTTGCGCTCGGCAACTCCGGCGCGCTGCTGGAGCTCAATTATCTTGTCATCTGCGGCACGGACCGGATGCTGCGGGAAGAGTGTGCGGCGGCGCTGAGGGCCACGGAAGAGCGCTTCTACGCCAAGCGTGATGGCGGTTTCGAATCCCTGGCGGAGTACCTGGCGCTGCTGGACGGCGAGACGGTCTGGCGGCGGGCGGCGGCCGCCTACATCCATGTGCTGAGCGAGCCGCAGCTCTACATCGAGGGCAATCATCGCACCGGCGCGCTGATCATGAGCTGGATGCTCGCGCGGGAGGGCAAGCCGCCCTTCGTGCTGAGCGTGGACAACGCCAAGGCGTATTTCGACCCATCCAGCGTCACCAAAGAGACGCGCAAGCACAGCCTGCGCATGCTGCTCACCCGCCGCAAGCTCATGAAGCGGTTTGCTGCCCTGCTGAAAGACGGTGCGCAGAAGACGCATCTGCTGCGCTGAGGCAGTGTGTGCCGGGCCTGGCTGAAGCCCGCGTCCAGCGCTCAGGTGAGGCGCTGCTGCACCAGCTCCGCCAGCTCCTGCTCCACGCGCTCCCAGGCCGCGCGCCGCCAGCAGCTCTGGCCTTTGCCGGCGCGCCGGTGCTGCCAGGCCTTGTAATCCTTCCAGGCGGCGGAGTCGCTGCGCAGCCGCTCGATGACGAAGGGCTTCTGGTAGGGGATGCAGTGCGGCCCAAAGCGCGGGTCGTTATCCACCCAGCGCTCCGCGCTGCCCTGGCGCACGGGCTCGGCGTAGGCGATGTGCGCGACCGCCGTGTCCGGCTTGTCGCACCAGTAGGGTCCCAGCCAGATCACCGCGACGCCGTGGGGTGTCTCCGCGAGGAAGACCTCCGCCGCGTAATGGGCTTCCAGATCCAGGGGCTTGCGCGGGTTCGGGATGCGTACCTGCAGCGGCACGAGCTTCTTGATGGCCTCGGCGAGATCCATGCGTGAATATGACCGTTTGATGACCAGCGCATTTTAGTGCGTCGCCCGCGCGAGCGAAAGCGGTGCCTCATTTTACGGCTGGGTTTGCGAGACAGGGCGGTGCGCGTCGGCAACAGCCGCCCCGCCGAGCCCTGACGTCTGCGGCGCGAAAGCGGCCCGGGCGGCTGACGCCCGGTCACAAAGACGCCCGGTCACGAAACGGACCGCAAGGATTCACACGTCTGCAATGCCGATCACCTAGCCTATTGTGCACCGCAACATGCGCCCTGGCCACCACCTGCTGGCGGGGCGACCGCCGAGCGAGTGCCATGGCCGACATCCTCGAGAACCGTACCTACGACGAGATTAAGCTCGGCCAGACCGCCGAGCTGCAGCGCATCCTGACCCGGGACGACCTGGCCCTCTTCAGTAAGGTCTCGGGCGACCTGAACCCCATCCACATGGACGAGGCCTATGCCCGTGCGCAGGGGGCCAAGGGCGTGGTGGGCCACAGCCTTTGGGCCACCGGGCTGATCTCCAGTCTGCTCGCCAATGTGCTGCCGGGGCCGGGCACGGTCTATCGCAACCAGGACGCGGAGTTCCATCGCCAGGTGCAGCTGGGCGATACCCTGACAGCCAAAGTCAAGGTGGTGGAGAAGCTGCCGGAGAGCCTGGTGCAGCTGGCCTGCTCGGTGGTCAACCAGGCGGGCGAGACGGTGATGACGGGCCGGGCCGTGGTTGTGGCACCCACCGCGAAGCAGCGCATCGAGGTGGCGGATGTCGCCGAGGTTTCGGTGCGCCATCACGACAGCTTCGCGGCCCTGTTCGACAAGGTGCGGGCGCTGGAGCCCATCCCCACCGCCGTGGTGCATCCCGTGGATCAGGTGTCGCTGGAGGGGGCCATGGAGGCCGCCGCGGCCACCTTCATCGCGCCCATCCTGGTGGGGCCGGAGGGCCGCATCCGCGCCGTCGCCGAGGCGCACGGCATCGACCTCAGCGGCACCGAGATCCTGGACGTCGAGCACAGCCACGCCGCCGCCGCCCGCGCCGTGGAGCTGATTCGCGCAGGCACGGCGGAGATCCTGATGAAGGGCAGCCTGCACACGGACGAGGTGCTGGGCGCCGTGCTGAACAAGGCCACGGGCATCCGCACGGAGCGGCGCATCAGCCACATCTTCGTCATGGACGTGCCCACCTACCCGAAGCTGCTGCTGGTGTCGGATGCCGCCGTGAACATCGCGCCGGACCTGGACGCCAAGCGCGACATCTGCCAGAACGCCATCGATCTGGCCCGCACGGTGGGTGTGGAGCGCCCGAAGGTGGCCATCCTGTCGGCGGTGGAGACCATCCGGCCCAAGATCCAGTCCACGCTGGACGCCGCCGCGCTGTGCAAGATGGCCGACCGCGGTCAGATCACCGGCGGCATCCTGGACGGCCCGCTGGCCATGGACAACGCCATCAACCTGGAAGCGGCGCGCATCAAGAAGATCGACTCCGAGGTCGCCGGCGTCGCCGACGTGCTCATCGCCCCGGACCTGGAGGCCGGCAACATCCTGGCCAAGCAGCTGATCTTCCTGGCCAACGCCGAGGCCGCCGGCATCGTGCTCGGCGCCCGGGTGCCGATCATCCTCACCTCCCGCGCCGACAGCGTGCGCACCCGCCGCGCCTCGGCGGCCACCGCGGTGCTGCATGCCCACGCAGTGCGCCAGGGCCTGCACGACAAGCCGGCACACTGAGGGGGGCTGTCATGAGCGCCTCCCGAACGAGTGGTGAGCAGGGCGAGCTGATCCTGACCCTGAACGCGGGCTCCTCCAGCATCAAGTTCGCGGTCTACGGTGTGGCAGCCGATGGCGCCGACCCGCGGCTGCGCGCCAAGGGCCAGGTGGAGGGCATCGGCACCCGGCCGCACTTCATCGCCAAGACCGTCGACGGCCAGGTGCTGTCCGAGAGCTGGTGGGAGGCCATCGCGGAAGGCGAAGGCCACGCCCGCGCCTTCCAGCAGATCTGGAGCTGGCTGGACGACTTTGCCGACGGTGGGCGCATCATGGCCATCGGCCACCGGGTCGCCCACGGCGGCGAGGACTACTCGCGGCCGGTGCGGATCACGCCGGACATCCTCAAGGTGCTGACAGGCCTGATTCCGCTGGTGCCGCTGCACCAGCCGAACAACCTCGCCGCCATCCGCGCAGTCGCCAAGGACCACCCGGACCTGCCGCAGGTGGCCTGCTTCGACACCGGCTTCCACCGCGGACGCCCGAAGGTGACCGAGCAGCTGGGGCTGCCGCGGGCGCTGCTGGAGCGCGGCGTGAAGCGCTACGGCTTCCACGGGCTCTCTTACGAGTACATCGTCGAGAAGCTCCGCGAGCTGGCCCCGGGCGTGGCCGCCGGGCGCGTCATCGTCGCGCATCTGGGCAGCGGCTGCAGCATGACCGCCATCCGCGACGGGCAGAGCATCGACACCACCATGGGCTTCTCGGCTCTGGACGGCGTGCCCATGGGCACCCGCCCCGGTCTGCTGGACCCGGGTGTGCTGCTGTTTCTGATGCGCGAGGACGGCCTCGGCGTCGAGGCGCTGGAGCAGCTCCTCTACAAGCAGTCCGGCCTGCTGGGACTCTCCGGTGTGAGCAACGACCTGCGCGCGCTGCACCAGAGCGACGACCCCGGCGCCGCCGAGGCCATCGACTATTTCGTCTACCGCATCGGCCAGACCCTGGGCGCGCTCACGTCCTCCATCGGCGGCCTGGACGCGCTCGTGTTCACCGCCGGCGTCGGTGAGAACGATGCCGACATCCGCGCGCGCGTCTGCACCGATGCCGCCTGGCTCGGGATCGAGATTGACGCCGACGCCAACGCCGGCGGGCAGGTTGGCCACGGCAAGCGCATCAGCCCCGAGGGGCAGCGCCCGGAGGTCTGGGTCATGCCCACCGACGAAGAGCGGATGATGGCGCGGCACACGCTCCGGGTCGTGCGCGGCGATTGACCACCTGGTGGGCAGGGCCTGCCGGCCTCTGCCCACCCCGGGATGCACCGGGCACAGGGTAGCCGCGTACAGCCTTGACATTCTTTGGTCAGCGCAATGGGCCAGCACCGATAGACACAGCATTCACCGAGGCAGAACGCCATGATCGACCTGACCAAGCTCTTCCCGCAGGACCAGGCGCGCAACGCGCTGACCCAATGGACCCAGCCCTTCGAGCAGTGGTCCAAGACCCTCGACGGCCACGATGACGCGCATGTGCAGTACGGCCGTGACCTCGGCTACATTGCCCAGGCCCACGGCAAGCAGGCCATGGAGACGGCGCAGGCCAACGCCCAGCACAACCTGGAGACCTGGCAGCAGGTGATGAGCGCGCTGGCCACGCCGATGCTGGCCCAGCACTGGTGGCAGTACGTCGTGGACGGCGCCCAGCGCTCGGTGCTCTATGCCGACGCCATGCGCGAGCGCGGCAATTATTTCGTCGAGCACGAGGAAGGCAGCCACAAGACCGTGCTCAGCTGGGACCACGAGATGGTGGTGGACGGCACCAAGCTGGCGCGGCCGGTGAATTACTCCCTGGTGCGCATCATCCCGCCGGAGGGCGTGAGCGTGCGCGAGGACGGCCGCCCCTACATCATCATCGACCCGCGCGCCGGCCACGGCTCCGGCATCGGCGGCTTCAAGCACGCAAGCGAGGTGGGCGCGGCCATCCACGGCGGCCATCCCACCTACTTCGTCACCTTCACCCGCCTGCCCATGCCGGGCCAGACGCTCGCGGACGTCACCGCCGCCGAGGCCGACTTCGTGCGCGAGGTGCGCCGGCGCCACCCGGACGCGCCCAAGCCCGTGATCATCGGCAACTGCCAGGGTGGCTGGGCCTCCATGCTGCTCGCCGCCACCAACCCGGACATCACAGGTCCGGTGGTGGCCAATGGCGCGCCGCTGTCCTACTGGGCCGGGCAGAAGGGCAAGAACCCCATGCGCTACCTGGGCGGCCTGGTGGGCGGCGCCAGCACGGTGCACATGCTGGGCGACCTCGGCAACGGCATGTTCGACGGCGCCAACCTGGTGTTCAACTTCGAGCGGCTGTCGCCCAGCAACACCTGGTGGGAGAAGTACTATAGCCTCTGGGACAAGGTCGACACCGAGGTGCCGCGCTTCGTCGGCTTCGAGCGCTGGTGGGGCAGCTTCTACTACATGACCACCGACGAGATCGCGTGGATCGTCGAGAACCTCTTCGTCGGCAATCGCCTGGGTCGCGGCAAGGCCCACTTGAACGAGCGCACCCACGTGGACCTGCGCGAGGTGAACTCGCCCATCATCATCTTCGCCTCCCATGGGGACAACATCACGCCGCCGCAGCAGGCGCTGGGCTGGGTCGCCGACCATTACACCGACGTCGCCGAGATCAAGGCCCGCGGCCAGCGCATCCTCTACACCCTGCATCCGAGCGTCGGCCACCTGGGCATCTTCGTGTCCTCGTCGGTGGCCAAGAAGGAGCACGGCGAGATCGTCTCTACGCTCAAGGCCATCGAGGCGCTGGCACCCGGCCTGTACGAGATGGTCATCACCGAGGAGCAGGGCGAAGGCGTGGACAAGACCTTCAAGGTCGCCTTTGCCGAGCGCAGCATCGAGCACATGATGACGGAGTGCGGCGGCGATGATTCAGACCGGCCCTTTGCCACCGTGGCGCGCTTCTCGGAGCTCGGCACCGAGGTCTATGACCTGGCCATCCGGCCCTTCATGAAGGCGATGACCAGCCAGGCGGCGGCCGAGGTCATGGCCCACACCAGCCCCATGCGCCTGCAGCGCTGGCTCCAGAGCGACCGCAACCCGGCCATGCAGCCGGTGAAGGCCCTCGCGGAGCAGGTGCGCGCACAACGTCAGGCGGCGCCGGAGGACAACCCCTTCCGCCAGCTGGAGCGCTTCAACGCCAAGCTGATCACCCAGTGGTGGGACGGCGTGCGCGATGTGCAGAACGCCATGATCGAATGGCACTTCCACCTGCTCTGGGGCGCCCCGCCGGTGCAGGCCCTCGGCGAGCGCCTGAGCCGCACCGTCGCCAAGTCCGAGCCGCGCGAGGACCTGCGCACCCTCACCGAGGTGCAGGACGCCCTGGACCGCATCGATCTCGGCGACTTCGCCGACGGCGTCATCCGCATGCTGATCTTCCTCGCCAACTCCCGTAAGGAGGTCCGCCGCTCGCGGCTGGAGCGCTCCAACCAGATGCTGCTGGCCACCGAGCCCTTCGCCGGCATGAAGCCCAAGCACCGCACGCGTATGATCCACAAGGAGTCGCTCATCGTCGGCTACGAGCCGGAGGCCGCCATGGCCGCGTTGCCCAAGCTGCTGCGCACCGACGAGGAGCGCAAGCGTGCCCTGGAGCTGTGTGAGCAGATCGCCGGACCCCGTGAGGAGATGAGCCGCGAGACCATCGACATGATGAACCGCCTGGCGCTCACGCTCGGGCAGGAGCCGGTGGCGATTCTGTCGGACGGCTCCGGCAACCTGCTGCGGATTGCCTGAGCGGATGCACGATCAGCGCGACGCCGCCATTCCGACACCGCTGCGCGAGTGGCTCCACAGGACGCGCGCGGCCAAGGCGGTGCTGCATGCCAAGGAGTATCGCCGCACGGTGATCAATGCGCGGGAGACCTTCGATGCGCTGATCCGCACCCATGTCACGGAGCGGCCGGAGGTGGCGCTGGTGCGCGATGACGTCGTTCCGGGGCCCGACTATGCGGTGCCGGTGCGCATCTACCATCCGGCGCCCGAGCAGACGCGCCCGGTCGCGCTCTTCCTGCACGGCGGCGGGCATGTCGCCGGCAGTGTTGCGGTGTACGACCCGATCGCGCGCCGGCTGGCGGTGGAGACGGGATGGATCATTGTCGCCGTGGAGTATCGTTTGGCCCCGGAATGCCCGTATCCAGCGGCCGTCAAGGACAGCATGGCTTGCGCGAAGGGCGTCTTCCGTTGCCTCGCGGCTCAAGGGCTGCGCTTCGAGCAGCGGCTCGCGCTCATCGGCGACAGCGGCGGCGGCGCGCTCTGCGCCACGCTGTCACACCTGGCCCAGTACGAGCCGGCTGTCAGCATCGCAGCCCAGGTGCTGATCTACCCGAGTCTGGACTACAGCCTGTCGCAGCCCTCGGTGATCGAGAACGGCGAAGGCTGGTTGCTGGAGCGCGAGCGCATCCTCTGGCTGTTCGACAGCTATCTTCAGGGACAGGAGAACCGCCGCGCGGTCTCGCCGCTGTTCATGGACCTCACCGAGCAGTTTCCGCGCACGCTGGTGGTGACCGCCGAATTCGACCCGCTGCGGGACGAAGGCCACGCCTATGTCGGGCGCCTGCGCGCGGTGGGCCTCAAGGCCGAGTACCGGCAGATGCCGGGCATGGTGCACGCCTTCCTGAACCTCGCTGACCTGGTGCCCGAAGCCTGCAATGAGGCTTACGAGGCGCTGGCGAGGTTTCTGAACGACGGCCCATGATGCGCAGCTGAAAGCAGCCCTCCCTGCCCGCCCGGCTGACGCAATCGCAGGGCTCAGCGGCAGGCCGCGGCCCGCGGACGCACGCTGGCTTGTGCCGCGGTCATGATGTCGTCGTAGAGACCAAGCGCGCAGCGGTGCAGGGTCTCGACGTCGGCGTGGTGCGCGCGCAGTCCATGGGTCCGGGCCAGGGCGGCGAGCATCTCCTCCAGGAAGGCGCTGTCGTCGTCCCTCAGCGGGCCGTCGTCCTGGACCTGCTTCAGCAGGTCCAGCATGCGCTGCAACTGGTGCTGGGCGAAGGCGCCCGTCAGGACCCGGCTCGCCTGCTCGATCAGCAGCTCATCAGACCCAGGGGCTGCGCCGTCTGTGCTCATTCCCATGGGAATTGCAGCCAGTCTTCCAGCTCATCCAGCTCCACGCCGCCGGTTTCGCCGGCGGGATAAATGGGCTGCATGCTCAGGGGCTCGACGAGCCGAAACAGCCTTGTGTCGGCCTCGGCCTCGGGCTTCACCAGCCGCAGGCCGATGCGGTGCGCGAGGCTGCTGACATGGTGCTCTCGAATCGCGGTCATGGTTGGACCCCAAGCGTTCGCTTACCAATTGGTGTGGAACCATACCAAGAGCGTGTGTCAAGCCCGTTTCGCTGTGAAGAAGTTTGGATGAAACCGAGGTGGGCCTTGCCGGCTGGGCGCGTCAGGCGTCAGCTGCCCGGGTCGCCGTAGAAGACATAGTTGGTGGCGTAGTCGCTGATCTCGAAGTAGACCTTGCGCTCGTCGTTGTCCCTGCTGCCGTTCAGGTTCTTGTCGAGCACGCCGTAGCCGAAGCGGTACGGACGGTCGCCGCCGCCCTGGGTGGCGCTGGCGGTGGTGAGCTTGTCGATCTCGATGAAGCGCCGCACCAGCTTGTCGCCGGCGTAGATTTCCAGCACGCCGTTGGCGCCGGTCCAGTTTTGGATCGAGCGGCCGAGCTTGTTTTGGGTTTCCTGGGTGCAGGCGGGGAGGATGGCGATGGCGGTGAGTATGAGGGTGAGCGGAAGCATGCGTCGCATCAGTGGGTACCTTTGCTGTCCGGGTGGGGAGCTCCGACGACGGGTTGAGCACTTGTCCCTGCTGGGCTTGTGTGCAGAGCTTGTCCTTCCGTGTGCGCAACCCCGTACATGGTACTCCGCGCCACGTACTTGCTCATTGCCGGGGCGCCCGCCGGGACAGGGCATTCTCGGCCACGACTGCCCGTGCTCCGTACCTCTTCAAGCCTCGATCGGCATCGGCTGCACCCCCCAGATCCGCTCCGCATAGTCCTGGATCGAGCGGTCCGAGGAGAATCTTCCCATGCGCGCGGTGTTGAGGATGGACATGCGGTTCCAGTGGTGTGGGGCGCGAAAGGCCACATCCACCTGGCGCTGGCAGTCCACATAGGCCTGGAAGTCCGCCAGCACCATGAAGGGGTCCGCATGGATCAGGTTGTCCGTCAGGGGCCGGAACAGCTCCGTGTCGCCGTGGCTGAAGAGGCCGGAGGCGATGAGGTCCACCGCGGACTTGAGCTGCTCGTTGCCGTGGTAGACCTCCCAGGGGCGGTAGCCTTCTGCCTGACGCTGCTGCACCTCCGGTGCGGTCATGCCGAACAGGAAGAAGTTGTCGTGGCCCACGGCGTCGCGGATCTCGACATTGGCGCCGTCCAGGGTGCCGATGGTGAGCGCACCGTTCATGGAGAACTTCATGTTGCCGGTGCCCGACGCCTCCTTGCCGGCCATGGAGATCTGCTCCGACAGGTCCGCCGCCGGGTACAGCCGCTGGCCGTTCTTGACGTTGAAGTCCGGCATGAAGACGACCCGCAGCCAGCCGTTCACCTGCGGGTCGTTGTTGACCACCTCTGCGATGGCGTTCACCAGCTTGATGATGAGCTTGGCCATGAAATAGCCGGGCGCGGCCTTGCCGCCGAAGATGAAGGTGCGCGGCGTGAGCTCCGCGCTCGGGTTCTGCTTGATCTGCTCGTAGAGCCAGACGATGTGCAGCAGGTTCAGGTGCTGGCGCTTGTACTCGTGGATGCGCTTGGCCTGGACGTCGAACAGGGTCTCCGGGTCCGGCGTGAAGCCGGTGCGCTTGCCGAGCCAGTCGGCGAGGTCGCGCTTGGCAGCGGTCTTGACCTCGCGCCACTGCGCCTGCACGGCGTGGTCCTCTGCCTGCGCCTCCAGCGCGCTCAGACAGGACAGATCGCGCACCCAGCGGTCGTCGCCGCAGGTCTCGGTGATGAGCCGGGCGAGCCGGGGGTTGCTCACCACCATGAACCGCCGCGGTGTGACGCCGTTGGTGACGTTGTGGAACTTGTCCGGCCACAGCTCGTGGAAGTCCCGCATCACCGTAGACTTGAGGAGCTCCGTGTGCAGGGCGGCGACACCATTGATGGCCCTGCTGCCGACGGCGGCGAGGTGGGCCATGCGCACGCGCCGCCCGCCCCCCTCGTCGATGATGGACATGCGTGCCACGCGCGGCTCGTCGCCGAAGAAGGCCACCCGCACCTGGTCCAGAAAGCGCCGGTTGATCTCGTAGATGATCTCCAGGTGCCGCGGCAGCAGCCGTTCGAACAACGCCACCGACCAGGTCTCCAGCGCCTCCGGCAGCAGGGTGTGATTGGTGAAATGGCAGGTGTTGCGGGTGATCTCCCAGGCCTGCTCCCAGGCCATCAGATGCTCGTCCATCAAAAGCCGCATGAGCTCGGCGACGGCGAGTGACGGGTGGGTGTCGTTCAGCTGGACGGCGAACTTCTCGTGCAGGGCGTCCAGGCTGCCGGCGATGCCGAGCTGGAGCCGGATCATGTCCTGCAGCGAGCAGGAGACGAAGAAATACTGCTGCTTCAGGCGCAGCTCCTTGCCGGCCTCCGGCTCGTCGTTGGGGTAGAGCACCTTGGAGATGGTCTCCGCCTCCATCTTGGCGTGCACCGCGCCGTAGTAGTCGCCGACGTTGAAGGCCTGGAAGTCGAAGGACTCCGGCGCCTCCGACTTCCACAGCCGCAGCAGATTCACGTTGCCGACGCCGTAGCCCATGATGGG
>NZ_CAJXYK010000066.1 GCF_913063425.1 uncultured Thiohalocapsa sp.
ACGTGGAGCCCGTGCTCGCGGCCTACATGGATGCGTACGGAGTCAAGAACCCACCGTCGCGGTAGTGCCCGAACGCGGCCAGCGCGACGCCGAAGCCAAAGTCCAGATCACACAGTGCCCGCCGGCACCCTCACCCAGCCCTCCATCAGCACCCGCGCGCTGCGGCTCATGACCACCTTCCCGATGCGCCATGCGCCGTCCTGCTCGCTGGCGGTGGCGCCGACCTTGAGCGTGCCGGAGGGGTGGCCGAAGGTGACGCTGTCGCGTGTACCGCCGCCGGCACACAGATTCACCACTGTGCCGGGAATGGCCGCGGCACTGGCGATGGCCACGGCGGCGGTGCCCATCATGGCGTGGTGCAGCTTGCCCATGGACAGAGCACGGACGTTGAGGTCGATGTCGGCTGCGTCGACCGTCCTGCCGCTGGAGGCGGTGTAGCCCTTCGATGCCGCGCAGATGGCGACCTTCGGGGTGTGCTGGCGGGCGGCGGCCTCGGATGCGTCCGCAATCAGGCCCATGCGCACCGCGGCATGGGCACGAATGGTCTCGAAGCGTGCCAGCGCCGCCGGGTGGTCGTTGATGGCCGGCTGCAGCTCAGTGCCGTCGTAGCCCAGGTCTTCGGCGCGCAGAAACACTGTCGGGATGCCGGCGTTGATCATCGTGACCTCGAAGGTGCCGACGCCCGGAACCTCCAGCTCATCCGTCAGGTTGCCGGTGGGGAAGACCGCTTCTCCTTCGTCGATGGGGCTCACGAACTCCACAGGGACCTCGGCGGCGGGAAAGGTCACGCCGTCGAGCTCGAAATCGCCGGTCTCCTGTACCTGACCGTGGCTGATCGGCACATGATTGACGATGGTCTTGGCGATGTTCTGCTGCCAGACGCGCACAGCGCAGACGCCGTTGTCGGGGATGCGGGCCGGGTCCACCAGGCCGTTCGCAACGGCAAAGGCGCCGACGGCCGCACTCAGGTTGCCGCAGTTGCCGGACCAGTCGACGAAGGGCTGATCGATGGACACCTGGCCGAACAGATAGTCCACGTCGTGCCCCGGCCGCTCGCTCTTCGACAGGATCACGGTCTTGGAGGTGCTCGAGGTGGCGCCGCCCATGCCGTCGGTGTGCTTGCCATAGGGGTCCGGGCTGCCAATCACGCGCAGCAGCAGCCGGTCGCGGGCCTCGCCGGGCACCCGTGCGGCCTCGGGAAGATCCGTCAGCTTGAAGAAGACGCCCTTGCTGGTGCCGCCGCGCATGTAAGTGGCGGGGATCTTGATTTGGGGTGGGTGGGGCATGCGGTGAATCCTCTTGACGGAAGGGCATCGTCAATCACGCCATACACCTGGGATTGACGCACCCGCAGGGTTGCGTGGCCTCAACCCGGCCTACGCGCCTCGGGATGGCTTCTGCGGGGGAAGCCGCGCGTAAGTCCCGACCACGTGCGCAACGGGCCGGTCGTCGCCCTCGGAGAACAGGGAAACCTCGCCCACGATCAGCGTGCGGCCGACCTTGAGCAGCCGGCACTCGCCGATGATGTCGCGATCGCCGGCCGGCATGCGCAGGAAGTTGGTCGTGAGATTGGTGGTGGCCACGTCCGTGGTGAGTCCCAGTTCCCCGCACAGGGCCACGTAGAGCCCCACATCGGCCACGGCCATCAACACGGGGCCGGACACGCTGCCGCCGGGCCTGAGCTCATCGAAGCCGATGGCATGGCGGACCCTGGCGCCGCCGTCACCGACGGCCTCCACCATGACCTTGGTCTGCGGAAACTCGGCGGCCAGAAAGGCCGCCAGCTCTGCCTTGGTGGGCATCTGCGTCGGGGGTCAGGCTACCGCCGCCAGGAAATCCTGCGCGAAGCCCTGCAGCACACCGCCCGCGGCGTAGACCCGCACCTCCTCCGCGGTGTCCAGCCGGCAGGTGACCGGGATCTCCACCCGCTCGCCGCTCGCGCGGTGCATGACCACGGTGAGCGCGGCCTGCGGCGCCGGCGTGCCGAGCACGTCGAAGGTCTCGCTGCCGTCGATGGCGTAGGTGTGCCGGCTCTCGCCGTCTTTGAACTGCAGCGGCAGCACGCCCATGCCGACCAGGTTGGTGCGGTGGATGCGCTCGAAGCCCTCGGCGAGGATGGCCTCGACGCCGGCCAGGCGCACGCCCTTGGCGGCCCAGTCGCGGGAGGAGCCCTGGCCGTAGTCCTTGCCGGCGATGATGCAGAGCGGCTGGCCGCGGTCCATGTAGGTCTCGATGGCCTCCCACATGCGCACCTGCTCGCCGTCCGGCTCCAGGCGGGCCAGCGAGCCCTGGATCACCCCACCGCTGTCGTCCCGCACCATCTCGTTGAACAGCTTGGGATTGGCCAAGGTCGCGCGCTGCGCCGTCAGGTGGTCGCCGCGGTGGGTGGCGTAGGAGTTGAAGTCCGCTTCGGCCAAGCCCATCCGCGCCAGGTACTCACCGGCGGCGCTGGTGGGCAGGATCGCGTTCGACGGGGACAGATGATCCGTCGTGATGTTGTCGCCGAGCACCGCCAGCGGGCGCATGCCCCTGAGCGCGGGCTCCCGGGCCAGGGCACCTTCCCAGTAGGGCGGACGACGGATGTAGGTGCTCATCTCGCGCCAGGCGTAAAGCGGGCTCTCGGCCTGTTCCCGGGCGCTGACCGTGAACATCGGTGTGTAGACCTGCTGGAACTGCTCCGGCTTGACGTAGGTCTCGACGATGGCATCGATCTCGTCGTCCGACGGCCAGATGTCCGCCAGCCGGACCGGGCGGCCCGCGGCATCGGTGCCGAGCGCATCCTGCTCGATGTCGAAGCGAACGGAGCCGGCGATGGCATAGGCCACCACCAGCGGCGGCGAGGCCAGGAACGCCTGCTTCGCATACGGGTGGATGCGGCCGTCGAAGTTGCGGTTGCCCGACAACACGGCGGTGGCGTAGAGATCGCGGTCGATGATCTCCTGCTGGATGGCCGGGTCCAGCGCGCCGGACATGCCGTTGCAGGTGGTGCAGGCGAAGCCGACGATGCCGAAGCCGAGCGCTTCGAGCTCCGGCAGCAGGCCGGCGGCTTCCAGGTACAGCTTCGCGACCTTGGACCCCGGTGCAAAGGAGGTCTTGACCCAGGGCTTGCGGGTCAGCCCCAGCGCATTGGCCTTGCGCGCCAGCAGCCCCGCCGCGACGACGTTGCGCGGATTGGAGGTGTTGGTGCAGGAGGTGATGGCCGCGATGATCACGGCGCCGTCCGGCAGCCTGCCCGCCGCCTCCTCGGCCTTGGCCTGGCTCAGATCCACCGCGATGCCGCGCTCGGCGAGCGCGCTCGTCGGCAGCCGCCGGTGTGGGTTGGACGGGCCCGCCATGGTGCGGCCGACGCTGCTGAGATCGAATTCCAGCATCCGCTCGTACTTGGCGCCGGACAGGTCATCGGCCCAGAGCCCGGCGGTCTTCGCGTACTGCTCCACCAGCGCCACCTGCGCCGGCTCGCGGCCGGTGAGCCTGAGATAGGCGAGGGTCTGCTCGTCGATGTGGAACAGGCCGGCGGAGGCGCCGTACTCCGGCGTCATGTTGGCGATGGTCGCCCTGTCCCCGATGGTGAGCGAGCGGGCGCCGTCGCCGAAGAACTCGAGCCAGGCGGAGACGACCTTGGCGTCGCGCAGAAACTCGGTGAGCGCCAGCACGATGTCCGTCGCCGTGATGCCGGGCTGGCGCTGACCGGTCAGCTTGACGCCGACGATCTCCGGCAGGCGCATCATGGTGGGCCGGCCGAGCATCACGGTCTCCGCCTCCAGCCCACCGACACCGATGGCGATGACGCCGAGGCAGTCCACGTGCGGGGTGTGGGAGTCGGTGCCGACGCAGGTGTCGGGAAAGGCAACAGCACGCCTGCTCCGATCCGGCTGCACCTGGATCACCGGCGACATCTTCTCCAAATTGATCTGGTGCATGATGCCGTTGCCGGCCGGGATCACGTCCAGGTTGTCGAAGGCGGTCCTGCACCAGTCGATGAAGTGGAAGCGGTCCGCGTTGCGCCGGTCCTCGATGGCGCGGTTCTTCTCGAACGCATCCGCATCGAAGCCCGGCGCCTCCACGGCCAGGGAGTGGTCCACGATGAGCTGGGTCGGCACCACGGGGTTGACCTTACCGGGATCGCCGCCCTGCTCCGCGATGGCATCGCGCAGGCCGGCCAAATCCACCAGCGCCGTCTGGCCCAGGATGTCATGGCAGACCACCCGCGCCGGATACCAGGGGAAATCCAGCTCGCGCTTGCCCCCGATGATCTGCTTCAGCGCGTCGGTCAGCAGCGCCGGGTCGCAGCGGCGCACCAGCTGCTCGGCGAGCACGCGGGCGGTGTAGGGCAGCCCGGCGTAGGCACCGGGCTGGATGGCATCGACAGCCTCACGGGCGTCGAAATAGTCGAGCTCGGTGCTCGGCAGGGGCTTGCGGTATTGGGTGTTCATCGTTCCTCGGGTTCTCGCGCGACGAGCCGCAACGGCCTTGGATGTCCGGGGCGGGCAGGCGCCGCCCCGCAGGGCGTCCGCGCTCGTCAGCGCTCGTCGATGGGCGGCCAGGCCCGCGGCTTCGGACCGATGTAGTTGGCGCTCGGCCGGATGATCTTGTGATCCCGGCGTTGCTCCAACACGTGCGCCACCCAGCCCGTGGTGCGGGCGATGACGAAGATCGGCGTAAACAGCGCCGTCGGTATGCCCATCTGCGCATAGGACACCGCCGAGAACCAGTCCAGGTTCGGGAACATCTTTTTCAGGTCCCACATGACCCGCTCCAGCCGCGCCGCGACCTCGAACATCCGCATGTCGCCGTTGGCATCCGACAGTCGATGCGCCACCGCCTTGATCACTTCGTTACGCGGATCCGAGACCGTGTAGACCGGATGGCCGAAGCCGATGACGATCTCCTTACGTCCCACCCGCTCGGTGATGTCGGCTTCCGCCTCGCGGGCATTGGCATAGCGATTCTGGATCTCGCAGGCCACCTCGTTCGCGCCGCCGTGCTTGGGGCCGCGCAGCGCGCCGATGGCGGCGGTGATGCTGCTGTAGAGGTCGGAGTCGGTGCCGGCGACCACCCGTGACGTGAAGGTGGACGCGTTGAATTCGTGCTCGGCGTAGAGGATCAGCGACGTGTGCATGGCACGAACCCACTCGGCGCTGGGCGGCGTACCATGCAACAGGTGCAGGAAGTGGCCACCGATGGAGTCGTCTTCGGTCTCCACGTCGATGCGCCGGCCGTTGTGGGCGAAGTGATACCAGTAGAGCAGCATCGAGCCGAAGCTCGCCAGCAGCCGATCGCCGATGTCGCGGGCGGCGGCCATCGGCATGTCCGGGGTTTCCGGCTCCAGGCAGCCGAGCACCGAGCAGCCGGTGCGCAGCACGTCCATCGGCTGCGCCGACGGCGGCAGCTGCTCCAGACTGGTCCTGAGCGCCGCCGGCAGGCCACGCAGGCTGCGCAGCTTGCGCTTGTAGGCCGCCAGCTCGGCGCGGCTCGGCAGACGCTCGTGGATCAGCAGGAAGGCGACTTCCTCAAACTCCGCACGGTCGGCGAAGTCGAGAATGTCGTAGCCGCGATAGTGCAGGTCGTTGCCGGTGCGCCCGACGGTGCAGACGGCGGTGTTGCCGGCGGCAACCCCGGATAGGGCGACGGCCTTCTTCGGTTTGGGCTTGGGCTTGGACTGGTCATCGGGATTGTTCATGGGGCCCCTCCTCAGTGGTGGTACGCGCCTGCGGCGACATGCAAGCTTAACCGGGATGGGCAGATCTGCGCGCGCCGCGAAACAGCACTCCAGCCCCCTGCGGAGTCCACCCCCGAGCTTGCCACACACGCTCCGTTACCCGCCCGAGACATCACCCGACGGCCGTCCCGACGCCCGCTTTGCGCATCGCGGAATCCGCCCCGGCGGCGACGCGTCCCGGGTCGGTGGCCGCGGCACGACGAACAACACTTGCAAAAACAGGCTTCAAGCAGTCTTCATAGCCGCATGCGCTGCCCAGTTGGCGTGTCTCCCGGCCGTCGACGCTCACAATGCGGTATGCAAAATCGGTGACCGACCGCTTGACAGGGCGGCTCCGTACTATTCCACCGATTTAGCCAAAACTTCTAAGAGACTCTCTAGGCAGTTTCCCCAAGCAGTCGCCGCACTTTGTAGAACACAAGTCTTGCACAGCATCTGTGGATAACTCTGTGGAAGAAGCTTGTGCAAAGGGCTTAAGTGCCTGAGTCAACGATGTCGGCGTCAGTCTGACCAATTTCTGGACACACCTGTGATGCATTCAAAAAACAATAAGTTATAGTGCTTTTCGCAGAATGAATGGAAACTTCCTACTGGAAACGCCTAAGGCCCGACAAGCATGGCGACGTCTGTGCATAACCGTTGCCAATGGCTAACAGCGGAGGACGCACCAAGCTCAGCTTTCTTGACCTGTCTCAATGTCTATCTCGGCCCGGCTCGTCCAGCCCCGCAGCTGCGCGCGCAGCTGGTAGTACACGCCACCCACCAGCTCGTGCATGGCGTAGTAGCTCGCATGGAAGGCGGCCGCCTGGGGCAGCCACTCCCGCCAGCGGTCGTCGCGCCCGCCGTCCCCCGCATCGAGCCGCCGGGAGCCGGAGACGAAGTAGGTGGGCGCCGGCACCACCTCGATGCCGGCGCGCTCGAAGGCGGCCATCGCCCGCGGCATGTGCCAGGCATCCGTCACCAGCAGCACGCGGCGGACACCCGCCTGCCGGAGCAAGGGCGCCGTCAGCATGGCGTTCTCCCAGGTGCTGCGGCTGCGCTCTTCGAGCACGGCCACGGGGACACCCAGCTCTTCCTCCAGAAACCGCCGCATCGCAGGGCCCGGCGCCCGCGCGCCGGCACCGCCGCTGATGTAGATGGGCAGGCCCGTGCGCCGGTGCAGCCAGGCGGCATAGCGGCTGCGCTTCATGCTGTTGACGCCCACCGTGTGGCCACCGTACTCCGGCGCATCCGCGTACACTGCTGCCCCCAGCACCACGATGGCCCCGGCGCCCGTCTCATCGACGGCCGCAGGCGGCAACGCCGGATAGGCCTCCACGAGCCGGATGAGCGGCCCCGCAAGTGCGGGCAGGCTCATGATCAGGAGCAGGCTCCAGGCGAGGAACAGCACCAAGCGCCCCAGGGTACCGCGCACCAGCACGAAGGCGACGGCCAGCAGGACCAGCAGCAGGCCAGGGGGCAGCAGCAGCTGCTTCAGGACCGCGTAGGCGTCCATGGGGGACAAGCGCAGGAGACTGGGCAAGAAACCGGCATCGGTCGGGTCAGCGCAGCGTGATCCCGCCCGGCGGTGGCCGCAAGCAGCCGCACGAGCCGCGCTGCTCGGGACGCACGCCAGCCCCAGGACCCGCTCTAGGCATCGCGGTCCGGCGGGTCCTCAGCCTGCTCGCCGTGCGCATCCTGCGCGGCACCGGCGAAGCGCATGAACACCAGGCTCGGAAAGACGGCAATGGCGCCGACACTCAGGAGCGCCACCGCGTAGAGGGCGTACCCAAGGCTGGTGCGGCGCGCGACGATCACCAGCAGCCCCGCCGCCAGCAAACCGGCTGCGCCGAGCTTCACCGCCTGCCCCACGCCCGCCGCGGCGGCATCCGCCGTGACTTCCGCCGGCGCGAGCGCCGACAGCAGCAACAGATTCACCACAAGCATCAGCGCCGTATTCGGCAGCGAGAAGGGTGCATAGCCGAAGCGCCGCAGCGCAGACCGGTTCACGGCATAGACGCTGCGCAGCAGCGCCATGAACAGCGCAAAGGCGAGCAGCAGCCAGAGCCAGGCCATGGGAGCCCTACCCGCGGGTGCCGCCGACCACGCCCCGGCGCGGCCTCAGCCCTGCGCCGCCAGCGCCTGCGCCTGCTGATCGGCGTGGTAGGAGGATCGCACCATGGGACCGCTCGCCACCGCGGAGAAGCCCATGGCCTGCGCATCGGCACCCAGGGCGTCGAACTCCTCCGGGGTCCAGAAGCGCTTCACCGGCAGGTGGTCCCGACTCGGCTGAAGGTACTGCCCGAGGGTGAGCATGTCGCAGCCATGGGCGCGCAGGTCGCGCATCACGGCAAGCACCTCGTCCCACGCCTCGCCCAGGCCGAGCATGAGCCCGGACTTGGTGGGGACACCGGGGTGACGTGCCTTGAACGCGGCGAGCAGATCCAGGGAGCCCTGGTAGTCCGCCCCCGGGCGCGCCTCGCGGTACAGGCGCGGCACCGTCTCCAGATTGTGATTGAACACATCCGGCACCGCGGCGTCGGTGAAGGCGTCGAGCGCCCGGGCCTCGCGACCGCGGAAGTCCGGCACCAGCACCTCCAGGCGGATGTCGGGGCAGCGCGCCCGCACCGCGCGCAGGCAGGCGGCGAAGTGCCCGGCGCCGCCATCGCGCAGGTCGTCCCGGTCCACGGAGGTGATGACCACGTAGCGCAGCCCCATGCGGGCGATGGAGGCGGCGAGGTTCTCCGGCTCCGCCGCATCCAGCGGCTGCGGCCGGCCGTGGGCCACATCGCAGAACGGGCAACGCCGGGTGCAGATGTCGCCCAGGATCATGAAGGTGGCCGTGCCATGGCCGAAGCACTCGCCCAGGTTCGGGCACTGCGCCTCCTCGCACACGGTGGCGAGGCCGGTCTCCCGCAGCAGCCGCTTGATGCGGCTCACCCCAGGCCCGGTGGGCGCCTTGGCGCGGATCCAGCGCGGCTTGCGCGGCACCTCCCCGGTGGGCTCGATCTTCACCGGAATGCGCGCGACCTTGTCGCGGCCGCGCTGATGGGTTTCGGGCGAATAACGGGATGGGGCTTCGAGCGGGCTCGCGTCAGGCATGCGGGACTCCGGAAGGCTGGGGGCATTGTGATCTGGCACCCGCGACTCGCACGGGCAGGGCTGCAGGGTTGGACCCGCGGCGGGGACGACAGTTTAACAGCTCCCGATTGCCCCCCGCCGGCAGTTGCGGCGCAGTCCTTCAACCGCCCCGCCCAGCCGATCGGCAGCGCGGACCTTGGCTTGAGCGACGCCCCGTGCTGGTATGGCGCAAAGATCTCTGCCCACCGGTTCAGCACGATGCAGATGCACCTGCCCGCAGCCCGATCCCGCCCCACGCCCAACTGGGCGCCGCTCCTGCTGGCGCTGCTGCTGCCGCTCACGGCGGACTCTGCCGACTTCGACTTCGAAGGCCATGCCATCGTCCGCGACGACGGCAGCCTGCTCATCGGCAACCGGGTGGTGCACCTGTTCGGCATCTACCTGCCGGAGACCAACCGGCAGTGCCGGCGCTGGATCTCGCCGGTGCGCTGCGGCGAGCGCGGCGTGCTGGCGCTGGATTTCATCGTGCAGGGCTTCATCCGCTGCGTGGAGCGGGCCCGCAACGCCGACGGCAGCCTCGCGGCCACCTGCTGGCAGGGGCGCACCAGCTTCGACCCGGGCATCGATCTGGCGGCCTATCTCATCGAGCGCGGCTGGGCCCTGGCGCTGCCCAATGCACCCTTCGAGTATCACGCCATGGAGCGCATCGCCCGTGCCCGGGAGCTCGGCGTCTGGGGCTGGCCAGTGGATGCCGTCACCGAGCCGCGGCGCTGAGACAGGCATCTGCGGCGCCGCGCCGGCGGCTCATCCACGGGTGCCCGCTCGGGACCTGCGCCGAAGATGCGCGCGGTGGCGCAGCGCAACGCTGCCGAGAACCTGCGGCGGGAGAGCACTTGCTGTCGGCGGACTGCAGTCCGCCCGCCCCGGGTTGCCGACTGAAGTCGGCGTACCCGGGGCCGGCCTCGCGACTTGCGCAGCGCTGCACTACTCCTCGGGCGCGAAGGTCAGAGACACCGAATTGATGCAGTAGCGCTCGCCAGTGGGCCGCGGCCCGTCCGGGAAGACATGCCCAAGGTGGGAGCCGCAGCGGGCGCAGTGCACCTCGGTGCGGACCATGCCATGGCTCTTGTCCGTTTCGGTTGCGACGGCGCGGTCGGCGGCGGGCTGCCAGAAGCTCGGCCACCCGGTGCCGGAGTCGAATTTGTGCGCGGACGAAAAGAGCTCTGCCCCGCAGCCCGCGCACAGATACCGCCCCGTCTCCTTGGTGGCCCAATAGGCGCCGGAGAAGGCGGGCTCGGTGCCGTGCCGCCGCAGCACCCGATACTGCTCGGGCGTCAGCTCGGCGCGCCATTCGTCATCGGTCTTCTCGATCTCGTCGCTCATCTGGGTCTCCTCTGAAAACCTTCGGGGACGCCCCAGGCCCGGATCATCGGTCACAACGGGGCGCCGCGGGGGATGGCGGGGGATGGCTGAGAACGGCATTCGGTTGTGACGGCGGGCGCGCCGCCGCTATACTGCCCGGCCCACTGAGGCAGCCCTGGTTGATGATTCCAACGGGCTGAAGATACAAGGAAATCCAGCCATGCACGTCAGCTCGTTCCAACCGCCGCCGCGTACACTCATGGGGCCTGGCCCCGCCGATGTCCACCCGCGCGTCACCGCCGCGCTGGCGAGACCCACCATCGGTCACCTGGACCCCGCCTTCGGCGCCATGATGGAGGAGCTGAAGGGCCTGCTGCGCTACGCCTTCCGCACGGACAACCCGCTCACCATGCCCGTCTCGGCGCCGGGCTCCGCCGGCATGGAGTGCTGCTTCGTCAACCTGGTGGAGCCGGGGGACAAGGTCATCGTCTGCATCAACGGCGTCTTCGGCTCGCGCATGCGCGAGAACGTGCTGCGCGCCGGCGGCGAGGCCGTGGTGGTAGAGGACGACTGGGGCCGCGCCGTGGACCCGCAGAAGCTGGCGGACGCCCTGGTGGCCCACCCGGACGCCAAGCTGGTCGCCTGCGTGCACGCAGAGACCTCCACGGGCGCCTGCTCGGATGTGAAGACGCTGGTGGAGCTCGCACACCGGCACGGCTGTCTCGCCATCGTCGACGCCGTCACCTCCCTCGGCGGCTCGCCGCTGGAAGTGGACGCCTGGGGCATCGACGCCGTCTACTCCGGCAGCCAGAAGTGCCTGTCCTGCACGCCCGGTCTGGCGCCCGTGAGCTTCAGCGAGCGCGCCCTGACCAAGATCACCGCCCGCAGCACGCCGGTGCAGAGCTGGTTTCTGGACCTGAACCTGGTCCTCGGCTACTGGCAGGGCGCAAGCGGCAGCGGCAAGCGCGCCTACCATCACACGGCGCCCGTGAACGCCCTCTACGCCCTGCACGAGTCGCTGGTGATGCTGGCCGAAGAGGGCATCGAGCGGGCCTGGGCGCGGCATCGCCGGAACCACCTGGCTCTGCGCGCCGGGCTCACGGCCCTGGGCCTGGAGCTGGTGGTGCCGGAGGCGGAGCGGCTGCCACAGCTGAACGCCGTCGCCGTCCCGGGCGGCATCGACGAGGCGGCGGTGCGGGCGCGACTGCTGGAGACTTACAGCCTTGAGATCGGCGCCGGCCTCGGCGCCCTCGCCGGCAAGGTCTGGCGCATCGGCCTCATGGGCTGGTCGAGCCGCGCCGAGAATATCCTGCTGTGCCTGGGAGCACTCGGCAGCGTGCTCGCGGACATGGGCCACGCCGCGGACACCGGCGCGGCGCTGCACGCCGCCCAGGCCGAGCTCGGCGCCGGACGCGGGCACTGAGCGCAAGGGTCGGACCCCAACGCACCCTTGCGCAAGCAACCCCCCCGCACGGGCGGCGGTCGCCGCAACCGCCCACTGCTGCCGCGGCTGGTGATGGCCGTCGCCGCCATCGGCCTGTTCCTGGTGGCCTACCAGTGGGGCAACCAGTATCGCGTCGGCGGGGATGCGCCGCCCGTCATCGGCGGCGTGCTGATCCGTCCCGCGCAGTCGCTGCCAGATTTCGTGCTCACCGACACCCAGGGTGAGCCCGTGGGCCGCGGCGCCCTGCTTGAGCACTGGAGCCTGCTCGCCTTCGCGAGCCTCGCAGACGCCGGGGCTCACCGCAGCATCGCCCGCCTGGTGGAGGTCTACAACCGCCTCGCGGACGCACCGGACCTGCGCCGGCGCCTGCGCCTCATCATCGCCACGGCGGATGCGGCGCCGGGCCTGGCACGGGACTTCGAGCGGCTGTCACCGGCCGTCGCCGTGCTGAGCGGGAACCGCGCTGCGGTTGCGGACCTCGCAACCGCCCTGGGCGCAGACCCCGACACGGCCCTCGCCGGCGCTGCCGACGCACCGCCGACCCTGTTCCTGCTGGACCCGGACGCGGAGCTGGCAGCGCTCTTCCCCGGCAGCCAGGCGCCGGCCATGATCGCCGAGGACGTCGCGGCGCTGGCGCAGCACCACGCGCGCCGGAAATGAGCCCCGCGTCTCGCTCAGCACCGGGTGGGCTGCGCTCGGCGCGCGAGGAGCTGTTCGTGGCCCTGCAAACCGTGCTGCCGCAGCATCCGCTGTCGCGGTTCATGCAGGCGCTGACCCGGCTGCCCGCGGGTGCGCTGACGACGCTGGCTGTCCGCGCCTTCGTGCGCGCCTATGGGGTTGAGCTGGACGAGGCCGCGGCGTCGAGCCCCCAGGCCTATCGGACCTTCAACGCCTTCTTCACCCGCGCTCTGCGCGCCGACGCCCGACCCCTGGACCCGCGCCCGGCCGCCCTGCTGGCGCCGGCGGACGGGCACATCAGCGAGATCGGCCGGCTCGACGGCGACCGCATGCTCCAGGCCAAGGGCCGACACTTCGACGTGGGCACGCTGCTCGGCGGCGACCCGAACCTGGCCGCGACCTTCGCCGGCGGCGCCTTCGCGACCATTTACCTGGCGCCGCGGGACTATCATCGGGTGCACATGCCGCTCACCGGGACGCTGCGCGACATGCGCCATGTGCCGGGCCGGCTCTTCAGCGTCAATGCCGTCACCGCCGCCCGGGTGCCGCGGCTCTACGCCCGCAACGAGCGCGTGGTCTGTCTCTTCGACACCGCGGCCGGGCCGCTTGCGGTGGTGCTGGTGGGGGCCATCTTCGTCGGCGGCATCGAGACCGTCTGGCACGGCCCGGTCACGCCACCCCGCGGCGCCCGGCTGCATCGAATCCCGCCACCGCACCAGCCGCCGCAGTTGGAGCGCGGCGCCGAGCTCGGGCGCTTCAACATGGGCTCCACGGTGATCCTGCTGCTGCCCCCGGGCCGGGTCAGCTGGCTGGCGGAGCGCACGGCGCGCGCGCCCGTGCGCATGGGCGAAGCCCTGGGCCTGCTGACAGGCATCCACAGCCAAGCGCAAGCAGGCTGACAGCCACACAGAAGGCTCCGCAACGCGATGCTGCCGGGTTGTCACCAGCACCCGGTGCTGCGGTGCGGAAGAGCTGAGGCCAGGCGACCCGATTCTGTGCCACTGGCGGACTGAAGTCCGCCTGCCCGGGGGTGCCGAACAGAAGTCGGCAGATCCGGGGCGGCCTTACCCGGTGCCGCAGTGCTGCAGCGGGATGCCGTCGGTGGGAGGCGTGCCGGGCGCCGTCCATGGACCCCGGCAACAGCTCCATGTCGCGCTCAGCGACGCTCCGGCACGGGCGGCATGGGCGAGAACTGCGGTGCCCACATGGGCGCCGGCCGACTCGGCTCCAGCGGCCGCGGCGCCACCGGCACCACGAAGGTGTTCGGGCCGGCATAAGGCATGGGCTGCATGGGCCGACGTGCGGGCACTTGCATGGGCTGCTCGGCCATCGGCTGCGGCTCCGCCTCTGCCGCCGGTGCCGCCACGGTGGCCGCGGGCGCAGCCGGCGCCTCAGGCTCGGCCGCGGCCGCAGGCTCGGCGGGGGCGGCGGGCTCTGCGGGAGCGGCAGGCTCGGCCGGCGCAGCGGCCTCGGCCTGGGCCGGCTGCGCCGGCGCAGGCTCGCTCGGGGCTGCCGGCATCGCGGGGGCCGGGGCGGGCTCGGCCGCGGGCTCAGGCTCGGCGGCTGCTGTGGCGGGCTCGGCCGGGGCGGGCTCCGCTTCTGCGGCCTCGGTCGGCGCGGGCTCGGTCGGTGCGGCCTCGGTTGGCGCGGCCTCGGTCGCAGCTGTCTCTGCCGGCGGCGCCTCGGCGGCGGGCTCCGCTGCTGCCGCTTCTGTCGCAGGCTCGGCGGGGGCTTCGGCAGGCGCCGGCTCGGCCGCGGCCGTGTCGGCGGCGGGCTCCGCAGGTGCGGCCTCGGCCGCGGGCTCCGCCGAAGCCTCGGCCGCAGGCTCAGGAGCGGTTTCCGCTGCGGCGGCGGCCGGTGCGTCTGCCGGCGCCTCTGCTGCCGCGGGCTCCGGTGCGGGCTCAGGTGCGGGCGGTGCCGCCACCGCGACGCTGCCGATGGGTGCGAGGTTGGCCGCCACGTCCTCGGGCGGAACGGTCTCGGGCTTGCTGGCGGCCTGTCCCAGCAGCAGATAGGCGCCACCGACCACCAGGAAGGCGACGGTGCCTTTCACCATCAGGGTCCCGATGTCGTCGGTGAAAATCGTGGAGAACTGTTTTGCCAGCCAGGACAGTGCGTTGCTCACGGTCGTGTTCCTCTGTTACGGCGATGTGCTTTTCGTTCGTGAAATCCGGGTGGAATCTGGTGGTAACACCTGGCGCTGCATGCGCTGGAGCGGTGTGGTCCTTGACAGGCGCCCCGCCCTGCTCCCGGCCGGGCGCGGCGCCGGCGGCTTGGGGCGCTGAAGCAAGCCTCCGGAGGTGGCCTGCTGTCCGGCCCGTTGCTGAAGGGTGGCATCCGGCGCGTCGCCCCCGAGCGACTGAGACGGGCAGCGGCGCCGGAGCGCGCCCTCCCGTGACCGACTCATGCCGCTGCGGGCTCGCGGGCGCCGTACGCTGCCTGAACCGCGGCGCCGATGCAAGGGCCGGGCGGCAGCAGCCGACTGAAACCAATGCCGTTGCGCCGCATGCGACAGGCCGCAGGGGCTTGCTCGACCGGGCACTTTGCGGCTGCATCAGCGTCGGCGTCGCCAGCCGTCAGACGCACCGGTCGTCCGGCCCGGTGGGATTTGCGGTCAGGTGCGTGCAAAATCCACCCGCCCGGGCATGGAATTGCCTGATCGGGGCCGCGCCCGCAACGGCGAGGCTCAGCCCGCGGGCGCCTGCACGCCGTGGTCGGCGAGCCAGCGCACGTCGAGCCGCCAGTCCACGCGCTCCACGTCCGGCTGACCAAGTATGAGCGTCTGGGCGCGTTTCTGGTGCTCGATGAGCTCCTGCTGGGCGGCCACCATCGCCGGGTCGTCCTGGTCCTTGCCCGCGAGCTCCGGCTTGACGATCTCCAGAAAACGCATGGCCGGCACCTCGAAGGAGCGCGGGGTGGAGATGACGGCGACGCCATCGTCGTAATCGACGACGCGGAACCGGTAAACGTATTGAGAGAGCGCCGGATCGGATTCGAGGACGGCATTGAGCTCGGCAGCGCGCGGGTTCCAGCTGGCGCTGATCCACCATGCGAGGAGCCCGACGATGATGACGACGAGCGCGATGCTGTAATTTCGGGTGAAGGTATCCATAAGCAGGTTGTGCGGTCGCTGTTGGCTGAAGGCGGATGCTGCGGTCGCAGGCCGCGCTGATGCGTCGCACTGTGCCCGGACCAAGGGACCCGACGCCATGAAGAACCGCAACAGCCGTGAATGCCCGCAGCCCGGGCGCAAGCACCAGTGCCTATGAGCTCCCACGCCGACGCCACCATCACCGCCCCGTCCGCACCACTGGACGGCCCGCGCCTGCTGCACTGCTGGCATGGTGCCGCCGCTGCGCTGCTCGGCCAGCGCGGTCGCCTGGATCAGGCCAACGTCTTTCCGGTGGCGGACGGGGATACGGGCACCAACATGGCCGCGACCCTGGCCGAGGCCGTCGCCGCCTGTGCGCCCCTCCCCCACGCCGGGCAGCTGCAGGATGCCCTCGCCGCCGCGGCCCTGGGGTCCTCGCGCGGCAATTCCGGCATCATCCTGGCCCAGTTCCTCGGCGGCCTCGCGGCGGGCCTCGACGGCACCGCGCAGCTGGACGCCCGCGCTTTGGCCGCGGCGGCGGGTCCGGCCGTGGCGAGCGCCCGGGCCGCGGTGGCCGAGCCCGTGGAGGGCACCGTGCTGACGGTGATGGCCGCCTGGGCCGAGGCCCTGACGGCGGCCTGCCCCGACGGCACGCAACCTGATCTGGCCGCGGTGCTGGCACAGGCGCGCGACGCCGCCGCCGCGGCGCTGGCACGCACGCCGACCCAGCTGTCGGCGCTCGCGGACGCCGGCGTCGTGGATGCCGGAGCGGACGGCTTCGTCTGCCTGCTGGGCGGTTTCTGCGCGGCGCTGGCCACGTCGCCGGAGGCGGACGATGCGCTGCCGGATGCCGACGCCCCGCTGCCGGCGACCCTGCATGCCGACCACCATCCGGCACGACTCCCCGCCCCACCGTCGCTGCGCTGGTGTACCGAGATCCTGCTGGAGGACACGGCAGCAAGCCCCGAGCAGGTACGCGCGGCACTCGCGGACCTGGGCGATTCCGTCATCGCCGCAGGCCGGGCGCCGCGGCTCAAGGTGCACCTGCACACCAACGACCCGCACCTGGCCGCAGCCCGGCTGCGCGCGCATGGTCGGCTCGGCCCGCAGAAGGTCGAGGACATGCGTCTTCAATATGCCGCCCACCATGGCCCGGCAGCGGCGGTCGGCCTGGTGACGGACAGCGCCTGCGATCTGCCCGCGGCGCTGCGTGAGCGCTTCCAGGTGCACGAGGTACCGCTCACCATCCAGTGGCAGGAGCATGAGTACATCGACGGCCGCACTCTGACCGCCTCGGACTTCTATGCCGAGCTCGGTCGGCTGCCCGTGCATCCGCGCACCTCGCAGCCGCCGCTGACGCGCTTCGAGCGCCTCTACGGCGACCTGCTGGATTGCCACGAGCACCTGCTGTCCCTGCACCTGTCGGCGCGTATGTCCGGCACCTTCGGCGCAGCGCGACTGGCGGCGGAGCGCGCCGGGCGCGGTCGGGTACACTGCATCGACACCCGCCGGCTGTCGGCGGCCCTGGGCCTGGTGGTCCTGGGCACCGCCGAGGCCCTGGCCGACGGCGCAGGGGTGCAGCGCGCCCGCGCCATGGCCGCCGACCTGGCCACGCGCACCGAGATGTTCGTGGTGGTGGCGAGCCTGGAGTCCATGGTCCGCGGCGGGCGCATCAGCGCCGGTGTCGGCCGGGCGGCGCGCGTCAGCGGCCTGCGGCCGCTGGTGTCGGTGAGCCAGGCGGGAACCGCAGCCATCAGCGGCGCGGCCTTCTCGGTTGCGGGCCTGGAGCGGCAGATGCTGGCACGCCTGCGCCGCGGTCGCCGCCGCCACGGCGCACCGGCGCGCTGGGCCGCGGTGCATGCGGCGGCCGCCCCGGCGGCAGCGCGCATCACCGCTGAGGCCGCGGACCTGCTCGGCAGCGAGCCGGCCTGGGTGATGGAGACTGCGCCGATCCTCGGGGCACACGTGGGTCTGGGCTCTTACGGCATCGCTGTGACCTGGCGCTGAGCGCCCGGCGCCGGCGCGGCGTCAATCTCTAACGGCAAGGCACGAGCCGGCACGAACCCCATCATGACCCAAGACAATTTGAACAAGCTGGTGCTGCTGACCCTGGTGGCAGTCATCTCGCTGCTCTTCCTCGGCATGATCGCCCAGTTCCTGATGGCCATCTTCATGGCCGGACTGTTCGCGGCGCTGACGCAGCCCGTCTTCCACTGGCTCACCAGGCTCTTCGGCGGCAACCGCTACCTGGGGGCTGCGGTGAACCTGCTGCTGCTGGTGATGGTGGTGCTGCTGCCGGTGACCCTGCTGGCGGGCATCTTCATCGCCCAGGCGGTGGACGTGGGCCGGTCCTTGACGCCCATCGCGGTGCAGTTCGTGCGCGAGCCCGAGACCTTCGTCACCTGGCTGCACAACCTGCCCTACTACCAGGAGGTCATGGCCTACGAGGACACCCTCAAGGACAAGCTGGTCCAGTCCATCGAGGCGGCCGGCAGCTTCCTGGTAGGCGGGATCTCGGTGGTCGCCATCGGCACGGCCAACCTTGTCTTCATGGCGCTGGTGTTCCTCTACACGTTCTTCTTCTTCCAGCTCGATGGGCATAAGGTGGTGCACGCCATCCTCTACTACCTGCCGCTGGAGGACCGGGTGGAGCGGCGCCTGCTGACCAAGTTCACATTGGTGACCCAGGCGATGCTCAAGGGCACCTTCCTGATCGGGCTGCTGCAGGGTGCGCTGGCGGGCATCGCCTTCGGCGTCGCCGGGGTACCGCATGCGGTGTTCTGGGGCACGGTGATGGCGGTGCTCTCCATCGTGCCCGGCATCGGCTCGGCGGTGGTGTGGGTGCCGGCGTCCATCATCCTGGTGGTGCAGGGCAATGTGGTCGCCGGCGTCGGCCTGTTCGTCTTCTGCGCCCTGGTGGTGGGCAGCATCGACAACCTGCTGCGACCCATCCTGGTGGGCAAGGACACCAACATGCACGAGCTGATGATCTTCTTCGGCACCCTGGGCGGGCTCTTCACCTTCGGCATGGCGGGCCTGCTCATCGGCCCGGTCATCGCCTCCCTGTTCCTCACCATCTGGGAGATCTACGGCGAGGCCTTCCGCGATGTGCTGCCCGAGGTGGGCGAGGAGACCATGGAGGCCCCCGCCCACGCCATCGCCGAGGACGGCCCCTACGATGACGAGACAGCCGCGGCCATGGCCGCGGTGCTGGCGGCGGTCAAGGAAGAGACCGATGCCGGCGACGAAAACCGGACAAACGAACCAACACCGGGAGAGCAGCAGACCGACTCCACCTGATCGTCCGGGAGCCCTAGCGGTTCCGGTGGCTGCCGGCCCATCGTATCGGAGACCTCCTGGGTCGGCTGTCGGGCTCCGAGCTGCGCGAGATGAGCGTCGCTCTCAAAGACTGGCTGGCGCTGGACACCGGGTGACGGGCGCTGGCCGGGCGGTGGATTCGGCGTTGCCAGCGGCGAGCACTTGGCAGGCTCCCAATCGCCGATCCTTGCTGCAGCCTATGGCGCCGGGGCCGTGTGCGCCCACACGCGCGTGGTAACGGAGCGCGCCGACCCCATCCTTGGCGAACTGATGGCCGGCCGTACCTGACCAACAGACCGGGGACGCGTGCGGCCCCGCAATGACCTTGGAGTCTATTCATGCAGATCGCTCAGAGCTCGACAGCGCTTCGGCCGGAACCGCTCCGGCCAAGCGGAAACCCGGAGACCTCGCAGCACGATGACGCGCCGCTGAACATGGACTTCGCCCAACGGGTCGTCGTCGAGACCGGCCGCCAGGATTGGATCCCGAGCCCGAGCGAGACCGTCTGGCGCAAGCCGCTGGAGCGCGAGGCCGCGGAGAGCGGACACACCACCAGCATCGTCCGCTTCGGCGCCGACGCGTACTTCCCGGAGCACACGCATCCACTGGGGGAGGAGCTCCTCGTGCTCGAGGGGGTGTTCTCTGACGAGCGCGGCGACTACGGACCCGGCACCTATATCCGCAATCCGCCGGGCTCCAGGCATTCGCCGTTCAGCCGCGAGGGCTGCGTCCTGTTCGTCAAGCTGGACCAATTCGACCCCTGCGACACCGCAACCGTGCGCATCGCGACCCACACGGCCGCATGGCTGCCCGGGCAAGGCGGGCTCAAAGTCATGCCGCTGCACGACTTCCGCGGCGAGCACACGGCGCTGGTCCAATGGCCGGCGGGCGAGCGCTTCCAGCCGCACACCCACTTCGGCGGCGAGGAAATCCTGGTACTGTCGGGGGAATTCAGGGACGAGCACGGCAACTACCCGGCCGGTACCTGGACCCGGGCGCCGCACCTGAGCCGGCACTACCCCTCCGTCGACGAGCCGACCATCATCTGGGTGAAGGTCGGGCACCTGCCCGTCTGAGGCCCGCGCGGTACCGAAAATCAGGTACTGACCCTGCCGCATCGCTACAAAATCGTCTCGGACGACGAGCCGGCAGGGACTGGGAGCGCCGGCTTCAGCCGGCTTCGCGTGCCGGGGGCTCGATGCCCCCGGCACACCGCGCCGCCAGCATGGAGACTGCGTGAAGAAGCAAGACGGCTCCGAAGGCCAAGGCTGTCCGCATCATGGCTTACAACGCCTGCCAGCGGCTAACGTCTACTGCAGCCCGCGCCAAGCTGCGGCCACGCGCGAACCGCGAAGCGCCGGCCGCAGTTTGGCGTCGGGCTGCCGGACTGGTGGGGCACCCGATGAGTGCTAGTGGAAAATTGTGCATATTGCGAGGCGAGCACTTCATGTTACATGTGAGACCCCGGTCTCTCCTCGGTCTCTCCTGATCATCCACCAATCTCCGGGACTGACAGAGCTTGGCAAATCTTCTTCACAAGTCGATTAGGTATTTCGGAATGCCGGGGAACAGCTTCCACCATTCCTGTGTTTGGATTACACCACAAGGAATGGGATGATCCTTCCCTCTTGAGGTAGCAACCGTAACGGCGAAGGTGACGTAGGAACGCGCCTCTCTTCACCCAACCGTCACCGTCTCTCGTTCAGCATCCGGCGGCAACCCTTTGAGCGCGTCCTCTCTCCGATCCGACAAAATGAGCTCTATCGCGCTTGCGAGACTCTGTTGCGCCTCTTCTTTCGTGCGACCCTGGCCGTTCGCTCCAGGAATTTCCGGGCAGTAGGCAATGTACCAGCCCTCATCTCGCTCAAAAATTGCCGAGTAAGTATTGCTCACTGTGGCACCTCATATTTGTCCTAGGGTCAGGTCTTGTCTTTTGCATCGGGCGCCCTTCGGGCGATCCGGCTGACCTGCCCGTAGTGTAGTCCGAAGAACGCGCCGATCTCCTTCAGCGTGTAGCCCCCGCTCGCGTACGCTGCGGCGATCGCCTCATCTCGATCGCCATAGGTGCGGGCGTACTCGACTAGCGGCTTGGGCCTTGGGCGGCGCTGGGCGCGCGGGACTTCCGTGAGATCGCGGTCGGGCGGCAGCTTCCGCCGAACGCCTTCGACGAAGGTCTCCGAGCCGAGAAAGATCTGGTGTCGGAGCTGTTCCCAAGGCCCCGGCTCGCCGATGCCATCCTCGACAAACTTGCGATAGGCCGAGACCGCCGCGCGCTGGGTCCTCCCGAACGTCGAGAGCAACCAGTCCCGAAGCAGCCACGGCGGACAGGGTGCTTCTCCCAGCGTGGCCCGATAGCTGCTCCAACGCCAATCCTCGGGCCGCGCCACCATCCGCGCGCGGACCGGATTCAGCACCACGTAACGCGAGAGCTCCGTCAGATATGGCTCCTTCTGCACGATGATCGCCTTGTAGCGCCCTTGAAAGACGTGCCCGCAGCGTCCGTGCTGCGCGTTGAATCGCTGCGTGTAGACACCGTTCAGTTGGCGCATCCCCTTGGAGAGATTCCCGTCCGGCGTCTCGACCAGTAGGTGGTAGTGGTTGGTCATCAGGCAGTAGGCGTGCGCCCACCAGTTGAAGCGCTCGCACACCTCCCCGCACACCGCCAAAAACGCTTGTCGGTCGGTGTCGCCTCGGTAGATGTCCTCCCGCCCATCACCGCGCGAGGTGACGTGGTAGAGCGCTCCGGGAAGCTCGATGCGCAACGGCCTTGCCATGCTCAAAGGCTAGCAGGCCCGGCGCAAAATACAAGACCTGACCCTGTCTTTGCCCTGTCTTCCCTGACCCTGTCTTCCCTGACCCTGTCTTCCTGTTAGCGTTTTACTTTTCGATTTGAGCTAGGATCTGAATAATGGGCTCACTCAACCGCTTGGGCGCGACCTTGCAACGCGTGGCCCTATCACCTTTCGCTCGGAGC
The DNA here is from genome assembly GCF_913063425.1 of uncultured Thiohalocapsa sp. Taxonomy (GTDB): domain Bacteria; phylum Pseudomonadota; class Gammaproteobacteria; order Chromatiales; family Chromatiaceae; genus Thiohalocapsa. The sequence goes on from NZ_CAJXYK010000066.1 coordinate 21,647, forward strand.
CTTTCCCAAAACAAAGAATCACCCGGGTAGTGCGCATGGCCAAGTTCGTATTTATAGCCCACCAGACAATCAAGCTCAGAGTTGCACAACCTTGCTAACGTGAGATGAAAATAGTACATGGCCCCTGCTTTGGTGGGTGGCCTATCTAGCGTTATCTGAAGGTATCCGATTTCATCATGGTCCCGCCATGATTCCCCCGCCAAGTTACCCGCATTTTCCACTTGCCTATGAAGTTGTTCATTCTTATCACTAATTGGTGAAATCAACACCTTCCTGCCATCCAATTCCAGAGCATCTCGCAACTTGATAAGCCATGTTAGTAGCCGTTCACGGGACCTTGTAAATATAACGTATTGATGCCTGCTCTCTGCCGCCAATTCCCTTGGAATATCCAAATAGACAGTTGACAAGAATCGATGCACGTATATGTAGTTTCTCCTGAGGCCATCCGAACTAGTTCTTGTTGTTTCAGTTAAGGCATTCCTCGCCCACTCTTCGTCAACCGCAGCCTCGTCAACTTTTTCTACATTGATCGAAACCAAAGGAAACCCTAGAGTCTTACAGAACAGCGCCTTTGAAAACTCGAATTTGTGCGTATATTCAACCTCTATTCCGGCGAGAACAACTCGTGACTTACCAACTACCGCACCAAGGATTGCAATATCTAATCGGTATTCTGTGCCAAAAGGTGTCTTGAGCGGATACTCTTTTTGAATGTCTTCCGCTCCCGCTAGTAAGTCACCGCTCAAAGTGAAATCGGAAATTTCTGGATCGATAAATGCCCATGGTAAATGTCCGCCGCTAGACATCCACTCAACCAAGAGCAAATAAATAGCATCTTTCGCCTTTCTGTGCTTTGAACTTTCAAGAGAACCGGAATATCGGGATGTTATTTGAGCGCTTACTTCAGACTTGATGCCTTTGCCGCTCGCTCTAGGATAATGACGAAAATGCGCAACCCTGGGCTTGCCATTCTTCTTCGCTGCGCCCCAACTTACCCAATATACGAGTTCGTGATCATGGTCCACTAGAGGTGCCAACTTTCTGGCATGTGCATGACTCTTGACTTCGGTCGCGCATACGACCTCTCCAAAATATCCGTTCTCTGCAGAATATACCCTCAGTGCTTCACGCATTCTCTTTTGCTCCGGCGTAGGGACTCCGGTTACCCGGAGCCCCCGCCACAGACCCGGACGTGCGGTTTTCCCGCATCCGGTTCCTC
>NZ_CAJXYK010000067.1 GCF_913063425.1 uncultured Thiohalocapsa sp.
AGCCCGCATTGTCCCCGCAATTCACCGTTCCTGCAGTGGCGAAAACCATGCAGGCCAGATGCAAAATACAAGACCTGACCCTTTGTCCTTAAGCCAACAGCAATCTTTGCGCACAGCGTCGCGGGAAACTCGGTAGCGACCTCCATGCTCTTTGTTGAGAGGTCGTAAACCTCGATGCTGCCTGGCGATGCCTCCCACTGCTCCATCTGTCGTAGCACTTGACTGACCAAATCATCGAGATGGGATGAGGGGATTTCCGAAACGGACATACGGTATAGATGAAACCACTCCGCGATCAGTGCGGCGAGGTCTTGATGTGCGCTTATCTTCTTCTCGCGCTGAGTCATGTGGCCCCCCAAGAATCTTCCTGTGATGCCCCACCGGTACGGCAGTTTCGGGCGCCTGCGTGCGGCATGTTGAAGTAGAACAGATCAGCGCTCCGCATTGACCCAAAGCAAACGAACTTCGAATCCTACGAATCAGACCTGCAAAGTGGAAAAGAAGTGCGCGCCATCAGCTCGTGCACGAAAAACGACGTGCCGAAAATCCACACGTTTCTGCCACTGCGAACCCACGTACTCAGGCGTCGGAATGCCGGTCTTGCAAATCGACTCATTCGTGATGTTCTCTTCAAATAGCCAAGGGTTCACCCAAGCGATCCCTTCATCGCGTTCGTAAACGCAGATGATCTGATCGGAAAACAGAGCCATGAAATGGGAGATTTCTTTCTGATGTGGATAGATCAGCCCTCGCGCCACGGGAAGACCCATTCCGGCCAGAAGCTCTTCAACAGCCGAATCGGCGGTGATATCACGATCACCGCTTCCAAAGTGACAAAGCGCGACCACGATTATACTGCGCCGTCCTTGCGTAAACTGCTCCGTTGCCTTCCAGTCTGTGGTTGTCGACATGAGCCAGCTACCTTCTTTGCTGCCAATTTGGTGACGCACAAAAGCGTAGTAGCGAAGAATCTTGAGGCCATCAACCGCTGAAAACTCACCAGCGGTGCGAAGGACAGCGGCGTCAAGCACATCCTGGTTGGCCGAGTTCTCGAAGAAACGACAGACATCGGGCGCACGCTCCATCAGGTATCCCCGGGCTTTATCATCCGTCGTGAGACGTTCATTAAAATCAGTGAACACCTGTTTAGCATCTGGTTCGCCTTCGGTGCACTCCCAAGGTTCGCCCCCGAAATTCTCCTCAAGCGCCGATTTCGCCTTTAGCCCTACCACGTAGATCGCTTTCAGCGCATACAGCAAGTCTTTCCTCTCCAATCTCCTATTACGGAGATTCGTGTCAACTCTTCTGGCATAGTCAGCCAGATTATCGCCACGGTAGCATAGACCAAGATCATCAGCCCCAACCACGAACGCACAAAAGTCGGCGAGGCGCAAGCGCTCGTCTTCGGTAAGCTGCCGCCCCTCGGCCTTGGGGAAATCTTCCTTGTCGAAAGTACGCAACTCGCAGGGCAAACCTTCGATCCCGATGCAGCAGTTCATTCGTAGCGGCCTTTTGGGTTTACGTTGGAAATCGTGGAAAAAAAAAATGCACTCAATTGCAGTTGGAAATCCGGTGACAGTTTACTTATCTACGCAGCTCCGAGAACCCGTTCTCAGACAATCGCCTGCATGCCGCTGCCGCCGAGCAGGTACGGCTCGCAAGGACAACCAACGCCCCGCTCCATCCATCGCAAGGAATCGGGCGAGATGCGTTTAGCGCGCACGGGCGACGCGTTCCGCGCATCTACCGCCCCCGAATCCACTCCTTCAGCGCCTCGTCGATCTTGGTCTGCCATTCGCGGCCGGTGGCGCGGAAATGCCGGATGACTTGCGGCGACAGTCGCAGCGTGACCAGAACGGTCTCTTCGGTATCCGTCTCCGCCAAGTCCGACGCGCCCTCCGAAGCACGTTTGCTTACGGCCGGAGCAGAGACCTGGGCACCGCTCCAGAACGCGGCAACAGCCTCGGGATCATTCGGGTCATAGGGAACATCATCCGCGACAATCTCCTCGTCCGGCATGTCCCGCAGCCGATCCCAGTCAGTACCCGATGCTTTTGAAGTACGTTGCGCGCTCATGTTTCTTGGCCTTGCGAATGGAGATCAGATGCGGGCCTTGCTGGCGCTCGACCCAGCACAGGAACACGACGACATCGTTCAGCAGCCCCAGGCTCTGCAATCGCTTTTCGCCATAGTCCGCACCAATCAGCCCTGCTGAGCGTAAGGCGCCGCCGACCATCAGGGTCGAGTATTCGATACCTCCCGCAAGCAGTTCTGGGAGGGCTGCCCTCGCAAGCGCTTTTCTCCCCCCACGCTCCCCAGCCCCAAACGCCATGGCAACGCACGCTTCAGCGCCAGATCTGCTCGGCTACGTCGTGAAGAGTGTACGCCACCGCAAGACCATGGAAGGCCCGAAGCCCTCTGAAAACTTGCCACAGATCAAGCCGCCGCCCGACCGGCGCGGCGTAGGCCACCTGCCCAAGAGCAGCCGTGGGATACACGCCCAGGGGGCGGAAGCCAAGGACGGCGGCAGAAGAAAGGTGGCCGGCTGGATGCCGGCACCACCGGACAGTCACCCCGTCGCCGTCCTGATCCACTCCCCCGCTTCCTCATCCCCCGTCGTAGACGACGGCGAGCGTCAGCGCGGTGCAGGCGCGGAGCCGAACAGCAGCCTCCTATTTCTGGCGGCGCCGCGGATCGCGACGGTCTCTGCCGTAAACGGGTTTGGCGCTGCTGTAATGCCGATCAGACGGGGTTTGCCTGGTCGCTATGTGCTCACCCGATTTCGCCAATACCCCGGGCGCCTGGACTGGTGCGCGAAAGCGACCACGATAAACTCGGTAGCTTGCTCGCGGATGATGACGGAGTACGGACATCGATTCAGCACAAGGCGGTTTGCCCCGCGCTTGCCGGCGAAGCCCGGCACAGGTGTCAACGGCACGATTTCGCCTTCAAGCAGGTCCAGCGCGGCGTCGACGGTCTTCAGGAGCTCGATGCCGAGTCCCTCGCGCTGGCGCTCGTACCATGCCGCGGCTTCTGCTGCCTCTTCGGCCGCGGCATCGAGAACCTTGACTGCGCGCTGCACGGACTCTCGATCCGGTTGCGTATCCGTCGGCGCAGTTCTGCCCGGTCCACAAGGGCTGCCGTGCCGTCATCGAGTTGGTCGAGGCGCCGCAGAATCTCTTTGTCCCATGCTTCTGATGCATCGACGTCGGCAGGATCATCAAGGCTGGCCAGAAGGTCATGGGCGAGCGCTGCCCGCTCGTTGACCGGCAGTTCAAAGGCTCTGGCTCGCAGAACATCAATCGCTCGGTTCGCCATGGGTGGTCTCCAGTCGATGAGAGGGCTCAGGCAGCAGCGCAACCTTCGGCTGCGGAACTGTCCCACGAGATATCTCGACAGTGTTGAGAGTCGCACAGAGAGCGTCAAGCTGGCCGGCCACCGGCTCAGCGCTGATCTCGACGGGCGGCGCTCCCGTGTTCCGGGGGTGTTCCGGGGTGTTCCGGGGACAGTGTACTTATCTCAGTGTTTCCCGGAGGACGTCCAGACGCCAATCCCGCACACGGCTGTCAGGCCACGCGGACAAGCGGGGGCGGGGTTGCCCAGGGCCGACCCGTGGGGATGTTCGGGCTAACCTCGCCGGTCTTCGCCTGCCCGCAACATCGAGCCCGCCGCCCTCCAGCGCGACCGCGTTGGCAAAGAGTCTAAGCCAGAACACGGTCAGACGAAGCCTCCGCCCCGGCGGGCTTGAGGCTGATCAACAACCGCAAACCTCGGGAGGCCACCCGACCGCCAGGCCCGCCCCCCACACCGACTCCCACTCCGCACCGACCTCTTCGTCCGCCGCCCCGTCCTGGCGAGCGTCGTCAGCCTGTTGATCTTCATCTCTGGGGCTGCGCGCCTTCGTCGACCTGGAGGTGCGCCAGTACCCGGAGACGAAGAATACGGTGGTGACCATCACCACCGCGTATCCCGGCGCGAGCAGCGACCTGGTGCAGGGGTTCTTCACCACGCCGTTGCAGCAGGCGGTGGCCGAGGCCGACGGCATCGATTACCTCACCTCCACCAGCACCCAGGACATCTCGAGCATCGAGGCGACCATGCGCCTCAATTACAACCCGAATGCGGCCATCGCCGAGATCCAGGCCAAGGTGGCGAGCCGCCTCAATGTGCTGCCGGAGGCGGCGCAGAACTCGGTGATCAGCTCCACCACCGGCGACTCCACGGCGCTGAGGTACATGGCCTCCTATAGCGAGGAGAACTTCCGCCACCTGGTGGTCCTCGCCGATGAGACCACCCTGGTGCGCCTGCGCGACATCGCGGCGGTGGAGCTGGGGGCGCAGGACTATGACTCGGCGACCTTCTACAAGGGCATCCCGGCCATCTTCATCGGCATCGAGCCGACGCCGGGGGCGAACCCGCTGTCGGTGGCCGCGCGCGTGCACGAGGCGCTGCCGGACCTGCGCGCGCAGTTCCCGGAGGGGCTCAAAGCGCACATCCCCTACGACGCGAGCGAGCTCATCGACGAGTCCATCAACGAGGTGTTCAAGACCCTCGCCGAGGCGGTGCTGTTCGTGATCTTCCTGTCGCTGGGGTCGATCCGCGCGGTGCTGGTGCCCTCGGTGACGGTGACGCTCGCCATCGTCGGCGCGGGCTTTCTGATGCTGCTGATCGGATTTTCCATCAATCCGCTCACGCTGCTGGCGCTGGTGCTGGCCATCGGTCTCGTGGCGGACGATGCCATCGTGGTCTGGAGACCACCACCCGCGAGGTCGCCCCGCGCAACGTGCGCTTCGACACCAAGGGCGAGTCGCGCCAGTTCCGGCAGGAAGGCGCGGCATTGGAGGTGACCTTCTTCCTGTCCATCCTGGTCATCTATCTGGTGCTCGCGGCGCAATTCGAGCGCTGGCGCGACCCCTTCGTGATTCTGATGTCGGTGCCGCTCAGCATCGCCGGGGCCATGGCGTTTTTGTTGCTCGGCTTTGCGACGGTGAACGTCTACACCCAGGTCGGGCTCATCACCCTCATCGGGCTCATTGCCAAGAACGGCATCCTCATCGTCGAGCCTCGGGCCGCAGGCTGCCCCTAGGGCCGCTTCCAGCCCGTCCGGGGCCGGCACACAACCCCGTTGCGGTTGCCCGCAAACCAGCTGGCATAGGGACATCGGCTGGATTCCGGAGCACAGCATGATCACAGTCACGTCGGTCGAGGCCCAGAATCGCTTCGGCGAGCTGATGGACCGCGCGCAGCGCGAGCCCATCGAGGTCACGCGCCGCGGACGCACGGTCGCGTACGTCGTTTCCGGGCCGGACATGCAGGAGCTGATATCGCTCCGCCAACGGCGCGAGGAAGCCGCCCGCTGGTACGCGCGCTATCGCCCGACAGTGACGGAGCAGACGCCGGGCGGCGACCCTGCGGCACTGACGGAAGACGACGTCAACGAGCTGGTCCATGCGCTTCGCTAGGCGTGTCGTTTCGACACCGGCATACTGGTCAGCGCCGCGATCCTTCCCAACTCCGTCCCTGCCCTGGCCCTGGAAAAGGCCCTGCTGCAATTCGAGGTCTGCGCCAGCGATGAAACCCTGGCCGAGCTCGAAACCGTCCTGCTGCGGCCGAAGTTTGATCGCTGCGCGGACGCGCAGATACGCCAAGCCTTCATCGACGGGTTTCGTCGCCACGTCGTGATGGTCGCGGTCACGCAAGGCGTCGCCGACTGCATTGACCCGAAGGACAACAAGTTCCCAGCCCTTGCCGAAGCCGCGGAAGCCGAGCTGATCATCGCCAGCGATCCCCACCTGACCGACATGCATCCCTGGCGAGACATCCCGATCATGCCGCCGGCGGCCTTCCTTGTCGGCATTCGGTGACCGCCGGGAGGCCCCTTGACCCACGACCAGAACTTCAAGAACCTGATCATCGACTACCCAAGACGGATCGGGTGGTCCCGGTGGCCATCTTCCTGCGCCAAGGCCAACGGCCGCAGGAGCTGATCCTCGGCGGCGACCGCCACCGCTACCTCGCCTTCCGCTACCTGGCCTGCGCGCTGCCCGACCTGCCCTGGCAAGACTGGCGCGACAGCGACAACATCGTCGCCCGCCTCAACCTGCCGAACATGCGCTACGCTCCCAACGAACGCGTCGCCGTCTACGCCTTGGCCCTGCGCGGGCTCGTGCAGTTGGAGCCTGACCCCGTGAAGCGGCTGAAATATGCCGACTTCGTCGACATCTACGCCAACCTGACCAACGCCGAGCGCGAGCAGTACGAACGCGAGTATCCCGAGGAGACCAAGACCATGCAGTCGTTTTCCACCCGCATGCGAGAAGAGGGCAAGCAGATCGGCATCCAGCTTGGCGAGGCCAATGTCGTGGTCTATCGGCTGGAGCAGAAGTTCGGCGCTATCGGCGACGAGACCCGTAAACGCGTCGAGCAAGCCGATCCGGACACCCTGCTGCGCTGGTCCGGCCGGGTCCTCACCGAAGACAGCATCGAAGACGTGCTGCGGTAACCGCCGACAGCGGACTTGGCCGGGCGCTCGGGCAGTCGCTGGCGTCCATACTGAATCAGGACGGCGTCAATTGGTTCAGCTGGTAGGGTCCGCTCTGCGGACGGGCCACCCCGCCGTTTCTCTAGGGTCCGCTGTGCGGACGGACCGCGCGCGCTTGCTTGTAGATCGGTAGATATCGGGCCATAAGAAATCGCTGAAAAGCCTCGCGCGCTGCGCGCGCGAGCAGGGGGGGGGAAGTATCCCCTGCCACCCTCAAAAGGACCGCCCTGATCAGATCAAGGCCCAAACGACCGAGTCACCAAAGTCGCCGCCGCGCTCGATGCGAGACCGCCATGGCCCCAAAGCCCAGCGCCATCAGCAAGGCCGTGCCAGGCAGCGGGGCGGCGGCGACTTGTCCGGGGCGAACTGCCCAACCGTAGTACTGGTTGAACTTATTGTCGGGGTACTGGAAGCCATCGTCGGTGAAGAAGTTCCACGCGTTGAGGGGATTCGGCGCGTACTCCGTGCCCGACCAGTACACGGAATCCTGCATATTCGTGAACACGGCGGTCAGCGCGGTGCTGGAAGTGATTGCCTGGTTTTGCGACAGCCCGCCCTCAACGTAGAACAGGTGCCCCAGCTCGCTGTCGTTGCAATTGAAGCCCGGCCCGCACGGACCGCTGCCGTCGCTGTTCAGCGCCGACCACAGGCGCCAGTCGCTGAACCCGGCGTAGCTCGCCGTGTTCATCGCCGCGATCCACTCCAGCGCCTTGGCCCAGGTCATGCTGCCATTGGCGTTGATCCCGCTCACACCAAAGTTCATCGACGCAGCCAGGTTGGCGTTCTTGGTCCACATCAGCCCGGGGCTCGTCGCGCCCACCGGCGTATAGTCGGTGTCCACGACAACGTCCACGCCGTTGACGGTGTAGGGCACCAGTGCCGCCTGCGCCACGCCGCCCGCCAGCAGCAGCCCCGCCGCCGCCATGCCTTGCCATGTCTTGCCCTTCATTGCCGAGTTCCTCTGGATTGGTTTGCAACCTTACGCGTGACTGGGGGTCTCACCCAGCCCCGCAAAATGTTTAGCAAGAATCACGCCATTCATAGAAACTTGTTTCAGGAACAGCGACTTGCACACCAACCGCCCCACCGGCAGCGGCATGACCGACGGCGAGTGTAAAATTTCCTGACAGCAGCAGCGTCCGCCCGGCGCCGGGTGATGGTCCGGAAAGCGCTTTGATTTCCGGGGCTTAATATCGGCAATGCGGCCGGCGGCCGGCGGCCGGATGATACGTGCCCCCAGTGATTCAGCGCGACGGCGGCGAAGGCTGTACGCCAGCACCTGTCACCTCGCCCTATCCGCGCGATCACCACGGGTGCCTGCGCACCGTTGTGGTGCTGCCGCCCTGCGTCCGGCAGCGGGAAAAGGTGCGATGCTGACGCGTCGGGCCACCCACTCGCGTCCGCGCATGCAGAATCGCCCTGTCTCGCTGATCCGCCTCGCCGGGCTGCCGCTCAGCCTGACGCTGCTGTCGATCCTGGCGGGCAGCGTCATCAACCGCGTGATGGTGGTGGAGCTGGGCCTGCCGGTGATTTTGGCGGGGCTCTTCATCGCCATTCCCCTGCTGATCTCCCCGGTGCGCATCTGGCTCGGGCACCTGTCCGATGCCTATCCGCTGTGGGGCCGGCGGCGCGAGCCCTACCTGATGCTGGGCGCGCTCCTCTCCGGCTTCGGCGTGGCGCTCTCGGTGGCTCTGGTGGTGCAGACGCCGCCGCTGGCGAGTGGCGCCACCGCATGGATCCTGCTTGGGCTCCTGCTCTACGGGGTCGGACGCAATCTCACCGGCAACACTTTCCAGGCCCTGCTGACGGATCGCTTCGCCGCCGGCGTGGCGCGGGCGCGGGCAGCCAATCTCTACGAGGTGATCAAGCTCCTGACGGTGCTCGGCACCCAGATGCAGGACGTGCTGATGGAGCCTTACGCGGGGCTGGTGCTGGGCATGGACGTGGCGGCGACGACGCGGCTCACCATGTTCTGGGGGCTCGGGGCGCTGGCGTCGATTCTGCTCTCCGGGCTGGTGCTGGTGCGCTGGCTCGGTCTGGCGCGGCTGTATCGGCTCGGCATCGGCCTGCTGCTGCCGCTGTTCGTGCTGGTGGTGCTCGCCGGGGTGCTGCAACGGCCGCTGTTGTTGCAGCTGAGCGTGCTCGGTCTGGGCCTCAGCAGCGGGCTCGCCGCCGCGAGTCTGCTGGCGCAGGCGGTGGAATTCACCAGTGCCCGCAGCGCGGGGCTGCTGCTCGGCGTCTGGGGGCTCGGCTTCCAGCTCGGCCGCGCGCTGGCGAGTGTGCTCGGGGCCGGGCTGGTGGACCTGATGAATCTGATGACGGATGACGCACCGCTGCTGGCCTATGGCGCCGGCTTCGCGGTGGAGGCGGCACTGCTGATGGGTGCCCTGCTCGCCTACGGGCGCCTGCGCCTGCGGGCGGCGTGCGCGCTGTCCGGCGGCGGGCACTGACCCGCCGCCGGCGACGGCACTCAAGGCATCACGAGCCCATGCGCCCGTGGGCGATCATCAAGGCCGCCGCCACCGCCTGCCCGAGGGCGAGGCCGCCGTCGTTGCTCGGCACCCGGTGGTGTGTGAGCACCCGCAGGCCGGTGCGCCGCAGACGCTCGCACAGGGTCTCGAACAACACCGGGTTTTGGAAGACACCGCCGGACAAGGCCAGGGTGTCCACACCATGGGCCGCCGCCAGCTGCGCCGACAGGTCCGTCACGGCCTCCGCAAGCCCGGCATGGAAGCGCTCGGCGACCCGAGCGGCGGCGGCGCCGGCGGCGAGATCTGCGCACAGGGCCTGCCACATGGGCGCCGGGTCCAGCACGCGCAGCCCACTGTCATCGGCGATGCCGAAGGGATAACCGCTGACCCCGTCCAGCGGCCCGCAGTGGCTCGTCAGCTCGATGGCCGCCTGGCCCTCGTAGGCGATGCCGTCCGTGCAGATGCCGAGCGCCGCCGCCACGGCGTCGAACAGGCGCCCGCAGGAGGACGTGAGCGGCGCATTGACGCCGCCCGCGAGCATCCGCCGCAGCAGGTCCAGCGGCCGGGCCGAGAGGTCGCGCGCCATGGGCAGGTCGCCGTACTGGCGCAGGAAGGCATCCCAGCCGAAGGCGGCATCCAGGTGCGCGAAGAGCATGCGCCAGGGCTCCAGGATGGCCTTGCTGCCGCCCGGCAGCGGCACCTGCCGCAGGCGCGCGACCCGGTGCAGGCCGGTGTAACCGCCGAGGAGCCATTCCCCGCCCCAGACGCTGCCGTCGTCGCCCCAGCCGGAGCCGTCCAGCGCGATGCCGAGCACCGGCCCGGCGTCCGCCGGCCAATCGTTGTCTGCCAGCACGGCGGCGATGTGGGCGCAGTGGTGCTGGAGCTCGATGACGGGGACGCCGAGCGCTGCCCCCAGGCGCCGGCCGACCCGGGAGGCATGGTAGCCCGGGTGCGCATCCACGGCGACGGCCGCGGGCTGGTGCTCGTAGAGCGCGCGGTAGAGCTGGATCGTCGCTTCGAACTCCCGCGCTGTGGCGGCGTCGTGCAGATCGCCCAGGTGCTGGGAGAGCACCGCCTGGCCGTCCTGCAGCAGGCACAGGGTGTTCTTGAGCTCGGCGCCCATGGCGAGCACCGACGGCAGCCCGGCCATGCCCGCGGGTAGGGTCAGGGGCGCGGGCGCATAGCCGCGGGCGCGGCGCAGCAGCCGCGGCGCGCCGTCCATGATGCGTGCCACCGAATCATCGACGCGGTTGACAATGTCGCGGTCGTGCAGCAGCAGCACGTCCGCGATGCCGGCGAGGCGCCGGCGCGCGTCGTCGTTGTCGATGCACTGGGGCTCCTCGCTGCGGTTGCCGCTGGTCATCACCAGGGGGCGGTCCCAGTCCGCGAGCAGCAGGTGATGCAGCGGGCTGTAAGGGAGCATGCAGCCGAGGGTGTCCTGGCCCGGCGCAACACCCTCCGCGAGCCCAGTGTCAGCGCGCACCGGCAACAGCACGATGGGTGCCGCCGGCTGGCGCAGCAGCTCGGCCGCGGCGGCGTCCAGCACACAGTGGCGGGCGATGACGTCGAGGTCCCGCGCCATGAGCGCGAAGGGCTTGGCGTAACGGCCCTTGCGTCGGCGCAGCGCCGCCACCGCCTCGGCGTCGGCGGCATCGCAGGCGAGATGGAAGCCACCGATGCCCTTGAGCGCCAGGATCTTGCCCTCCGCCAGCAGCCGGCTCGCGGCGGCGACGGCGTCCAACGCGCCGTGCGACTCGGGGGCCAGCGTATGCCCCGCCGTGTCCTCCAGCCAAAGCTTGGGGCCGCAGGTCGGGCACGCGTTCGGCTGGGCGTGGAAGCGCCGGTCCGCCGGGTCCGCGTACTCGCGCCCACAGGCCGGGCACATGGGGAAGACAGCCATGCTGGTGTTCGCACGGTCGTACGGGATGGCGCGCACGATGCTGAGCCGCGGCCCGCAGTGGGTGCAGTTGGTGAAGGGGTAGCGGTGGCGGCGGTCGGCGGGGTCGCGGATCTCCGCGGCGCAGGCCCCGCAGGTGGCGGCATCCGGCACCACGCCCGTGTGCACGCCAGTGGCGGCACTGTGCTCGATGACGAAGTCCCGCGGCGCCTCGCCTGCCCCGTGCCAGGCGCTGCGCTCGACGGCATCGATGCGTGCAAGGGGCGGAATCTCTGCGACCAGGCGGCGACAGAGGGTGTCGATCCGAGGCGGCGGACCGGCAACCCGAATCAGCACCCCGTCGCCGTCATTACGCACGCTGCCGGCGAGCTCAAGCTCGCGCGCCAGGCGCCACACCGTCGGCCGAAACCCCACCCCCTGCACCAAACCACGCACGCGGATCAGCTCACCTGCTACGGCGGGCGCAGACTCGAATGGCGATGCTGATGTCTTGGCCATGGGGCTATGGACCAGCGCGGACCGCCGATGATTCCCGGCGCTATGAGCCCAGCGAGACAGTGCTGCGCACCTTTCGCGTTGCCCATCCGACGTGGTGCCCGCGCTCTCGCGCCCGACATCGACCGGGGGTGTGGGAGCGGTGTCCGCGCCACGACGGCCGCAGGTCGCGGCGGGGACGCCGCTCCCACAGGCCACGCGCTCAGGGCCGCCCTTCAGGCCCGGGCCTGGTTGTATCGTCAGTGTCCGAAGGACACAAAAAAACGGCCTTGGCGCCAGCCAAGGCCGCGTTTCTTGTTTGGTCCGGGCGGCAGGATTCGAACCTGCGACCCCCACAACCCCATTGTGGTGCGCTACCAGACTGCGCTACGCCCGGAAGCCCGCCAGTATACCCAAGCACGCCATGAGATGACAATCTTGCCTCAGCAGTCTCGCGGCGACGGCCCCCGGCCCGCACACGCACGAGTCCGTGTCGCACCTCGGGGCCAGTGAGCCGGTGCCGTCGGCGGACTGAAGTCCGCCTGCCCCAGGGTGCCGACTGAAGTCGGCGTACCCGGCGGCCAGCACACCTGCGCCGACGTGACGCCAACGAGTCCTGCGCACTGCAAAGCCCGCCTCCGTATCGGTATCGGCGTCGGTATCGAAATCGCTCCCGACAGCGATACCGATGGCTCGCCATACTTCGGCGCCGCTGTACTAGTGCTGACGCCGCTTCAGGTCGTGCAGCAGGTCTTCGAGCTCCAGGCGCATCTGGCGGATGATCTGGTGGCTCTGGGAGCTGTCGTGCTTGGCGCTTTCGCCGGAGAGCTGCTGGCGGGCACCGCCGATGGTGAAGCCCTGCTCGTACAGCAGAGAGCGGATCTGCCGCACCGTCACCACATCGTGGCGCTGGTAGTAGCGGCGGTTGCCGCGGCGCTTGACGGGCTTCAGCTGCGGGAACTCCTGCTCCCAGTAGCGCAGCACGTGCGGCTTCACGTCGCAGAGCTCGCTCACCTCACCGATGGTGAAATAGCGTTTGCCTGGGATCGGCGGCAGATCGTCGACGCTATCGGTCGAGTCCGGCATAGGCTTCGACCCGCGACTTGAGCTTCTGGCCGGGTCGGAAGGTCACCACGCGGCGGGCCGTGATGGGGATCTCCTCGCCGGTCTTGGGATTGCGGCCGGGGCGCTGCTTCTTCTGCCGCAGATCGAAATTGCCGAAACCGGAGAGCTTCACCTGCTCGCCGTTCTCCAGCGCCGAGCGGATCTCCTCGAAGAAGGATTCGACGACCTCTTTCGCCTCGCGCTTGTTGAGCCCGAGCTCCTCGTACAGATGCTCGGCCATGTCTGCCTTCGTCAATGCCATAGAGCGTCTCGTTGCAATGGAGCCTGGGGCCTCGGCGTGGCCGGCGCCGGGCCGTCACGGCGGCTGGGGTCAGTCCGGGCTCGCGGCATGCAGCCCGGCGCATGTCCGGAGCCTTTGCGGTGATGCCATCAGGCCCGCAGCTCTGCGCCGGCCTCGCTGCGCAGGGCGGCGAGCACCCGTGCCACCACGGCGGCCACATCATCGTCCGTAAGTGTCTGAGAAACGTCCTGTAAAATCAATCCCAAGGCCATGCTTTTTCGACCCGATTCCACCTTATCCCCGACATACACGTCAAAGAGGACGACATTGCGCAGCAGCGCGCCGGCCGCGGTCCGGACGATGCCGCGCACCGTCTCGAACGGCACCGCGGCGTCGACCACAATGGCGAGGTCCCGGCGGATGGACGGGAACTTGGACAGGGAACTGAAGGCCGGCCTAAGCCCGCCGCCGAGCTGCTCTGTCGCCAACTCGAAGAGCTGCACCGTCGCCGGCAGGTCGAGCGCGGCCGCGAGCGATGGATGGATGCCGCCGACCCAGCCGATGGGCTGGCCGTCGCGCTCCAACCGGGCGCATTGGCCGGGATGCAGGGCCGGATGGGCGGCGGGGATGAAGCCCACCGCGTCCGCACAGCCGGCCACCGCCAGCAGGGCCTCGACATCGGACTTGATGTCGAAGAAGTCGATGTCGCGCCCCGGGGCACCCCACTGCTCCGGCAGCACCGGGCCCACCGCGGCACCCCCGAGCATGGGCTCCTGGTGCAGCGTATCGCCGTCGGGGCGAAAGCGCAGGCCGGCCTCGAACAGCCGCACCCGCGACTGCTGACGCGCGAGATTCTGGCGCAGCGCCTGCAACAGCCCTGGCCACAGGCTGGTGCGCATCACCGACAGGTCCGCGGACAAGGGGTTGGCCAGTGCCAGCGGCGTCTGCGTCGGGTCCACCAAACGCTGAAGCTCCGGGCTCACGAAGCTGTAGGTCACGGCCTCGTGCCAGCCGCGGTCCAGCAGCACCCGGCGGGCGCGGGCCGGGTCATAGGCCATCTCCAGCGGCGCGCGGGTGGCGGCGGCGGAACGGGCATGGGTCACCGGGATGCGGTCATAGCCGTGCACCCGGCCGAGCTCGGCGATGAGGTCCACTTCCAGCAGGATGTCGAAGCGGCTTGCGGGCGGCGTCACCTCCCAGCCGTCGTCGGTGGCCGCCAGCTCCATACCGAGCCGCCCGAGGATGTCCGCCACCGCGTCGTCCCCGAAGCCGAGGCCAAGCACCTGCGCGATGCGCCCCCGTCGCAGGGGGATCACCGGCGGCTCCGGCAGCTCGTCGGCGGCGACGGCTTCCACCACCGGGCCGGGCTCGCCGCCGGCCACCGCGACCAGCAGGGCCGTGGCGCGCTCCATGGCGCGGGCACAGCCGGTGGGGTCCACGCCGCGCTCGAAGCGATGCGAGGAGTCCGTATGCAGTCCATAGCTGCGGGCCTTGCCCGCGATGGCGGCGGGGGCGAAGAAGGCGCTCTCCAGCAGGATGTCGCGCGTGCCGGCACCCACGGCGCTGTCGGCGCCGCCCATGACGCCGGCAAGCGCCAGCGGCCTGCCCTGGTCGGCGATGACCAGGCTATCCGTGCGCAGGCTCGCCGTCTCGCCGTTCAACAGGGTCAGCGCTTCGCCTGCCTGGGCCATGCGCACCCGGATGCCGCCCTCGATCCGCGCGAGATCGAAGGCGTGCATGGGCTGACCCAGCTCCAGCAGGACATAGTTGGTCACGTCCACAGCGATGCTGAGCGGTCGCAGCCCACTGCGGCGCAGGCGCTCCTGCATCCACAGCGGCGTGGGCGCGTCCGGGTCCACGCCGCGCACCACGCGACAAAGGTAGCGCGGACAGGCCGCGGGCGCCATCAGCTCCACGGGCAGGCGATCATCGATGGCGGGCTGCACGGACGCGATCTTCGGCGAGCGCAGATCCACCCGGTTCAGCACGCCCACATCGCGGGCGACGCCGGCGACGCTCAGGCAGTCCGCGCGGTCCGGCGTCAGGTCCAGCTCGATGCAGTGGTCGTCCAGGGCCATCCAGGCGCGCAGGTCCTCGCCCACGGGTGCATCGCCGGGCAGCACCAGGATGCCGTCCGCGCTCTCGGCGAGGCCCAGCTCGGCGGCGGAGCAGATCATGCCGTTGGACTCCACGCCCCTCAGCCTGGCGCGCTTGATCTTGAAGTCCCCCGGCAGCCGTGCGCCGACGGTGGCCACGGGCACACGCTGACCGGCGGCCACATTGGCGGCGCCGCAGACAATGCCGACGGGCTCGCCGTCGCCCGTATCGACCTGGCAGACACGGAGCTTCCCGGCATTCGGATGCGGCTCCACCGCCTGCACATGGCCCACGACCACGCCCGTGAAGGCGGGCGCCGCCGGCTCCACGGCGTCTACTTCCAGGCCGGACAGGCTCAGCTGATCGGCGAGCGCTTGGGTGTCGAGCGGCGGGTCGACCCACTCCCGCAGCCAGGCTTCGCTGAAGCGCATGGAATACAGTCTCCGGTGATGATGGCGGCCGGCGCGGGTGATGCGCCCGGGCACGCAGCCCGAGGCGCTGCGGGCGGCGGCATTGGCGTCAGCCGAACTGGCGCAGGAAACGCAGATCGTTCTCGAAGTAGAGCCGGATGTCGTCGATGCCGTAGCGCAGCATGGCGAGGCGCTCGACACCCATGCCGAAGGCGTAGCCGAGCCAACGCTCGGCATCGATGCGCACATGGCCCAGCACGGCGGGGTGGATCATGCCGCAGCCCAGCACCTCCAGCCAGCCGCTCTGCTTACAGACGCGGCAGCCGCTGCCGCCGCACTTGACGCACTGCACGTCCACCTCGGCGGACGGCTCCGTGAACGGGAAATACGACGGCCGGAAGCGCAGCTTGAGCCCGTCGTCCTCGAAGAAGTTGCGCAGGAAATCGTAGAGCACGCCTTTGAGGTCCGCGAAGGTCGCCTGCTCGTCCACCAGGAAGCCTTCCACCTGATGGAACATGGGCGTGTGCGTGAGATCCGAGTCGCAGCGGTACACCCGCCCAGGCGCGATGACCCGAAAGGGCGGCTCGCGGTGCTCCATCACGCGGATCTGCACCGGCGAGGTGTGGGTGCGCAGCAGCCGCCCGTCCGGGAAGTAGAAGGTGTCGTGCATGGCCCGGGCGGGATGGTGCGCCGGGATGTTGAGGGCCTCGAAGTTGTGATAGTCATCCTCGACCTCCGGCCCCTCCTCCACATTGAAGCCGGCGTTGGCGAAGAGCTGCTCGATGCGCTCCAGTGTGCGGGTGACGGGGTGCGCGGCACCGCATTCCTGGCCGCGGCCGGGGAGGGTCACGTCCACCCGCTCGGTGGCGAGCCGGGCCTGAAGCGCCGCCTGCTCCAGCTGGCCCTTGCGCGCATCCACGGCGGCCTGGAGCTCGGCCTTGACGCGGTTGATGGCCTGCCCGGCAGCGGGGCGCGCCTCCTTGGGCAGGGCGCCAAGCGACTTGAGCTGTGCGGTGAGGCGACCCTGCTTGCCGAGATACTCCACCCGCACCTGGTCCAGGGCCGGCAGGTCAGCGGCGGCGGCGATTGCAGCCAGCGCAGACGCCTGCAAGGCATCGAGGTCGGGGGCGTTGCCGTCGCTCATGGGTCTTGCTCGCAGGGGGTGAATCGGGGGACCGGGGGACCGGGCCGCATGGATGCCGCAAGCAATGCGGGACGACGCAGCCCCGTCGGCATCGGGCACAGGCACCCGTCGCTGCTGTGGCTCAGGCTGCCGCCGGCGCGGCGGGTGCGGTGGTGAGCGGTTGCCGAGCAGCGCGTCGGCAACCGATCGCCGCGGCGCCGAACAGGGCCGGCGCCACAACCGCGCGCTCCGGCGACGCCGCGCTCAGGCCAGCGCGGCCTTGGCCTGCTCGGCGATGGCCGCAAAGGCCGCTTCGTCGTGATAGGCGATGTCGGCGAGCACCTTGCGGTCCATATCGATGCCGGCCTTGTGCAGCCCGTCCATGAAGCGGCTGTAGGAGAGTCCGTTCATGCGAGCGGCGGCGTTGATGCGCTGAATCCAGAGCGAGCGGAAGTCCCGCTTGCGCTGGCGACGGTCGCGGTAGGCGTACTGACCGGCCTTGATGACCGCCTGCTTGGCGACGCGGTAGACCTTGGAGCGGGCACCGTAGTAACCCTTGGCCTCCTTCAGCACCTTCTTGTGGCGGGCGTGGGCGGTGACGCCGCGTTTGACGCGTGGCATGGGGCAGTCCTCCTGTCAGCAGTACGGGATCATGCGGCGCGCGGCACGCACGTCCGCCGAGTGGAGCAGATGCGCCTTGCGCAGCTGGCGCTTCCGCTTGGTGCTCTTTTTGGTGAGGATGTGCCGCCGGTGGGAGGCGATGCGCTTGAATTCGCCGGTGGCGGTGCGGGCGAAGCGCTTCGCCGCACCGCGGTTGGTCTTGAGCTTGGGCATTTTCGTGTCTCCGTCTGTGGAGCCGGGTCGGGCTTGCGCCCGAGTCGGCTCTTGGGGTTTTGGATGCGGCTTGCCGGAAGCCCTGGCCCGGGGCCGCTTGGTTGTGGCCCGCCATACCTGCGGGCTGAGAAAAGCTTTGGGCCTGCGGTGGATGCGCTTCGCTTGGCCATCCTACGCCGACGACGTGCAGCCTGTTGTTGACGCCCTCCATAGGGCTCTGCGCGCGCTGCCGTTGTGGCAGCCCGCAGCCGGCGGACGCGACGCCGCCAGCGCTATTTCTTGCGTGGGCCGAGCACCATAACCATCTGCCGGCCTTCCATCTGTGGCTGCTGCTCCACGGTGCTGATGTCGGCGAGGTCGCTCTCCACCCGGCGCAGCAGCTCAAGGCCGAGCTCGCGGTGGGCGTGCTCGCGCCCGCGGAAGCGCATGGTGACCTTGGCCTTGTCGCCCTCGTTCAGGAAGCGCGTCAGATTGCGCAGCTTGACCTGGTAATCGCCGATGTCGGTGCCGGGGCGGAACTTGACCTCCTTGACCTGCACCTGCTTCTGCTTCTTGCGCGCCTCGGATTTCTTCTTCTTCTGGTCGAAGAGGAACCGGCCGAAGTCCATCAGGCGGCAGACCGGGGGCTCGGCGTTCGGCACGATCTCAACCAGGTCCAGGCTGGCCTCGGCCGCTTTGCTCTTGGCCGTCTCCAGGTCGACGATGCCGACCTGATCCCCGTCCGCGCCGATCAGGCGTACCTCCGATGCCGTGATCTCGTCGTTGACGCGGTTGCGTTTTGGTGCAGCGATAGCAGGCTCCTCCTTACTTCAGGACATCGAAACAACTGGATGCGCAACGACGGCGCGCCCGGCACCGGACCTGCGCCGCGAGCGCTTTCGCCCGGGCGTGGTCGCGAGGTCCGGCACGCTCGGGCGCATTGCTCGGGCGCATTTAGGCGCGCTCGGCGACGGCGGTGTGCAGGGTCTGGATGAAGGCGTCCAACGGCATGGCGCCGTGGTCCTGTCCCTTGCGATCCCTGACCGCCACCTGGCCCTGTTCCACCTCGCGGTCACCGACCACCAGCAGATAGGGTACCCGTTGCAGCGTGTGAGCGCGGATTTTATAGCCGATCTTCTCGTTCCTCAAGTCGGACTCTACCCGGAATCCCTTGTCATGCAGCGCCTTAGTGACCTCGCGCACGGTCTCTGCCTGGCGGTCCGTAATGTTCAAGACCACCGCCTGTACCGGCGCAAGCCACACCGGCATGACCCCTGCGTAGTGCTCGATGAGGATGCCGATGAAACGCTCCATGGAGCCCAGAATCGCCCGATGGATCATCACCGGCACCTGGCGGGTGTTGTCCTCGGCGACATACTCGGCGCCGAGCCGCCCGGGCATGGAGAAGTCCACCTGGATGGTGCCGCACTGCCAGGCGCGGCCGATGCTGTCGTGCAGCGTGAACTCGATCTTCGGCCCGTAGAAGGCGCCCTCCCCCGGCTGGACCTTGAAGTCCAGGCCCTTGTCCCGGAGCGATTTGTCGAGCGCCGCCTCGCCTTTGTCCCAGAGCTCATCGCTGCCGACGCGCTTCTCGGGGCGCAGGGACAGGGCCAGCTCGATGCTGTCGAAGCCGAAGTCCCGGTAGGTCACGAAGACCATGTCGATGAGCGTCGACACCTCGGACTGGAGCTGGTCCTCAGTGCAGAACACATGCGCGTCGTCCTGCGTGAAGCGGCGCGCGCGCATCAGTCCGTGCAGGGTGCCCGAGGGCTCGTTGCGATGCACGACGCCGAACTCCGCGAGCCGCAGCGGCAGATCGTGGTGGCTCTTGAGGCCCTGGTTGAACACCTGAATGTGCCCGGGGCAGTTCATGGGCTTGATGGCGAAGTCGTGGTCGTCCAGGTGCGTCGTGAACATGTCGTCCGCGAACTTCTCCCAGTGCCCGGAGCGCTCCCACAGCGAGCGGTCCAGCACCTGCGGCGTCTCGATCTCGTGGTAGCCGTACTCGTCGAGCTTCGAGCGCATGTAGTGCTCGACCTCGCGGTAGATGACGCGGCCCTTGTGGTGCCAGAAGGCCATACCCGGGGCTTCGTCCTGAAAATGGAACAGGTCGAGCTGCTTGCCCAGGCGGCGGTGGTCGCGCTTCTCGGCCTCCTCCAGGCGGTGCAGGTAGGCCTTCAGCTCCTTCTTGTCGCGCCAGGCCGTGCCGTAGATGCGCTGGAGCATCTCGTTGCTGGAGTCGCCGCGCCAGTAGGCACCGGCAAGCTTCATGAGCTTGAAGCCCTGCCCCAGCCTGCCGGTGCTCGGCAGGTGCGGGCCGCGGCAGACGTCGAACCACTCGCCCTGGCGGTAGACCGAGACCTCCTCGCCTTCGGGGATGTTCTGGTCGATGATCTGGACCTTGTAGGCCTCGCCCAGCTCGCCGAAGACCCGCTTGGCCTCCTCGCGGTCCCAGACCTCGCGCCGGATCGGCAGGTCGCGCTTGACGATCTCGTGCATGCGCTGCTCGATGGCCGTCAGGTCCTCCGGCGTGAAGGGCTCGTCGCGGGCGAAGTCGTAGTAGAAGCCGTTCTCGATGGCGGGGCCGATGGTGACCTGGGTGCCGGGATAGAGCTCCTGCACCGCCTGGGCCATCACGTGGGCGGCGTCGTGACGCAGCAGCTCCAGCGCGTCCTCGTCGCGACTGGTGACGATGGCCACCTCGGCATCGTCTTCCACGAGGTGGCTCGCGTCGACCAGCCGGCCATCGACGCGTCCGGCGAGGGTCGCCTTGGCGAGGCCCGGGCCGATATCGGCGGCGATGTCGTGCACCGTCACCGGCGCATCGAAGCTGCGTATGGAACCGTCGGGGAGAGTAATCTGCGGCATGGCTGCTGCCTCGACTGCGTCAGTGGCGATCGATACGAGGGATCGCGTGATCCGGGCCTGTTCTCGATCATCTCGGGCCGTCCGGCAGCCGCGGCAAGTGCCGGGCCGCGTCGACGCCAGAGAAAAGCCGATCAAAAACAAAGGCCGCCAAGCCCAGAAGGCCGGCGGCCCAAGTGTGGTAGGCGCGAGTGGACTCGAACCACCGACCCCCACCATGTCAAGGTGGTGCTCTAACCAACTGAGCTACGCGCCTGCAAGCTGCGCACTATAACCCGGCCTGCCCCATCCACGCAACGGCGTGAGCATGGTCAGCCTCCACGCGCAGTGTTGCGCCTTTGGCGAGGTCACGCTAGCATACAGCGTATGACGCTCCACCGGCACCCCGCCATGCGCATCAACGCCCGTCTCGACGACAACGCGGCCGACAAGCTCGACTATCTCCAGCAGAAGACCGGCCTCAGCCTGTCCGACGTGGTGCGTGAATCCATTGAGCACTACTACACGAAGGTCCGCGACCGGGCCGAGTGCGACGCGGCGGCCCTGGACGCGCTGGTGGGCGCGTTCGCGGGCAGCGACGACTCGCCGACGGACCTGTCCGCGGACTACAAACGCTATCTCTGGGCCGACGACGCGGCCCGCGGCACCGGAGACGACGAGCGCACGGGCCGCACCCCGGGATGATCATCGCGGACACCGGCTTCTGGGTCGCGCTGCTGTTCCGGCGCGACAGCCACCATCCGCGTGCCGCCGAAGCCTACGAGCGCTTCCGGGGCGAGCTCATCACCACCTGGCCCATCCTGACCGAGACCGCCCATCTGCTGGCACGTCGCGTCAGCGTGGATGCGGCGCCCGCCTTGCTGGAGCGGGCCGGACGCGCCTTCGCCGTCTGGGACCTGCCGCCCGATGCACCGGCGCAAGCGGCACTGCTGATGCGCCGCTGTGCCGCGCTGCCCATGGACCTGGCCGACGCCTCCGCCGTGCTGCTCGCCGAGCACCTCGGCGACGGCCGCATCCTGAGCACGGATCGGCGCGACTTCCAGGCCTATCGCTGGAAGCAGCGCGAGCCCTTTCGGAATCTGCTGCTGCCGGATTGAGGAAGTCCCCGCCGGCGGCGGTGCGCAGCCCTTGTCCATCAGCCCGCCTGCGGCGGGCGGCCGAGTGAAACTCGGCGCCCCCAGGGTGCGTCCCGGCACCGCACAACAGCCCCCAGGGTGCGTCCCGGCACCGCATAACAGCCCCCATGGTGGATCAGCGCAGCGCATCTACCGTGATGCAGGACTGCATCCTGCGCTGCGGCCCCCTCCGAGCGGTGTCGCAACAGACGCACTGACCTGCACCAACTGATCCGACACATGCGAGGGTTGAGCGAAGCCGCCTCCCCGGGAGGTTACCCCGATGCCCAACACCGCCGCCGACACTGCCGCCCACACCGGCACCGAGCGCCGTTCCCGCGCCGCCCTCGCCGATGCGCAGCACTTCGTCGAAGACACTCACCGGACACTCACACCGGGCTCCGAAGACGGACGCCGGGTCTCCGAGCGGACCTATTGGGAAGATTACTGTTTCCAGTCCGACATCCGGTACGAATGGAACGACGGCCGCCTGGAGGAGAAGCCGGCGTCCGACTACGCGACCATCCTTGTCTACCAATGGCTGATGGCGCTGCTCCGGCATTTCCTGAAGGCCCGGCCCATCGCCACCTATGTGGCGCTGAACATGGGCTTTCGTCTGCGGCTGCCCGACCACGTGGTCATCCGCAAGCCGGACTTCGGGGTGGTCCGTCACGACAACCCCCAGCCGCTCCTGCCCCACGACGCCAGCTGCCACGGGGTCTTCGACCTCTGCGTCGAGGCCCTGTCCGACCGCAAGCGGCGCGACATCGAGCGCGATGCCGTCACCAAGAAGGGCGAGTACGCCGCCGCCGGCGTGCCCGAGTACGACATCCTGCATTCCGACCCCAAGCACCAGGCCTTCTTCACCCGCACCGGGTCCGGCTTGTACGTCCCCCTCGAGCCCGACGCGGGCGTCATCCGCTCGCGGGTGCTGCCCGGCTTCCGGTTCCGCCTCTCAGACCTGACCGCGCAGCGCGACGACGAGGCACTGCGCGATGATCCGGTCTATGCGGACTTCGTGCTGCCGGGCTGGCGGGCGGACCGCGAGCGGCCCGAGGCCGAAGCGGCCCGTGCCGAGGCCGAGGCCGCCGCACGCGCCGAGGCCGAAGCCCGCGCCCGCGACGCCGAGGCGGCCCTCGCCCGCCTGCGGGCCCGGCTCGACAAGCAGGGCGACTGACACGCGGCTCGCACCTGAAGCGCCGGCTTGCAGCCCACTTCGCGCGCCTGACACGGACAACGGCAGAAGCCGCACCGCGGTACGAGGCCAACAGTTCAACGACGCCCGCCCTGCCGCCGCGGCGCCGGCACGGCGGGCTCGGTCGCCGGGGCTCCGCCACCGGCGCCCGTGCCCGCCG
>NZ_CAJXYK010000068.1 GCF_913063425.1 uncultured Thiohalocapsa sp.
TAGCCGCATCCTTCCTTGGATCAGATGCTTACGTCCATGCGAGAGTAACAGGTGTTCCGATGGTGGGGTATCGGAACGCAGATCGGCGCGCGGGATGGCGTCCAGCTGAGAGTAACAGGTGTTCCGATGGTGGGGTATCGGAACCTGCGGGCGACTGAGGTGGTGGTGGAGGAGAGAGTAACAGGTGTTCCGATGGTGGGGTATCGGAACCGTGCCCTGGACGAGGCCCTCGGCCAGGAGAGAGTAACAGGTGTTCCGATGGTGGGGTATCGGAACGTGGCTGGTCCAATCGTGCACCGGGCGCTGAGAGTAACAGGTGTTCCGATGGTGGGGTATCGGAACATCTGGCATGAGCGAGAGACTGGTTTGCGAAGAGTAACAGGTGTTCCGATGGTGGGGTATCGGAACCCAGCGGCGCAATCAGCGGCGCGCCGGGCAAGAGTAACAGGTGTTCCGATGGTGGGGTATCGGAACCGCTTTCAGTTTCGGGTGAGCGCGCCTTGGAGAGTAACAGGTGTTCCGATGGTGGGGTATCGGAACCCGCCGGGCCGATCTGCCCCGCCGTCGAGCAGAGTAACAGGTGTTCCGATGGTGGGGTATCGGAACTGGTTCCCGCTCGGGGACCGGCCCGCCGCGAGAGTAACAGGTGTTCCGATGGTGGGGTATCGGAACCCGTCGCATCGACGCCGATGACGTGATGGAAGAGTAACAGGTGTTCCGATGGTGGGGTATCGGAACAGGCTCACCACCGTGCCGGCGGCGTCGGCGAGAGTAACAGGTGTTCCGATGGTGGGGTATCGGAACAGCACGAAGTCCACGCCGATGGAGAACCCGAGAGTAACAGGTGTTCCGATGGTGGGGTATCGGAACGTCGCTGCCCAGGCGCTCGCCCAGGTGGCGAGAGTAACAGGTGTTCCGATGGTGGGGTATCGGAACCTGGCTACACGCTGCGCGGCACCGCTCAGAAGAGTAACAGGTGTTCCGATGGTGGGGTATCGGAACCGCAGCTCGGCGGTGTCGTCGGGCATGGTGAGAGTAACAGGTGTTCCGATGGTGGGGTATCGGAACCACGCTTATTGGACGTTCGGCGAAGATATCAGAGTAACAGGTGTTCCGATGGTGGGGTATCGGAACAGACGGTCCACCACTCCAGGCGGGCGTCGGAGAGTAACAGGTGTTCCGATGGTGGGGTATCGGAACGCCGCCGCCTCCCGCTCGGCGGCATCGGCGAGAGTAACAGGTGTTCCGATGGTGGGGTATCGGAACAGTGGCTCTCGTCGTGCCCCCGAGCGGGGTAGAGTAACAGGTGTTCCGATGGTGGGGTATCGGAACCTCGGTCGGCGCCGGGGTGTACGGGGTCATAGAGTAACAGGTGTTCCGATGGTGGGGTATCGGAACGCGGGCGCGGGCCGGGCGCTCGCGCACCTGAGAGTAACAGGTGTTCCGATGGTGGGGTATCGGAACCCGAGCGTGCCCCTGGAGGCGCGGTTGGCGAGAGTAACAGGTGTTCCGATGGTGGGGTATCGGAACAGGACCGGGCGCTGTTCGACCGTCTGGAGCAGAGTAACAGGTGTTCCGATGGTGGGGTATCGGAACTGCGGTCCAACTCTTTGTACTGCTCAATGAAGAGTAACAGGTGTTCCGATGGTGGGGTATCGGAACCTGGGATGAGGTGACCGCGCGCGTCTTCGCAGAGTAACAGGTGTTCCGATGGTGGGGTATCGGAACTGCGTGGTACGTGGCGGCCCACTGCCCGAGAGAGTAACAGGTGTTTCGATGGTGGGGTATCGGAACATAGGTCGGCAGCTCCTGCTGGAGCCGCTCAGAGTAACAGGTGTTCCGATGGTGGGGTATCGGAACGGGGCGAGGTCACGAGCACCTACGTGCTGGAGAGTAACAGGTGTTCCGATGGTGGGGTATCGGAACGATAGTCCACGCCTGGAGCATCTGGTTGGCAGAGTAACAGGTGTTCCGATGGTGGGGTATCGGAACAGCGGGCTGGATGACCCGATTGCGCGCGCCAGAGTAACAGGTGTTCCGATGGTGGGGTATCGGAACGGCAGACACTTCCGCCAGGTCGTCTCCGTCAGAGTAACAGGTGTTCCGATGGTGGGGTATCGGAACGTCCGTGGTGGCGATGGCTGCCGTCGGGTCGAGAGTAACAGGTGTTCCGATGGTGGGGTATCGGAACTGAGGTCTGCGCCGCTGCCCCACTCCGGGCAGAGTAACAGGTGTTCCGATGGTGGGGTATCGGAACTGCGGGTACCGATGGTTTGCAGCAAGGACAAAGAGTAACACATGTTCCGATGGTGGGGTATCGGAACGGTAGCCGTAGCGCACGCCGTAGGCGCTCTAAGAGCACCAGGTGTTCCGATGCTGGGGTATCGGAAGGTCCGTCGGCACCGGGGTGTATGGGGTTGGCACCACATGGGTCAGGCAGCGCAGGCGGTTGTCGTAATCGCGATAGACGACGCTTGATTGATGGTGGCCACGGCGGACCGGGCACTCGTCGGGGTGCGGCCTCGAAATGATCTCGAAACCCGTTGCGATGCGGCAAGAGAAGCCTCGCGCAGAGGGACTGTCAGAAGACGCTCGCGCGAAGACGCAGAGGCGCCGAGGGGGCAGGGGGAAACGCATTGCTCAATGTTCCCAGTGCGCTTCTCCTCTTCTCCTCTTCTTCTCTTCTTGCCATGTCGTCTGCGCGACATGGCACCTTTTGATAGGCATTGTGCGAAGACCGCACCCCCTCGCCGGGCGCTCGGTGCCGGAATGGTGGACCTGTCATTGTCTTGACCGTGGTGTCCCGCCGTTGTCGGCGGCATAGGTCGCGGAAAATGCGGGCGCGGGGAGGCCGGCCTGGTGTGAAGCTGCCCGGCGCTGTCAGACTTTTTGGTCAGGCAGGGCCGATCAACCGGTCTCTGCCGCCGGCGTCGCGCCTGCGCGATGCGCCGGTCGCACGGGATCTGCGTCCGGCACGCCTGTACCCTGCCTCCCCGCCAGCCGGCTGTCCGGGCGCTTGCGCGCATGCGCTCGGGTCTCCCAGGCTCCCGGGCGCCCGCGTGGCCACATCGGGTCTTGTCCGCGCTGGTGCCGAAAGCGCCCGCGGTGCCGCTACGACGTATCGAAATCCCTGCCGGTTTGTGGTGACATGGCGGGTGGCCCAGTTGCGCGCGCCGTGAGCACGGCGGCGTCCACCCGACATCTCAAGAGGTACCGAGGATGAGTCAGAGCCCGCTCGATCAGAGCCTGGAGCAGATCATGGAGGCCCGGCATGGGGATCCCTTCGCGGTGCTCGGGCGGCATCCGGACGCCGACGGCATCCGGGTCAGGGTGATGCTGCCGGGGGCCGAGACCGTCACCATCGCCGACGGCGACCACGCCATGGACCGCATCGAGGGCACCGACATCTTCGAGTGGCGCGGCGCGGCGGACGCGGTGCCGGCGCGTTACCGCCTGATCTGGCGCGACTCCGAGCACCGGGAGCACATCGCCCACGATCCTTACTGCTTCCCGCCGCAGCTGCCGGACTTCGACATGCACCTGTTCGGGGAGGGCCGTCATTGGCACGCCTACCGGCTGCTGGGCGCCCGCGTGCACGAGACCGACGGCATCGCGGGCATCCTGTTCTCGGTGTGGGCGCCGAACGCGGCCCGCGTCAGCGTGGTCGGCGACTTCAATCGCTGGGACGGACGCCGCCATCCGATGCGGGTGCACGGCAACGGCGTCTGGGAGCTCTTCATCCCGGACCTCTCACCCGGCGTGCTCTACAAGTTCGAGATCCGCACCCGCGACGGCGACATCCTGCTCAAGTCCGACCCCTATGGCCGCCGCTTCGAGGTGCGCCCGAGCACCGCCTCCATCGTGGAGGGGCCGAGCGCGTTCCAATGGCAGGACGCGGCCTGGCTCGCGGCCCGCAGCCAGCAGGCCTGGCTGCGCAGCCCGATGTCCATCTACGAGGTGCACCCCGGCTCCTGGCAGCGCGGACCCGAGGGGGAAATGCTCAACTACCGTGAGCTCGGTGAGCGTCTGGTGGCGCATGTGCGCGATCTCGGCTTCACCCATATCGAGCTGATGCCCATCACCGAGCATCCCTTCGATCTGTCCTGGGGCTATCAGACCACGGGCTATTACGCCCCCACCAGCCGCTTCGGCAGCCCGGACGACCTCCGCTGGCTCGTGGACCACTGTCATGCCAACGGCATCGGCGTGATCCTGGACTGGGTGCCGGCCCATTTCCCGAAGGATGCCCATGGCCTCGCCCGCTTCGACGGCACTGCGCTGTTCGAGCATGCGGACCCGCGCCTTGGCGAGCACCTGGACTGGTCCACGCTGATTTTCAACTTCGGCCGCAGCGAGGTGAAGAACTTCCTCATCTCCAGTGCGCTGTATTGGCTTGAGGAGTTTCACATCGACGGGCTGCGGGTGGATGCCGTGGCTTCCATGCTCTATCTGGATTACTCCCGCACCGACTGGGTCCCGAACCGCTACGGCGGGCGGGAGAACCTGGAGGCCATCGCCTTCCTGCGCGAGCTGAACGAGATCGTCCACGATCAGGTGCCGGGCATCCTGATGATGGCGGAGGAGTCCACCTCCTGGTCCCAGGTGAGCCGGCCGACCTATGTCGGTGGTCTCGGTTTCGACCTGAAATGGAACATGGGCTGGATGAACGACACGCTGGAGTACTTCAAGGAGGACCCGATCCACCGCCAGTACCATCAGAACGAGCTGACCTTCAGCATGATCTACGCCTTCACGGAGAACTTCCTGCTGCCGTTCTCCCACGACGAGGTCACCCACGGCAAGCGCTCGCTGCTGTATCGCATGCCCGGCGACGAATGGCAGCGCTTCGCCAACCTTCGGCTGCTGTACAGCTACATGTTCACCCATCCCGGCAAGAAGCTGCTGTTCATGGGCAATGAATTCGGTCAGGGGGAGGAGTGGAACAGCACCGGCGTGCTCGATTGGTACGTGCTGGAATATCCCTTTCACCAGGGCATCCAGCGGTTGGTGCGGACCCTGAACGGGCTGCACAGATCCGAGGCGCCGCTGCACGCGCAGGACTGCGAGCCGCACGGCTTCGAGTGGATCGACTGCCACGATGCGCACAACTCGGTGCTCGTCTTCCAGCGGCGAGCGCCTGCCACCCCCGCCGACGGCGACGCCGGAGCGGGGGATCAACGGCCCGAAGAGCACCTCGTCGTCGCCCTCAACTTCACACCCGTACCGCGCGAGGGCTATCGTATCGGGACGCCCGCGGCCGGGCCCTACCGGGAGATTTTCAACTCGGATGCGACGGCCTTCGGCGGCAGCGGCCTGGGCAACGGCAGCGAGCCCATCCCCACCGAGCCGGTCAATTGGATGAACCGCCCGGACTCCCTGGTGCTGACCCTGCCCCCGCTCGCCGGGATCGTGCTGAAGCCGGCGGCGCCGCAGGGCGGGCCGGCGGCTGGCGCGGATGCGGGCGCCGAGGATTGACGTGAGAACGCGTACCGTGCCTGCCGTGCCGGAATAGTCACGGCAACCGACACCTGGTGCATGCTCCTGTGATGCCGAGTGCCGCCTGCCCCGAGCTGGGGCCAGTGCGGGGGGCCGGTGCAGGGGCCGGTACAAAACCCAGTGCAGGGCGCCCTGTGGGGGCCTGGGCATGCTGTCCGGCGGGCAACGCCGAATCCTGCCACGTCTGCCGGACCCTCGGCGCACGCGGCACCGCAACGAGCTCATTGACGCTGTAGGCTGTTTGGCATGGCGAAGAAGCCGACCTCGAAGAAGAAGACCACGCGCGGAAAGAAGACCTCCGCCCAGACCACGCCGGCCCCGACCAAGCCGGCCCAGAAGACGTCGTCCCAGAACACGTCGTCCCAGACCACAACGGACGAGGCCACACGGGCCAAAGCCAAACCGGACGCGGCGCAACCTCCGGAAGCCACCCGCCGGCAGACGGCCGCCTCCGAAGCCCCGGCCGCAAAGCCATCCGAGGCCCCGGACGCGGCAGGCACCCTCGGGCCGGATGCCGCGCAGGCGCCTGCGGCAGAAACCGCTGCCAAGCCCCGACTGCGAAGGATCCCCGCGGGCTCTGAGACCGCTGCCCTGCGGCCGATGCCGCAGGTCCACGCCTTCGCGCGCGCCGAGCAGCCCGAAGCGGCCGGTGCCGCACCCGCGCAGCCCCCAGCCGGTCAGCAGGCGGCACCACAGGCCAAGCGGGTGCCGACGCCGGAGCCGACGCCACCGCCGGCTCGGCATGACGAGGGCGCACCCGCCGCGCCGCAGCCGATGCCGGAAGCACCTGCCGACACCGCGCCCGAGCCCGAGCCGGAACCCGAGCCGGAGCCGCCTCCGGAGGCGTCCCCGGCGCCCCAGCAACCGCCGCCGCCTGCCGCGCAGCAGCGCCCGAGCCTGTACATCGTCCATGTGACACCGGAGATGGCGCCCGTGGCCAAGGTCGGCGGCCTTGCCGATGTGGTCTTCGGCCTGAGCCGCGAGCTGGCCATCCGCGGCAATCACGTCGAGATCATCCTGCCGAAATACGACACGCTGCGCTTCGATCACATCTACGAGCTGCACGAGGTCTATCGCGACCTCTGGGTGCCCTGGTACGAGGGCGCCGTCCATTGCACGGTTTATTTCGGCTTCGTGCATGCCCGCAAGTGCTTCTTCATCGAGCCGCACTCCCATGACAATTTCTTCGGCCGCGGCAGCATTTACGGATTCGCGGACGACGTTCTGCGCTATGCGTTCTTCTCGCGCGCGGCCATGGAGTTCCTCTGGAAGGCCGGCAAGCATCCGGACATCATCCACTGTCACGACTGGCAGACCGCCTTGGTGCCGGTCTTCCTGTACGAGCTCTACCAGCAGCTCGGCATGACCCACCCGCGCGTCTGCCTCACCATCCACAACTTCAAGCACCAGGGCGTCACCGGCGTCGAGCTCCTGCGTGCCACCGGCCTGCATCGCCCGGAGCGCTTCTTCGACCTGGTGCGCCTGGGCGACAACCGGCACAAGGATGCGTTGAACCTGCTGAAGGGCGGGGTGGTCTATTCCAACTTCGTCACCACCGTGTCGCCGCGCTACGCCTTCGAGACCAAGGACGGCGGCCAGGGCTTCGGCCTGGAGCCCACGCTGCATACGCACCACATGAAGTACGGCGGCGTCGTCAACGGTCTCGACTACGATGTCTGGAATCCGGAGGTGGACCATCACCTGCCGGTGCGCTACGGCCTGGACAACATCGACGCCAAGTACGACAACAAGCGCGCCCTGCGCCATCGGCTGATGCTGGCCGAAAGCGAAAAGCCCATCGTCGCCTTCGTCGGCCGGCTGGACCCGCAGAAGGGCCTGGAGCTGGTCCGCCACGCGATCTTCTATTCGCTGGAGCGCGGTGCGCAGTTCGTGCTGCTCGGCTCGAGCCCCTATCAGGACATCAACAACGACTTCTGGGGGCTCAAGCACATGCTGAACGACAGCCCCGACTGTCACCTGGAAATCGGCTTCGATGAAGACCTGGCCCATCTGATCTACGCCGGCGCCGACATGATGCTGGTGCCGAGCCAGTTCGAGCCCTGTGGGCTCACCCAGCTGATCGCGCTGCACTATGGGACCATTCCGGTGGTGCGCACCGTCGGCGGGCTGGCGGACACCGTCTTCGACAAGGACTTCTCGGATCGCCCGCTGCATCAGCGCAACGGGTACCGCTTCGACAATTACGACGCCGCGGGACTGGAGTCGGCCCTCGGTCGCGCCATCGACTGCTACTACCAATTCCCGGAGCACTTCCGCGAGCTGATGAAGAATGCAATGCGCGCGGACTACTCCTGGAACCTGCCCGGACAGGACTATCTGAACATTTACGACTTCATCCGCAATCGCTGACCAACGGGGCTCCGTGGCGCCGCTCGCGGGGCAGCTGGAGCGCCTTACAGGGCTCGCCGACCAGGCAGCCCTCGGTAGCCGGCAGCGTCACGCGCGGGCGAGGTTTTGCGGGCACCGGTGCAGGGTCAAACGCAACAAGTGGGTGGCGCATGAGAGACAAGGGTCGTCGTTGCCGATGACTTGGCCGCCGGCCCGGCGCAGCCGCCCGGCGTCCGCATCCGGGCCGATGACTGCAAGCGCTGCGTCGGCAGCAGCAGACGGAGCGTCCGTTTCCGGGATCCTCGGCGACGGAGTGCGTACGACCGCGCGGCGCCGAGCCGCGGGCTGGGGCCCGGGGTTCCTCGGGATATTGCTTGGGGTTCTCTCTAATATGGCTAAGCATTTGCCCCGTTCGACGCCCCTGGGGACCGTCTATGCCCTTGCCTGGCGACGCGGCCCAGGGCGCGCCTAGAGTACAGGGTGAATGTCAGCCACCGGCGTCGCGCGCTGCCGGCGCGGGTCGGGGCTGCGGTGGCGCCAATTCCCAGACGGCCGATCTCAGGAGGTGATTGTCGATGCTTGGACCTGTTGAAGCACGGTCGGTGGACGTGAGCAGTATCGCGGCGGAGCAAGGCACCTCGGCGGGTGATGCTTGGGGGCGAAATGCGTCGCCGTGCGGTCCTGGGGCGGATGCGGCCCGGGCCGGGTCAGCGCCCGATGCGCAGCCGCCAGCGTCGCCCACGCCGGCTGCCATCGGCGGCAAGCCCACCATCCTGGTGGCCGATGACAATGCGGACGTGGTGGCCTGCCTGGCGATGCTGCTGGAGATGAAGGGCTGGGCCGTGATCAAGGCCTACGACGGCCCGCAGGCGGTGGCCGCTGCCGAGCGCGAGCAGCCGGACGTCGTGCTGCTGGACATCGGCATGCCGGGGCTCGACGGTCATGCGGCCTGTCGGCGCATTCGCGCATTGCCCGCGGGTCGGCGTCTGCGCATCATCGCGCTGTCCGGCTGGGGGCTCGACAGCGACTGTCGCCGCTCCACCGAGGCCGGCTTTGACGGGCACCTTGTCAAGCCCGTGACGTCCGCAGACCTGCTGCGGGTCCTGCACGGCGCCTGACCCGTTGGTCCGGCCGTCGGCCGCGACACCACAACCGGACGCGGCGATGGCGGCGTCCCCGCCGCTCCCGCAGCGCGCGGCCGTCACGCAATGGCGCTGTCCAGCGGCAGCGTCACGACGAATTCGCTGCCCAGGCCCGGGCCGGCGCTGTGGGCCGTGATGGTGCCCGCGTGCATCTCCACCAGGCTCCTCGCCAGCGTGAGCCCGATGCCGAGCTGGGCGGGGGAGCCGATGTCGGCTTGGTAGAGTGGCTCGAAGATGCGCGTCAGTGCCGCCGGGCTCAGGCCTGCGCCGTCGTCTCGGACCGACACCTGCGCGAGCCCGTCGCCCGTGTCCAGCCGGACCTGAATCCGGCCGCCCGCGTCCGGGCAGCGATTGGCATGGATCAGCAGGTTGGCAAACACCTGACGCAGCCGTGTGGGATCGGCCCGCAGCAGCACAGGCGGTCCGTCCAGGTGCAGTGCCAGGTGCTGGCGGCGGGACGCGAGCGCCTCCGCCACCTGGTTGACGGCATCCCTCAGCACCTGGCGCAGATCGACCAGCTCGCGCGCCAGCGTGAGCTTGCGCCGATGGATGCGGGACATGTCCGAGAGGTCGTCGAGCAGGCGCTGCATCTGCTGCGCCGAAGTGCCGATGACACCCCGGCAAGACCTCGCCCGCTCAGTGTCCGCCGGCACGGTGTCGAGCATGTCCGCGCAGAGCAGGATGGCGGCCAGTGGATTGCGCAGCTCGTGACCGAGCACGGCCAGGAGCTCATCCCGCAGCCTGATGGCCGCGCCGCGCTCGGCAAGCAGGTCGCGAACGCGGTATTGCCGGCGGCGGTCCTCGAGCGCCAAGCGCAGGGTGCCGACGAGGGTGGCCAGGCGCACCGGCCGCTGAAGGAAGGTGACATGCCCATAGGGCTCGGTGCCAGCGAGGCCGCTCAGGCTGACGCCTGCGGTGTGCGCGGCGAGGATGATGAGCGGCAGCGCAGACCAGGCCGGCTGCGTTGCCATGTGCTGGCGGATACAGTCACCCGCCGGTCCCTGCAGCGATTCCTCGGCGACGACGAGCGCCCCGGCCGGCTGCTCCAGTGCCGCACAGAGCGCGGCGGCGTCAGGACAGATCTGGTGCCCCATCCCGGCATCGCCCAGGCAGCGCTGGAATCGCTCGGCGTCGCCGTGCGCGGGTGCCAGCACCAGGACATGCCCGGGCATGGCCGCGGGCAGGCGTTGCGGCTCGATGGCCTGCATCAGGGCGGCGATGAAGGCTGCGGTTCAGCGCACGCCGGGAGCACTGGCCCGGCTTCCGACGCCCTCTGAGGTCTCCAGGCGCGCCAGGGCGTCATCCACCGCGGCGAATGGAAATGGTTATCTTCGGCGACAGGGATTCTCATGGATCACGCGGCCTGCTTCAGCCACTCCCGCGCGATCTCCAGCTCTGCGCGTTTGAAGTGCTTCAGCTCCGCCTTCATCAGCGGGTTCATCATATTGACATAGGCGCCGATCCAGCCCTGGTCGGCGACGACGGCGACGTGGGTGATGTCGCTCAAGTGCTCGAAGCCGAAGCGCACGTCGGCCCAGAGCTTGCTCCAGGGGATCGGCGGTGTGTCCAGCTCGCCGATATCCTCCAGCAGGCGGATGCGGCCGTGGCGCTCGATGGCGGCCTTGAGCTTGGCCAGCGTGTCGTCGAATTCCTGCGCCGTCAGGCCGCCGGACATGCTCATCTCGACGATGTTGCTGTCGGGTTGCTCCTGTATGTCGATCATTGTGTCTCCTCCCCGTTCAGTGACGGTTTCGGGTCTGTGCTTCAGTCATTCGGTCCCGGACGCGCCGCCCGGGGCCAGGTGGGTCGGCCGGGCGAGAAAGCGCTCCGCCGCCTCGGCCAGGGTCTCGGACAAGGTCGGATGCGGATGGACGGCCAGGGCCAGGTCCTCGGCCACTGCGCCCATCTCCACCGCCAGCATGGCCTCGGCCACCAGCGTCTCCGCGCCGCGGCCGACGGCGCCGAAGCCGAGCACGCGTCCGCTGTCCGGCTCCATCACGAGCTTGGTCAGTCCGTCCGCGGCACCCAGCGTCAGCGCGCGGCCGGATGCGCGCCACGGAAAGCGGCTGATACGCACCTCGACGTCCTGTGCTTCGGCCTCGGTCTCGGTGAGCCCGCACCAGACCACCTGCGGGTCCGTGTAGACCACGGCGGGCACGGCGCGGGGGTCGAAGGCCGCCGGCCGTCCGGCGATGACCGCCGCTGCCACCTTGCCCTCGGCCATGGCCTCGTGGGCGAGCTGCTGGCCGCCGGCGACGTCGCCGATGGCGAAGATCTGCTTCGCACTGGTGCGCCGCTCGGCATCCACACGGATGTAACCGGCCTCGTCGGTGTCCACGCCGGCGGCGTCCAGGCCGAGCTCGTCGCTGTTCGGGCGCCGGCCGACCGCGACCAGCACCCGGTCGAAGGTCGCCTGGTCGCTGCCGTCCGGGCCGGTGAGCGAGACCTGGACCCGGTCGTTGGCTTCTTCGGCTGATTCGATGCGGGTCTTGAGCCGGATGGATTCGAACGACCCCTCCAGGCGCGCATGCAGGGGCTCCACCAGGTCCGCATCGGCACCGGGCAGGAGGCGGTCCGCCATCTCGATGAGGGTGACCCGGCTGCCGGCGGCGGCATAGACGCTGCCGAGCTCCAGGCCCACATAGCCGCCGCCCACCACCAGCAGCCGCTCCGGCAGGTCCGCGAGCGCCAGCGCGCCGCTGGAGTCCATGATGCGGCCCGCGGCACCCGGCTCGATGCCGGGCAGCGCCGCCGGCCGTGAGCCGGTGGCGATGATGGCGTGCTCGAACTCGATGCTGCTGTACTCGGCGTCCGAGAGCAGCAGCCGCTTGGGCCCGTCGAGCCGGCCGCGCCCGCGGATACGCTGGATGCCGCGCCGCTCGCACAGCTCGGCGAGCCCATCCGTGAGCTGCTCGACCACCCCGTCTGTCCAGTCCCGCACGCGTTGCAGATCCCACACGGGCGGGTCCTGTTGCCGTCCGAGGTCCAGACCCATCGCCCCCGCTTCCGCCGCCATGGCGCCGATCTCGGCGAGGTGGAGCAGTGCCTTGGACGGGATGCAGCCGCGCAGCAGGCAGACGCCGCCCATGCGCTCTTCGGCGCTCACCAGGGTCACGTCGAATCCCAGGTCCGCGGCGCGAAAGGCCGCGGCATAGCCTCCCGGGCCGTCGCCGAGCACCACCAGCTGCGTCTCCATGGGCAGATCACCCATCACCATGGCGCTGCTCCCGGCGGCCGAGCCGCGGCGCCTGCGCCCGGGCGCCGAAGTGCGGGCAGGTACAGGCTGATCGCCAGCCGGCGCGCTTGCGGGATGGGATGGGCAATGCGAAGCATGAGCGCGCAGGTCATGATCAGACGCCGAGCAGCAGGGACTCGGGGTCCTGCAGGCTCTCGCGCAGGCGGTTGACGAACTGTGCTGCGCCGGCGCCGTCGTTCAGCCGATGGTCGAAGGCCAGACACAGCGGCAGCAGCAGCCTGGCGCCGAGCTCCGGAGCATCGGGGTCGCCGCCGGCGACGGGTGTGAGCTCGGCGCGGGCAAGGCCCAGGATGGCCGCCTCCGGGTGGCGGATGATGGGCGTGAAGAGCCGCCCGCCGATGCCGCCGACATTGGTGACGGTGAAGCTGCCGCCCTGCATCTCCTCCCGGGCCAGCTCACCGTCGCGGGCGCGCCGGCTCAGCGCGGTGAGCTCCACGGCGACCTCGCGCACGGATTTGCGGTCCACGTCGCGCAGCACCGGCACCAGCAGGCCCTGCTCGGTGGCCACGGCGACGCCGATGTGGCAGTAGCGCTT
Source organism: uncultured Thiohalocapsa sp. (assembly GCF_913063425.1). Taxonomy (GTDB): domain Bacteria; phylum Pseudomonadota; class Gammaproteobacteria; order Chromatiales; family Chromatiaceae; genus Thiohalocapsa. The sequence continues at coordinate 12,779 of NZ_CAJXYK010000068.1, forward strand.
GAGGACGATGGTCTCCCCGTCGGCATCCAGGCTGGCGTTGAAGCGGGGCATCGCGCGCAGCGCCCCGGCTGCGGCCTTCAGCACCAGCACCGTCAGCGTAAGCTTGCCGCCGGCGGCCTCGACCGCGTCGGCATGATCGCGGCGGAACTGCTCCAGGGACGTGACATCGGCGTGGTCGTGATGCATCACGTGGGGAATCTCAGCCCAGGCGCGTGCCATCTCCCGCGCCGTGGCCCGGCGCACCGAGCGCAGCGGCACCCGCTCCACCTCGCCCCAGCGGGAGAAGTCCGGGGGCTCGTAGGCGGGGGCAGGGCGGTGCGCTGGCGCCGCCTCGGCTTCGGTAGGCGGCGGTGTCTCGGCCTCCGGCGCTGCGTCGCGTGCCGTGGCCGACTCCTCAGGGCTGCCGTCTCCGCCCTCGGCGGCGGCGCGGACGTCGCTGTCCAGCACGCGCCCGCCGGGGCCGCTGCCGTGGACGGTCTGAAGGGCGACACCGAGCTCGCGGGCGAGCCGGCGCGTGGACGGCGCCGCCGGTACCGGCCCCTTGCCGCCGCGCTTCGGGCCTGCTCCCGTCTCCTGTGCTGTCGAGGCGTCGCCGCTGTCGGCGGCTTCGGCGTCCTTGTCGTCCCGAGCCGCATCGCTCGCCCTGTGGTGGTCATCGGCCCGGTCGGGGGCGGCGTCACCGTCAGCGTCAGCGTCGCCGGCGAAGGTCAGCAGCAGATCGTCCACCCGAATGCGGTCGCCCACCGCGACGGCGACATCCGCCACGCGGCCGCCGTAGGGCGCGGGCAGCTCGGTGGTGGCCTTGTCGGTCTCCACCGCCAGCACGCTGTCGCCTTCCTCGACGGTGTCGCCGGTGTCCACCATCACCTCCACCACCTCGGCCTCGTGGATGCCCTCGCCGGGGTCCGTGAAGCGCATCTTGCGGCTCATCTCCCGAACCTCCGCCGGCTGCCCCCGGTCTGCGGCTCATGCATGGCTCAGCACCTCCCGCGCGCCGGCGACGATGCGCTCGAGATCCGGCAGGTAGTCGGCTTCGCGGGCGAAGTAGGGCACCTGCACGTCATAGCCGGTGACGCGCACCACGGGGGCCTCCAGGTACCAAAACGACTGCTCCACCAGCCGTGCGATGATCTCCGCCCCGGGGCCGAAGCTGCGCTGCGCCTCATGCACGATGACCACGCGGCCGGTGCGCCGGGCGGAGGCGCTGAAGCGGCGGTCGTCCAGCGGCGAGATGCTGAGCAGATCGATCACCTCGGCCTCGACGCCGTCGGCGTCGGCGAGCTGCTCGGCGGCCTGCAGCGTCGGCCGCAGCATGGCGCCGTAGGCCACCAGGGTGAGGTCGTCACCGTCGCGGCGGCTTTGCGATTCGCCGATGGGGATGGTCTCCGGCGCATCCGGCACGGGCTCGCGGAAGGCCCGGTACAGCCGCTTCGGCTCCATGAAGATCACCGGGTCCGGATCGCGGATGGCGCTCAGCAGCAGCGCCCGGGCATTGCGCGGACCAGAGGGGATGACGACCTTGAGCCCGGGCGTGTGGGCGAAGAAGGCCTCTTTACTCTCGGAGTGATGCTCCAGCGCCCGCACGCCGCCGCCGTAGGGCATGCGCACCACCATGGGCACCGGAAAGCGCCCGCGCGAGCGCCAGCGCAGCCGCGCCGCATGGGCCTCCAGCTGGTGCATGGCGAGATAACTGAAGCCGGAGAACTGCGCCTCGCAGACGGGCTTCAGCCCGTGGGCCGCCATGCCGACGGAGACCCCAACGATGGCCGCCTCGGCCAGCGGCGTGTCCATGACGCGGGACTCGCCGTATTTGTCCAGCAGCCCCTCGGTGACGCGGAAGACGCCGCCGTCGACACCCACGTCCTCCCCGAGGACGACGAGGCTGTCGTCCTGCTCCATCTCCTGGGTCAGCGCCAGATTCAGCGCCTCGGCCATGGTGCGCTCCGGGGCACCCTTCGCTTCGCTGTCCGCCATGGCTCAGCGCTCCTGTCCGCGGTCGCGCCGGAGCCCGTCGCGCTGCCTGCGGAGGTACGCCGGCAGCGCCGCGTAGTGGTGCTCGAACATGGCCTCTGCGCTCCCCAGACGGTGCATCTCCGTTTGGGCTTGCTCCCAGGCGTCGTCGATCTCGGCGGCGATGTCCTGCTCCAGCTTGTCGATCTCCTCGTCGGACAGGAGCTCCTGCGCCTTGAGATGGCTCTGGAGCCGTGGGATGGGGTCCCGGCGGCGCCACGCCTCGACCTCCTCATCGCTGCGGTACTTGGAGGGATCGTCGGCGGTGGTGTGCACGGAAAGCCGATAGGTGATGCATTCGATCATGGTCGGTCCATCGCCGTTGCGGGCGCGCTCGGCGGCCTCACGGGTGGCGGCGAGCACGGCCAGCACGTCATTGCCGTCCGCCTGGATGCCGGGCACGCTGTAGGCAAGCGCCTTCTGCGCCAGGGTGCGGGAGTGGGTCTGGTGCTCGCGCGGCACCGAGATGGCCCATTGGTTGTTCTGACACAAAAAGATCACCGGCGCCGCAAAGACGCCGGCGAAATTGATGGCCTCGTGAAAATCTCCCTCCGAGGTGGCGCCGTCGCCGAAGAAGGTGATGGCGAGTGCGCCTGTGTCGCGGTAGTACGCGGCGTAGGCGAGGCCCACCGCATGCGGGATCTGTGTGGCGACGGGAATGGCGATGGGCAGGTCGTGGGCGTCATCCGGGACCGCGCCACCTTCGTTGTATCCCGCGTTGTAGAGCAGGAGCTGCTTGAGCGGCAGGCCGCGCCAGATGGACGCGGCAAACTCCCGGAAGGAGGGGACGAACCAGTCCTTTTCGGTGAGCGCCGCCATAGCACCCACCTGCGCCGCCTCCTGACCGGACACGGGTGCGAAGGTGCCGATGCGGCCCTGGCGCTGGAGCTTGAGCATGCGCTCGTCGAAGCGGCGGGCCAGCAGCATGGACCGGTGCATGTGCAGCAGCAGATCGTCCGACACCTCCGGTGCCAGCGCCTCGTCGAAGCTGCCGTCCTCATCGAGGACGCTCAGGTGTGTGACCTGGCAGCGCAGGTCGATCTGCTCCCGCGGCATGACGGTCACCTCCATCGGTCGCTGTCAGGCTCACTCCGAAGCGCAGACAAGCACGGGCCGTGCCATGTTTCCGGTTGGCGGCGCCGAAGCCGGTGCGGGCGTGCAGCGGCGCGCTGAGCGGGTGTTCCCGTCGGTGACGCCCGCCCCTGACCGCGGCCGCGATGGTGGCAATCCACCTGCCAACGGGGGATTTGCGCCGCCGCCGGCGGGCAGGATGCCCAATGAATCCGTATCTCCTTCCAGACAGGGCAGTGAATGCGGGGGGCTGCGACAGGGCGCGATCCTTGCGTCGGCAGCAGTCACCGCGGCTGCCGCGCGCTCACAGCCCGGCGCCCAGGGACGCGACATCCCGGCGTCCGGACGGCGTCTTTATCTTTGCCCGTAATCCGGAGACATCACCATGCGGATTCCGCCAGCGCGCCACCCTTCTTCGCCCGGGACTCCCGCGGCTCCGGCATCGGCTGTTTCGAGGGAGGTGCCTGCGCAGCGCTTGGTGCACAGGCGCCCGGCTGGATACCGTGCCGGCATCAGGCCCTGCCGCCCCGTGGTCGGCGTTGCGCGGGCGCCGGGCGGATGCCATCAGCCGGCCGCGACGTGCCGCAGGGCATGCCACAAGGCGTAAGGGCTGGCACGGGGCATGCGTCCAGCAGCTCGGGGCGGGCACATGACCGCCCAGGAGCAACATCGCACACCAGCCACCAGGAGCGAATCATGTCCATCGCCAAGGTCATCGAGATCAGTGCCGAGTCCGTCGACAGCTTCGAGGACGCCATCCGCAGCGGTATCGAGGAAGCCAACAACCGGGTGCGCAACGTGGAGGGTGCCTGGGTGAAGGAGCACAAAGTGGTGGTCAAGGACGGCAGGATCAGCGCGTTCCGCGTGGACATGAAGGTCACCTTCGTCCTCGAGTGAGCCTGCGCGCCGCCGGTCGCCGCGGCGGACAGGGCCCGGCTGCCCGGTCCTGAGGTGCTGCGGCGGCGGCCCGGCATTCACACTCCCGGGATTCACACTCATGGCTCCCTTGGATTTACCGCATTCGGGCGCCGCCGGGCGCACCACCGCCGAGGCGCCGGTGGCGACACTGGCCGGCCTGGCGGAGCTGCTGGCCGAGCGCGGTGATGCCACTGCACTGGTCCAATTGACCCGGGGTGCGGCGCAATCCACCACCGGTGGTTCTGAGGTCTGGTCCGGTGCCGCGCTCGCTGGTGCCGCGATCCGCACCGCCCGCGGGCTGGCAGACGCCGGCGTTGCGACGGGCGACCGGGTGCTCGTCTACGCCCCCGCCTCGCCGCGCTGGATCATCGTCTGCCTGGGACTCCTGCGCCTGGGGGCCGTGCCGGTGCCCGTGGACAGCCAGGCGGATGCCAAGGACCTCGCCCACATCGTGGCCGCCAGCGGCGCGCAGCGCGCCTTCACCGCAGCACAGCTGGCACGGCGACTCACGGAGGCTGTCGAGGACACCGCACCTGCGCTGGTGCTCCTGGACGGCGACGCGGACGCTGCGCCTGTGGGCGCCACGACCGACGCCGCGCAGCAGGCGGATGCCAACGGACGATCTGCGGCGACGGGAAGCGCCGGGGTAGCCCAGACCCTAGCCGACCTCGCCGGCAGCCTGGACCCTGACACCGCTGCCGAGCCCGCGGACACCACCGGCCTGCCGGATGCACCGGCGCCCGGGGCCGAGGCCGTCCTGTTCTTCACCTCCGGCACTCCGGGCCGCCCAAGGGGGTGCCGCTGACCCATCGCAACCTGCTGTCCAATGTTGCGGCACTGCTCGATGAGGACCTGGTCAAGGACGACGACCGCCTGCTCCTGCCACTGCCGCTGCATCATGTGTATCCCTTCTCACTGGGGCTCTCGGCGCCGATGGTGCTCGGCGTGCCGGTGGTGCTGCCGCAGGGGCTCACCGGACCCGCGCTGGCCCGTGCCCTGGATGAAGGTGAGGTCACCCTGCTGCTCGGCATCCCGCGGCTCTACACGGCGTTTATGGACGCGGTGGAGCGACGGATCGGCGCCGCCGGCCGCCCCGCCGAGTGGGCTTTCGGCACGCTGCTGGCACTGGCGACGGCGGTGCAGCGGCACATCGGCCTGGCGCTGGGCCGCGCGCTGTTCGCGCCCCTGCGCCGCCGGGTGGCGCCGCGGCTGCGCCTCCTGATCTCCGGCGGTGCGGCCCTGGACCCGGGCCTCGGTGCCCGGCTGGAAGCCCTCGGCTGGACGGTGGCGACGGGCTATGGCCTCACCGAGACCGCGCCCATCCTGACCATCATGCGCCCCGGCGAGGGCCGCTTCGACAGCGCCGGACGGGCGCTCCCCGGGGTGGAGCTGCGCATCGGCGCCCGTGCGGACGCGGACACCGTCGGTGCGGACGCAAGCGGCAGCGATGGCGGGGTCGGCGAGATCCAGGCGCGCGGACCGAACGTCTTCTCCGGTTATCTGGGGGAGGCAGGGCAGGGGACGGAGGATTTCACCCAGGACGGCTGGCTTCGCACCGGCGATCTCGGGCGCCTGGACGCCGCCGGCTGGCTGTACCTGCATGGCCGGTCCTCCAGCCGCATCGTGCTCGCCGGCGGCGAGAACCTGGACCCGGAGGCCATGGAAGCGCAGCTCGATGCGCAGCCGCTCATCGCCGAGTCCGGTGTGCTGGCAGCGGATGGCGTCCTCGCCGCCCTGCTGGTGCCGGAGGCCGACGCCGCCCGCGGCACCGACGCCGATGCGCTGCGCGAGCGCCTGCGTCAGGCCGCCGGCGAGGCGCCGGCGGAGGCGCCGAGCTGGCGGCGACCGCAGCGCATCGAAATCGACCGTCGGCCGCTGCCGCGGACCCGGCTCGGCAAGCTGCGCCGCAAGCGGCTCGGCGAGCGCTTCGCCGCGCTGCGCCGGGGCGAGGCGGAGCCGGCGGAGACGGGCCCGATGGCGCGCGGAGACATGGCCCCGGACGACCGTGCGCTCATCGACGACCCCACCGCGGCGCAGGTCTGGGACTGGCTCGGCGAGCGCTTCGAAGACCGGCGCATCGCGCCGGACACGGACCTGCGGCTCGATCTGGGCGTGGACTCGCTGGAATGGGTCGTCATCGGCCTGGAGCTCAAGGAGGCCGTGGGGCTGGCCCTGGACGAGGACGCCATCGGCCGCGTCGAGACCGTGCGCGACCTGCTGCGCGAGGCGGCCGCCGCCGGCACCACCGACACCGCGGCGTCCGGCGAGGACCTCGAAGCCCGGCTCGGGGCGCCTGAGGCCATGCTGGACGAGGATCAGCTGGCGCGGCTCAACCCGCCCGGCCGCGGCGGCGCACTGCTGGCGGCGGTGCTGCAGCGGCTTGCGCGCTGGGCCATGCGCTGGTGGCTCCGGCTCGATGCCGCCGGCCTGGAGCACCTGCCCGCCGCCGGGCCCTGCATCCTGGCGCCGAATCACAAGAGTGCCCTGGACCCCATCGCCATTGCTGCGGTGCTGTCGCCGGCGCAGCGCCGCAACACCTTTTGGGGCGGGTTCACCGGGCGCGTGTTCAACACCCCCTGGATGCGGCTGGTGAGCCGCGCCTTTCGCGTGCTGCCGGTGGCGCCCGCGCGGCGCCCCGTCACCAGTCTCGCCTATGGTGCCGCGGCGCTGGCCCGGGGCGGGCTGCTGGTGTGGTTCCCGGAGGGGCACCGCCATCCGGGTGCGGAGATCGAGCCGTTTCGTCCCGGTGTCGGCAGCCTTGCCCGCGCCCAGGGGGCGGCCGTGGTGCCCTGCCTGATCCGCAACACGGGCGCGGCACTGCCGCCGGGCGCCTGGTGGCCGCGGCGCCGGCGGCTGGTGCTGCGCATGGGCCCAGCCGCAGCGCCGGCGACGCTGGCAGCCGAGGGCAGCGGCGACGACCCCGCGGCGCGCATCGCCGATGCGGTTCGCCGGCGGGTGCTGGCATTGGACGACTGAGCTGCCGCGGCCCATCGCTGCGGCCCCCAACCGCGGCGCCCCGCCGCGAGCGCGGTGTTGGCGGAAAAGCCCCGTGCGCCGGGGGAAATGCACGCCATCCGCCCCGCCGCTGACCCGACTTCCCCATGCCGCCATGCACCGCTGCGGCGTTTTCCCGTACGGGGCAGGATACACCGCCGTTTTCTGAAGACCTCAGTCGCTGAAAACGAGGGAGGCGGGAAACCGCGTTTGCCGGCTCCGCCCGATTATCGGGTGGGATGCCCGTTGCATCGGCATCGCCTGACACGCGAACGCCCGCAGCGTCATCGCAGATCATGGCGCGGCCATTGCAAACCTCTGCATGCCCAGAGCACATGATGCCATCGCCGCCTACGAGGCGGCCATCGAGCGCATCGACGACGGGCAGAGCAAGGAGCGGCTGGCTGAATTCATGGCGGACCATCAAAAGCACACGGAAAACTTGGGCGAGCACCTGAGCGGCATGGGCGAAGAAGTGCCCACCAAGGGCGATGTCAAGGGCATGCTGACCAAGGGCAAAGTCGTGATGGCGGACCTGATGGGAGACAAGGCGATCCTACAGGCGATGAAAACCAACGAGGACGATACCAACAGTGCCTATGAGCAGGCCATGAATCACAATGATTCACCGGCGGAGCTGCAAACGGTACTGCGAAGCAACCTCGAAGACGAGCGCCGCCATCGCGAATGGATGGAGCAGCGCATCAGCGAGCTCTGAGCAAACGCTGAGGGAATCGCCGAAGGACTTGGCGTTTGTCGTGCGGGGCAGGACGCCCCAGGCTCGGCACAGCGGCCTGTGGCAAGGCTGGCCCGAGCCGCAGGCACCATATCCTTACACACGCGCAACCCACTGGGAGGTCAGCCAATGGCAGCCATCACCACGCTCGTCATCAACTGTACGCTCAAGGCATCCCCCGCCACATCCAACACCGAGGCCCTGGCCCGCAATCTGACCGAGGCCCTGGAGGCCCAGGGTATTCCGTGCGAGATGCTGCGGGCCGCGGATTATCACATCCCCCCCGGCGTCTCGAGCGACGAGGGCGAGGGGGATCAGTGGCCGGACATCCGGCAGAAGATCCTGCACAGCCGCATCCTGATCCTGGCGAGCCCCACCTGGCTCGGGCGACCCTCCAGCCTGGCGCAGCGGGTACTGGAGCGGATGGACGCGATGCTGGCGGAGACGGATGACGCGGGGCGACCGGTGGCCTACAACCGGGTGGCGGGCGTTGTGGTGACGGGCAACGAGGATGGTGCCCACCACGTGATCAGCGAGCTCTCCGGCGCCCTCATCGACATCGGCTACACCATGCCCGGTCAGTGCTGGACCTATTGGAACCGGGGGCCGGGGCCGGGCGACGACTACCTGAGCAGTGACGCCGGCCACGAATGGTCGGAGCGCACCGCCCGGCAGGCGGCCCACAACATCGCGGGTGTCGCCCGCGCGCTGGAGAGCACCCCCATCCCGCCGGCGTCCGGCTGAGCACGCGACGGGCGGTCAGCCCGCGCCGCCGGTGGAATGGGCAGATGCCGCGTCCGGCGCTCACTCAGTGAATGGATCGCTGGTTTTCGGCGTTCTGACCATCGGCTTCTCCTGTTGTGAAGGACCGCGACCTGCCGCCGCCGAGGCAGATCGGCGGCAAGACCGGTCGCATGCCTATGCATTGCCAACAGGATTCATGCCAGTGACCTCGTGCGGCGCTGTGGGGTCCCGGCAGGCCTGCCAACCCCCCGGCCCAACCCCTGAGCGGTGCGGGTAATGCCCCGACAGTGGTTGACAGGCACCGCGACTGCGGCCGGCACCGACGGCGACCACGCGAGGTCGGCGTGAACAGCTCAGGCATGGCGCGCCCTGACGACAGCCGCAGGCCGATCCCCTGGCGATGGCATGGAGGCTGCAAGTGAGCTGATTGATGCCGGGCATGGCAGGCGCGAGCATTGTGCCGACTTGCGCTCCGACCCCGGTATTTCGAGCTCAACAATCGATCACGGAGACTGACTATGAAGAAAATGCACATTGCCGCCTCGGTGGCCGCACTGAGTAACTATTCAAAAATAAAGTATACGTCTTGTCACGCGAATCCATCCGCATCGACGACATAGTTCCAGTCGCCCAGGAGCCGATCGTGACGAATGAACCGATCCTTGA
>NZ_CAJXYK010000069.1 GCF_913063425.1 uncultured Thiohalocapsa sp.
CTCTCCCCGGCGAATTCGCCGGGGCCTCATTGAAGCAGCGCATGTGGACACTGGCCGAGTTGGCCGCGGAGACCGTCGCCCGCGGCATCGCCGAGAGCATTGCGGCGGGCTCCGTCGGGCGTTTCCTGCGCGAGGCCGATCTCAGGCCGCACCGCATCCGCGGTTGGCTCAACACGAAGCGCGATGAGCAGTTCGACGAGAAATGCCAAGGCGTCTGCGAAGCCTATCGGCGCGCGCCGGCACGCGCCGCTGCCGGCATCGAGACGCCCAGCATCGACGACATGACCGGCTTGCAGGCCCTGGAGCGTGCCGCGCCCACCTTACCGATGCGTCCCGGCCGGGCCGAGCTGCGCGAGGACGAGTACATCCGCCACGGTACCCTGACCCTGATCGCCGCGCTCGATGTCGTCACCGGCAAGGTCACCTACCGCATCGGCCCGAGCCGCACCGAGCAGAACTTCGCGCAGTACTTGGCCGAACTGCTCGCACAACGCAACGACGACTCACGGTGGCACCTGATCATGGACAATCTCAACATCCACTGCTCGGCAGCCGTCGTGCGCTTGATCTCCGCGGCCTGCGGCATCGACAGCGACCTCGGCGTCAAAGCCAAGCACGGCGTCCTCGAGTCAATGGCCGCGCGCACGCGCTGCATGTGCGACCGCGCCCTGCTTCTCCATCTGCTCGGTGACGCGCCCCATCGAGTCGATGGCCTCGCGCACGCGCTGCCTGTGCGACACCAGCCACCGCATCGTCTGCCACTTCACGCTCAAGCATGCCTCGTGGCTCAACCAGATCGGGATGTGGTCATCCATCCTCGCGCGCTGCAGCCTTTTTTCCTTTCCGCGGCTGTAAAGAATGCTGACAGCAGCGACCGCTTCAGCCCCCCGCCGGCAAGGGCGACGAGCCGGACTCGGGCGCTGCAAGCGCTGTGGTTCTCTTGTCCCGCGCACGGCCTCCGGGCCGCGACGCCATGATCTGCCGGCTCAGCAGAAACACCGGCAGCAGGCCGCAGGCGACGATGATCAGCGACGGCGTGGCGGCTTGGGTCAGGCGCTCGTCCTTGGCCAGGTTGTAGGCCTGCACCGCCAGGGTGTCGAAGTCGAAGGGGCGCATGATCAGCGTCGCCGGCAACTCCTTGAACACGTCCACGAAGACGATGAGCCCCGCCGTGAGCAGCCCGCCCGAGATCACCGGGATATGCACCTTGAGGGCGGTGCTGAGGGGTCCATGGCCCAGGGACCGGGCGACCTCGTCCATGTGCGTGGTGACCTTGCCCAGGCTCGCCTGCACGGTGTTGAAGGACACGGCGAGAAAGCGCACCAGGTAGGCGAACACCAGGGCCGCGATGCCGCCGGTGAAGATGAGCCCGACGCCGAAGCCGAAGGTGTTGCGGAAGAAGCTGTCGATGGCGTTGTCCAGCGCCGCAACCGGCAGCAGGATGCCCACGGCGATCACCGAACCGGGTATGGCGTAACCGAGGGACGCCACCCGGTTGGCACCCGCCGCCAGCGCCGAGCGCTCGATGCGCGTCACGTAGGCGAGGAACAGCGCCAGCACCACCGCCAGCACGGCGGTGATGCCGGCGAGCGTGGCGCTGTTGGCGGTGAGCTCCAGATAGCGCGCCGTGAGCGGATCATGGCCGCCGATGAACGCCATCCACAGCAGCATGGCCACCGGCGCGATGAAGCCGATCAGCAGCGGGCCGGCGCAGAAGGCGGCGGCCAGCCAGGCACGCCAGCCGTGCAGCTGGTAGGGCCGGATCTCCTGCCAGCGGCCGGAGGTCTCGTGGAAGCGCGCCCGCCAGCGGCTCCACTGCTCCAGCAGCAGCAGCGCGAAGACGAAGGCCAGCAGCACGCTCGCGAGCTGTGCAGCGGCGACCCGGTCCCCCATGGAATACCAGGTGCGGTAGATGCCGGTGGTGAAGGTGGGCACGCCGAAGTGGGCGACGGTGCCGAAGTCCGCCAGCGTCTCCATCAGCGCCAGCGCCATGCCCGTGACGATGGCCGGCCGCGCCAGCGGCAGCGCGATGCTCCGGAAGGCGCCCCAGGGGCTGTGGCCCAGGGTGCGGCCCACCTCCAGCGCACAGATGGACTGCTGCAGAAACGCGGTCCGCGCCAGGAGGTACACATAGGGGTAGAGCACGGCGCTGAAGACCAGGATGGCGCCGCCGGTGGAGCGGATGTTCGGGAACCAATAATCCCGCGGCCCGAGCCCGGTGAGGTCCCGCAGCAGGGTCTGCACCGGCCCCGAGTGCTGCAGCAGGTCCGTGTAGGCGTAGGCGACGACGTAGGCCGGAATGGCCAGCGGCAGCACCAGCATCCACTCGAACAGCCGCCGCCCGGGGAAGCGGCACATCACCACCAGCCAGGCGGTGCCGGTGCCGCCGATGACCACGCCGGCGCCGACGCCGAGCATCAGCGACAGGCTGTTCATCACATAGTCCGGCAGCACCGTGGACACCAGGTGGGGCCAGTTGCCCTGCCCCTCCCGGAAGATGTTCAGCACGACGCCGAGCAGGGGCACGGAGAAGAGCGCCGCGACGCCCGCGGAAACGTAGGCAAGCGGGATGCGGCGCCGGCGGCGGCGCGGGGGTTGGGGGCTGACCTGCGTCGGGGGCACGGCGGCGGCGATGGGGGTGTTGGTGCTCATGCCGGCATTTTGCCAGCTTCCGGGGCGCACCGGCCCCGCGGCGCGCACGGTCTTATGCCCGGTGCGGACACTGCCCCGGGTTCTGCACTGGAGCGGGCTGCGGCTCAGCGGAAGGGGATGAACTGGTCCATGGCGCGGAAGGGCACGCTCATGCTGCCGGTGTCGCTGGCCATGTTGCCGACGCCCTGGCGCATCAGCAGTACGTCGTACTGCATGCGGCCCATGCTCGCGTTCATGGTGGTCATGTCCGTGCTCATCTGCCCGATGTCGGTGCCCATGGCGCCCATGGTGGCGTCCATGTCGAGCATGGCGCCGCGCATCTGGCCCATGTCGCCGCTCATGGCGGTCATGTGGGTGTTCATGGAGCCCATGTCGGCGCGCATCCGGCGCATGTCCTCGGCCATGCTGAACATGTAGCTCGGGCCCTTGGCCTTGCGCTCGTCCTCCGCGGCGCGGGCGCCGTCGCGGTCCGAGTGGCCCATGTTGTACATGTAGGCCTCCATGTCATCCATGTCCAAGGCCATCATCACCACCAGCAGGAAGAGCACACCGCCCATGAGCACCGCGAACACACCGAGGATGCCCGTGTACCACTTGGCGCGCTTGTTGCGCTGACGCTCCACGTCCATCTGCTTTTCCAGGTCCGACCGGACCTTTTCCGCATGCGCCTCATTGGCCTGGGCGATGAGCTCGTTGCGGCGGTCGATGAGGTCATTCAGCTTCCCGAGCTGCTCCGAGCGCTGCGCCAAGTCCTGTTTGAGCGTCGCAACCAGCTCCTCGATGACCTTCATGGGGTCGGGGCCGGCGCCCGCGGTGGTATCTGTGGTGTCGGCCATGGGGCGCTCGCTGGGTTGATGATGGTTGGCTGCACATTATCGACGCCGCAGCCGAGCGGACCAATCACGCAGGTCAAGAAGCGGGCGGATTCCCCTGCACAGGCGCCGGCGGCGTCTGCGGACCCCGCGGCGTCAGCTCGGTGGCGGACACCGGCAGAGGCTGAAACAGCGCCGCCGGCGGCGACGACCTGCACGGCGCGGCAGGCGGCGCGGATCGTCCGTTGTCGTCTGCGCCGGCAACCGAGGTCCGACTGCGTCAAGGCGTGAAGACCATCACAGTCCCGGCAACCACAAATTGACCAAGGTTTTGTTCCAGGCCACCGTGAGAGCGGCGGCGTTCCGCTGGAACAACCGCCCGCGCCTTCCCGCCGGCGCGGCAGCACGCCCTAACACCAGCCATACCGCCGGAGCGCCCCGATGCCAGCCCGCACAGCATCCAACCCGAGTCTGCCCGAGCCAAGACCGCCACGCCCGACGCGCCGTCTGCCGTACCTTTTGGCGCCCCTGCTCCTGCTGCTCAGCCTGTGCGCCCAGGCCGCCACCTACCACGTGGTCCCCACCGGCGACGACGCCGACCCCGGCGATGCAGCCAGCCCCTGGGCCAGCATCGGGCATGCAGCGGACCAGGTGGCCCCCGGCGACACCGTGGTGGTCGCCGCCGGCACCTATCCGGAGCTGGTGACCGTGACGGCCTCCGGCACCGCTGCGGCGCCCATCCGCTTCGAGGCGGCAGGGGCGGTAACCGTGGAGGGCTTCCGCCTGCTCGGCGATGACGTCCAGGTGGCCGGCTTCAAGGTCCGCACCCTGGACTGCGGCGACGGCGACAGCTACGGCATCGAGTCCCGCGGCGCGGGCTTCGTCATCGAGGGCAATGACATTTACGAAATGCCGGACGGCGGCATCCACACCGCGGCGACGTCGAGCGGCGGCGTCATCCGCAACAACCGCCTGGCGCGCAACGTCCAGTCCGGTATCGAGCTGCACGGCGCGGGCCATCTGGTGGAGGGCAACGAGATCGTCCACCCGCTGGAGCGCCACCCGGAGGCCGCCTGCAACAACGGCGGTGACGACGCCAACGGCATCACCTTCTTCGGCACCGATCACGTGCTGCGCGGCAACCTGATCCACGACATCACCTACGCCGACCCGGACGTGCTGGACGCCCATGCCGACTGCTTCCAGACCTATGGCTCCTGGATCGGCGGCGAGGTGAACCGCGACATCCTCATCGAGGACAACGTCTGCGAGGCCCTCACTTACCAGAACGCCGACGAGAACGGCAACGGGCTCTACATCCAGGACGTCACGCGGCTCACCATCCGCAACAACGTCTTCCTGACCTACGGCGGGCTCGGCGCCAGCGAGGATGTCTACGACCTGATCATCGCCAACAATACCTTCGTCAGCGCCCTGGACCTGGGCGGCAGCGCCGAGCTGCACCGCGGCATCGACCTCTGGCACGAGACCGTCGTCGGCGGCGCCATCCGCAACAACATTTTCGTGAACTTCCGCGGTGGGCCGTACTACATCGGCTCCCGGGTCACCAGCACCGCACACGATCACAACCTCGCCTACTGGACCGACGGCTCCAACCCCGTGGAGTCCTGGTGGGCCTTCGGCTGCACCGAGAACGGCAACCTCTGCGCCGACCCGCAGCTCGCGGACCCGGCAGCGCTGGACTTCCGCATCGCCGCAGGCTCACCGGCCCTCGACGCCGGCAGCAGCGACGTGCCGGTCACCGACGACATCGACGGCCTGCCGCGCCCCCAGGGCGCCGCCTTCGACCTCGGTGCCCATGAGCTGGCCGCGGAGCCGGTGGCGCCCTGGGCCGTCATCGCCGCGGCCCCGACCACCGGCGAGGCGCCGCTGACGGTGCAGTTCGAGGACCGCTCCGGCGGCGGCCCCAGCGCCTGGCGCTGGGACTTCGGCGACGGCGCAGGCTCCACCGCGCAGAACCCGGCGCACACCTATGACCTGCCCGGCGGCTACACCGTAAGCCTCACCGTCGGCAACGCCGAGGGCAGCGACACCGGTACCTGGGAGCACCTCATCCAGGTGGCCGAGCCGAGCCTGGATGAAGCGCTGTTCAGCGACGGCTTCGAGGCGGGGTTGAGCCACTGGCAGACCAGCGACCTCGCCGAGCGGTACAACGGAACGCCCAAGGTCGGCGCCTACGCGGCGCAGCTGCGCCGCCGCGGCGCCGTCGCGGCGAGCATCCCCACCACCGGCTACACCGACATCCAGGTGGCCTTCCAGCTCGGCGCCAAGAGCCTGGACAAGGGCACCGAGTACGTAATTGCCGAGTGGTACGACGGCAGCGCCTGGCGGGAGCTCACCCGCATCACGGACGGCGAGGAAGACGGCCAGCTCCACGCCCACAGCTTCGCGCTGCCAACGGCGGCAGAGCACAGCGCCACCTTCTCGCTGCGCTTCGTGCTGCACGGCAGCGGCAGGCGGGATTACGCCTGGGTCGACGAGGTCGTGGTCACCGGCATCCCCGGTGCACCGCCCACCCTGCCGCCGGTGGCCGACTTCAGCACCGATGTCAGCGCCGGCAACGCCCCGCTGACGGTGCAGTTCACGGATGCATCCACGGACGCCACCGACTGGAGCTGGCGCTTCGGCGACGGCGCCACGTCCACCGTCCAGAGCCCAAGCCACACCTACACCGCGGCGGGCACCTACGACGTGACCCTGACCGCCAGCAACGCCCAGGGCAGCGACGGCGTCACACGAACGGGCCTGATCACGGTGACCGACCCCGTGGTCGCGCTGGACACCTACCACGTCGCCACCACCGGCGACGACGCCAACCCCGGCACCGAGGCCGCGCCGCTGCGCACCATCCAGGCGGCGCTGGACCTAGCCCAGCCGGGCGCCACGGTGATGGTCCAGTCCGGCACCTACAACGAGCTGGTGACCTTCCCCCGCTCCGGCACCGCCGACGCCTGGATCACGCTCCAGGCCCAGCCGGGCCACGCCGTCACCCTAGACGGCGCCGGCCTGACGATTGCGGACTACTGGGAGGGCGTGGTCACCATCGCCGATGTCAGCCACATCCGCGTCCAGGGGCTGCGGGTGGCGCACTCCGGCTACACCGGCATCATCGCCAACCGGGCGAGCTTCGTGGAGATCCGGGGCAACCAGACCTACGACACCTACCTCTCGGGCATCGGCGTCTGGCGCAGCGACAACGTCATCGTCGACGGCAACCAGGTGGCGCTGGCCGTCAACGGCGGCGAGCAGGAGTGCATCACCGTCTCCATCTCCAGCCAGGTCGAGGTTACCAACAACGAGGTCAGCAACGATGGCGCCGGCACCGCCGGCGGCGAGGGCATCGACATCAAGGACGGGTCGAGCAACGTGCTGGTGAAGGGGAACCACGTCCACGACCTGGACGAGCTCGGCATCTACGTGGACTCCTGGGACTCCGACACCGCCGACATCGTCATCGAGGACAACATCGTCCACCACTGCAACAACCACGGCATCGCGCTCGCCGCGGAGCGCGGCGGCCGGCTGGACCGCATCACCATCCGCAACAACCTCACCTACGCCAACGCCCGCATGGGCATCACCGTCGGCGACTGGGACGACGGCTGGCCGCACCCGATGCAGAACATCCTCATCGTCAACAACACCAGCGTCGGCAACGGCCCGCACGCCACCTGGGGCGCCGGCATCGCCGTGCTGAACGGCGAGGCGCAGGGGGTGGTCATCCGCAACAACGTCGTTGCGGACAATGTCTACGCGCAGATCCTGGACGAGTCCGCCTATTCGGGAACAGCCGCAGACATCACCGCAGACCACAACCTGGTCTGGGGGCCGACGGGCTCCGGCGATGAATTCGCCGGCACGGACCGTATCGCGGCCGACCCGCGCTTTGTCGACGCCGCGAGCGCCGACTACCGCCTCGCCTGGGACTCCCCGGCCGTCGATGCGGGCACGAGCCTTGACGCACCGGCGACGGACCTGGACGGCAACGCCCGACCAGCAGGCGCCGGCTTCGATCTGGGCGCCTACGAGTACCAGGCGGGGCCAGTGCCGCCGGCGGCCGGCTTCAGCGCGGACCCGCTCTCCGGTGCGGCCCCGCTGAGCGCGCAATTCACCGACACCTCGGCCCATGATCCAGCCACCTGGCTCTGGTCCTTCGGCGACGGCACCACGTCCACCGAGCAGCATCCGCTGGTCACCTACACCGAGCCCGGCCTGTACGATGTGACACTGACGGTCACCAACGACCAGGGCAGCGACAGCCTGACCCGCAGCGGCCTCGTCAGCGTCCAGGCGCCGGACACCTCGGTGCAGCTCTTCGCCGACGACTTCGAGGCCGACCTCACCTGGCTCACCAGCGGCGACGCGGCGCTCCACACCGGCACGCCGAACAACGACGGCACGGCATTGCAGGTGCTCAAACACGGCAGCGCCGAGGCCGCCGTCTCCACCCAAGGCTTCGGTACGCTCGGCCTCAGCTTCGCCATGGGCGCCAAGAGCCTGGACAACAGCGGCGAGGCCGTCCTGCTGGAGTGGTGGGACGGCGCCCAGTGGCAGGTGGCCGCGCGCATCGCCGACGGCACGACCCACGAGAACGGCCGGCTGAATCCCTACGAGATCGCCCTGCCCGCCGCCGCGGAAGACAACGCCGACTTTGCGCTGCGCATGCGCATCGCCGGCAGTGGTCGCAGAGACTTCGGCTGGCTCGACGACGTGGAGCTGCGCGGCGAGCCCTTAGGCCCGCCCACGGCACCCATCGCAGGCTTCGATGCCGCGCCGCTCACCGGCCCGGCGCCGACCCAGGTGGCCTTCGCCGACACCTCCGCCAACCGCCCCACCGGCTGGCTCTGGTCCTTCGGCGACGGCACCACGTCCACCGAGCGCAACCCGGTGCACGACTACACCACGCCCGGCAGCTACGGAGTGGCGCTGACAGTCACCAACGCCGCCGGCAGCGACACCCTGGCCCTGCCCGGCCTGGTGACCATCACCGAGCCCCCTGCGGACGTGACCATTTTCATGGACGACTTCAGCGGCGGCCTCGGTGGCTGGTACACCGAGCGGGACATCGCCGTGGTCGACGGCGTCGCCACCCTCACCGGCAACAACGTCTGGATGAGTCGCGGCATCTCCACCGCCGGCTACGACAGCATCCGGGTCAGTGTGCGCATGGGTGCGGAATCCTTCGAGGCCTGGGAGAGCCTCATCCTGTACTGGCAGAGCGGCGGCTCCACCCGGCTTGTCAGCATCAACGACGGCGACCCGGAAGAAGACGGCCTGCTGCACAGCCTGAGCTTCGACCTGCCGCCGGAGGCCGCGGACAACCCGGACTTCGGCCTCGCCGTCGGCCAGTGGGATGCCGACAGCGGCGACTTCGGCTACATCGACGACATCCGGGTGTCCGGCAAGCCGCGCTGAGTCACGACGGGTCAGTCGCGCCCTTGGAGCGGCGCGGCGCCCGCCCCCGGCGCTGGAGCGCCGCGGCGATCAATCCGTGGCAGTCGAGCGCCCTGCGCTGAACGCGCTCGGCGAGCACGCAGCGGTGCGAGCGCGGGAAACCGGTGGCGGTGAGGATGCGCCGGCGCAGCTCGCGGCAGCTCCGGCTGCCGATGGACAGGCGCTTGCGCGTCATGGGCGCGTCGGCGTGCGGCGGCGCCGGGTGGGGGAAGATGAAAACCATCTCCAGCACGCTGGGCCCGGCACCGCTGCCCACCGCCGGGCCGACCGTCGGCCACGTGGACAGTACGGGTAGTTACCCTTATCGCCGCTAATGTTTCTGCCGCTATACTTCCCTGCCGGGACCGCAGATCCCATAACGACTTGCAACGAGCACAACGAGGAGGCAAAGCCATGAAGACCTTGATGCTGAGCGCTGCCGGTGGTGCCCTGCTTGCGGCCCTGGCCGCCACGCCCGCGCAGGCGTTCTGGGGCTCCTGGGGTGACGGCCCCTGGTACGGCGGCCCCTGGCGGGGTGGCCCCTGGTACGGCGGTTATCCCTACTACGGTGGCTATGGCTATCCGTACCACGGCGGCTGGGGCGGCTATCCGGGCTACGGCTGGGGCGGCTACCCGGGCTATGGCTACGGCGGCTGGCCGGGCTACGGCTGGGGCGGCTATCCCTACAGCGGCTATCAGCAGCCGGCCGCGCCAGCCGCGCCGCAAGACACCAGCACGCAGCGCTGACACCGCTTGGCTGCCCGAGGCGGGACCAGACCCGCCTGGGCAGCCCCACCGACACACCCGCCGGAAGCCGGCGGGTGGGCAAGGGCCGGGCAACCGGCCCTTTTTCGTGTCTGCCGTTGTGCTGCTCCGCGGGCCGTCAGTAGGGCTTGGTGGCCGGGTAGTCCCGCATGATCCGGGTCGCGTCGAAGGGCGGCGGCGCCAGCAGCGGGTCGCTCTTTGGCCACGCGCGCGGCAGGCGGCCTTCGGCATAGGCGGCGAGCTCGGTCGCGAGCAGCTGAGCTTCCGCCGGCGGCAGCATCCAGGCCGCCTCTTCGAGCGGGCGCAGCGCCTCGCGGGCGCCATCGACGTCACCGCCTGCTGCACGCGCCAGCGCCAGCGCCCGCTGGTGCGGCGGGATGGGGCCGCCCGCCGCCGGGTCGGCAATCAGCCCCGCCGCTAGAGCACGGGCTGCGTCGGGCTGCCGCAGCGCGGGATCATCCGCTGCCGCCAGCAGGCGCGCCAGTGCATACTTGAGCTGGGGGTCGTCCGCATGAGCGACGGCGAGGGCGCGCAGGCGCTCCAGGATCTCCACCTCCGCGGTGCCCGCCCGGCGCGCCGCCACCAACGACAGCACCCGCGCCGGTGCCACGCCGGCGTCTGCCGACAGCACGCTCCGGTAGCCGGCGGCGGCGGCCGCGTAACGGCCGGCGCGAAAGTCCAGATTCGCGAGCTGAAAGGCGGCGCCGGCATGCGCCGGGGCCAGTGCCAGCGTCTGCCGGTAGCGCTCCGCCGCCGCGGCGCTTTCACCCTGCGCCTGGGCGGCGACGCCTGCCAGAAAGTGCGGCAACGGCGCGCCCGGCGCCTGTGCGAGGGCCTGGTCGAGCTCCGCCTGGGCCTGCTCGTGCTGTCCCGTGAGCCAGAGCACCCGTGCGTAGCTCACGCGCGCGGCGGCGTTGTCCGGCGACACGGCAAGACCATCGGCGAAGCGCTGCGCCGCAGTGGCATAGTCGCCGCCGCGCACCGCGTGCAGGGCCTCCCTGAAGGCCGGCAGGGCGCGGTCGGTGGCGGCCTCGAGCTCCGCAATGAGCGGGTCCGCAATGACCGGTGCCCGCAGCTCGAAGCGCGCCAGGTGGCGGCGGGCCTGCGCGGTGTTGCCCAGGGCGCGGTGGGCCTGGGCCAGCGGGTAATGGACCTCGGTGGCCTCCGGGTTGGCGGCGAGTGCGGCGTCGAGCAGCGCGATGGCGTCCTCGAAGCGGCGCTCCAGCACTGCGATCTGGCCGAGATAATAGTTGGCCGGCGACGCAAGCTCGGGCGCGGCGGCCGCGCGCTCCAGCGCCGCCCGCGCCTGCGCCAGCGCGCTGCGCTCCAGCTGGACCTTGCCGAGGCGGATATCGAGCGGCGCATAGTCCGGGTCGATGGCCCGCGCCCGCTCCAGGTCGCGCACGGCCTGGTCCAGGTTGCCGGCGAGCATGGCCAGATAACCGGCATAGTAAGGCCAGCGGAAGGCGTCCGGCTGCAGTGCCATGGCGTTGCGCAGGGCGGCATCGGCCTGGGCCTCCACCTCCACCAGGATCAGGAGCGCGCCCAGGCGGCCATAAGCCTCCGCCAGCGCATCGCGGTCCGGTGCCGGCGCCGCCAGCAGCCCGTTCAGCTCGGCGCGGGCAGTGGCCAGGGCCTCCTGCATCACGGGCTCGGCACCGCTGGTGTCGGCGTCGAGCACCGGCGCCAGCGCGGTACCGAAGGCGGCGGGCGGGTCGGCGACGGGGTCGGCCTGGGGGTGGACGGCGGCGAGGAGCAGCGTGAGTGCGGCGACGGCGAGGCGCATGTGCATGCTGCGCAGCGCGGACCCGAAGGAGTCCGCAAAGCCTGGCTTCCACGCTCCCGAGACTGGGCGCGAATCCGATCCGGGTCGGGTTACGCTGGCGCTGACCCGACCTAAACCAGCCCGCGGTTCGGGGCGGGATGCGTTGCGAAGCGCGCTGCGGCGCGGCGGAAGATGGCCTGCGCGCTCAAGCATCATCCCGGCCCTGACGCAGGATCATGGTGCTGTCCAGCGCCTGCGGCGTCAGGGTCTCCTCGCTGCCGTCCGGCCACACGACCCGCAGCCGCACCGCCGCCGGGTCGTCCAGCGTGCCCAGGCCGAAGGTCACCGCCCGCTCCACCTGCGACAGATAGCCGCGGGTGGGACGCACCTCGCGGTGGCGGGTGACGCCGGCGGCCGTCAGCTCCAGGCGCGCGCCGATGGCGCCGGTGTTGGGCGGCCGGTCCTCCAGCTGCACCCGCAGCCAGTGGTGGCCCAGGCCCTGGTCGTTGCGCAGCAGGGCCGGGCGGCGGCCATTCTGGGTGATGAGCACGTCGAGGTCGCCGTCGGCGTCGATGTCCGCATAGGCGATGCCGCGGCCCACCAGATCCTGCGCCAGATCGCCGACCAGGGCCGGGTCCGGCGGCACGTGCACGAAGCGCGGGCCGCAGGCCTGTCCGCAGTTCCAGAACAGCGAGGCCGGCTGGGCATAGCGCTGGCTCTGCTGGACGGTGTGGATCTCGTGCTCCAGGTGGCCGTTGGCGAGCAGCAGGTCCTCCCGGCCGTCCAGGTCGTAGTCGAAGAACATGAGCCCGAAGGTGAGCGGGATACGCGAGGCGGGCCCCAGGCCCTCCAGCACCGCCTCGTCCACGAAGGGCGGGCGACCGTCGGTGGTCACGAAGAGCGAGGCCATCTCGTTGGCGAAGTTGCCGACGGCGATACCCAGGTCGGCATCATCCCGGAAGTGGGCCACGTCCACGCCCATGGCAGAGGTGCCCTTGCCGTTGCGGTCGTAGGCGACGCCCTCGAAGATGGCCGTCTCCTCAAAGCGCCCGTCGCCCCGGTTGCGAAAGAGAAAATTCCGCACCGTGTCGTTGACCACGATGAGGTCCGGCCAGCCGTCGCCGTCGTAGTCCAAGGGCACGACACCGAGCCCCTTGCCCACGGGATTACCGGTGACGGGGTCCGGCACCCGGATGCCCGCGGCGGCGGAGACATCGGTGAAGCGGACCCGGCCGTCGGCGTCGAGGCCGTCGTTGCGGTAGAGCACATTGTCGGTGCCGACGAAGTTGAGGGGGGCGCCATAGGCGCGGCCGAGCCCGGTGAGCCGGAAGTCGATCTCAAGGTCAATGTCCCGCGACCATTTCACGTAGTTGACCACGAAGAGGTCCAGATCGCCGTCCCTGTCGTAGTCCAGGAAGGCGGCGCTGCTGGACCAGGCGTCGTCCCGACCGGCGGCCCCGGCGCTTTCGGTGATGTCCTGGAAGCGCCGGCCCGCGGCGCCCGGTTCACCCGTGGCCGGCACGTTGCGGAACAGGTGGTTGGCGTTGAGCGTGGTCAGGTACAGATCCTCCCAGCCGTCGCCGTCCACATCGCCCACGGCGACGCCCATGCCGTAGGTGGTGAGCGCGAGCCCGCTGCCGGCGGTGACGTCCTCGAAGCGGCCGGTGCCGTCGTTGCGGTAGAGCCGCTGGGTGGGCGGCTCGGCCAGGGTTTCGTGCCCGGCCCATTCGCGGGAGTTGACCAGGAACAGGTCCTGGTCGCCGTCGCGGTCGTAGTCGAAGAAGGCGGCGCCACTGCCGATGGTCTCCGGCATCAGTCGCTCGCCATAGGCGCCGTTGACGTGCACGAAGTCGATGCCGGCCTGCTCGGTGATGTCGGTGAAGCGCACCGGCGGCGGCGTGGTCGGGGCCGCCGCAGCCTCGATGGTCGGGGTCGCCGCCTCCTCCGCCGCTTGCGGCAGCCGGATGTCCGCTTCCTCCACCGGCGCCGGCGCCGGCGGCAGCAACAGCAGGTACAGGATGCCCGCGAACACCAGGCCGCCGCCGAGCCCGGCGAGCGAGTACAGGAAGGCGCGGCGGATGCGGGCCTCGCCGCGGCTCGGCGCCGGTTTGGCATCGGAGGGGGGTCGCTGCTCGATGTTCATGCTGCTGATCCTCTTGTGAAACTACGAAATACACGAAACCTGCGAAAACGGGCTGCCTTGAGGCCCGCTCGGGCGTTTTCGCGCTTTTTGCGTGTTTCGCAGTTCCTCCTCAGGGGCTCTGCGGCCGTGCGCGGCTGACACAACCTGCGCCCCGCTCCGTCGGGTCACAGCGGCGTGCGGCATAGGTCGGGTTTGGCGCCCGCACAGCCCGACATCATCCGCCGCGCTCCGTTCGCTGTGCCCGCTGCGTCGTCGCGTGCGCCATTGGCCGCGAGCCTGTCCCGCGGCCCGCTCAATCGTCCGCATCGGCCAACCGCGCCTGCTCAGCCGTCGGCCGCAGCGCGTAGATGGCCACCGGCTCCGCCGCATGGTCCGCGGCCGGATTGCGGCTGCGATGGATGCTGACCGCGCGCTCGATGGCGTTGTCGTCGGTGCGGTAGTGCTCGTGGCGCTCGCGGTGGTGGGCGGCGCGGTTGGTGTCGCCGAGCTCCGCGAGCACCAGGCTGAGATTATGGTGCGCCGCCGCGTTCTCCGGGTCGATGGCAAGCGCCTGCGTGAGCCGCTCGCGGGCGCGGGTCAGCAGCGCCTGCCGCGCCGCACGGCGGGCGGCGCCGCGCTCGCGCCGGGCGCGCTCGTACAGGGTGCGGCCCAGCTCCGTCAGCATGCGGTAATCCCGGCCGAAGTCGAAGCCGCGCGCGCGGGCGTCTTTGAAGCGCGTCTCGGCAAGGGCCTCCAGCGCGTCGATGGCGCGGTCCAGGTCGCCCTGGTCGCGGGCGATGAGCCCCGTGTACCAGGCCAGCGTCCAGAGCGGTGCGCCCTGCTCCGCGGCCCGGGCGAGGGCCTGGGCCGCCGCATCCAGCCGGCCCTCGCGATACAGCACCCGAGCCAGGTTCAGGGCACCATCGCCACCCTGGCCCTGGGCGAGCTGCAAACGCTCCACCATGCGGAAGGCGTCGGCCGCCTGCCGCGACTCGCCACGGGGCCCCTCGCGGAACAGGCCGATGCCGTAGTCGTTCCAGCGCTCCCATGCAGGCCTAGCCGGTGCCCGCATCTGCCCGACCTGTAGGGCGGATAAGCGAAGCGCATCCGCCGGCTGTAGGGCGGATAAGCGAAGTGCATCCGCCGACTGCGGGGCGGATAAGCGAGGCGCACCCGCCGGCCGCGAGCCGGACGTGCTCGCAGGCCCCGCCGCCACCGGCAACAGCACACGATCATCCGCCAGCGTCGTCATGGGCAGGTCATTACCGGCAAAGGCATCGCCCTGCATGAAGCGCACGAACCGGGTGTCGAACTTCCGGTAGCGCAGCGCCGCGTCGATCTGGATGGGACCCGTCGTGTCCAACGGCACGTCGAAGGCGTAGTGCACCACCGCGGCGGCGCCCGGCGGTATCTGATGGTCGTAGAGGGCGACGAAGATGTCCTGCGCGTTGCGACGGGTGATGCGGTTGCCCGCGCGGTCCAGCAGGTAGGCATTGCCGAACCAGGCCCAGTCGTCCACCGCGCCGTCGGCGTCGAGCGCACCGGAGCGGGCGATCACCTCGTCGCCCGCGCTGACGGCCAGATCCAGCCAGACCTCGTTGGAATCCGCGGTGCCCTGCGTCAGCGCATGGCCGATGCCGGTGGTGCGCACGACCACCTCCAGCAGGTAGCGCTCACCCGGCGTGAGCACCGGCAGCTCGGGCCGCAGCGGTGCCGTCAGCGCGCCCTCGATACGGCCACCCTGCTTGAGGCCGAAGATGTCCACCCGCGCCGCCTGCTGCATGGCCGCGACGCGGGCGGCGTTCTCCTGCGCCGGGCGCTTCAGCAGCTCGGCAACCGCGGTGTTGGCGGCGGCGAACAGGTGGTCGTGCACGGCGAGGGCTTCGTCGCCGGACGCGCCCGGGAGCCGGCGGGCGGCCGGGTCAGCGGATGCCACCGCCGGCATGTGGCAGTCGTTGCAGCCGGTCTTCGCCCGGTCGGGATAGTAGAAGCTGTCCACCCGGTGCCCGGAGACGCCGCTCATGAGGAAGCTGTCGTAATGATTCTGCCCGCGCAGCCAGCGGTAGTGGTTCAGCGCCTGCGGCAGGTGCACCTTGTGGCAGGCGGCGCAGAATTCCGGCGTCCGGTGCACCGGGCGCAGCAATGTGCGCTTGTGGAAGGCGGGCTTGGCGCGGATCAGCTGGCGGTGCAGGAAGCGGCCGACGGCCGACTCGCTCTCGGCAAAGGGGTAGCGCGGCGGCGGCGTCAGGCTGTAGTCGCCGTTGCCCATGGGGCTGTTGACCGCGGTGATGGCATGGCAGCCCAGGCAGCCGATGCCGGCGGCAGCGCCCGGGTCCGTGTCCGGGTCATAGTCGGGATCATCGAAGCGCCCGGCGAACAGCGGCACCTGGTCATGGCAGACGGCACAGAGCCGGGCGGCCTGCACATCGCCGTCGCGCGCCAGCAGCACCGCACGCGTCTCGTCCACCGCGGCGCGATAGGCCGGGTTGTTGAAGGAGCTTGCACGATGCATGGAGCCCACGTGCTGCGCCGCGATGTCTGTGTGGCATTCAGCACAGGTTTCGTCCTGCATCAGCCGCGCCGCCGGGATGGGACCACCGGCGGGCACCATGGCCAGCGCCGGCTCGTAGGCGCGCACCAGGTCCGGCGCATGCAGCAGCTTGAGCCCGTGCAGCCCGAGCGCCAGCGCGGCAAAGCCCAGCGCGGCGCCGGCCCAAGCCAGGCCCGCCCGCCAGCGCAGCGCCGGCCCCGCCAGCCGGTGCAGCACGAAAAGCCACAGCGCCAGCAGCGGTGAGAGCACATGCACCCAGTAGGCCGCCCCGCGCACGGCGGGGTCGTTCACCTCGAGCACCCCGAACCGCGTCAGCAGGATGCCCGACAGGAACAGCGCCACCAGCACGGCGTACAGCGAGAGCCCGGCCCGAATCGCATAGCGGTTCGGCCGCCAGCGCGCCCGCCGCAAGTGCAGCGCCCCGAACGCCAGCACCGGCACCATCAGCACCAGGCCCAGGAGCAGGTGCCCGAGAAACAGCACCAGATACGCCTGGTTCTGCAGCACCACGCCGGACAGCCGCTCCGCCAGCGTTACCGCCAGCAGATACAGCGAGTTGACCGCCATCAGCCCGGCGCCCACCAGCACCACCGCCAGCAGGCGGCGCAGGGCCGGGGTCAGGACGGGGATTGTGGAGCGCGGGGGGTTTGCTTCGGCCATCAGGGTCCGCCGGAACAGCACTGCAAGCCATCCGTAAGCGCGTCTTCCTCAGCCTGCGAACTATAGCGCCCCGCGCGGCGCATAGGGGGTAACAACTTGATGAGAGGTGTGGTTTTACGGAACATCCTGGCCTTGAAGACCGCGCTCGCCGCAACCCGGACCACATGATCGCCGTATCGATCCCGAACCGCGCCAGCAGCAGATCCGAGACACCGGCCTCCGTCGCCGCGATGCCCGGGTGACCGAGCTCCCGCCGCGGCATCGGCTCCACGTGGCCTGGCAGCAAGCGGATGCGTTCCGGCAATCGCAGCCCGGCGTCGCCGACCGGCGCCCGAAAGCACGCCCGGCAGCACATTTCCAGCGAAGGCTCCCGACGGCCTGCCGGCGGGCCGACGCCCTGACGCCGAGGACGACGCCATGCGCCATGCGGGAGCCTCTCGTCACACCGCTCTGCGGTGTGACGCATCCCCGACCGCTGCGCGGCGTGCAGCGCCGGCAGCCGCCCGGCCCCGGCGCTCTGCCCCGAGGGCTGGTGGACACCCGTCCGGCGGCGGCATCGCCGTGATCCGGGCTTCGAGTGTCTTCACGATGCTCCAGCCGCTGGGTTCAGCACGGCACACCGGGGTGACGCCCATAGCGGCCTCCCACTCGTCCCACTCGTCCCACTCGTCCCACTCGTCCCACTCGTCCCACTCGTCCCACTCGTCCCACTCGTCCCACTCGTTCCCAAGCTCTGCTTGGGAACGCGACCGCGAAGCTCTGCTTCGCGTGTTCCGGAAGCAGAGCTTCCGGCCCCGGTTCCCAAGCGGAGCTTGGGAACCAGTGCAACCAGTGCAACCAGTGCAACCCGGCGATTATCCGGCGTGGGTCGAGCGCCTTCGTGCTCTTCGTGGTTCTCGTGGCTCAAATGCCGGAATTCAGCTTGAAACCTCAGCGTCGGGAGCCGGGGCCATCGGGGAAGAAGGTCTCATCCAGCGCCTGCTCCAGGCTGTAGGGGCAGTCCTCCGGCAACGGGACCTGTTCGCCGAAGGCGCTCAAGGCATCGAGCGCTTGACGCCGAGCCCTGGGCCAGACCTCGGCCATGATCCCTTCCGCCAGCGGCGCCAGGCTCGGGCTGTCCGCCAGGCGGTCGGCGATCTCGGCGCGTGCATTCTGCACCTCTTCGAACCAGCCCCGACGGGGATCACGGGCCGGCGAGTAGTCAAGCTTCAGCAGATACACGAGCAGCTGGCGCAGCTGCGAGCGCAGGGCGTGGCGCTCGGCTTTCCCCATGTCCTCGATCTCTTCGGCCAAGTGCTCCAGGTCGGCCTCGGCGACACGCCCGGCGCGCAGCAGTGCCGCGTTGTGTTGCGCCCAGGCGAAAAAGTCCTGCTCGTACAGGTCTTGCTGGTGGCTCATGCTGCCGGCTCCCGAGCATCTGCGAAGATCCTCAAGGGTACTGCAATCCTGCACCAACCTCTTGCGCCCGATTCGCGGCGCGCCGGGGACGCTGCCCGCCCGTTCGGCCATTCGCCGGCGCTTCGCGTTGCCCGAGGTCAGGACGCGTCGACTCAACAGCACCACACCGTTGCGGCCTGCCGCCAGCAGAAACTCCACTTGCGGCAGGCCGCAAAGGACTTGGAACCAGACACCGCCACCCGCTCGGCTCAGCACCCCGGCGGCTCCGCCAGCAGCGACACGCGGGTTGGCGCCTGCAACCCCTCACCGTAGTACATGGCCTTGTACTTCGGCATCTGCTTGATCCGGTCCGCGACCAGCTTGACCCGGTCGGTGGCCGCAAAGGATTTCGCCAGCAGCTTGGCGTCGGCTTCGTTCAGGCGAAGCGCCAGATAATTGGCGATGGCGGTGAACAGCGACGGGTCGAAGTCCTTCGCCTCCTGGGACGCGACCACGAAGGCGAGGCCGTACTTGCGGCACTCCTTGACCATGCTCGCGAGCAGCTTCAGGCGCGCGGCCTTGTGCGCCTCGTCGAAAATGACGGCGTGGGTGATGCGCTGCTGCGGACCGCGGCGAAACATGCTCTGGTAGAGGTTGTAGAGCACGAAGGTCGCAAAGGCCCGTTGCAGGTGGTCGTTCTGCGTGCCGTGGATCTCGATCAGCGCCGGCTGCGCCCGGTCCAGCAGCGTGGGTGCGCCGGTGCCGGCGCCGAACAGCCCATAGTCGTCCAGCTCGTCCAGCCGCGTCAGCAGGCCCTTGTCCGGCTTGGCATCGTTGCGCAGCAGGTCCAGAAAGGCCCGGAACTCGGGCAGCTCGCCGCGCTGTCCCGGCGCCCAGCCGAGGTCCAGGTAGCTGCGCTTCAGGGCTTCGCGCAAGCGGCCTAGCTGCACATCGCCGAGATCCGGAAAGATCGCCGCGAAGATGTCGCGGATCATGCCGGCGTTATCCAGGTAACCGACGGCGCCGTCGCCGACGACCTGCATCGGATTGAAGCCGAGCCCGGCGTACCTGACCGTCAGCGGCGGCTCGGCAAGGCATTCGGCCAGCTTCTCGTCGATGTCCTGGTGGTAGGAGAAGACGATGGGCGTGATGCCCCGGCAGACGAGCTGGACGCAGATGTTGATCAGGCTCGTGGTCTTGCCCATGCCGGGCAGCCCCAGGATCATCAGGTGCGGGTTGGCGCGGATGTCGGCGTGCCAGAGGAGCGGCGTCTCGCCGGACTCGCGGTGCCCGAGCAGCACGCCCGAGGCGGCCTCCGGATTGTCGGCGGCGGACGGCGGATCGGCCGGTTCGGCCGTTGCCACGTCACGGGGCTCCTCGGCATCGGTCCGCACCCGCGCCTCCGAGCCGGAGTCGGACGCCGCCGCATCTAACGTTGCCGGAGGCACCGGGCCATCGTCGCCACCCGGAGACGCTTCGACGTCAGGCTCGGCGGCAAATCGTTCCGCTGCACCGACGTTGCCGCCAAGGCTCGGCTCAGCCGCCGGCGGCCCCTGAGGCGACACCCCGCCGCCCGGCTCCGGCAGAATCCCGGCACCGAACAGCCACAGGTCGGCATGACCAATCTGGTCGATGCGGTCCGGCTTGGCGGCGGCGTATTCCGGGCAGAACACGAAGCCGACTCGGGCGATATCTGCCCGGTCCGGCAGATCGGTGTCCCGGCGGACCATGGCATCGATGGCATGCATCAGCCGGGAGAACACATCGTCGTCGAGGCCATGCCGCCTCGCCTTGCGGGCATAGAACCGCAGCACCCGGGCCAGCCAGGCGCGGTTCACCGTCTGCTCCAGCGACGAGACGCCGGCGCCGAAGAGCTGCTGCCAGTGCTTGCAGGAGGCCTCCAACTGGCGGTCCATGGCGTCCGCCAGGTCCGGCGCGCGGGCGGTCTTGAGATAACGGCGGAACTTGACCTCGATGAACGCCAGGCTGAGCCCGTTCCTGCCGCTGGGGGCCACGTACAGCAGGTCCGCCCGCTCCGAGCCGGTGGCTTTGCCGTTCTCCGGCGGGCGGAACAGCTCCGGCACGTCGTCCACGGGCACCAGGAAACCGCTCGCCAGCGACGGCCAGACCGGATCAGCGGGCGGCGCGATGCGGCAATGGTGCTGCACCAGGGCGATGGCGATCATCTGCTGGGTCGTGGTGCCCTCGCCGGCCAGACGCAGTGCGAGCCGGCCGCTCACCGCCTTGAGCGCATCCAGCAGAAAGGCGCAGTTCCCCGGGCTCGCGGAGAGGCCCATCTCCGCCAAGGCGCCATCCAGCAGACCCCGCACCTCCTCGAAGCTGCTGGTGGAGGTGATCAGCTGCATGAAGCCGAGATCGTCCCGCTCCGGCACGCAGTCGATGATGTAGGCGTCGTAGACGGCGGGCAGCGCCCGCGGCGAGTCGAAATACTCGATGCCGGCGTTGCGGTCCGCCGTCATGACCCAGTCGCAGAGCCCGTGCAGGTCTTCGAGCAGATGCGCCTGGTCTGGGCTGACCTCGGTCACCAGCACCGGCCAGGCATCCTCGCGACCGCCCAGGTGCCGGGCCGTCGCGCGCAGGATCAGCGCGTGCAGGCCCACCTGGCGCCTGGTGAGCTTGGACGTGAAGGGGTGCTGGTCGCCCTTGGGATTCACTGGGACGAACGAGAGCCAATGCGGGGTACCCCCGGCGTGGAAGTCCCGCGACGGCACCAGCATCAGCCCGTGCGCCTCCAGG
>NZ_CAJXYK010000070.1 GCF_913063425.1 uncultured Thiohalocapsa sp.
CTCGGCGGCCTGCGCGGGCGGGATGCGCTGGTGCGGCTCGCGGCGCTGGAGGGGCTGATGCTGGTGCTGCTGGCGACGCTCCCGTTCACCGTGCCGGGCGAGGTCCTGCTGACGCTGGGGCCGCTCACCGCCACCCGTGAGGGGCTTGCTGCCGCCGCCCTCATCGCCCTGCGCGCCAATGCCGTGGTCCTGGCGCTGCTCGGCCTGCTGGGCGGCCTGGAGCCGGCGGTGCTGGGTCACGCCCTGGCGCGGCTCGGCGTGCCCCGCAAGCTCGTGCACCTGCTGCTGCTGACGGTGCGCCAGATCGGCCTGCTGGACGCCGAGCGCCAGCGCCTGCTGCGCGCCATGCGCGCCCGCGCCTTCGTCCCGCGCAGCCGCCGCCACACCTGGGTCAGCTACGGCAATCTCATCGGCATGCTGCTGGTGCGCAGCCTGGAGCGCGCCCGGCGCATCGAGGCCGCCATGCGTGCCCGCGGCTTTCGCGGCAGGTTCCATCTGCTGGACAGCCGGCACTGGGGCGCCGCGGACACCGCCTGGCTGCTGGGGCTGCTGCCCCTGCTGGCGGGCCTGCTGGCGCTGGATCGGCTGCCGTGAGCGCGCCGCTCCTGGAGCTGCGCGGCGTCCACTTCGGCTTCGCAGACCGCGCGGTGCTGCGCGGCGCGGACTTCGCGCTGTACCCGGGCGAGCGCGTGGCGCTCACCGGGCGCAATGGGGCGGGCAAGACCAGCCTGCTGCACCTGCTGGTGGGCCTGCGGCGCCCGGGCGCCGGTGAGGTGCTGGCCTTCGGCGAGCCGCGGCGGGTGGAGGCCGACTTCGTGCCGGTGCGCGCGCGGGTGGGGCTGCTGTTCCAGGACTCGGACGACCAGCTCTTCTGCCCCACGGTGCTGGAGGACGTCGCCTTTGGCCCGCTCAACCTCGGCCGCAGCCGGGAACAAGCCCGCGCAGACGCCGAAGCGACCCTGGCCGCCCTGGGCCTCGACCGCTTCGGCGAGCGCGTGACCCATCGCCTCTCCGCCGGCGAGAAGCGCCTCGTGGCACTGGCGACGGTGCTCGCGATGCACCCCGCGGTGCTGCTGCTGGATGAGCCCACCAACGGCCTCGACGAGGCCACCGAGGCGCGCCTGCTCGCGCACCTGGAGGCGCTGGACCTGGCCATGATCATCGTCTCCCATGACCGGCGCCTGCTCACCCGCCTCGCCACCCGCGCCGTCGCCCTGCACGAGGGACAGCTCGCACCGGCGACCCTGCACAGCCACCCGCACACCCATCGCCATGCCCACCTGCATCTGCACGCGCCCGGCGCGGAGGGTGAGGCTGCGCATACGGGCGCGGCGCCGGCGCATCCGGATCACCATGCCGGGGAGTGAGCGTCGGATAAGCTATGCTGCTGCGCTGCCGCCGGCCCTGCGCCGCCCCGAGGAGCCCCACGGAGCCCCAGATGCAGCGTGTCACCATCACCCTCGATGACGACCTCAATGACGCCTTCGAGCGTTTCCGCGCCGAGCACGGCTACGCCAACCGCTCCGAGGCCGTCCGCGACCTGATCCGCGAGCGCCTCCAGGCCGAGCGCCTGCAGCGCGAGCCCACGGGTCACTGCGTCGCGACGCTCAGCTATGTCTACAACCACCACGAGCGCGAGCTCGCCGGCCGTCTGACCCAGGCCCACCACCAGCACCACGACCTCGCCGTGTCCACCCTGCACGTGCACCTGGACCACGACCATTGCCTGGAGACCGTGGTGCTGCGCGGCGCCACGGATCGGGTGCGCGCCTTCGCCGATGCCGTCATCGCCCAGCCGGGAGTGCGCCACGGCCGGCTGTCGGTGCTGCCGGTGCGGGTCGCCGAAGAAGCCCACGACCATGGTGACGACGGCGCGGCCGGGCGTCATCTGCATCTGGCGCCGCTGCCCTGAGCCGGGTCGCCGCAGCGGCGCAGGCGCAACGCCTGCCTGCAAGTCCGCGTCTATGGCCTGCTCTTATGCGATTGTCATAGCCGATCAATTGCGCAGAATCCGCGCATTGGACAGGCCGGGAGCCTGTCCTTAGCCTCAACCCATGCTCGACGAGCATCCGAGCCCGGCCAAACCGAGCCGGGCCATGAAGCACGAACTGGTCAAGCCACGAACCGGAGGCAACGATGGGAAATGACGTCAAGACAACGGCCGGCAAGTGTCCTGTCATGCACGGCGCCATGACGGCGGCCGGCACCTCGAACATGGATTGGTGGCCGCAGGCCCTGAATCTCGACATCCTGCATCAGCACGACTCCAAGACCGACCCCATGGGGGCGGGCTTCGATTATCGCGAGGCCGTGACAGAGCTGGACTTCGACGCCCTCAAGCAGGACCTGCATGCCCTGATGACCGACAGCCAGGCGTGGTGGCCCGCGGACTGGGGGCACTACGGCGGGCTGATGATCCGCATGGCCTGGCATGCGGCCGGCAGCTACCGCATCGCCGACGGCCGCGGCGGCGGCGGCACGGGCAATCAGCGCTTCGCCCCCATCGGCAGCTGGCCGGACAACGCCAATCTGGACAAGGCCCGCCGCCTGCTGTGGCCCATCAAGAAAAAGTACGGCAACAAGCTCAGCTGGGCGGATCTGATCATTCTCGCCGGCACCGTGGCCTATGAGTCCATGGGGCTCAAGACCTTCGGCTTTGCCTTCGGCCGCGAGGACATCTGGCACCCGGAAAAGGACACCTACTGGGGCTCTGAGAAAGAATGGCTCGCACCCAGCGACACCCCGGAGAGCCGCTACTCCGGCGAGCGGGACCTGGAGAACCCGCTGGCTGCGGTGATGATGGGGCTCATCTACGTCAACCCCGAAGGTGTCGACGGCAAGCCCGATCCGCTGAAGACGGCGCAGGACGTGCGCGAGACCTTCGCCCGCATGGCGATGAACGACGAGGAGACCGTCGCCCTCACCGCCGGCGGCCACACCGTGGGCAAGTGCCACGGCAACGGCGACGCGGCCCTGCTCGGGCCGGAGCCGGAGGCGGCGCCGCTGCAAGAGCAGGGCCTTGGCTGGAACAACAGGACCCAGCGCGGCATCGGCCGCGACACCGTCACCAGCGGCATCGAGGGCGCCTGGACCACGCACCCCACCCGCTGGGACAACGGCTACTTCGCCATGCTGCTGGGCCACGAGTGGGAGTCGCGCAAGAGTCCCGCAGGCGCCTGGCAATGGGAGCCGGTGGACATCCAGGAGGAGGACAAGCCCGTGGATGTCGAGGACCCGTCCATCCGCTACAACCCGATCATGACCGACGCCGACATGGCCATGAAGATGGACCCGGCGTATCGGGAGATCTCGGAGCGCTTCTACCGCGATCCGGACTACCTGGCGGAGGTGTTCGCACGCGCCTGGTTCAAGCTCACGCACCGGGACATGGGCCCCAAGGCGCGCTACCTCGGCCCCTGGGTGCCGCAGGAGGACCTGATCTGGCAGGACCCGGTGCCGGCGGGGCCCACCGATTACGACATCGACGCCGTCAAGGCCAGGATCGCCGCGAGCGACCTCAGCATCGCCGAGATGGTCGCCACCGCCTGGGACAGCGCCCGGACCTTCCGCGGCTCCGATATGCGCGGCGGCGCCAACGGGGCGCGTATTCGGCTGGCGCCGCAGAAGGACTGGGCAGGCAACGAGCCGGAGCGCCTGGCCCGGGTCCTCGACACGCTCACAGGCATCGCGCAGCAGACCGGCGCCAGCGTCGCCGATGTCATCGTGCTGGCGGGCAATGTCGGCGTCGAGCAGGCGGCCAAGGCGGCCGGCTTCGATGTCAGCGTGCCCTTCGCGTCGGGGCGCGGCGATGCCACCGACGAGATGACCGACGCCGACTCCTTTGAGCCGCTTGAGCCCATCCACGACGGCTATCGCAACTGGCTCAAAAAGGACTACACCGTCAGCGCCGAGGAGCTGATGCTCGATCGCACCCAGCTGATGGGCCTCACCGGCCCGGAGATGACGGTGCTCGTCGGCGGCATGCGGGTGCTCGGTACCAACCACGGCGGCACCAAGCACGGCGTCTTCACCGACCGTGAAGGCGTCCTGTCGAACGACTTCTTCGTCAACCTCACGGACATGGCCTACCGCTGGGAGCCCGCGGGCGAGAACCTGTACGAGGTCCGCGACCGCCGTACGGGCGAGGTCAAGTGGACGGCAACGCGCGTTGACCTCGTGTTCGGCTCCAACGCCATCCTGCGCGCCTATTCGGAGGTCTATGCCCAAGACGACAACCAGGAGAAATTCGTCCGGGACTTCGTCGCTGCATGGACCAAGGTGATGAACGCCGACCGCTTCGATCTGGCGTAGCACCTGGCGCCGTCCCTGCCCCGGGCTGGGTATGCAGGGGCCACGTCGGTAGCCCCGGACCGGCCGGGGCTGCCCGACGAGCTGTCAGCGAGCCGCCTTTGATGGGCTGCGCTTCGCTGGTCCATCCCACCGCCGGCCCACCCCTTTTGATGCCTCCAGTAAGACTGTTTATACCGCTGTTTCTAAAGGAAAATCGGCGTGGACTCCTTGACGCCGGTCATCGCAAGCGCACCGCCGCCCGAGCGATTCTGTCGAGATTGACGATTCGCATGTCCGACCTGGGCGCTGGGCGAATATAAGTGCCGTCTAATGCATGGATTGGCCTGCGGCGTCCCGGCGGGCACTGCCGGATCGCAGGTGTCGGACGCCGGAGGCGTCTCTGGCAGCGCACGCCCGCAGGGGCAACGCCGCGCCTGGGAGAGGAAGGCGGCAGCGGACCCGGCCGATGGCTGGTGATCCGGCGCGCCTGCTGGGATCACTCCAACAACGACGGAAGACGAGCACATGCTTGACAGCACCATGATCGAGCTGTCGCGCTGGCAATTCGCCGCCACCGCGATGTATCACTTCCTGTTCGTGCCTTTGACATTGGGCCTCTCCTGGATGCTGGTCATCATGGAGAGCGTCTATGTCATGACCGGGCGCGAAATCTACAAGGAC
This sequence comes from uncultured Thiohalocapsa sp., assembly GCF_913063425.1. Taxonomy (GTDB): domain Bacteria; phylum Pseudomonadota; class Gammaproteobacteria; order Chromatiales; family Chromatiaceae; genus Thiohalocapsa. The sequence goes on from NZ_CAJXYK010000070.1 coordinate 4,972, forward strand.
ATGACCAAGTTCTGGGGCAAGTTGTTCGGCATCAACTTCGCCCTGGGCGTCACCACCGGCCTCACCATGGAGTTCCAGTTCGGCACGAACTGGTCCTATTACTCCCATTATGTCGGCGATGTCTTCGGCGCGCCGCTGGCCATCGAGGGGCTGATGGCGTTCTTTTTGGAGTCCACCTTCATCGGGCTCTTCTTCCTGGGCTGGGAGCGGCTCAGCAAGCGCCAGCACCTGATGGTGACCTTCCTGACGGCCATCGGCTCCAACCTGTCGGCCATGTGGATTCTCATCGCCAACGGCTGGATGCAGTACCCGGTGGGTGCCGAGTTCAGCTACGAGACCATGCGCATGGAGATGCAGAGCTTCTACGAAGTAATGTTCAATCCGGTGGCGCAGGTCAAGTTCGTGCACACGGTGGCAGCAGGCTATGTGACAGCCGCGATGTTCGTCGCCGGTATCAGTGCCTGGTACATGCTCAAAGGCCGGGACCTGGCCTTCGCGAAGCGCTCCTTCTCCGTGGCCATGGGCTTCGGGCTCGCGTCCATCCTGTCCGTGATCCTGCTCGGTGACGAGTCCGGCTACGAGGTGGGCGACGTGCAGAAGGTCAAGCTCGCCGCCATCGAGGCGGAGTGGCACACCGCGGAGGCACCGGCGGGCTTCACGATCTTCGGGCTGCCGAGCAACGAGGACGAGGAGACGCACATGGCGGTGAAGGTCCCCTGGGCGCTCGGGCTCATCGCCACCCGCTCCCTGGACGAAGAAGTCGTCGGCCTCAAAGACCTGATGCGCGAGCACGAGGTGCGCATCCGCTCCGGCATGATTGCCTACGAATACCTGCAACGGCTGCGCAACGGCGAAGACAACGCCCACAACCGCGGCACCTTCGAGGACCACATGGACGACCTGGGCTATGGACTGCTGCTCAAGAAGTACACCGACAACCCCGCCGAGGCCACGGAGGAGCAGATCCAGCTGGCGGTGAAGGACTCCATCCCGGAGGTGGCGCCGCTGTTCTGGACCTTCCGGGTCATGGTGGCGGCGGGCTTCTGGATGCTGCTGCTGTTCGTGCTCGGGTTCTATTTCAACGCCACGCGCAGGATCCAGGACAAGCGCTGGCTGCTGCGGGCCTTCCTGTACAGCATCCCGGTGCCCTGGATCGCCGCCGAGACCGGCTGGTTCGTGGCGGAGTTCGGCCGCCAGCCCTGGGCCATCGGCGAGGTGCTGCCGACGTCCGTCGCCGCCTCCAGCCTGACGGCGGGCGACCTGATGTTCAGCCTGAGCGCGTTCGTCATCTTCTATACCGCGCTCTTCGCCATCGAGATGTTCCTGATGTTCAAGTTCGCGCGTCAGGGGCCGAGCTCGCTGCACTCCGGGCGCTACTACCACGAGCGTCAGGCACAGCGGCTTGCCGACGGCGATGCAGCTCAAGGCGCCGGTCCGGCCCCGAGCTCGTCACCGGCACAGCAGCGGGGGGACTGACATGATCCTGGACTATGAGATCCTCAAATTCGTCTGGTGGCTCCTGGTCGGTGTGCTCTTCATCGGCTTTGCGGTCACCGACGGCATGGACATGGGTGTGGGCACGCTGCTGCCCTTCCTCGGCAAGAACGACGCCGAGCGCCGCGTCATCATCAACACCGTGGGGCCGCACTGGGACGGCAACCAGGTCTGGCTCATCACCGCCGGCGGCGCCATCTTCGCCGCCTGGCCGCTGGTGTACGGCGCGGCCTTCAGCGGCTTCTACTTCGCCATGCTGCTGGCCTTGTTCGCGCTGTTCTTCCGGCCGGTGGGCTTCGACTACCGCAGCAAGATCGAGAACAAGGCCTGGCGCAATGCGTGGGACTGGGGGCTCTTCATCGGCGGCGCCGTGCCCGCACTAGTGTTCGGCATTGCCTTCGGGAATCTGCTCCAGGGCGTGCCCTTCCACCTGGATGAGCTGCTGCGGCCCTACTACACCGGCAGCTTCTTTGCGCTGCTGAACCCCTTTGCCCTGCTGGCGGGGCTGATCAGCCTGAGTATGCTCACACTGCACGGTGCCATCTGGCTGCAGCTGCGCACCGGAGAGCCCATTGCCTCCCGTGCCAAGCAGTGGGCCAAGGTGACCGGGCTTGCCACCATCATCGGCTTTGCGCTGGCGGGGCTCTGGCTCACCTTCTTCGTGGACGGCTTCCGCGTGGTCAGCATGCCGCCGACGGACGCGATACCGAACCCGCTCACCAAGGAGGTCGTCATCGAGCCCTTCGCCTGGCTCGCCAATTACGGCAGGTATCCGTGGACGCTGCTGTTCCCGATCGTGGGCTTCGCGGGCCTCGGCTACGCGGTGTCGCTGTCCATGCAGGACCGGGCCGGGCTCGGGCTCATCATGAGCGGTGTCGGCATCACGGGCGTGATCATGACGGCGGGTGCGGCCATGTTCCCGTTCATCATGCCCTCCAGCACAAACCCCGGCAGCAGCCTCATCGCCTGGGATGCCACCTCCAGCCACCTGACGCTCACGGTGATGTTCTGGGCGGCGGTGATCTTCATTCCGATCATCCTCGCCTACACCACCTGGACCTATGCCCGCATGTGGCGGCGCATCACGGTGGAGGAGATCGAAGCGCAGGACAAGCTGGCGTACTAGGGGGAGAGTTTCGAGGGGCGAGGAGCGAGGTCCGCCCGCTCCCTCGTCACTCGTCACTGCCCACTCGACACCGCATCAATGCCGTACTTGATACTCGCAAGAACCGCAAACTCAGAGGAAATCCCCATGTGGTACTTCACCTGGATCCTCGGCGTCCTGCTCGCCGTCGCCTTCGGCATCATCAACGTCATGTGGTACGAATCCGAGCAATGCCTCGGCGAGCCGGACGACAACAAGCTCGACGCCTGACCAGCGCCCCGGGGCGCCACCTGGGGCCACCGAGCTCTGCTCGGCGCACGCTTGACCTGCCGCCTGAGCCTTGTCCCCACACGCGACCATGCGGCGCCCAACCGCGTCGCACGCTGCGCCCTGGACCTGGCTGACAGTCGCTTCTCCCAACAGGCGCCGCGCAAGTCCCGAGGCCGGCCCCGGCTACGCCAATTTGAGTCGGCCACCTGGGGCAGGTGGACTTGAGTGCGCCGACCGTACGCCCATCCGCCAGCTCGTGCGCCCCGCACGAGCAGCGGCGGGCGACATCACTCCGCCGCCTGCGGCTCGCCGGTGAGCTGCGCGCTCCCCTCCCCGGCGCCGGCGTGCGGTGCAGGCGCGGGCTGTGTCTGGGGTGCCGCGGCGGTTGCTGCGTCCTCCTGCTGCTGCTTCGCGTAATCCTGATAGGCGGGAATGGCAAGTGCGGCCAGGATGGCGAGGATCGCAATGACGATCAGCAGCTCGATGACGGTGAAGCCGGCGGGACGGTTCTTCATGGGCGCACCTTGTTGTTGCGGGTTGGGCGGCACGCATCCCGGCGCGCGGCAGCGCAGTCGCGCCGGCGCGGCACAGGGCCGCCCGAGGACGTTTTCCTGAACACCCGTCATTACTGCGCAAGAACCGGCACGACGACATCCGCCACTCCGGGATATCCCGGTAGGGGAAAACGCCGAATGCAGTCGGCATGCCCCGGGGCGGTCTCACTGCCCGCGCAGCGGTGCGCTGGAGCCCCAGCGCCGGTACCGGGTAGGATGCCGGTCCACAGGACAGCGCCCGCGGACCTCAGGCCCAAGCGACGACGCCCGCAGCCAACGCCGGCATCCATCATGAAGTTTCCGCTGCTCACCGCCGGCGCCGCGCTCGCCGCCGCCCTCATCATGGGCTGCGCCAGCCAGCGCGCATTGACGCCTTTTCCCGCAGCCGGGGCGGACAAGGTGTCACAGCCCGTCGCCGACATTCTCATCCGCGCCGTCAACGACACGCGCGTCAACGGTCGCGAGGTCGCCGGCTGGTGCTTAAGCGACATCCGCACAGGCACGCTGACGCAGGTGGTCCGCGCCGGCACCGGCACCAGCGACAACGTCGGTCTCGCCCTGCCGCTGGGCCGCCGCGGCAACCACAAGCTCTCCTGCTCCTGGCACACCCACCTCTGGGGCCGCCGCGTCGTGCCCGGCCCGAGCAGGCAGGACCTGCTCAACTCCCGGCTGCCGCAGCTGCGCGACATCCATCACTTCGTCATTGATCGGCACGGCATCTGGCACTATGCCGATGGGCAGGTGCTCAGCATGTGTCCGTGGAACGGCTCGGGCACCAACTTCGATGCGGCGGGCTGCCGGTCCTGAGCGCCGCCCGCCCCGTCCCGCCCCATCGCCTCAGTCATCCGGTGCAGTCTCCTTCACCGGTGCACGTCGCTGTCCAGGCTGCGTGACACCACGGCGAACAACAGGGCCGTGGACCAGCCGAGCAGGAGGACGCCGCTCAGGGCCTGGATGCCCGTCAGCAGCCGCCATTGCTCGCTGCTCAGCGTGATGTCCCCGTAGCCCAGGGTGGTGAAGGTGACGGCGGAGAAGTAGATCGCCGTCTCCAGCGAGCCGATGGGCGCGACGGGCGTGAGCGCCCAATAGGCGAGCGCCCAGATCAGGATCTGCAGCCAGTGCAGCAGCACCAGCCCGAGCACGGTCTGGATGACGACATGCAGCGCCCGGTGCGGCAGCAACGCCCCGTCCTGCCCCGTGTGGTGACGCAGCAGCCAACGCAGCAGCCACACCGAGCCGAAGCCCTGGATCAGCACCGTCAGCACCACGAGCAGGGCGCCCACCAGCAGCGGCATGAGCATGGCTTACGCGCGCGCGCTGGCGCCGGAACAGCGCCGCACGCCGACGCCGACGCCGGGGACCTGCGCAGCCTTGGCGCTGCGGTGGCCGCACCCGGCCATGGCGCGGTTTCTTGGGTGGGGACGGGGTGCAGAGCGCGGAAAGGGGAGCGGCGACATGGCGGGCGCTGGGTCGCGGGTACCGGAGCCTGTGCCGGCATCCTACCCCAGCGCAGCACGGACCGCCGCGGCCCCACCCTCGGGCGAGGCCGCGGCGGTGTCCGGGCTGGGTGTCCGGCCTGGGTATCCGGGCAGGCTCAGGGCTCCTGCACCACCACGCGACCCGCGACCATGAAGGTGTAGAAGGGCTGCTCGGTGGGCTTGGCGAGCCGCTCGTAGGCGGCCCGCAGCTCGGCGAGCGCACGGGTGGGCAGGGTGCCGTCGGCGGAGACCTCGCCGTTCATGCAGGGCTCAAGGGCCAGGTCGACGGATTCGGTGGCGGTGGCGACGCCCGCGGTGGCCAGCAGCGCGCCGGCGAGCAGGGTGGATGCGAGGGGCTTGGTCATAGCGGTGCCTGGTTGATAAGTAAGTTAGCGATTACCGATATTGTTACCCCCGGACAGGACGGCAAGGTTGCCGTGGCACGAAGTTTCTGTGACAGCGCCGCGAATGTGCGCCTGTGGCTGACATTGCCGCGATTCAGTTGCGAGGCATCCACCCGCGCCGGCGCACACTGGCCCTGCGGGTCCTGCTGCGCCGGGTTGGTGTCAATGCGGGCCGCTGTGCGCTCGAATGCTGGAGGGGCTTCGGGCTCAAGGGGGCTGGCGCACGGGTTTCCGGCAGTATTCGGTCCGCAACGGCTTACCCCGCGGTGCGCGGCCACCGCCCACGCGCTGTCTGTCCACTCCCCGAGAACTGCATGGTGATTTCTGTCATGCTTGCACCGGGCGGCCATTGGCGCCCCCGCGACCGGCCCGGCATGCTGGGGGACTGCCGCGGCCTGGCCGTGACCAGCCCGGGGTATCGCCGGCGACGGCCCGCGGCACCGGCGGGGCACGAAAGCAGTCCATCAACATCCAACGGAGAATGACACCATGGCAAACGAGGGTTACCACGAGCCCATCGACGAGCTGTCCGACGAGACCCGCGACATGCACCGGGCCATCGTCTCGCTGATGGAAGAGCTGGAAGCCGTCGACTGGTACAACCAACGCGTGGATGCCTGCAAGGACCCGGAGCTCGCCGCCATCCTGGCGCACAACCGCGACGAGGAGAAGGAGCACGCGGCGATGGTGCTGGAGTGGATCCGCCGCCGGGACCCGAAGTTCGACGGCGAGCTGAAGGATTACCTCTTCACCAGCAAGCCCATCGCTCACCATTGAGCTTTGAGGTATGCGCCTGAGCTCAGCGCGGAGCCGGGCCGCCGACCGGCCACCGTGCGGCAGGCGCGCAACCACCGGCATCGTTGTGCGACTGACCTGAGGGCTGAATCATGGCCGATTTCCACCAGGAACCGCAGATCACGACGCTGCACGCGCTGTATGAAGCGTTCGACAAGGACGACTACCTGAGCAACCTCGAGCGCAAGCTGGAGGACCACGCCCGCCACACGCACGTGAGCCTGCTGCTGCCGTCGCTGCACAGCGAGATGGGCAACGCCGGCGTGCTGGACCAAATCATCGAGCGCATCGCCGAGGTGCGCTACCTGAAGAGCATCGTCGTCGCCCTCGGCGGCGCCCCCGAAGAGGGGCAGTTCCGCGAGGCCCAGGCCTACTTCGGACGGCTCGCACGCCCGGGCTGCGAGCTGCGCGTGGTCTGGATCGACGGCCCGCGCATCCAGGACCTGCTCGCACAGATGGCCGAGCGCGAGATCCCCACCGGCGAGCAGGGCAAGGGGCAGTCGGTGTGGGTGACCCTGGGCTACCTCTTCGCCCGCGACCAGGCCAGCATCATCGCCCTGCACGACTGCGACATCGTCACCTACAGCCGCACCATGCTGGGGCGGCTCATCGAGCCCGTTGCCAACCCCAACAACGACTTCCAGTTCTGCAAGGGCTACTACGCGCGCATCTCACCCACCGAGCGCTCCATGAAGGGGCGTGTGACGCGGCTCTTCGTGACGCCCTTCGTGGACACGCTCTCGCGGCTCATGTGCCAGCACGGGCTGCCGGAGCTGCAGCGCTTCTTCGACTACCACCGCAGCTTCAAGTACCCGCTGGCGGGGGAGTTCTGCTTCACCTCGGACCTGGCCCGGGGCCTCAACATCGCCTACGACTGGGGCCTGGAGGTGGCAACCCTGTCCCAGGTGTACGATCAGCTCACCCGCCGGCAGGTGGCGCAGATCGACCTCGCGCCCACTTACGAGCACAAGCACCAGGAGCTCTCGCCGGACGACACCAACAAGGGTCTGCACCGCATGGTGGTGGACATCGCCAAGTTCTATCTCACCTACATGCGCTCCCACGGTGTGCCGCTGGACGACTCCTACGTGGACATGCTCCTGCACACCTATTATCAGAACGCGCTCAAGTACATCCGCAAGTACAGCTACGACTCCGACGTCAACGACCTGCGCTACGACCTGTACGAAGAGGAATCCGCTGCCAGTCACTTCCGCGGCTTCCTCTGGGACGCCTGGATGCAGAGCAAAGGCCCGCAGGAGGCCAAGCTGATCCCGTCCTGGAACCGCGTGGCCTACACCTTCCCGCAGATCTACGAGCGGCTGCTGGAGGCGGTGGAGGCGGACAACGCCCAGGACTGATGCAGATCTGATCCAGAGCTGACCCGGCCTGCCCGGGACAGCCGGGGCGGCACCGCAAACCCCATTTCGGGTACCGTTTGTCTGTTTTGTCGCGCGTGCGGCGGGTATGCTGTGGCGTCGGCGGCGGCCCGCCGGAGTGGCCCGCAGCCGCGCCCTTACAACGCGTCGGCCGGGCCAGGCTGAGCCGCGGTCCCCCAAACATCAGTCCCACAAGCATCAGGCCCCCAAGCATCAGGCCCCCAAGCATCAGGCCTTCAAGCATCCGGCATCCCGCATCCGGCTGCCGGACGTTTCCCAAGCCCGCAGGAGAGACCGCCGTGTCCGCATCGCAACAATCGCTCGACCGCAAGCGCTTCCTCATCTACCAGCTGCCCTATGTGGTGCTCTACGTCGCCGCCCTCGGCCTGGTGGCCATGACCGCCCACAACGCCACCGAGATGAGCATGTACTGGCAGCTGTTCATTCCGCTGCTGGCCCTGGTGTCCATCCTCGGCGGCTGGCGCTTCGCCGGCACCAGCGGTCAGGAGCGCTGGGCCTACATCCTGCGCCAGGTCCTGCACTGGGGCGCGCTCATCCTCGTCATCCGCCTGCTCTACGCGCATGCGGTGCAGGATTTTCTGAACGACGAGCAGGACGCCTTCGTGACCATCTACGTCATCGGACTCGCGGCTGTGCTCTCCGGCGTCTATCTGGACTGGAAGATGGCCCTGTTCGGCGCCTTCCTGCTGCTGAGCGGTGTCGCCATCGCCTGGCTCAACGACAACTGGATGCTGCTGGTGCTGGTCATCGGCGGCGCCGGCATCGCCGCCATCGCCGTGTCGCTGCTGGTGCGGGCGCATCTGCCGGGCCACACGGCGGGCGGCTCCGGCGCAGCCGCCTAGGCGCCGGCGGACAGTGCCGGTCCGGCGTGCCGGGCCGGCGCCTGCCGCGCGCTGTCAGGTCAGCTCACCAGCCACGGCCCATGCGCTCGCCCGGGCCGGCGGCCCTGCGGGCCTCGCGCATGCCGCGCAACTGGGCCTGCTGCTCGTCGGTGAGCACTGCGGCCAGGCGCTCGCGCACCTCGGTCCGGGTCATGCCCGGGTCGCGCTGCTTCTGCGCCAGAATCGCCGCGACCTGGTCGCACTGCGCATCAGTAAGGTCGAGCCGCGCGACCATCCGCTCGATGCGCGCCTCCATACGCGCCCGGCGGCGGTCATCCCAGCGCGCACGCTGCTGCGCCGTCAGCACGGCGTCGATCTGCTCACGCAGTTGCGCGCGCGAGGCGTCTGCGGCGCTGTGATGGTCCTCCAGCAGGGCGCGGATCTCTTCGCGCTGGGCGTCACTCAGGTCGAGCCGCTCCGCCATGCGCGCCATGCGCATGTCCAGGCGCTCGGCGGCCCGGGGATGCCCGTCCAGGGGCGCCGCGGCGACGGTGGCGCCGGCGAGGACCAGGGTGATTGCGAGGGTGGTGAGCTGGTGGGTCTTGGTGCGGAACATGATTCGGTCTCCAATGCGCACAATGGCCTGTCAGGCATGTCTCGTTGTGGCCGGGCGGCGCTGCGGCGCGTGCCGGCCACACTTCGCAGTCTGGACGGCAACCGCGCAGCGGCTGCGGACGCTTTGTGCAAAGACCTTGGACCGCTCGCAGCGGCAGCGACCGAGCCCCTCGCCGATTCGGCGTGGATGCCGCTGGCGACTCAGGGCGCATCGTGGCCCGAGGGCGCGGCGTCCTCGTAGCGATAACCGACCCCATAGACCGAGTGGATCAGCTCCCGCTCCGGCGGCAGGATCTCGGCGAGCCGCCGGCGCAGCTTCTTCACATGGCTGTCGATGGTGCGGTCGGACACGACCCGATGGTCGTCGTAGATGCGCTCCATGAGCCGGGCGCGGGAGAAGATCCGCCCCGGCGCGCTCACCAGCGCCTTCAGCAGCGCGAACTCCACCGCCGTGAGCTGGACCTCGCCGCGCTCGCCGCGGACCCGCAGTGCGCCGTCATCCAGGCGCAGAGGCCCGCTGTCGGGTGTCGTCGGCGCCTGCCCCTGCGCGCGCAGCCGCCGCAGCACCGCCTTGACCCGCGCGACCACCTCCCGCGGGCTGTAGGGCTTGCAGACGTAGTCGTCGGCGCCGAGCTCCAGCCCCAGCAGCCGGTCGATCTCCTCCACCCGCGCCGTGGTCATGATGATGGGCACCTGGGAGAAGGTGCGCACCTGCCGGCAGATGTCCAGGCCGTCCGTGCCCGGCAGCATCAGGTCCAGCAGCACCAGCGCCGGCTGGTTGTCGCGGATCCAGTCCACGGCGCCGGTGCCCGTCGCCAGGCAATGGGCGGTGAAGCCCGCCGCCCGGAGATAGTCCGCCAGCAGCGCGGCGAGGCGGGTCTCGTCCTCCACGATCAGGATGCGCTCACCCATGCTCAACGCCCTCCCCCGGTGTCGTTGCTCGGCCCCTGATGCCCGGAGTTATAGCCCGCCCGCGCGTTGCCCGCGGCATCTTCTGCACCCCGCGGCAGCGCCAGGTGCACGTGCAGGCCGCCGAGCGGTGACGCCGCCGCGCTGATCTCCCCGCCATGGGCGGCGGCGATGTTGCGCGCGATGGCGAGCCCGAGCCCGGCCCCGCCGGTGGCACGGCTGCGGGAGGCGTCCACCCGGTACAGCCGCTCGAAGAGCCGCGGCAGGTCCGCCGCCGGCACCCCGGGGGCGCTGTCGTCGAAGTCCATGCACAGCCATGCCCCCTGCCGGGACAGGGTCACCACCAAGGCGCCGCCGCGGTCCGTGTAGGCCAGGCTGTTGCGCAGGAGATTGCGGAAGAGCTGCGTGAGACGCTGCGCATCGGCATGCAGGGTCCAGTCGGTGTCGGCGCCGGCGTCGGGTATCGTCAGCCGCAGCTCGATGCCGGCGTCGGCGAAGGCACCGCGGAAGGCGTCCAGGGCGTCCTCCAGCAGCTCGTGCAGATCCACCTGGGCCTTGCGGTAGCTGAGCGCGCCCAGGTCCGTCATGGACAGCTCGTAGAGATCGTCGATGAGCCGCCCCAGGCGCAGGCTGTCCGCGTGCAGGGCATCCAGCGCCGCCCGGTCCAGGGGCCGCACGCCATCCTGCATGGCCTCCAGGTCGGCACGCAGCAGCGCCAGCGGCGTGCGCAGCTCGTGGGCGATGTCGGCGGCCCATTGCCGCCGCGCCTGCTCGGTGCGCGCAAGCGCCGCCGCCAGGTCGTTCAGATCGCGCCCCAGGCGGCCCAGCTCGTCCGTGCCGGCCACCGCCACACGGGCCGCATAATCGCCCGCCGCGAGCCGGCGCATGGCGTGCTGGAAGGCCGCCACCGGCCGGGTCAGGCGCTTCGACAACGGAAAGGCCAGCAGTGCGGCCAGCAGCGCCACGCCGAGGCCGATGAGCCAGAGCGCCAGGCTCTGCCGCTCGCGAAAGCGCAGATCCGCAAGCTCGGTGATGGACGGCCCCGGCAGCAGCGCCAGGGTGCCGATGGTCTCGGCACCGTCGCGCAGGGGCCGCCGCTCGGCCGCGTCCAGCAGGTCCTCGCGGCCGTAGACCAAGGCGCCGTCCGCATCCAGCAGCATGAGCCGCAGCTCCAGCGCCCGCGGCGGCGCGCCCGCTTCGATGCGCGCCAGCACCCGCCGCGGCGGCCAGCCGCCGGGCTCGCCGAGCAGGTCGGCGGCGTGCTCCCGCAGCGGCTGCTGCGCCCAGGGCGGCGGGCCGCGGCGCCCGAGGGGTCGCCGGTGCGCTGCATCGCCGTCCGCATCGAGCTCTGCCCAGTGCGGCCCATGGCGCACCAGCGGCGCACCCAGCAGGGTGCGCACCCACAGGCGCTTATCGGCGGCGAGACGCTCCCAGCCGCCGTCGCGGCGGTGGCGCTCCACCAGCCGCTCGGCGATGGCGGCAAGGCGCTGTTCCCGGCGCTCCGCCGCCAGCGCCTCCAGCCCGCGCTGGAAGGACCAGCGCACGAAGCCCTGGGTGACCACGACGGTCACCAGGCTGACGCAGAGCAGCGTCAGAAACAGCTTGGCGCGCAGAGACAGTTGCATAACGGGCCACCCTGGGGCATTGCCGCCATTGTGCCCGCAAAGGGTGCAGCAAGAATGGAAGGCGCGGCGCCGATGGCCCGCGGCGCCCGGGCGTACCGACATGCCAGCCGGCCAGATCCCCGACCACCGTGCGGACGCCGCGGTTGCGCGGCAACGGCGCCCCACATGCTCATCCGGCATCCCTTGCATCTTCCCAACCCGGCGCGCCATGCTGTGTACGCCCGGGCCGCCGCAGGCCGCCGGCGGTCGCCCTGCGCCCAGCCCGCGGCGGCGCTTTGCAAATGCGCCGCGCCCCGGGGCGGTGCACTGGAGGAGGAGGACACAGCATGGGCTTTCGCTTCCGCCGCAGTCTCAGGATCGCACCCGGCATCCGGCTCAATTTCGGCAAGCGCAGCATGAGCCTGAGCCTGGGGCCGCGGGGGGCCTCGGTGACCATCGGCGGTCGCGGCACTCATGCCAACGTCGGGCTCCCGGGCACCGGCCTCTCCTATCGCCACCGGCTGGACTCCCCCGGCGGGCAGCGCCGCGCGGAGCGCCACCGGGCGCGCGAGCGCCGCGAGCAGGTCCACACCGAGGCGAGGCAGCGCGCCGCGGCACTCACCGACGTGACCCTCGCCCTCGGTGACCGCGGCGAGCTGCTGGTCACCGACAGGCAGGGCGCGCCACTGTCCCGCGCCCACCGGCGGCTGCTGTGGAAACAGCACGGCGACGCCATCACCGCCTGGCTGCACGAGCGCATGGACAGCATCAACGGCGATGTCGGGCTGCTCGCGGACATCCACCTGGACACCCCGGCGCCCGACGACGCCCCGCACGACATCCCGGCGCCCTTTGCGGAGCCGGCGCCGGAGCCGCCGGCCACCCCGTCCATGGCGCCCAAGCCCGCGCCCCCGGAGCAACCGGAGCCCGGGCTCCTGACGCGCCTGTTCGGCCTGGGCGAAGACGCCCACGCCGAGCGCACCGCGGCCGCGCAGGCCGAGCACCGCCGGCGCTATCGCGCCTGGCTGGAGCGCGAGCGCGCCCGGGCCGAGCAGCACCGCCGGGCGGTCTCGCGCTGGCAGCAGGCCCACGCCGACTGGCGCCGTCGCAAGGCCGCACACGAGGCCGCCGAGGCCGAGCGCCTACGCGCCTTCGCCGCGCGGCTGCGCACCGACCAGAAGCTCATGGAAGCCCTGCTCGCGGACGCCCTCGACCAGCTGGACTGGCCCCGGGAGACCCTGGTGGATTTCGAGATCCAGCCCCGCATGGCAAGCGTCTGGCTCGACGTGGACCTGCCGGAGATCGGCGACCTGCCCCAGCGCGAGGCCACCCTCGCCAAGCGCCGGCGCCGACTGCTGGTGAAGGACAAGCCCAAGACCCGGCTGCGGCAGGAATACGCCCGGCACGTGCACGGCATCGTGCTGCGCATGGCGGGCACCGTCTTCGCCACCCTGCCCGCCGTGGAGCGGGTGGTGCTGTCCGGCTACTCCCAGCGGCTGGACCCCGCCACCGGCGTCGTCAACGACGACTACCTGCTGTCCGTGGACTTCGACCGCGCCGGCTTCGCCCGCATCGACTTCGACGCCCTGGAGCGCGTGGACCCGGTGGCCGCCGTCGCCGCCTTCCCGCACCGGCGGCGGCTCCTGAAGCGGGACGGCTTTCGAGCCATCGAGCCCTTCGTCATGCCCGGCTCCGTTGGCTAAGATGCACCGTGCAGCCATGCTGCGGAGGCGCCATCGCCCGTCCTGCGGAAGCACCGACCATGTCCCACCTGCAACAAGCCCTCGCCGACATCCTGACGCGCGTCCACCGCCCCGGCGACTTCTATGCCGCGGGCACCATGGATCTGCATCTGCCGCAATTGCGCGTCGACGGCGTCGGCCCCATCGCTCTGCCGCTGCTGCCCATGCAGGCCGAGCAGCTCATCGCCGTCGCCGAGCAGGCACCCTACGGCCGCGGCACCGAGACCCTGGTGGACACCGAGGTCCGTCGCACCTGGCAGATCGACGCGCGCCGCTTGGACTTGGGCGGCCGGCGCTGGGGCGAGGATCTGGCCCGCACCGTCCGCGCCGTGGCCGCTGCGCTCGGCGTGCGCGGCGAGGTGCGCGCCGAGATCTATAAGCTCTTGGTTTACGACGCCGGCGGCTTCTTTGTGAGCCATCGCGACAGCGAGAAGGCGCCCGGCATGTTCGCCACCCTGGTGGTGACGCTGCCGTCCGAGTACACCGGCGGCGAGCTGATCATCCGCCACAAAGGGCACGAGGTCGCCCTGGACCTGCACACCGGTGACCCCGGTCAGGCCGCCTACGCCGCCTTCTATGCGGACTGCCGCCACGAGGTCCGGCCGGTGGCGAGCGGCCATCGCCTGGCGCTCATCTACAACCTGGTACGCCCCAACGGTGAGCCTCTGCCGCAGCCGCCGGACTACGACCAGGAGCGCGCCCAGCTCGCCGCGCTGCTGCGCCGCTGGCCGCAGGCCGACCCGGCCGCCGAGCAACCGCACAAGCTCATCTACCCCCTGGAGCACAGCTACACCGAGGCCGAGCTCGGCTTCGCGGGCCTCAAAGGCGTCGACGCGGCCGTGGCGGCTGTCATGCTCGGCGCCGCCGAAGACGCGGACTGCGACCTTCAGCTCGCCATGGTCACCATCGGCGAGAGCGGCTGGGCCGAGTACACCGGCGGCGGGTATTGGCGCGACGACGACGCCTTCGAGATCGGCGAGGTGCTCGATACCTGGCAGGAGCTGCACACCTGGCGGCTGCCGGACGATGCCGCCCTCGACATGGCGCCGCTGCCCTTCGAAGACGGCGAGGTCTGTCCGCCCAACGCCTTCGCCGACAAGGACGACGTGGAGCCGGACTTCGAGGAGGCCACCGGCAACGAGGGCGCGTCGTTCGAGCGCACGTACCAGCGCGCCGCCCTGGTGCTGTGGCCCGGACACGGGCGGGCCCGGGTGCTGGCGGACGGCGGCCCCACCGCCAGCCTGCCTTACCTGGAGCGCCTGCTGACCCAACTGCGGGCCGATGAGGCGGCCGGGGCGTCTGCGGACCGCATCGCGGCGCTCCGGCAGCAGGCGCTGGCGCTTGCCACCTGCATCCGGGAAGCCTGGACCGCATCCGCATTCGCCGGGCAGGAGCTCAGCAAGCGCGGCCTGGCGGCCCAGCTCCTCGACGCCCTGCGCCAGCTCGACGACACCGACGGCGGCGCCGCCTTCATCGAGGACGTCTGCGCCGCCGGCGGCTACACGGGCGAGGACAACATGGCCATCGCCCGTCTGTGCGCCGCGCTGCCCGCCGCGCGTGCCGCGCGCCTCCTGCACACCATCATCGACGGCAACGCCCTGCGCGACCCGGCCGCCTGTGCCCAGCTCCTCGCGCGCTGCACCGAGCAATGGCCCGAGTCGACCATCGCCCTGCTGCATCCAGCCGCGCTCGCGCTGCTGGCGGGGCTGCCGGACCCAGACAAGCGCCCCGAGCCGGCCCCGGGCGGGTTCCACCCGCCGGCACCGCGGCCGACGCCGGAACTGGTGCTGGGCGCCCTCGTGGGCCTGAGCCGCCTCGACACCGCCCTCGCCGAGCGCGCGCTGCACCACTGCCTGGACCATCCGCGCCTGTACGACCCGGACGCCATCCTGCTCCCGGCGGCGCTGGCCGTCGCCGCCGCGCACGATCCGGCGGACATCGCCCACCTGCCGCCGGCGCTCACCGGCCTGCGGAACGCAGTGCTCCGCCATCTGGACGCACGCATCCAGGCGCCCCTCACCCCGCCGCCGGACTGGCAGCGGGTCGCCGACATCCGCTGCGACTGCGCCGATTGCAGCGCGCTCAAACGCTTCCTCGCCTCGCCCACCGAAGCCACCTGGCAGCTCAAGGCCGCCGAGTCGAGGCGCCGGCACCTGGAGCACAGCATCCAAGCCCACCGCTGCGACCTGCACACCCGCACGGACAAATCCGGCCGCCCCTACAGCCTGGTCTGCATCAAGAACCAGGCGAGCTACGACCGCCGCGTCCAGCAGCGCAAACAGGACCTTCACAACCGCGCGCGCCTGACGGGCGGGCAGCCGGCCTGAAGCCGCAGCCCCGCCGACCGGGAGTCCCGGCTGTCAGCCGGCTTCCCGTCAGAAACACCCAGCAAGCCGCGCCCCATGACGCCTGACACCTAAGCCCGCCTCTGACGCTGTGACGCCGCTTCGGTGTGACCCGGGCGGGGCCCCCTGTGTCAGGCTAGTTGTCGCCTCCACCTTGTAGGACTGTAACCGCAACAGGGGGCGAAGACGAGAGACCCG
>NZ_CAJXYK010000071.1 GCF_913063425.1 uncultured Thiohalocapsa sp.
ATTGGCTCCCCGAACTGGACTCGAACCAGTGACCCACTGATTAACAGTCAGTTGCTCTACCAACTGAGCTATCGGGGATCAGCAGAATCTGTAAGTATAGGCCAACAAGGGGCGCTGCGTCAAGGGGGAATCTGGGTCGCCCCGGCACCGGGATGCGCATCGCGGCTCCGTGTCAGCTGCAGTCCGGATCATTGCCGGAGCCGTCCTTGTCTGAGACGCGGACACGGCCGACCGGGCTGATGATGATCTCCACCGGCGTGAGGACATCATCGGCTCGAGCGGCGTTGGTTTTGGCGTCATCGTCGGCGTCGCAGACGGTGATATGGCCGTTTGTCGCTGTGCCGTCGTCCTGAAAGCGGAACCCCCTCGCCGTCGAGGTCATTGTCACCGTATCGCTGCCCTGCTCGATGCGCAGGACAGCACCAGAATCGGCATCGATGACGGCATAGCCGTTGGCCCAGGCCGCTTTGCTGAGCGTGCAACCCGCACTCGGGTTGGCAGTGTTGACTGGGCACACGATCACATCTGCGGCACGCATGATCGCCTGCGCACGCGCGAAGTTGAGATGCCCCAGCAGCGCGTTGACCTCTGCGGCCCGGGTGTTGCGCTTCACCAGCGTCGTCATGCCCGAGACGCCGACGGTCAGCACGATGACCGCGATGCTCAGCGTCACCAGCAGTTCGACGAGGGTCACGCCGCGCTGCGACTGTCGGCCGGCTGGGCTGGACATAGGCGCCTCCGGATATCGGCTTCCGTGGAATCCCTTACAGCATAGACTGAAGCCGCAGCCGGGATTTCCGAGTGCGTCGCAGCGGGGAAAACCCGCAGCTCGTCAGCCTGCAACGCCGGCAATGCGCTCCAAGGCCCGCTCCAGGTTGGTCCGGCTGGTGGCGATGGAGATGCGCGCACAGCCGTCCAGCCCGAACGCAGACCCTGGCACCAGTGCGACGCCGGCCTGCTCGATGAGGTACTCGGCGAGCTCCAGGTCGTTTTTGACGCCGTCGATACGCTCGATGAGGCCGCTCACCTCCGGGAAGACGTAGAAGGTGCCGTCCGTGGGCAGGCAGTGGATGCCGGGGATGGCGTTGAGGGCTTCGACCACGAAGTCGTGCCGCTCCTTGAAGGCGGTCAGCATCTCGCCGATGCAGTCCTGCGGGCCGTCGAGCGCCGCCTGCGCCGCCACCTGGCTGATGGAGGTCGGGTTGGAGGTGCTCTGGGACTGGACCTTCTTCATGGCCTTGATGACTTCGACCGGGCCGCCGGCATAGCCGATGCGCCAGCCGGTCATGCTGTAGGCCTTGGAGACACCGTTCAGCACCAGGGTGCGCTCAAGCAGGTCCGGGCAGGCATTGAGAATGTTCACGAAGGGCGTGGCCGTGTCCCAGCGGATGTGCTCGTACATGTCGTCGGTGGCGATGAGCGCGTCCGGGTAGTCGCGCAGCACCTCGCCCAGGGCCGCCAGCTCATCCTTGCCATAGGCCATGCCGGTGGGATTCGACGGGCTGTTGATGACCACCAGGCGCGTGCGCTCGGTCATGGCCGCGCGCAGCTGCGCCGCGGTGATCTTGAAGCGCTGGTCGGCGCCGGCGTCCACGAGCACCGGCGTCGCGCCCGCGAGCAGCACCATGTCCGGATAGGAGACCCAGTAGGGCGCCGGGATCACCACCTCGTCGCCAGGGTCCAGCACCGCCTGGGCCAGGTTGTAGAAGCTCTGCTTGCCGCCGCAGGACACCAGAATCTGGTCCGGCTGGTAGTCGAGCCCATTGTCGCGCTGGAACTTGGCGATAACGGCGCGCTTGAGCTCCGGGGTGCCGTCCACGGCGGTGTACTTGGTGAAGCCCTCGTTGATGGCCTGGATGGCCGCCTGCTTGATGTGCTCCGGCGTATCGAAGTCCGGCTCGCCGGCACCGAGGCCGATGACGTCCTTGCCGGCGGCCTTGAGCTCCTTGGCGCGGGCGGTGATGGCGAGGGTGGCGGACGGCTTGACGGCCTGGACGCGGGCGGAGAGCTTGATGGTCATCGGCTTGGATTCTGCGAACGGCTGGGTGGACAAGGTTCGGCTCAGAGGAGGGCCAACGCAGGCGCGCCGTGTCGGCGCCCGCTGGCGCCGGGTCGAGGCCGGCGCCACATCCCGCCTGGCAAGCCTCGGAACCGAGTCCGAATGATAGCCAATCCCCGCCCCGGCCGACATCGGCCGAACGCACCAGCGGAGCCGCTGCGGCATGTTCGGTCCCGCGCCGCGCCTGCGCCTCCTGCGTCGCGATGAATCCGATCCACTAAAGCTGTGGCTGTGCTGCCTGGTGCTGCGGAGTGGGCTGACGCTGACATTGGCTTTGCGTCCGGTACTGCGATGCTCGGCGTCGTGGCCCTCGGCTGGACTCTGCACCGTCGCGCCCTCGCCGAAGACCCCCAGTTCGCGGAATTGCGCCGCTGGATCCTGGCCTGGCAGGCCTGCCCGGCACCGATCTTCGCGACGCCGTGCTCGCGGGCACCGACCTCCGTGGCGCCGACCTTCGATACGCGCGCCTGGTCCGCCCGCGGGACCTGAGCCGCATCCGCTTCCGTGACGCCCGGAACCTGCATCTGGCCCAGGTCAAAGGAACCACCCTGGCCGATTGCCAGATGCGCGAGCTGCCGGCGACCGGCCAAGGCGACGGCACCGACTTGGACCACGCCGACCTGCACGGCACCCGGCTCGCCGGTGCGAGCCTGCGGGGCGTGCGGCTGACCGACATCATCAACCAGACCGGCAACTTCAGCGGCAGCAACGTCAATGTGAAGTCCCACCTCGAACACGTGACCCAGGCCATTGGCACACTGCCCGATACTGACGCGGCCACCCGCGCCGAGCTGGCCCGGCTGACGACCGAGCTGTCCGCCCTGTTGCAGCAGGTGCCGTCGGCGCAGGCGGCGGCCGAAGCGGTGGCGACCCTGGCCGGCGAGCTGATCGACAACGCCGCCGTGCAGCCGCGCAATCCGGCGCTGCTGAAGGCCAGCGCGGATGCGCTCCTGAACAGCGCCCGCAACCTAACCGACCGCGTCGCACCGGTGCTGAAGGTGGTGGAGCAGGTGCTGCGGCTGCTTGGGCTCGGCTGATGCGCGGCACTCGCCGCGGGTGTCGTCGGCGCGATCCGGGGGCACCGCGCTGCAGTTCCGAGAACAGGCTGCTGGACCTGCCGTCTGGCGAAGCTCAGGGTTCAAGCGGACCGATGTCGGTCAACAGCCGCCGCATCGACAGCGCCTGAATGCGCTCGGCCAACGGGAAGCTGTGCTCGCCGGCATGGATGACGTCGAGCCGGTCGAGGCCGAGGTCGGCGATGGCGTGGCGCATGGACGGCGTGATTTTGGGCGCCGTCGTACGCTTGATCTCGAAGCCGCGGCGACCGTGCTCGGTGATGACGAGCAGATCCAGCTCGGCACCGGCGTGGGTGGCCCAGAACCAGCATTGATCCCAGCGCAGGCGCAGCCGGCTCAAGATCTGCTCGATGACGAAGCCCTCCCAGGAGGCGCCGACCTTGGGATGGGATTCCAACCCCTCCGTGGTCTCGATGCCCAGCAGGCTGTGCAGCAGGCCGCTGTCCGCGATGTAGATCTTGGGCGACTTGACCTGGCGCTTGCCGAGGTTCTCGTGCCACGGCTGAAGCTGGCGCAGCACCAGCGCTGCATCGAGCAGGTCGAGGTAGCCGCGCACGGTGGTGTGGGCGACGCCGAAGGCCCGGGCCAGCTCCGAGCCGTTCCAGACCTGGGCGTGGTAGTGGGCCAGCATGGTCCAGAAGCGGCGCAGCGTCGGCGCGGGAATGCGGATGCCGAGCGCAGGCAGGTCGCGCTCAAGGAAGGTGCGGATGAAGTCCTGCCGCCATTCGGCGCTGTCGGCATCGGACGCGGCCAGATAGGCGCGCGGGAAGCCGCCGCGCAGCCAGAGCCGTCCGAGCGCCCCGGGGCTCTCGTCGGCGCCGACCTCCGCTAGGTTGAAGCCGGGCAGCTCGTGGTAGTGGATGCGCCCGGCGAGGCTCTCCGAGCTTTGGCGCAGCAGCTCCGGGGAGGCGCTGCCGAGCACCAGAAACCGGGCCGGCGTGTCCGGGCGATCGGCCAGCACCCGGAGGATCGGGAACAGATCGGGCTTGCGCTGAACCTCGTCGAGCACCACCAATCCGCGCAACGGCTTCAGCGCAAGCATGGGGTCAGCGAGGCGCGACAGATCCGCCGGATCTTCCAGGTCGAAGTGCGTGGTGTCGTCCCCCCCGCCTGCGATGACCTGGCGGGCCAGCGTGGTCTTGCCCACTTGCCGAGCACCCAGCAGGGCGACTACGGGGTAGCGTCGTAGGCTGGCGTCGACCTCGTCCAGGTGGGGAATGCGGGTGATGGGGCTGCCCATGACCTTGAATATTGAATGATAGACGCTCAAAATGCAAGGTAGTTGTACACACTCAACGGCACCGGGAAGCGCACCATGTCCAAGCCCTTCGAGCTCGTCTCCCAGTTTCCGCCCGCCGGCGACCAGCCCGCCGCCATTCGCCAGCTGGTGGAAGGCCTGCGCGACGGCGAGGCCGGCATGACGCTGCTCGGCGTCACCGGCTCCGGCAAGACCTTCACCATCGCCAATGTCATCAACGAGGTGCAGCGCCCGACGCTGATCCTGGCGCCCAACAAGACCCTCGCCGCCCAGCTCTACGGCGAGATGCGCGAGTTCTTTCCGCACAACGCCGTGGAGTACTTCGTCAGCTACTACGATTACTACCAGCCGGAGGCCTATGTACCTGCCTCCGACACCTACATCGAGAAGGACGCCTCCATCAACGAGCACATCGAGCAGATGCGCCTGTCCGCCACCAAGGCCCTGCTGGAGCGCCCGGACGTCATCCTGGTGGCCACGGTGTCCAGCATCTACGGCCTCGGCGACCCGGAGGCCTACCTGAAGATGGTCCTGCACCTGTCCCGCGGCGAGCAGATCGATCAGCGCGCCATCCTGCGGCGGCTGACCGCGCTCCAGTACCGCCGCAACGAGGTGGAGCTGACCCGCGGCAGCTACCGGGTGCGCGGCGACGTCATCGACATCTACCCGGCGGAGTCCGACGACGAGGCCCTGCGGGTGGAGCTGTTCGACGACGAGGTGGAGGCCCTGTCCCTCTTCGACCCGCTGACGGGCGAGCTCAAGCACAAGGTGCCCCGCTACACCGTCTTCCCGAAGACCCACTACGCGACCCCACGGGAGACGGTGCTGAACGCCGTGGAGCAGATCAAGGACGAGCTGCGCGAGCGCCTGGAATGGCTGCGCGCCAACGACAAGCTGGTGGAGGCCCAGCGCCTGGAGCAGCGCACCATCTTCGACCTGGAGATGATGGTGGAAGTCGGCTACTGCTCCGGCATCGAGAACTACAGCCGATACCTCTCCGGCCGCGGCCCCGGCGAGCCGCCGCCGACGCTGTTCGACTACATCCCGGCGAGCACGCTCCTGGTCATCGACGAGAGCCATGTCACGGTGCCTCAGCTCGGCGGCATGTACCGCGGCGACCGCTCGCGCAAGGAGAACCTCGTCGAGTACGGCTTCCGGCTGCCCTCGGCACTGGACAACCGCCCGCTGCGCTTCGAGGAATTCGAGGCTCGCCAGCCGCAGGCCATCTACGTCTCCGCCACGCCGCGGGACTACGAGCATCAGCACTCCGGCGCCGTCATCGAGCAGGTGGTGCGCCCCACCGGCCTGGTGGACCCGGAGGTGGAGGTCCGCCCGGCGCTCACCCAGGTGGACGACCTGCTCTCGGAGATCCGCGAGCGCGTCGCCGCCGACGAGCGCGTGCTGGCCACCACGCTCACCAAGCGCATGGCCGAGGACCTGACCGACTACCTCGGCGAGCACGGCGTGCGCGTGAGATATCTCCACTCCGACATCGACACCGTGGAACGGGTGGAGATCATCCGCGACCTGCGCCTGGGCGAGTTTGACGTGCTGGTGGGCATCAACCTCCTGCGGGAAGGCCTCGACATGCCGGAGGTGAGCCTGGTGGCCATCCTCGATGCCGACAAGGAAGGCTTCCTGCGCTCCGAGGGCTCGCTGATCCAGACCATCGGCCGCGCCGCCCGCAACGCCCACGGCAAGGCCATCCTCTACGCGGACAGCATCACCGGCTCCATGCAGCGCGCCCTCGACGAGACCGAGCGCCGCCGCGCCAAGCAGATTGCCTTCAACACTGAGCACGGCATCACGCCCCAGACCATCAAAAAGGCCGTCGCCGACATCATGGAGGCCCATGTCCCGGGCGCGCCGAAAAGCGCCCGCGAGTACGCCCGCGTCGCCGACGAGATCGCCGAGTACGCCGACCTCACGCCGGCGCAGATGGCGGGCAAGGTCAAGCAGCTGGAGAAGGAGATGTACCGTGCCGCCCGCGAGCTCGAGTTCGAGCGCGCCGCGGCAATCCGGGATCAGATCAAGGAGCTGAGGGGGATGGGGTTGGCGGCATGACCGAAACCACCGGCGCGGCCCGCAATGGCCGCGCGGACGGCCCTGCTCAACCGCCGGGGTCGAGCACGTCGAACGCGAGCGTCTGGTGCCCCCTTTTGATGCGATAGACGGCGAAATCTCCGCGATCGAGCGTGAATATGCGGCGCTGGACCAAGGTTTCCGCAAGCACCACAAGTGACGCATCCGCCAAGTCCATCGGCCGGTCCGCGTACTGCACCATCAATTCGAAGGCCCGCCCCAGCGCCGCATCATCCAGGAACCAGACACCCAAGCCCTGCGCCGAGACAAAATCCATGAGCCGTCGCGCGCCGATGCTGCCGGGCGCCAGCAGATGAAACGCCTCGGTCAGCACCGGCACCGTCGTGCAGAGCGGCTCGGCGATGGCCGCAAGTGCGGCGGCGCACCCGGCGTGATCCGCGTCCCGCGGGTCGAACAAGGCCACCAGCGGCCCGGTGTCGACCAGGATCATCGCCCGTGCTTGCGGCGGATGGCATCGGCGACCCTGGCCTTCGCATCTCTCGCCGGCGCCGCCGCATAGCCACCGGGGCCGAGATCCAACTCCCTGTATATGTCATACGGACGGCGCGAGGTCTCCGCGAGCGCCTGGGTCTCGTAGGCCGCCAAACCCCGCTTCAACACCTCGGAGATCGACAAGCCCGTGATGCGGCGCAGCCGCTCCAGCGTCGTCTCCGCCTCGTCGTCCAGTCGTACCGTGCGCGTTGCCATGAGCTTGTGCCCACCGAAGCAAAGAATACGGAGCGTATTACAAGAATGCTGCCCCGACAACCTCTGGGATCGAGGGTGTCAGCCCCACCAAGGCTCGACCGCGGAATCCGGCGCGCATGCAACGGTGCCGCATGGCGTCGCGCAGCGCCGCCGGGCTGTGGAGTCTTGGCGCCCGCCCGTCCGACCCGAGGACGACACTCGCCGCCGTGCCGCGCCGGGGCGCGGCGGCGGGCAGCCTCGGCGGCGGGTTGCCCGTATGCTCCCGTGCGTTGATTTCCTGCAAGGGGGGGGGGACAATGCCGATGCCGCCCTGCGCGGCCAAGCCTCCAGCCCAATCAACACGACCCGAACCACGGAGCACATCCCCATGCGCATCGCCCGATTCGCCGTCGCCGCCACGCTGCTCGCGGCGGCCGGCGCCGCCCAGGCGGCCTTGACCTTCACCAACCCGACCTCCGTCGCGATCGGCCCAGACGAAGGCGCCGCCAGCCCCTACCCCAGCAGCATCCTCGTCTCCGGCGCCGGCACCGATCTCTTGTCGCTGACCGTGGATTTCTTCGACCTGAGCCTCACCTGGCCCTCGGATGTACACGCCGTGCTTGAAGGGCCGACGGGTGCGGCGATCGTGCTGATGGCGAACGCCGGGCGCGGTTTCGACTTCTCTGACGTCGATCTGACCTTCGACGACGCTGCAGCCGGCCCTCTTCCTTTCAACGCGCAGATCGTCTCGGGCACCTATCAGGTGTCCCAGTATAACTCGGCGGAGACCATGCCGGCCCCGGCCCCGTCCCCGGCCTTCGGCACCAATCTCAGCGCCTTCGCCGGCCTCGACCCGAACGGGACCTGGAGCCTGTGGCTGTACGATGATACGAATTTTGATGGAGGCAGCCTCGCCGGCGGCTGGGGTCTCAACCTGGAGGCCGCGCAGGCACCGGTGCCCGCCAGCGCGCTGCTGCTGCTGACCGGGCTCGGCGCCCTTGCCGGCGTCGGCCGCGTATGCCGCCGCTGACCGCTGATACCCAGCCACTGGGCAGGGTGAGGCCGGCGATCGGCTTGCGGGTCTGACCCTGCCCGCGGGCTCGACCTCCGCGGGGGCGACTCGCCGCCCAAACGCCGCGCCGGCGCCAGGTCCGTTGACGGCTGCATCCGGGCGACGCGGCATACTCCGGAGACCTCGCACTATGCTTTCCCGCACGCCTTCTTGCCGAGATGATGCGCATGACCACTTCGCTTTCCCGAAAGCAGTGGCAAACGACGAGGACCCGGGTGGTCAGGCTGCGACGGAGCAGGATGAAGCGGTCTTCTTCATCGGAGTGGTCGGGGTCGAAAAACTGAAGCGCCCTGACATCGTAGAACACGGACCGCGCCTCAGCGAATGAGACGCCATGTTTCCTGTGTTTCGACGCTGCCCTGCGCCGATCCCGCGGCGGAGGCCGCCGCTGTTGCCGATGGCCTTCAACGCCAAACCGTCGCTTGCATCCTGTCGAAGTGGTGGTCGTAGGTCCAGACCGGCAGCCGCAGGCGCGACGCCACCATGGCCAGCGTCGTATCGAACAGCGTGATGGACTGGTCTGGAAAGCGGCCGACCAACAGCGTCGCGTTGCGATCATCCTGCGGGCCGACTCTCAGGATGGCGGGCAGTGGGCGCGCAGCCGCTCCGCGACCCTCGCGTGCTCGGCGGCGATCTCCCGGTGACTCGGCGACAGCGCCAGGTGCAGGGCACAGGCTCGCCTGCGCACGTGGCAAGGGCATCGTAGCCCTCGACACAGGCGCGATCGTCGCCACCGGCATCGAGCCGCGCCCAGTCCGCGGCCGGCAGCCGACCAGGCAGCGCGCCCCGGGAAGCTCGCTGCGCGGCGGCCTTGCCATGGCCAAAGCCCGGCAAGCCGGATGCCGATTCGATGTTAGACCGCGGAGCGACTGGTCCCGGAACGTCGGAGTCCCAGCGCGTCAGGCCGCATCGGGTCCCTCATGCTCCCGGCAGATGCGGCTCGCGTCGTCAGCGGACAGGGGCTCGCCGGTGAGCTGGCAGCGGCTGCCGGCAGCGCTGCGCGCGTGGAACCGGCAGGTGGCGCAGACGCCGAAGCTCCGGCGGCCGTGAGCAAGCTGCAGCGCGCGCAGCAGCTCGGTGAGGGCCGTGTCCAACACCGTACGCGTACCCGCGTCCAAAGCCGCCACCGCGTACTGAAGCTTCTGCGCGCAGGCGGCCTGCTCCAAGAGGTCCAGAGCGGCGTCGGTGGGTGCGAGGTGCACCACACGGCGGTCCGCCGCATCCGGCTGCTTGGACACCAGCCCCTTCGCCACCAGCAGCTTCAGGCTCTGGGACACCGTGCCCTTGGTCTGGCCGAGGAACTCGGCCACGGCGAGAGGCGTGTCGGAGTAGCGATTGCAGGCGGCGAGATAGCGCAGCGTCTGCCAGTGAATGGGCTGCAGCCCCGCTTGCGTCCCGGCAACGCGGGCCTCGCTGCGCAGCAGGTTGCACAGCCGTTCCAGGGTGTCGTCGATGGACATAGCGCCAGTCTAGTGCGCCGTTAGTTTCTTGTCGAAACCTTCTTGACGGGTGGGCAAAGGCCGTCTAGGCTCAGCTTCCGTATCGAGTCGATACTACCCTGATGACAGTCACCGACAGGAGACCACCGCCATGCATCGCAACCTGCTGATCGGCATCGGCGCCGCCCTCGCCCTGGGCGCGTCCGGCACGAACGCCGCCGAGCCGCCGGACTATCCAGAGGATTACCGCAACTGGACCCACGTCAAGTCCATGGTGATCCACCCGGGCCACCCGTTGGCGCAGCCGTTCGAAGGCATCCATCACGTCTATGCCAACGACGCCGCCCGCGCCGGGCTGGCCAGCGGCGACTACGCCGACGGCGCCATCTTCGTTTTCGATCAGCTGGCGTACAACACCGCCGACAACGCGTCCACCGAGGGCGAGCGCGTGCTGCTCGGCACCATGGTGAAGCACGCCGGGCAGTACGCCGACACCGGCGGCTGGGGTTTCGAGGCCTGGCAAGGCGACAGCCGAAAGGCGCGCATGGTCGACGACGGCGGCGCCGGCTGCTTCAGCTGCCACGAAGACGTGGCGGAGCGGGGTTACGTGTTTACGCAGTGGCGGGATTGAGGAGCAGCGCGTCCACATACGGCCCCGCAACCAGGGCGTTCATGCTGCGCCGTCTCGACGGGGCGCGGGCGGCGAGCCCGGCGCGCAGGCAGCTGGGTCAGCGGTTGCTGAAACGGCTGCTGAGCGCATCGCCGGGCTATGAAAGGTCGCGCCCGGTGACCTGACCGGATATGGCCCACCACCAAAGGTCGGCCGGACCCTGGACCGGGCGCCCGGCCGAGCTAGCGACGCGGCCCCGCACAGGCAATGGCATTGGGATCCCGGCCGGTGCCGGTGGGGCGGAAGCGGGCGGGGGCCAGGGCATCGTAGTCCGGCTCGAAGCCGGCGGCGATGAGGGGCTCGCGCAACGGGGATTCCAGGGCGGGGTGCGCGTCGATGTGCTGAATGAGCAGCCGCCTGCGGCCGGACGGGATGCGGTGCAGCGCGGCGGCGGCGAGGTCCAGCTCGCGGCCGGTGTCAGTCAGGCTCGTCGGGAAGCTCAACAGCTGGCGGCCGTTGGCTGCCAGATACAGGACGGGCCTGCCTGCCACCAGAATGACCCAGGCCCCGGTGCTGCGCTTGGGCGACTGCTTGGCGGCGGTGTTGCCGGGGGCGCGGGCGGCCTTGGCGCCCCCACGTCCCGTGGGAGCGGCGTCCCCGCCGCGACACGCCCCCTCTGTGCTCGCTGCGCCTGTGGCAGCGGCGTGCCCGTCGCGACCGGCCGCCGTCTCCGGCCACGCCAGCAGCGCGCCGAAGGGATTGGCCGGGTCGGCGGCCGGCAGGATGCGCACGTCGTCCTCGGTGTAGCCGTCCATGGGCACCTCGTCCTCGCGCACGGCACGCAGGCGCTCGACGGCGCCGGGCAGCGCGAACTGGGCGCCGGAGAGGCCCTCGACGAAGTGCCCGCGGCGCACCTGGCCGCCCTCCTCCAACTCCTTCAGCACCTTGTAGAGCGGGCCGAAGCCGCCGGGAAGGTTCTCGGCGGCGACGGCCTCGCGGCTGACGATGCCGTAGCGCTCCAGCAGCAGGCGGGCGGTGAGCAGGACGCGCTCGGTGTCGGTGATGGCCTCACCGGCACCGAGATCCGCCACCAGCGACCAGCGCCCGCCGGCGAGGCCGCCGGTCATGCCGGCGGCGGCGCCACGGCCGAGGCCGCCGCGCATCGCAGCCCGGCCGCGCCGGCGGCCGGCCTGTGCGCCGGACCTGCCGCCGGCCCCGGCGGATTGGCCCTTGCCGGCGGCGAGCGAGCGCAGCGGCGCGAAGGTGTCGTTGGTGACGAGCCCGTCCCAGACCAGGTCCCAGAGGGCGCTGTCGAAGGCCTCGCGACCGGCGGCGCCGGCGCTGCCGGCACGCTCGATGACGGGCTCCGCGGCGCGCTGAAGGTCCATCAGGAAGCAGGCGCCGCGGCGGTGGAGCTGGTCCAGCAGGGCGGCGCGCAGATCGGCGGCGAGGTGTTCGGACGCTGACGGCGCGGTGGCGGCCTCAGCGGCAGGACCCCCGGCAACTGCCGAGCCGTCCGCGGTGCCGAGGCCGGGCTCCGCTGACCGGGCCGCGGCGGTTCCATCAGGCGCCATCGGGCTCGCGGCGTCCTGGGGCGCGGCTTCCTGGTCCGCAGAGCGGACCCCACGCACTTCCACCGCGGCGCCTTCCGTCTGACCTCGACCCTCGCCCCCCGGCCCCCGCCCCTTCCCGCTCGACCCTGGCTCCTCGCCACTCGCCACGCCCAGACCCAGGTTCTCCCGCCGGTAGACGGCGATCCTGCCGTCCTTCGGCCCGGCAGCACCCCGACCGACCCAGACGATCTGCCCGGTGGCGGCGAGCATGTCCAGGTCCTCCGGGCGGTAGCCGGTCACGCGCGCCGGCAGCAGTACCCGGTCGAGCTGAGTCCAGCTCACCGTCAGTCCTTCCAGTTGCCACAGGGCCTCCAGCAGGCGCTCGCGGCTGTCGCGGGCCTGGCGGCTGTCGCCGGCGCCGATGCCGTGCCAGTCCGGCAGGAAGCGGCCGAGCGTGGCGCCGTCCACGGGGGCCACCTCGTCGCGGGCGCGGGCCAGGGTGCGGCGCCGCAGCCGGCGCATGATCTCCGCGTCGCACCACTCGGGCTCGTGGCCGAAGGGCCGGATCTCGCCGTGCACCAGCTCGCCGCGGGTCTCGAGCAGCTTCAGCACCGGCGTGAGCTGCGCCGCCGGCAGGCCGAGCCGGCGGGCGAGCTGCTGGGTCGGAAAGGGTCCATGTGTGCGCGCGTAGCGGCGGATCAGTTGCTCCAGCGGCGCCTCCGTGGGCGCGATGAAGGCCTCCGGCAGCCCAGGCGGCGGCACGCTGCCGAGGGCGTCGCGGTAGAGCCCGGCGTCTTCGGCGCTGATCCAGCGCCGCTCGCCGGCGATGGGGATCTGCACCGCGCGGCGCTGGCGGGTCAGCTCCGCGAGCCAGGTCTGCACCAGCGTGCTACCACCCAACTCGCCACCAGGACCGGGCGACGGCCCCGCGTCGAGATCGACATCGGGATCGGGATCGCTGTCGAAACCGATGCCTGCCGCGGCTCCAGCGTCATCCTCAGCAGCACCGGCTGTCGACCGCGCAATGATCTCCTCGTCCGTCAGATCCCCCAACCGCCGCAGCAGATCATGCACCTCGTCCGCATCCCGCGCGCGGCGCTCCGGCGTCAGGTGCGCGAGCTCCGCCTCGACTTCTTCCAGCACCCGCGGGTCCAGCAGCTCGCGCAGCTCGGCCTGGCCCAGCAGCTCCGCGAGCAGGCCGCGGTCCAGGGTCAGGGCCTGGGCGCGGCGCTCGGCAATCGGGGCGTCCTGCTCGTAGATGTAGGCCGCGACATAGGCGAACACCAGCGAGCGGGCGAAGGGCGACGCGCTCGGTGTCTCGACCTCGTGCACCCGCACGGTGCGGGACTGCACGGCCCGCAACAGGTCCTTGAGTCCGGCCAGGTCGAACTGGTCGCTCAGCGCCTGGCGGTAGGTCTCCAGCACCACCGGGAAGCCGGGATAGCGGCGGACGACGGCGAGCAGGTTCTGGGCCTTGAGCCGCTGCGCCCAGAGCGGCCGGCGGCCCTTCGCCGAGCGCTTGGGCATCAGCAGCGCGCGGCCGGCGTTCTCGCGAAACAGGCTCGCAAAGAGCGCGGTGTCGGCGAGCTGCTCGGTGATGCGGTCCTCGATCTCGTCCGGGTGCGGCAGCAGCGCCATCAGGTCCGGCAGCTCGTCGCCGTCCGCCAGGCGCAGCACGATGCCGTCGTCGGTGTACATCACCTGGATCTCGAAGCCCTCGCGGCGCTCCAGCTGCCATTGCAGGGCCATGGCCCAGGGGGCGTGGATGCGGGCGCCGAAGGGGGTCAGGATGCAGATGCGCCAGTCGCCCAGCTCGTCGCGGAAGCGCTCGATGACCAGGGTGCGCTCGTCCGGGACCCTGCCCGTGGCCTCGCGCTGCTCGTGGATGTAGGCGGCGAGGTTGGCGGCGGCATGGTCGTCCAGCGGCGCCTGCTGTCGGATCCAGTCGATGGCATCTTCAGGGTCGCGCTGGGCCACCTCGCGGCAGAGGGCGCCGACGGCCCGCCCCAGTTCCACCGGGCGGCCCGGGCCGTCGCCGCGCCAGAAGGGCAGCTTGCCGGGCTCGCCGGGCGCCGGCGAGACGATGACCCGGTCCCGGGTGATCTCCTCCACGCGCCAGGTGGAGGCACCGAGCAGGATGCACTCGCCGGCGCGGGTCTCGAAGACCATCTCCTCGTCCAGCTCGCCGATGCGCGGGCCTTCGCTTCCCAGGTGCACGGCGTAGTTGCCGCGGTCCGGGATGGTGCCGGCGTTGAGCCGGGTGGTCATGGCCGCGCCCTTGCGGGGGCTCAGCACATCGTTGGCACGGTCCCAGGCGAGCAGCGGCTTGAGATCGGCGAAGTCGCTGGACGGGAAGCGCCCGGAGAGCATGTCCAGCACGGACTCCAGCGCGGCGCGGCTCAGCTCCCGGTAAGGCCCGGCGCGGTTCACCAGGCGCTGGATCTCCTCCACCGCGCGGTCGCCGGCGACACAGTGGGCGGCGATCTGCTGCGCCAGCACGTCCAGGGCGTTGGACGGCATGCGGAAGGGCTCCAGCTCACCCTTGAGCATCCGCCCGGCGATGACGGCGCACTCCAGCAGGTCACCGCGGAACTTCGGGAAGATCCGCCCGGTGCTGACCTCGCCGACGCCGTGCCCGGCGCGGCCGACCCGCTGCAGCCCGCGGGCGACTGAGCCCGGCGACTCCACCAGCAGCACCTGGTCCACGCCGCCCATGTCGATGCCCATCTCCAGGGAGCTGGTGGCGACGATGGCCTTCAGCGTGCCGGCCTTCAGCCCGTCCTCGATCTCGGCGCGCTGCTCGTGGCTGACGCTGCCGTGGTGGGCGCGGACCAGCTCGCCGATGTCCAGCCCGATGGTCTCCTCGGCCGCGGGGTCTGCGGCGGCATCCGCGTGGTCATCCACTGCCACGGCAGGCATCCCGTCGAAGTCCGCCAGCTCTTCGGCGCCTTCCAGCATGGGGTCCAGGGCGCCGCCGCCATCTGGATCACCATCGTCGCCAGCCCGACCCGTGAGGCGCTCCACGTAGGTCTCGTTCAGGCGCCGGCACAACCGCTCCGCCAGGCCCCGGCTGTTGACGAAGACGATGGTGGACCGGTGCGCCAGGATCTCGTCCAGCAGCGCCGGATAGATGGCCGACCACATGCCCTTCTCCGCCGGCGGTCGCGCCACCTCCCGGGCGTAGAGCTCGCCGAGGATCGGGCCGCCGGGGGCATCCAGGCCGGGCGCCTGCGGGGGATGCTCCATGTCCGGCACCGGCACACTGATGGTGAGGTCCAGCTTCGGCGGTGCGGCGGCGTCGACGATCTCCACCGGCCGCTCGCCGCCGAGCCAACGCGCCGCCTCCGCCAGCGGGTCCACGGTCGCCGAGAGCCCGATGCGCTGCGGGTCCACCCCGCCCGCCGCCTCCACCAGCGCCGTCAGCCGCTCCAGCGAGAGCGCCAGGTGCGCCCCGCGCTTGCTGGACGCCAGCACGTGCACCTCGTCGACGATGACCGTGTGCACACTCGCCAGATGTTCCGCCGCCCGCGAGCCCAGCAGCAGGTACAGCGACTCCGGCGTCGTCACCAGGATCTCCGCCGGGTCCTTCAGCTGCTGCGCCCGCTCCCGCTGGGAGGTGTCGCCGGTGCGGATGGCCACCCGGGGCAGCTGGTGCCGCTCCCCCAGCGCCGCAGCGGCGCTGGCGATGCCCGCCAGCGGCGCCCGCAGGTTGCGCTCGATGTCGTAGACCAGCGCCTTCAGCGGGGAGATGTAGAGCACCCGCGTGCCCGCCGCTCTCTCATCGTCGCGGCCCCGAGCGCTGCTGTCCGACCCGACTCCTTCTCGCCCCTCGCCCATCGCCCCTGGTCCCTCAACCCCCATCAACCGGTCTATGGACCATAAGAACGCCGCCAGCGTCTTACCGCTGCCCGTCGGCGCCGTGATGAGCACGTTCAAACCGGCCGCGATCACCGGCCAGCCGGCAGACTGGGCATCGGTGGGTCCGGCAAAGTTCTGGCTGAACCAGCGTTGGGTGGCGGAGCTGAAGGCGTCCATGTCCAACCAGATGGGGACTCAGGAGGATCAGTCCGACGCCACTTGCGAGAACACGCCGCGCAGTGCATAGGTCGGGCCGACGCCGGGAGGCCCGACCATCCAGAGGCTTGTCGACCAACGGAGCGTCGGGCTTGGTCCTCAGGCCGATCTACGGCTTGGAGGCTCAGCACAAACTCGGAATGCGCCGATCAGCGACACCTTCCTCGCAACTCGCCGCGCCATGGCGCAGAGCGCCTGCGAATGCGCAACACCGCTCCCGCGGTGTCGCGCCTCTGTAGGCGCTCCGCGCCCTGGGCAGCGAGGCCCGGCACTAGGCCAGCGCGGGAAGGTGGCGCATGAAACGCAGCGCCAGCAGAAGCAGCGCACAACGGTGGGTCCGCTTCGCTTGATCCACCCTCCCATCGAATACGCGGACGAGCACCAACAGAAGCTCAAGGCAGGCCGCGGGGGCGTCTGGCGCATCCCGCCGAGCTATGACGGCGCCAAACGCAGCCCGCTGCCGCGCTTCACGGTGCTCTCCGCCGAGGAAACTGCCGCCCTGACCGCCTTTTTTGCCGAGATCGGTGCCGCACTTCTACGGGTGTTGGTGCCGGGCGGGCACATCTTCATCGCCTCCAACCCGCTCTTGTCGTCGCTGACGTTCGCGGCACTGCAAAGTGCAGACTTGGACAAGCGGGGAGAGGTGATTCGGCTGGTGCAGACGACGATGGGCAGACGCTGAGCCTGCGCCCGTTCTACAACGAGGCCGAGCGCCTGTTCCGCGCCGAGCACAAGCGCTTCGACTATCCAAGCTGCGCGCCAGATGCAACCCAGGCTTGGTCCGATTACGAAGCCTGGCTGGATGCGTTGGCCAGCTTCGATGAAGCCCAGCTGAAGGGCCTGCGGGCTCGCGTCGAGGCGTATGTTCTGCAGCAGCGCACGACTCGCCATCTCCGCGGAGGTCAAGCACTTCATCCTGAAGCCGGGCGAAATCTCGGATCTCGCCGCTTTTGCCAACGAGACCGGCCGCCGCGGCACCTTGGGGATCGTCGTCGCATCGGGCTTCGCGGACAGCGCCCGCGCCGAGCTGGAGGCGTTGGGTATCAGGGGGCTGGATACCGCGGACCTGCTGCGCGTCGTCGAGCTCTGGGACACACTCAAGCAGCGCACGGCGCTGGCATCGCTGGTTTACTATGCTCGCCACGTCGAAAAGAACGCTTCCCTCGCAGCCCGGATCGAGCACTTTCTGGAGACTGCGCGGTCCTGAAGCCGGCCTCCCACCGAGGCCCCGCAGGCTGCGTGACCAGGGCAGCGAGCGTTTCAGCAAACACCGGTTTTTCACCCGGCTCAAAACTGCCGCATCCTGCGTACCGCAGACCGCACATGCACGCGCACGCTCCCCCAAGCCCAGCCCAGGCCAGCCTCTACGAGCAGCTCGAAGCCCTGCCCGAGGGCCTGATCGGCGAGATCCTCGACGGGCAGCTGCACACCCAGCCGCGCCCGACGGGCATCCACGCCCTGGCAGCGGCGGGCGTGAGCGGCGAGCTGTACGGCCCCTTCCAGCGCGGGCACGGCGGCCCGGGTGGCTGGTGGATCCTGCCGGAGCCGGAGCTGCACTTCCTGCGGGACACCGAGGTGGACGTCCCGGACCTCGCCGGCTGGCGGCGCGAGCGCATGCCCCAGGTACCGGCGGGCCACCGCTTCGAGATCGTCCCGGACTGGGTCTGCGAGATTCTTTCGCCGTCCACGGCGAGCAAGGACCGCGAGATCAAACTGCCCATCTACGCCCGCTACGGTGTGCCCTGCGCCTGGCTCATCGACCCCGCTGCACGCCGCATCGAGGCCTACCGCCTCGTCAACGGCGCCTGGCAGGACGCCCGCACCTTCACCGGCGACCAGCCCCGGCGCATCCCGCCCTTCGATGCCGTCGCCATCGACCTGGCGGCGCTGTGGGGTGCATAGGTCGGGCTGAGCGGCAGCGAACCCCGACGCAAGCGCCAACACCCGACCTCCCGGCTTCCGCCCGGCCAACGCAACACGGCCGGAATGGGATGCGCGCCCCTTTTGATCCTGCCGCCGATCCGGCGCCGTTGCGGGCCTGGATGCTGTGGATGTCCGTGTGGTGCCGGCTACTTCTGCTCTCCCTGGGCTCGGGCGCGCTGCCGGATCAGCCCCGTGACCAGCTGCGTGAATGTCGCCGCGCGAAGATCACCCAGGCGGGCCGTTAACCGGCGGGTTCCAGCTCCTCGAACGCCAGGCTCTGGTGGCCCCATTTGATGCGATAGACGGCGAAGCCATCGTGATCGAGCCTGAAGATGCGGCGCTGGCCCATCCACCAGCTCCGGATGACGAAACCGCCACTGCAGACATCGCCGGGCTGTTGCAGCTCGCACCCTGCGGCTTGAACGGCATCGAGCCAGGCCGCGACGGCATCCTTGCCGTGCTCGATGGCCTCTTCCGGCGTGGCGCCGTCAGACCGGCAGCCCGGCAAATCCGGAGAGGTGATGAGCCAGCCGCCGCCTTCCTCCTCGGACAGCGGGCGCATCTCGAACGGGTGCTTGGGCAGATCGGTCATTGGTCGACTCCCAGCTCTTCCAGCAGGGCCAGAAACTGCTGGATGTAAACAGGCGTGATGGGACGCTTGAACGGCACCGTGACGGCCAGCTCGCAGTCAGGATGGAGGAACATGAAGTGACTGCCGCCCGTCTTGCGCCCCTCCCGCACGGAGGATCGGCGATTTTCCTCTTGCATCGCGGAACTGACCTCGCCGGCGGCATGACCGAAGAAGAGATCTTGGCGGACTTTCCGAGCCTGCGCCCGGAGCACCTTCGCGCGGCGCTGATCTTTGCCGCGCAACGGGAGCGTCGTCTGGCCACGGCAGCCCCAGATGAAGCTGCTGCTTGACGAAAATCTGAGCCCCCGGCTCGCGGAATGGCTGCAACAGGTGCGATCGGTCACTTCGCTCGCTGTGGGGCGCTCGTGCTTGCAGCCCTATTGCAGACCGAGCAGGTTCCAGCACGAGCCAACTGCTGGCAGCGTGCCCGGTGGATTGCAGGTCTTGACCCCTTCTGATCAGCAAGATGTTTCAGCTGGACCCATAAAGTTGCCAAACAGCGGGCTGTCCAAAGCGGCAAGGCCGGCAAACGTGGCCTTTCCGGTTCCGCAGACTACGCATTTTGGCCACGCGATGAAGATGGCTGCATCTTGGCCGGGGCTCGTCCTGAACGGGGTCCACCTAAGGCTGGTCGCCAATGACTTCATCGAGGCTTGCAGCGTCGAGCACTCGATCTGCCCAGGTCTCAAGCTCCGCTTCACTCGCTTCGCCGAGGCGCGAGTCCACCCACGCCGGCAGCTCGCCGAAGCGGCGCACGAGCAACCGACGCAGCACCTTCGCCTCGCCCTCCTTCAGGCCTTCGCGCCGGCCTTCGGCCAAGCCTTCAGCCTTCCACTCCTCGGTCCATGTTTTCACGCGTTCTGCAAGCATGTCGCGCACCTCATGCAGTTCGATAACGTTCGGAATCTCGGCGCCGGGGACCCGCGCCGGCAGCAGCACCCGCTTGAGCCAGACCACGAAGGCGCGGCGCAGGTCCGCCTGCTCCGGTGCGGCGAGCCATTCGATGGATCAGGTCGGCGACCATCTCGCGGTGGGCGAACAGCAGCTTGTAGGAGGCGTCATGCTCAGCCATGGTCGCCGCTCGCCAACGGCAAGGGCTGCTGCCGACCGTCCACATCGGCGTCGTTGCGCGGTCGTCCAGGCGACCCCTTCCAAGTCCGCCGCCCCACCATGGCCGCGATCTGCCGCTCGCACTTGGCGCTGCCCAGCACGAAGCCGCCGTTGGTGCACGCGCGCAGACGCGCCAACAACCCCTCGCTGAGCGCCTCGGCGAACAAGCCGCGATAGGCCGAAAGACGCGCCTCGCGGGAGCGCGCCAATTCCTGATATAGCGCATGCGGCGTCACCACGGCATCGGCTTCTCCGAGCGCGTTCGCGCGATAGCTCGACCAGGGATACTCATCGGGGCCGCTCACCATCCCGGCCCGCACCGGATTCAGCTCGATGTATCGACAGCAGGCGAGCAGATAGCCGTCCGCCTCGATCAGCGACGAGCGGAATCGACCCTCGAACAAACCGCCGGTGCGCCTGTAGCTCCGATTCACGTTCTGCACGTAGCGCTGCCCGACCCGCTTCATGACCCTCGACACGCCGTCGTCTTCCGTCGCCGTCATCAACAGGTGGATGTGGTTGGTCATCAGCACATAGGCATGCACCGCCACCCGCTCCCGCTCCGCCGCCTGTGCCAGGCAACTCAGAAGAAAGTGCCAGTCCTCGTCGTGAAAGAACACGGCAGCCCGGTCCGTGCCCCGAAGGATGACATGCATCGGAAAGCCGGCTGCAACGACTCGGGGCGTTTGGGCATGCGTTACCTTTGCACCTCGCCTGCTTATCAAGCCTACGCATCGACGCAGCTGTCACCAGCCACGCCGCAAGGCTCGATACTGGGCTCGCGGCTCACGATTACCCAGGCGGGACTTGCACCCGCTGGATCACGCGGCCTTGCCAGGCCGCACTGTCCCCGTTTTCCCTGTCCGACCAGCGCTGGCGCCAACGCTGCACCGTGGCGCGCCCGAGCGCCAACCTGGCCGCGGTGGCACGCACACCAACGCCCGC
>NZ_CAJXYK010000072.1 GCF_913063425.1 uncultured Thiohalocapsa sp.
TGCGGGGCGGCAGCGGGCGCAGCGCCATCACGCCGGAGATCCTGTTCGCCCTATGGCTGTATGCCACCTTGGAAGGCATCGGCAGTGCGCGGGCGATCACCCGCCTGGCGCTGGAGCACGATGCCTACCGCTGGATCTGCGGTGGAGTCTCGGTCAACTGCAACACCCTCTCGGACTTCCACAGCGCCCACGGCGAGGTGCTCGACGCGCTGCTGACCGACAGTATTGCCGTGCTGATGGCCGACGGGGTTGTGCGCCTCAAGCAAGTGGCGCAAGACGGCGCACGCGTGCGCGCCAGCGCCGGGGCGACCTCCTTTCGCCGCGGTGCGACGCTGACGCAATGCTTGGAGGCGGCGCGCACGCAAGTCGAGCGCCTCAAGGAACAGGTCGATGCCGACCCGGCTGCGCCCAGTCGCCGCCAGCAAGCGGCCCGCGAGCGCGCCGCCCGCGAGCGCCCGGAGCGTACGCTTGAGCGACTGCCTGAAGTCGGCCGAGATGAAGGCCGAGCAAGGCAAGCCGCGCGAGTGCGCGCGTGTCTCGACCACCGACGCCGAGGCCACCGTCATGAAGATGGCCGACGCCGGCTACCGTCCCGCCTATAACGCCCAGTTCGCCACCGACACCGAGAGCCAAGTCATCGTCGGCGTCGAAGCGGCCACCGCCGGCAGCGACATGGGCCAACTGATGCCCGTGCTTGAGCAGGTTGGCGAGCGCTGCGGACAAGACCCGGACGCCTGGCTGGTCGATGGCGGCTATCCCGCCCACGAGCAGATCGAGCAGGCGGCCGAGCGCACCGACGTCTACGCACCGGTGCCCAAGCCCAAGGACCCCGCCACCGACCCCCATGCGCGCAACGACGGCTACGGCGGCGCCATCGCCTGCTCGGCGACAGCGGAAAACCGTGCGGTGAGCTTGCGGCAGTCCCATGAGGCATCAAAACCGCGTCCCGCGGTTGACGGCGAGCGCAACAGCGCAACGCCACCGCTGCGCCCCCACAAAATTGCGGTCATCCCGCGCACCGATCAACACAGGCGCAGCGCTCGACACCTTCGCGCGGTCTTGCTCGCTTTGGCGGAGCAAAAACCGAGCTGTTCACAAACTCCGAGGCGTTGTGGGACACTGCCCTCGTGATCTCACCGACAGATCGTTCTGGCTGCAACGGTTTCGCGTTGCGCGGTCTGCTGCTTCCTGGGACTGTACATGTCAATCAAGTCGATGCTCTCGGAGCTCGTCGGCTCTGCCGGCCGGCTACTCAATGCCATTGGTGCCGCTGGCAGTGGCGTGCGTCTCCGACCAGGTGATACCGTCATCGAGCGGTTCGCGCGCGATCCGGACCTGGCCCTGCGCGCCTACTGGCTGTTCAACCGAGGGTGCGATGACGCCGACGCCAACTACGCCCCGCGCATGATCCACCGCGCCGTTGAACTAGGGTTGATCTCCGCACCGCGTCGCATCCGCTCCAAGATTACGGCCAAGGATGTCTTACATCTGGGTTGCCCGGCGGGTCTACAGGCCGTCGGGTTCGTGCTCGTGGGCGCCGAGAGCTACACCGCGGTTGGTGACGGGCTGGATGCGGTCGCGCCGGCCTGTGGTGAGGGCGTCGAGCCCTGCGAACTCGACAACGCGGCCGTCGCCGCGGCCATGCCGCGTGTGCGTCTGTTGCCGGACGGACCCTCGGCCCTGGGGCTGCAGGAAACCTTCGATCTCGTCGTCGTAGACACCCATGCGGCCCCGGGCCCCGTGGTCCGATCCCAGCTTGATCGTGCCCTGCGGCACCTGCGCCCCGGAGGCGTGGTCGTGATCCAGCATCGCAACGCCTACGCCCCCCGGCGCAAGCAGGGACGGGCCAGCTGGGAGCATGTGGCGGGCCTCCTCGAGGCCGATCCGGCGACCCGGCCGCTCAGGCTGCGGGAGCTGGAGCTGGAGATTCGCAAGCGCTTCGAGCTGCGCGACTGGAAGCCGACGCCGTCGAAGGAAGGTCAGAAGGCGGGGCCACCGGACGAGCTGCGCGCGCGCTTTCCACAGCTTGAGGGCGCGGATCTGTTGAGCGCTGAGGTGCGCTGCAACGCGCGCGCCTTCAAGGAAGGCGAGGACGCCGTGTTCCCCGGTGGTTTCGCCGATAAACCAGAGGTGGCTGTCGAGGCGTATTGGGCGCTCAACCAGGACATGCCTGATGCGGCCCGCAACTTTGCGCCGGACCTGATCCGGCGCGCGGTCGAGTTCAACTACCTGAGCTGGCCGAAGAAGATTCGTGCTGACATCGTTGGCAAGGATGTCGCCGATGTGGGTTGCGGCACCGGCCTCCATGCTATCGGTTTCGCCGTCGTCGGTGTCAAGAGCTACACCGGCGTGGACCCGCGGGTCGATCTCGACAGCGATCAGGCGCGTAACCTGCGCAAGAGCGCTTGGGAGGGCTTCGGTTGGACCGGGCGCCAGATCATGGAGGCGATGCCGCGTATCCGGCTGTTCAAGGGCGGCGTGGAGGAGCTGCCTCCCGACGAGCAGTTCGACGTCGTCGTGCTGCACAACGTGACCGAGCACCTGCATGATCTCGAGGGAATCTTCGCCGCCGTTGCCGAGCGGCTGCGCGAGGATGGCAAGCTGCTGTTCAACCACCACAACTTCTATTGCTGGAACGGTCACCACCTCGCGCCGAAGACGGTTGATCGCATCGACCCGGATGATCCCGAGCAGAAGCTCTATATGGACTGGGCGCATCTGGACTTCGATCCGCCCGAGGATCACTACATCGCCCGTGGCCTCAACCGCATACGACTGCACGAGCTGCGCGACCTCACCTGGCGCTACTTCGACATCGTCGAGTGGACCGCGCTCGAATCCAAGGAGTCGCAGGGCAAGGGGCGGCTGACGCCCGAGATTCGTGCGCGTCATCCGCAGTATCGCGAGGAAGAGTTTCTGGTCCAGAACGTTCTCTGCCGTGCCGTGCGCAAGGGGCGTGGCAGTGAACATCCGCGGGAGTTGAAGTCGCGCTACCGCGATCTCGCGCGGGATTCCACGTTCCTGGAACTCTATGATCGTTGCAAGCCGTACAGCATGACGACCATGGAGCGGCTCTATGGCGTCTATCGGGCCGTGCAGTACCTGGTCGAGCAAGATATTCCTGGGGACATCGTTGAGTGTGGGGTCTGGCGCGGTGGCAGCAGCATGATGGCGGCCTTGACCCTGCGCCATTTCGGCGACCGCCAGGAG
This sequence comes from uncultured Thiohalocapsa sp., assembly GCF_913063425.1. Classification (GTDB taxonomy): domain Bacteria; phylum Pseudomonadota; class Gammaproteobacteria; order Chromatiales; family Chromatiaceae; genus Thiohalocapsa. The sequence goes on from NZ_CAJXYK010000072.1 coordinate 3,211, forward strand.
CGAAGGATCTATCTCTACGACACCTACACTGGCATGAGCGAACCGACCGACGAGGACTTCAAGTTCGGCGAACCAAAGGCGCGCGAAAAGTGGGAGCGCACCCGCAACGAGGAGGGCAGCGACTGGAACCTCGCTACCATCGACGAGGTACGTCTTAATATGAAGTCGACCTTGCTCGACCCCGAGCGGCTGGTGCTCGTGAAGGGCAAGGTCGAGGACACGGTTCCCGCGACCTTGCCCGGCGAGATCGCGATGCTGCGTCTGGACACCGACTTCTACGCCTCGACGAAGCACGAGCTGGAGCATCTCTATCCGCTGCTGCGCACCAATGGCGTGCTCATCGTCGACGACTATGGCACCTGGTCCGGCTCCAAGCAGGCCGTGGACGAGTACTTCGCAGAGCATGGTGGCCTGCCACTGCTGAACCGGCTGGATTCCGGTGGCCGCATCTGCGTCAAGACCGGAGCCTGATCGGGCGCAACCGAGTCGAGTCCCATCGAACCGCAGCCCAGGCGGAGTGACCATGCCGACCACAGGCACCAAAACACAAGACATCTCGCCCAGCAGTGGCGACGACTCGCACCGCCTCGACCTGATGCTGGTTCTGCCGCACTTGGGGCCGGGCGGTGCCCAGCGCGTTGCGTCACTGCTCGCGAATCATTGGCACGACCTGGGCGTGCGCCTAGCCCTGATCACGCTGTTCGATAAGCCGGATGCGAATCATTGCCATGCCGACATTGTCCGCGAGTGCATCTCGACCCTGGTCGCGCAAGAGCAGAGTCGCTGTTCGCCAGAGTCCCTAGAGTTCCCAGCGGCTATGCTCAACGCGCGGTCCGACGAGGCCGCTATGTCTGCAGTTTCGACATCGGTCGAGGCTCCCTCAGACTCATCGGGGTCAGCGGGGTCTTTCGTGGCCCCGCAGGCGACGCTCGCATCGCCGGGGTCGGTAGGTGCGGCTTCGGCTTCGCGACCTTCGCCACCATCACTGGGCTCGGCGGGGTCGAGCGCCGCCACATCGGCCGGCTCGCCGTCGGTGGTCAGTTCGGGCTGGCTCGATCTGGATCACTGCGCCACAGAGCCGCAACGTGCGGCGTCCCGTATAGGCGAGTCATCGTCGAGCAACACCGAGTCGGCCACGCCTCGCTCCGGGGGTGTGAAGGGGCTGGTGCGCCGCATGGTCTATGCGAGCGGTTTGCCCACGCGCTATCCGGCGATCTATACATCGCTGTATGCCGGTATCGCGTCCTCCTACAAGACAGGCAAATGCTTGCCACGCAAGACGGTGTCCTGGGCGCAGAAGGTTTTTGGGCTCGCCGGTCGCAGGCTGCTTTCGCTCGGTCTGCTCGATGCGATTGCTACCACTTCGACCGCCGTTGGCGACCGCGACCTCTGTTTACGCCGCAAGGCGGGATACTGGCGACGCCTCGCGCGCATGCCTGGGCCATGCCTCCCCAACGGCTGGCGCCGCATGCTTTATCCCGATATCTCCAGTTCCGCGAAGCGGCGTGTTCGGATGCTGCGCAAGCGGATCGAGCACTACCGGCCCAGCGTCGTGATCAGCTTTCTCGGCGGAACCAATATCCAGACGATCCTGGCTTGTCAGGGACTGCCCTGTCGCGTCATCATCTCGGAGCGTAATGACCCGGCTCTACAGGAGCTTGACTCACCCTGGGAGTTCATGCGAGCGCGCTGCTATCGGCGTGCCGACCTGATCACGGCCAACAGCTCCGGAGCTGTGGACTCGCTGCGTCATTTCGTCCCGTCGGAGCGGCTGCGTCAAGTTCCAAACCCGTTGTTGGTCCCGTCGTGCCCCAACGATGTCGTCCGCTGGGGCCACCGCCTGGTCACAGTGGCGCGCTTGGTGGATCAGAAGGGGATCGATGTGCTCCTCGACGCCTTCGCCCTAGTCGCAGCGGAGTTCCCCGGTTGGCGACTTGACCTGGTCGGTGACGGCCCGTTGCGCGGGGTGCTCGAAGCCCAAGCCGAGAGGCTCGGGATCGCTGGGCAGGTGACTTTCCACGGCCATCTGTCGCCACCATTCCCGGTTCTCTATGCCGCAAGCGTCTTTGTGCTCTCTTCGCGATTCGAGGGGATGCCCAATGCGATGCTTGAGGCCATGGGCTGTGGACTCCCCGTTGTGGTCAACTCCGCCTCGCCCGGCCCCCTAGAGTTCGTCAGGGATGGCGAGACCGGGCTCGTGGTGCCGCCGGAGGATCCGCCCGCCCTGGCGACGGCACTGCGCCGCGTTATGCAGAGCAAAGCGTTGCGCAAGCGTTTTGGAGATGCATCGCTGCGGATCGCCCAGAATCTCGATGTGGCGACGGTCGCGGCTGTCTGGCAGGGTTATATCGCCGCGCTAGGCGTGCCGTTGGCCGACACCGAAGACCGCGCTACTTCACGCCCTCGCAAGCCGAGAGCTGAGCAAAGGGAAGAGTCGAAATGAGACCAACATTCCTGAATCGAGTCAAGCGCGGCCTGAAGCCTCTCGCGCGAACCTTGCTGACCACCAATCTGGCGCGCCGCTCGTCGCGTCCGTTGTTCGAGCTCATGTTTCGCTGGGGCATGCGCCCGCACGCTTCCGCCACCGAGTTCGTTGAGCGTCTGGTCAATAGCGACCCAAACTACGCCTCCCTGAGATTTCGGCTCTCTCAACGTGAGCTCGGACGCCAACCCGACGCGCGCGCGGTCGCATTGATAAAGCGAGCCGTCGAACTCAAGTACCTTGATTGGCCAAAGCGCATCCGCGCCCAAGTCCGTGGGCGCGACGTGCTAGATGTGGGCTGTGGTACGGGTGTGCACGGCATCGGCTATCTGGTGGTCGGGGCGCGCAGTTACGTGGGGGTGGATCCGCGTATCGACCTAGATCGTGACCGTGTCAAGGACTTGCGCAGCAGCACTTGGACGAGTTTGGGATGGACGGGGCGCGAGATCGCAGAGATCTTTCCGGAGGTTCGGCTGTTCAAGGGTGGGGTCCAAGACCTGCCGGCGGACGCGCGCTTCGATCTGGTCGTACTGCACAACACGACCGAGCATCTGCTGGATCTCGATGGGGTGCTTGCAACCATCGTCGAACACTTACGCCCCGACGGCACACTGCTCTTCAACCACCACAATTTTTACAGTTGGAATGGGCATCACTTGGCACCCAAGACCGTAGCGGCCATCGACACCACCAATCCCGAGCAGCTTAACTACCTAGATTGGGCGCATCTGGATTTCGACCCCCCCGAGGGTCATTACTTCCACCGTGGCCTGAACCGAATGCGCCTGTGCGAGCTCATGGACCTCACGGAGCGCCACTACGACATCATCGAATGGACCATGACGGAATCAAAACCGGAACAGGGGGCTGGGCGCCTCGGCGACGAAGTGCGTGCACGCCACCCCGAGCTCAGTGACGAGGACTTCCTGACACAGGGGGTGTTTTGCCGTGCGGTGCCAAAAGGCACGGGTCTCGCGCGCCTAGAGGCAGCCGAGCGCAAGTCGATCCTGCGTGCGTTCCCGGACGACCGCGCAGCCGCGCGCCGTGCCTACTGGGTCCTCAACGAGGGGATGGACGATGCCGAGCGCAATTACGCGCCTCGGCTCATCGAGCGCGCGGTCGACTTTGGATACCTCAGCTGGCCGCGAAAGATCCGCGATCTCATCGCCGACAAGGACGTGCTCGATGTGGGTTGCGGCACGGGCCTGCATGCCGTCGGTTTTGCGACCGTCGGTGTGCGCAGCTACACGGGCGTCGATCCCAGGGTCGATCTCGGCACTGATCGTGCCCGCAATCTGCGCAAGCGCGCTTGGGAGCGTTTCCGCTGGACGGGCGCCGAGATCATGCGGATGATGCCGAGGATCAGCCTCGTGCAGGGCGGCGTCGAGGCGCTTCCTGATGCCCCAGCGTTCGACATCGCCGTAATGCACAACGTCACCGAGCACTTGCAACAACTCGAGCAGGTACTCGCGTCAACGGCCCGTCGGCTCAGGCCCGGCGGCCTACTGGTCTACAACCACCACAACTTCTACTGCTGGAACGGTCACCATTTGCACCCCAAGCGGGTCGATGAGATCGATCTCGGCAATCCCGAGCACCGTCAGATGGTGGATTGGGGCCACCTCGTTTTCGACCCGCCGGAGGATCACTACATCCGTCGTGGCCTGAACCGCATCCGAATCCCCGAGCTTGAGCGGTTGACCCGCAAGTACTTCCAGATCGAGGAAAGCAAGCGCATTCCGTCCAAGCTCAAGCAGGGTGGGGGCCGGTTGACACCGGAAATTCGCGCGCGCCATCCAGAGCTTGAGGAGTACGAGCTCACGACGCAGCATGTCCTCGTTCGGGCACGCGTGCGCACGGAGCACGAGGCGCGGGTGCACGAGGCGAAGTCGCCGGCAAAGGCAGGCGAGCGCCGTGGCGCAGGTGGGGGCGCCTGAGTGTTCCAAAAGACTGGGTCGAGGCCTTTGTCAGCGACGCCGAGCCCGGCCGCTGAGCAAGCGGGTGTCGGAGGAGGGCGAGGGAGCGCTTCGCTGCTCGCCAACCACTGGCACCAGATTGACGTGACTGTCAGTGTCCTGACGCTGTTCGCCAAGGAGGTGACGCACGTCCCCGATCCCAGTACGTTGCGCGGTTACGGGAGGGCTCCGTTCCGAGTCCTCAATCTGGCGGAACAGTGCCCATCGCCCCGCTAGCGCAGGGACGACTGCCCATCCCACAGCGGCGCTGCCTTTTCGTGCTTCCCTCCGATGCCGGCGGAGCTGCTGAGCGGGTGCTCTTGCAACTGCTCAGCGAGGGGGATGCGTGGCAGGGCTGGACATCGCGGCTGCTGGCGCACGACGGCAGGGGCGCCTTACGCGACCTGGTGCCGGCAGGGATAGAGCCGGTCGATTTGCGATGTGGACGTCTCTGCCGGACATTGCCGCGATTGTTGGGTCAGCTTCGCCAAGTTCGCCTCGATGTGGTCTAGTGCATTCGCGTGTGTCAGTGTCGCGCTCGCGCCCTTGACCGGTCTTGCCGCAGCGGACCAAGTCGGTCGCAGGCGAGGCCAATCGGCCGTCGTTGAGCCTGCGGGGCTGCGGTCGGGGTGCGGCGCTGAAACCGGCCACGGCACGGGGTATCGGCTGGCGGCCTGCAGCTCGCCTCGTCAAGGCGCATGGCCGATGGGATGTGAGCGGCTAACGGCGTCGATCCCACGCGGCTGTGTTATCTCTGCCTAATCCCTTCGATGTCGAGTGTCTGCCCCGACTGGCGCGCGAGCGGATCGTGGTACCGCGTGGCAACAGCCGTCAATTCTTGGCCTTCGGCCATCTCGTCCGACGAAAGGGGTTCGATCGTCGATCAACCCTTGGTCCACCGTATCGGCGGATGACGTGCTCTGCATCCTCGGCGAAGGTGTCGAGCGAGGCGCACGAGCGACGCGCATCCGTCGGCTCGGCCTGGAGCATCGCGTGCACCCGTTGGGTTTGGTGGCGAATGCTCGGGCGGTATGCCCGTTGTGATGCGCTGTTCTTGAACTCGCACCGGGAAGGCATGCCAAACGTGGCCCTGCATGCGCTGGCCGGCGGAACCCCGGTGGTCGTCACGCCCGAGAGTGGTGGCCTGGTGGAGCTGCTACCGCGGGTTACCGGCGCGGCTCTGACCAGTCGCGACATGCAAAGCGGCTTCGGTGAAGCTTTGACGCGCATTCCAATCAATGCATCCGGCGCGTCCAAGCCGTCGTTGCTTCTGATCTAGCACGGACTGGACGCGGTACGCGAGCGTTTCTGGCGACATTTCTCGGAGGCCCTGCGGTGCGACAAGTGATACAGCGAATCGCCGGAACGTACGGGGCCGCGCGGCAGGCAGGCACGCGCATCGCCGCGCAAGCCGGGCGCTATGTCCGCAGCCTGGGCTGGCTGCTCGGCGAAAGCTATGCCGCTGAGCCCGGCATCTGGTGGCGCGTACTTCTGGCCACGGTGCTGAGTCTGGTGGCGAATGCGGTCGCGATTGCTATCATCTACCGCTATGTCCAGGCGATCGAGCACGACCTCGTCATCGAGTTGGCGGGTATCGGCGTTGGAGCACGCGAGTCGATCGGTTTGCTCCGGGGCGTCGTGCTCGCCCTACTGCTGGCGCTCCTCGTCCATGCCGCGAGCCTCTATATTGCACGCTCCTCTGCGGTGCGACTCGCGCGATTGTTCGAGCAGTGGGCGTCGATGCGCGTGCTCGATGTGTCGCGCTTCTTGCCCGACCCGCGTGCGCGGCAGGCGCACCAGATCCTATGCTCCACGAAACTGTTGCATGTGATCTCCATGGATCCGCGCAATGCCGGCATGGCCTTGCGCTTTCTGGTCAACCTGCTGCCCTCGGGATTGACGTTGGCCTTTGCGCTGCCCGTGCTGTTCTACCTCGACACTAGTACGACGCTGATCGTCTGTGGTATCGGCGTGTTGGTGATCTCCCTGCAGTATCCGTCGAACCTGTTCGCGGCCAAGGCGACCGTGGTTTGGCACCGGACTCGCCCAATCGTCCAGCGTGAGATTCTGGATTTGCTTGCGCGGTTGCACGGCGAGCCTGCGTATGCCGCATCGGAGGAGGTCCGCTCACAGGTGGAGACGTACTACAACGCAGTGAGCGCGAAGGAGCATATGGACGCCTACGAGAATCGCTTGCTGGCCATGGAGCTCAGCGCCTTGAGCATGCAGCTCGGCGGCGCAATCGTCCTCGCGACCCTGGTGCTCTTGGTGGGTCGCGAGTTGCTGGTTTCGGGCGCGGATTGGGCGCGACTCATTGCGTACGTCGGGGTGCTGCGCCTTGTGATCGCCAACCTGACCAACCTGTTCAAGACACTGACAGGTGTCAGCCGCTTCTACCCCCAGATTCAGCGGCTACGCGATTTCATCATTAGTGCGCAACAGGCCAAGCGGCCCCTCGTGCCAGCCGAACGGGCTCCCTGCGAGCCCTTGGTGCTGCGGGTCGCCACGAGCGCCGGCGACCCGCACCTGGTCCGTTTGGAGCGAGGTAAGCTCTACGCACTGCTGACCAGTGAGGGTTATGGGCGCGAGTTGGCTATGCGTCTGCACTCGGCACTCGAGGGTGGGTTCGACGATGTGGGCGTTAGGGGGAAGAGCGTTGATCAGCTGGTACCGGCATTGTCTCAACATCCGGCCGCGGAGCCAAACCGCAAACGCGTCGTCGAGGCCTTCGATTCGGCGGTTGCGAACCCGCCCGATCTATTACTCATCGATCGACGCGCACTTGAGGTGATAGCTGAAGCCGAGTGGCATCAGCGCCAGATCCAACTGGCCGAGTCCGTGTTGATCCTCGTCTATCCAGACGCGGGAAAACCGGTGGCGGATCTCGGAGAGCTTTGTCTGCTTCATCCCGGTGCTGGTGACCGCTTCGTTGTCCGTGACCTCAAGCCCGGTGGGATGAGTGCTGGAGAGGCCCAACGCCTGCGCCGTTCCTTGCGCTCAGGTGGACAAAGCAAACCCGATGATCAAGGTGACCTGGACGTCGGGGGCTAAGCAGAAACGCGAGGAGCATCAATGTTACTCCAATGCGGCATGCCGCGCCGGGAGGCCTCGACCTCTAGGGCTCAGTGCCGACGCCTAGTTGCCCTGGAGCCAGGCCCAGCTCCGCCAGAGTGTCCCTATACCCATGCCGGATCATGCCCGCGTACTCATACAGAGCGACTTCCCGTTTCAGCTCGTAGTCCCATTCTATGCTCTGTTTCGGCTCGGGGCTGACACCGACTGGTTCTTGATTGCGCACGAAATCCGCGTCGAATTCGAACTCCATTATCTTCAGTACCCGGATCAGATCCTCGACCAAGCTCTCTTGCTTGCCGATGAAGTCGACCTCAGGCTTTGCATACCATCCATACATCTCGGTGACGTAGCCGGGTCGTTTGGCCACGACATTGCGTATGAACTGATTGAAGTCGTCGCTGCCCAAGCCGTTCAACATCATGTTCGGGTGCCATTTGGCCGCACCACCTTCGCGCCCCCACGAACGCCAATTCCTGCGCGGCTGGGCCATGTATTTGAACCAGGACTCATACCAGGTCAGCGGATTTCTTGTGAAGCAAAACATGAAGGGTCTAGAGGTGCATTCCCGGGAGGGCGAGATCAGCTCGCGAAGAGCTTGACGGGCAATCGCCTTGCGGCCCACGGGGATTTCGTAAAGAGCGTAGAAGAGATGATCGATGTCGGCATGCTTGTGCGCGATATGGCGCTCGATGAGATTCAGCTCTTCCAGGATCTTGGTGACCCAGTTCCCCCCGGTCTTGGGAATATGGAGGAATACCGCGCCGTTTTTGAGTATGGCTGTCATCGCTCGCCGACCAGTTGTGTGGGCCAAGAGGAGGCCCTGTGGTCGAGTGGGTGTCCGGATGCCCGCTGTGCTCGGGGCGGGATTACCACTCATTCGGGCCGACTGAGATTCAGCCTGACACCGCCCCGTGGTGTTACAGGCGACTGCCTAGTTCGCTTCGCGTTGCACAGGAGGAGATGATCGACGAAAGAGCCCGACAATTGGCCAATCAGTGCGTTGGCAAGATCTGGTCCGAGGTCGGTCGGGGTTATCCGTGCTAGCCCCTGGCGATGCAAGTGAGTTGCAGTTTGTCAAACCAGGAGTGGTCGCATCCCTCGATCAGTTTGGGGCCGATCTGGTGCATATGCCGTATTTGATTAGTTTGTGCAAAAAAAATAGCGATGATGTGAGGGAGTTTCTGGAATGTCAAGCGAGACGAGGAACGGACAGCAATTCCCGCTGTGTACGCCAGCAAGCGCCGGACACCGGCACTGGCGCGGCTGGTCACGGACAGGCATAGCGGATGGCTCGCGCCGGGCGGCGCGATGGCAACATTGATGAGCTTTCCCCCTCAATAGACACGTCGAGCACGGTCAATCACGGCCGTCGGCTAGGAGGTGTCGTAGCCGAGCGCGATCTGCTGCGGCGCGATGATGGAGCGGTGGGGCGTCTCCCAGTCGGGGATGAGGCACAGCTCGAAGCGGCTGCGCAGCTTGCGCCACAGGCGGGCTTTGCTGCCCGCCGCCGTCCAGGCGGCCTGGAACAGCCGGCAGCAGCGCTGTTGGATCTGATCGATCAGGAAGGCCAGCATCATCAGGTGCATCAGCACGGTGGTGAGGTGCTGGTGGCCGTGACCGAAGTTGTGCTCGAAGTGGTAGCCTTGGTTCTTGAGGGTGTTGAAGGTCTCGTTCTCGATCTTCCAGCGGGCGCGGGCACCTCGCATCAAGGTCATGAGGTTGTCGTTGTCGATGGGAATGTCCGTGACCCAGGCGAAGTGGGTGACGGTGCCGTCGGGGGCATGCTCCCAGTATTCGAGGAAGTTCACCTCGAGGTCGAAGTTGGCGTCGTTGAGCGGCGCAGCGTTGAGGTAGCGGAAGCGGTGGCGATAGCCGCGCCGGTCGCTGAGGGTGGTCAAGGCGGTCTGCTCGCTCGCGTCCACCCAGTCGAACAGGGCCTTGTGGTCGCTCTGCTTGGCGCCGAGAATGAATTTGAAATCAAGCGCTTGCAGATGGCGGATGTGCGGGGCGTTGGAGGCCAAGCCGTCCTCGACGACGATCAGCTTCAGGTGCGGATGCGCACGGCGTAGATCCGTCAGCAGGCGCTTGGCGGCGTTGCGCTCGCAATCGTTCTTCTGCGCCCCGTCGGGCTTGAGGATCGGCTCGGGCGCGAGCGGAAAGATCTCCTTGTGCTCGGGATGCACCAGCACCGCGCCGAGCATCTGGTGATAGTAGGTCGTGGTGCCGTCGCGATGATGCTTCTGGGCGCACTGTGCGCAGTGCACCGTCTTGGAGGAAAAATAGCCGGTGCCGTCGAGCGAGAGCAGGTAGTGCCCGTCAAGGTAGTCGAACCCCTCCAGCCCCTTGCCGCGCTGAAGCTGCGCGAACAGCGCTTTGTACAACGGTTGTAGGCAGGCCGGGTCGAGCGCGTCGAGGCGCTCGCGCAAGCGCGTGCCGCTCGGCGCCTGCTCGATCCCGTAGAGCGCCTTGAGGTTCGCCCGTGTCATCTCCTCGTGCCAATCCCGCTCGAACTGCAGCAGCAAGGGACACCTCAGGCCGAACGGCGCGAGCCGCGACAGCAGGTGATCCACCAGGGCGATGTCTTTGCCGGGCTCGTCGAGTATGGTGGCGAACACGCGCCGCGCAGTGCGCAGCAGCCCTCGAAGCTGAGGTCCTTGCGGCAAAACGGTGAACTCATCGATACCTGCCTCACCACCTTAGGTTCACGCGACAGTGTGCTGATTCAAAATAAAAAATGTACGAAGAGCTTTTTTTGCTCCCCTTCAAATTTTCTTGTTCTAGCTAGAGGTAGTTTTTCCGCGGGAATTGCTGGGCAATCGGCAGCACTTCCCGCTGTGTACGGGCAGTCCCAGGCGGTGGCGCCAGAGGTGGTAGAGGTGTACGAGGGTTTGCCATGCTGTTAACGTCATAGTGAGTCATGCCGCAGCCGGGCACCATCGACAACGCGGCTCGTTGTGGCTGGAACCGGGCACCGCATGTGCCGAACGGTCAGGTCATGAATCACCGCCCGCGACAGCCGTAAGCACGCCGACCGACAGTGAGATTCAGCGAAGGCAACCAGCACGCCCGTTCACAGTCTGCGCGGATGGTCGGATTGCGCACCGCCCTCACAGCGGTCGGCGCCCTGACCGCCATCGCGGTCTTCGTCGTACTCGCCGCCGACAGCCTTGGGTACTGGCACTGGGGGGACGAGGACGAGAAGCTCGTCGCAGGCTGGATGATCGCTGAAGGCTATCGCCTCTACGATACACTGTTTGCGCATCATGGTGCGCTGAACTATGCCTTGGCGCATCTGGCCTACCTCGCCACGGGGTCGGTGCAGCTCGCTCCGTACCGCATCCTGCAGTGGGGCACGGTGGTGCTCGCCGGCGCTGCGCTGGCAGCAAGCCCACTGCTATCGAGCTGGCGGCAGCGCGTCATCGCGTTCAGCGGCTTCATCGTGCTGGTATCTTTGCTCGGCCCGCTGTGGTACGGGCACACGCTGTTGTACCACTCGCTCGGCGGTGTGGCCATATCCATCGCCCTCAGCCTGCTTCTGTTGCCGATGATGTTCGCGGTCAAGCCGTCGCCGGTACAGGCAAGCTTGGGGGGCGCTGCGCTGTCGGCAGCGGGGTTCGCAGCGTATCCGTTCGCGCTGCCGGCGGTGCTGTTGCCTGCGGCGGCGCTGGCGATGGTGCGCGCCCGCGGGATGCCCTGGCGTGGTTGGCGGCCGACGCTGTTGCAGGCGACTGCGGGCTTTGGCGGTTTCACGCTTTTGATGCTGTTGTGGCTCGCACGCTACGGAGACATCCTTGGCTACGCTGTCTATCACTTCTGGCTCAACCAAGCCGTCTACGCCAATTTTATCGACTACGATCCCGCGGTTGTAGTCACCCAGCTGGAGAAACTCTTCCAAAGCCCGCTGGGCTGGGCGCTTCAGGCAGTGGTGCTGTTCAGCCTGCTGCTGCTCGTCGAGGTCTGGGCGGTCGCCAACCAGGACGGCGACGGTGATCTCCCTCGTCGGCATCGGCGTCGACTCTGGCTCGCTGCGGCTTGGGCTCTGTTCGTGCTTGGGCTTCTGTTTCTGAATCCCCGCGGCGAGGTCGTCTACAAAAACGCTGCCCTCTGGATCGTCGGGCTCGGCCTGCTCAGTCTGCTCATCGTCTGGACGCCGCGCAGGCCCAGCAACACGACCGCGGTTGCCATCCTGCGCGGACTTGTGCTTATTGTGGCCATTGCCGCGCCGACCTATCTTATCGGCGTGAAGGGGTGGTCGGACGTGGATGCGCGGTATGTCACCCGCGCCCACGCCGAGGAGAAGCGGACGGGCTACGCGCAGCGCATCGAACTGATCCAGGCCCTGGTGCCCGCGAACGAGCCCATGCTGGCAATGGTGTTCGCGCCGCGCTGGTATCTGCTGGCGGAGCGTCTGCCGTCTTCTGGCGCCTATTACTATCTGCCATGGCAGGCGGCTTACAACCGCAGCCCGCTCCTGGGCTACCGCATTGATCCGTGTGCAGACCTCGCCGCCGCCCCGCCCAAGGTCATCGCCTGGGACCGGTGGCGCGTCTGGGATCGCTACGACGTAGCCGACTACGCCCCGTGCCTTGTGGAGATCATGCGCCAAGACTATCTCGCCATCACGCGTACGCCGTTGTTGTTGCGCAAGCCCGTGAGTGACGTGGACCGGGGGATCGTGACAGAGCTTGGCTTCGATCTCATGCCGGTGGCAGACTGAGTCGATGCCTCACGCGGGCGTCGCGCGGGGCCATGCCAAGGCATCCTGCGCCGCACCGAGCTCCGCCGCCAGCGCCCGCGCCGCCGCCCGCCCTTCGCGGATCGCGTAGTTGGTGCCTCGGTCCTCTGGATAGATCTGCGCCATGGTGGCGAGCTTGAGGCCCCTGATCGGCGTATCCCGCGCCGGGATCAGATTGGTATAGCCGCGCTCCACGATGGGCTGCGCGAAGCGCGCACGCCAGACATGCGCGGCGCGCACCCAATCGGGTCGCAGATCCGGAAACATGCGCCCCAGGTGCTCCAGCGTGAAGTCCGCCACTGCCGCGTCGTCCATGCCGTACAGTGCGTTGTCCTCAGGCAGGTACTTGGACAGATACACGATGCGGCGCCCGCCGTAGCTGTCCACCGGCTCGAAATTGGTATGCTCGATGACGCCGACGAAGGGGAAGTCCGGGTCGTTGACGTTGAGCCAGTAGGTCTCCGACAGGCTGCGGTCCAGCTCCAGCACCACGCAGAGGTTGGCGAGGTAGCGGATGCGCCGCAGCCGGGCGAGGTAGCCTGGGTCCACGTGCGGGGCCAGCAGATCGGCGATGATCGGCAGGGCCGGCGTGGCGATGACCGCGTCCACGGCGGTGCATCCGGCAGTGGTGTCGATGGCCATGACGCGCCCTTCGGTGACATCGATCCCCCTCACGGTCGTCGCTGTCTGCACCCGACCTCCTTGTTCGGCGATGGCTGCCGCGAGGCGCTCCGCGAGCGCCGCGAAGCCGCCGCGAAAGTATGCGAGCTGCTCCGCGCCGCCCTTGCCGCGGCTGCCGCCGCGGAGCTTGAGCTTGTTCCAGATCCACACCGCCGAGACCTCGTCGGCGACAGCGCCGAACTTGCCGCGCAGCAGCGGCTCCCAGACGACGCGGTAGACGCGCTCACCGCCCAGGTCGCGCAGCCAGGCGGCCGCGGAGCGCTGCTCCAGCCCCCGCCAGTCACCCACGCGGCGCGCGCGCAGCGCGAGGAGTCCCAGGCGAATGCGGTCAGGGAAGGGCAGTGCGGAGAAGCGCAACAGGTCCAGCGGGGTGGACAGCTTGAAGAACCGGTTCGCGTAGTACATGCCGGTGCGCGTGGGGCGCAGCAGCACCTGATCGGCGGCGCCGAGCGCCTCGACCAGCTCCATGACATGCACGTCGTTGGTGAACCAGTGGTGGTAGAACTTCTCCAGTTGCTCGCCGCCCACGTCGAAGCTGCCGGCGAGCCCGCCGACTTCCGCGTCCTGCTCGAGCACCGTCGCGCGCACGCCGCGCCGGCCCAGCTCATAGGCCGCGGCGAGTCCGCAGAAACCGCCGCCGATGATGCCGACATGCGGTGCGCCCTGTGCCGTCGTCTTCATTCTGCAAGCCTTGTCTCGGTGCGGGCGGCGATGGCGCCGGCCACGAAGCCCTGGCCGCGCACCAGCAGGTAGCCCAGTCCGAGCAGTGTCAGCGGCATCCACAGCACCGCGTGCACCGTCAAGGCGATGGCGGCCGCCTGCGTCTGCGGCACGGCGTAGGCCATAAGCGCGGTCAGGGTAAAGTAATCGAAGGTGCCGACGTAGCCGGGCGAGCTCGGGATCAGGGTGGACAGCGTGCCCGTCGCCATCGCGAACAAGGCAGCCCCCGCGCCTGCGGAGGCCCCGAGCGCGAGCGCGACGCTGCCGAGCACCCCCGCCTCCAGCAGCCAGATCAGCAGCGACAGCCCGAGCAGCGCCAGCACATCCGCCGGCCGGCGCAGCACCGCGAAGGTCTCGATGAAGTGCTGTCCCCAGCCTTGCACCCGCTCCGACCAGCCATGCGCCGCCAAGGCCGGTTGCGCCGCCAGGCGCTGGAGCAGGGCGGGCAGCCTTGGCGCAAGCACCAGCAACAGCCCAAGCGCGAGCGCCGTGGTGCCGACGAGCCAGGCCGCGGAGACCGTGATGGCCTGCGGGAACAGGTCTGTGGGCACCGCGAGCAGCCCGACGAAGAACAGCGCCAGCAGTGTCGTCATGTCCAACAGCCGCTCCAGCACCAGGGTGCCGAGCACCCGCATGGCGGGAGAGTGCAGCTCGCGGCGGAAACCGAAGGCCCTGAGCGCATCGCCGGCGCGCAACGGCAGCACATTGTTGACCGCAATACTGCTGAGATAGGGCCAGACACAGGCGCCGGCCGGCAGCGTCGGTGTCAGCACCCGCAGCATCCACCACCAGCGCAGGATGCGCAGCGCATAGTCGCCGGCCAGCAGCAGCAGCGCCGCCGCAAGCCAGGGCAGCGCGAGGTCGCCGACGACGGCGGCGACTGCGCCTGGGTCCACCTGTCGGAGGATCAGCCACAGAAACACCGCCGTCACCAGCAGACCGGCTGCCGGCTTCAACCACCGGGCCAAACTGGCCCTGTGCTCCGGGCGCGCGTTCACGCTCGCCTCTGCCGCGGCGGATCGAACCCGAGCCGCTCCTTCACCAGGTACAGCGGCCGGCGCTTCACCTCCCAGTAGACGCGGCCGAGGTACTCGCCGATGACACCGAGGGAGAGCAGCTGCACGCCGCCGAGAAAGAGCACGGCAATGAACAGCAGCGTCCAGCCGGGCACCCAGATGTCAGTGAACAGCCGCAGCGCCAGGGCATAGAGGATGCCGAGCAGCGCCAGCGCCGATGCCAGCAGCCCCAGGTAGACCGCGAGCCGCAAAGGCAGCAGGGAGAACGACAAGAGTCCGTCCACCGCAAACCGCAGCATGCGTCGCATTGAGTACTTGGTCTCGCCGCCTGTGCGCGCCTCGCGCCGGTAACGGATGGGTTCCTGCCGGAACCCCGTCCAGGCGACCATGCCGCGCAGGAAGCGGTCGCGCTCCGGCATGGCCAGCACCGCATCCACTACGCGGCGGTCCATGAGGCGGAAATCGCCTGTGTCCACCGGTATCGGCGTCGTGGAGAGCCGGTTCATCAGCCGGTAGAACAGGCTTGCGGACACGCGCTTGAAGCGGGTCTCGCCGGCGCGTGCCTCGCGCTCACCGTAGACCACGTCGGCGCCGCTGCGCCAGCGCTCGAGCATGTCCGGGATCAGCGCCGGCGGGTCCTGTAGGTCTGCGTCGATGAGCACCACCGCCCGGCCCGCCGCCGCGTCCAGCCCGGCGCTTACCGCGATCTGATGGCCGAAATTGCGCGACAGCGCCAGCACGCGCACCCGCGGATCGGCGGCCTGGAGCGCACGCAGCAGGGGCAGTGTCGCGTCGCGGCTGCCGTCGTCGATGTAGAGCACCTCCCAGCGCAGCCCGGTGACCGCGTCCAGCACGTCCCGCAGCCGACGGTGGCTCTGCTCAATGATCGCAGCCTCGTCGAAGCAGGGGACCACGACACTGAGCTCCGGGCCTTCGGCGAGGTCCCCCGCCATAGTGGGGCCGACTGACCCGGGATCAGGCGTGCTCACGTCGACGCGCGCCCGGCGGCACTGCACGTACCCAGCGGCAACGACGAGCTGCGACCTGCCTTGCTCAGGCCCGGCCTTCGCGGCGCGAGACTTTGTCTGGACAGCGGCGGTGGGTCGATGATCATACTTTATAGTATGCCACGCGCGGCCCGTAAGCACAGCCGGAGCGCATGCCGGGCTGGCTGCGCATGGCGAAGCCGCTCGGCGGGACGATGCTCCGGCCCCGTGTTCGGCTCAGCGTCAGGATCAGTGCGCCTCATCCGAATTATCCCCCACACCCGTATCGGCGATGAGCGGCACCGCGAGCTCGGCGGCGCCCTGCACGGGGGCATTGATGGCGGTGCGCTCGGCGGCGGTGGCGCGGTGGATGTCCTGGCCCGACGCCACGGCGGCAACTCGATGTACTGATAGACCGACGCGATGGGCGGAACGACCTCGATCTTCGGCCACAGCCCGCGGTGGAGCTTCAGGGCGATGTCGGCGTCCTCGGCGGCGTAGTGGCCGGCCTGCTCCAGCGGGATCTGGTCGAAGTTGAGCTGCTTGGCGCC
>NZ_CAJXYK010000073.1 GCF_913063425.1 uncultured Thiohalocapsa sp.
ATTACCGCGCCGGTGCAGTCGGCGCCGCAATCAGTGCAAGCAGCGGTGAGCCGCTCTTTTGCAGCGCCTTCAGGTAAGTCGCCTCGTCATAGGGTTTTCGGTCCATCCAACAGCGGTGGAGGATGCGCAGCCATTTGAAGGCGAGCGCGCGCACGGCAATATTGTGGGTCTTGCCGCGGTTGCGCTGGTCTTGGTAATAGGCGGCGGCCCAGACGGAGTAGCGCACACTCATCCCGGCCCATTCCACGACGCTCTGGCGCAGGAATTTCGGACACGCCCAGCGCCAATGCACCCAGTGCTTGTTGCCGCTGCGCTCGGTCACCGGGGCGACCCCGAGGTACTGCTGGAGGCTGGCGGCATCGGGCCAGCGCTCGCGGTTGCTGCCGAAGACGGCGAGCAGACGCGGCGCGAAGGTGGGGCCGGCACCCGGCAGGCTGGCGAAGATCGCCGCATCCGGGTGGAGCAAAATGGGGACAGACCACGTTTCTTATGAGCGGGGAAAGCGGCACGCCGAAAAACGTGGTCTGTCCCCACTGGTCTGCCCTTCCCACTGATCTGCATGTCCCCATTGGTCTGCGCCGAGGTGGCGGCGCTGGCGGAGGGCTATCGGGCGCGCCTGCACGACCTGTCCTGGTTCATGCGCACGCTGAACGAGCATGTCGCCCGGCAGGCCAACGCCGAAGCCGGGGTAAAGGGCCGGTTCTGGGAGGGGCGCTTCAAGAGCCAGGCCCTGCTCGATGAGCCGGCACGGCTGGCCGCGATGGCCTACGTGGATCTGAACCCGGTGCGGGCGGGCATCGCCGCGACGCCGGAGGCGTCGGACGATACCTCGATCCAGGAGCGCGTCGGGGCGGTGACGGAGGCAACGGGCTCCGCAGTCGCTTGCAGCGGGCAGCCGGCGGGAGATAGGGCTCCGTCTGTGGCGGCAGCGGCCCTCGCAGTCGAGCACCTCTGCTCAGAGGCGCAGGCACGGGCTTTGACGCGGGTCCCGCTCATGCCGTTCGACGCCACCGCGCGCACGCCCTGGGCGGTGCCGTGTTCGTTCGCGGACTACCTGGTGCTGGTCCACTGCACGGGCCGGGCACTGCGCCCGGACAAGCGCGGTCTGATCGGGGCGCGGTATCCGTGCATCCTCGACCGGCTGAATATCGACGGGGAGCGCTTCATCAGCGGTGCCGACCGCCTGCGCAAGGCGTCCGGCAGCGCCATCGGTGCGCCGCAGACGCTGACCAGCGTCTGCGCCCGCCGACCGACCAAGTATCTTTGGGGCATTCGGGCCGCGCAGGAGTTGTTCACGCCACAGCTGGCTGCGTGAAAGGGCCAAGCGGCTGGACGTTGAGCCAGCGTTGCGGGGATGGAGCAACGCGAGCGAGGCAGGAGGCCGGGGCAAGCGGGGACGCTGACCAACGGGGCCGTGCTGCCCCTCCGTGCTGCTTTGGCCGCGGCGGGAAGCGCCGTCGTGTCGACCCGGTTCACGATGAGCCCGACTCGTTGCCCGAGGCGGGCTGGTCGTCGGACCCGGCCGCAGCCTGGTCTCGCTGTTTCAGCTTTTTCATATGCGCCAGCTGCGCGAAGACCAAATAAACGGCGAAAGCCGCAAGTACAGTGAGCAGGGCTGCTGCGTAGGCGTTCATTTCCATGCTGAATGCCCGGTTGAACGGTGTTGGTGTAGGGGACAGGGCGAAGCGACCGTTTGACCGTTTGTCGGCAGCTTGCCGGTGTTGCTGGGCTGAGTCTCTAATGTGGTGCAGCCATACTTCAAACCAGGTCGTGATCTGCCCTTCAGGTCGCCGCGGCGGTCAGCCCTGCGGCCGCGAGCCGGTGCGGACACGAACGATCAGTGCGCAGCACGAGGTCTTACAGTCAAGCAGCGCAGGACCCGCGAAGCCTGATCGTACCGGCCCTCCAGCGCAGGCACAGGGTCCCAGTCCTCCTGGGGCGATTTCTGCGGGACGCGAGACAGGAGCGGCGCACTATCCGTCTCGATGCTCGCGCCTCGCGGCGATCCAAAAGTTCTGTATACCGTCCCCATGATCTGGTGACCGCACAGACCGAATGCTCAATCTGCCGGCGTGAAGTCCTCGCTCAGGATCTGTTCGATGCCATAGGCGCAGGATTCGGAAAAGGGCGACTTGAGCAACCCGGTTTCATCCAGCGCGGCGCGGGCACCGTTCGGGTAGGCGCGCTCCAGGAATTCCGGTAGCCGTCGTGCAAGGCTCGGGCTGTCCTCGAGCAGCAGGGCAAGCTGGCGGCGCTGCTCATTGATGGTCGCGCGCCAGCTGGTGCAGCGACGCTCTGGTTGATACTGCCACTTGAGCAGGTGGGCGAGCAGCACGGACAAGCGATTGATCAGCTCCCGTCGCTCGCGCGCACGCATGCTGTCCAATTCCTCGATCACATGCGTGACGCCCAGGCGATCAAACCGGCCGGCTTTGAGGGCCGCGGTTTGCTCGTCGATCCACTGGTGGAAATCGGCGTCGTAGCTGGTCATCGCGGTAGTCCGATCCGAGTGGCTCGATCTGGGCGTGAGGACTTCAGGCCTGCGTCAGGATTGGCAATCCAGGCCTGACGGGGCGCCTTGAGGACGTTACCTCCGGAGCCTAGCGGGACGGGCGGTAACCGGTCAAGGCGCCATCAGGACGCCTGATCGCCGCCACCTCGCCGGGCTTCTGGATTGGACCCGCGGTCCGCGCAACGGCGCGGCCCACTGCATGGCCCACGCCATTGACCAGGTCGCGACGGCCGGCTGATCTGGACGCACATGCCACGACTGACGCAGATTGCATGCAGTCCGGTCCAAAACAGCAACCGGTGCAGTGCTGCAAGAAATCCGATGCCAGGGCATCACTTGCCGGCGGCGGACTGAAGTCCGCCTGCCCCAGGCTGTGTCGACTGAAGTCGGCGTACCCGGGGCGGCCTCGCCACTTCCGCGTTGGAGCACCAGTACACTCATCGGCGCTTCAAGCGTAGGCCTCTTCGCGCGAACAGGGCATCCAGCAGTCGCGCAATCCGAAGGGCCGCAGGCCGTCACGGCGGCGCCTGCCCATCATCCTTCCGCCCGCCCGCCAATCCCAGCCGCAACAGAACCCGCAGCCGGCGCAGGTCGTCCGCTGGCACGGCGTCGGCGCTGAGCAGCAGGCTGGGCTGCCAGAACCAGCGCACGCGCAGGTGCAGGATCACGAGGCCGACACCGACGAAGGTCGATGGGGCGAGCCGCAGGTCGCGCGTGCGACCGTCGGCGAAGGTCGCCTGCCAGCCGCGCTCGCTCCAGTCCACGGCGACGACGGACCAGGGCGCCCGGCGCAGGACCTGCGCCCAGACGACGTACGCGAGACTCAGCAGGATCAGGGCGCCGAGCAGCAGGCGCAGCCAGGGTGCGGGCGCCGGCAGCGGCACCAGTACCGCAAGGGCGGCGCTGTGGGTGAGGACGACGAAGGCGAGCAGGCGGTGGGAGGGCCTGGGTGCGATGCGAAGGGGCGGCAGGCTGCGCTGGCCGGACATGGGCTTGACAGCCCCGGAAGACAAGCTGCCGAGCGCGGGAACGGCTGACGGATAACCCCGACCGCCCGCGGCGCAGGCTGCGCCCGGGCGGCCGGTGGCTCGGTCAGCTCAGGATCTCGCCGGCGTAGTCGGCGATGCCGGGGTTGCCCTCGACATTCTTGAGCTTGGGCGTGTTGAGCTTGTCGATCTTGACCGTCTTCACGTCCCGCAGGTAAGTGGCAACGGTCTCCCAGATGGGCTCACCGGGGGACTGGCTGCCGACGGTGGCCCAGCCGGAGACGACATAGGTCTTGTCCGCCTCGATCTTGGTGCCGTCGTCCAGCTGCATGTCGATGATGCGCTCGTTCATGCCGGCGGTGGGGTCGCAGACGTAGTCGAGCCCGCCGACGCGTACCATGTCGCCGCCCTGCTGGACATAGGGGTCCGGGTTGAAGAGGTTGTCGCAGACGTCCTCCAGGATGGCCTTGATCTCGCTGCCCTTCATCTCCCGGCGGTAGGTCTCGGGGTAGGTGATGCAGGTCTGGTCCATGACGTTGTCCATGGTGATCTTCTGCCCCGGCAGCACCGTGGTGCCCCAGCGGAAGCCGGGCGAGAGACTGATCTGGGCGTCGTTGACCTTGCGCAGCGCGTCGCAGATGACCTGGTCGAAGGTGCCGTTGAAGTTGCCGCGGCGGTAGAGGACCTCTTCGGCCGTGGCCAGCTCTTCGGTGAGCTTGTCGAGGTAGGGCGCGCGGGTCTCCTCGATGTACTTGGCCATGTCCGCGTCCGCCGGCAGCAGGTTCGAGAACACGGGCAGCAGCCGGTAGCGGTAGTCGCGCAGCTTGCCGTCCTTCACGTCCAGGTCCATGACGCCGAGGAACTTGCCGTTGGAACCGGCGTTGGTGACCAGGGTCTTGCCGGAGGCGTTCTCGACGATGGACGGCGCCGGCATGCCGTCGTGGGTGTGGCCGCCGAAGATGACGTCGATGCCCGTGACCTTGCTGGCCATCTTCAGGTCCACGTCCATGCCGTTGTGGGAGATGACCACCACCAGGTCAGGCTCCTCCTCGGCGCGCACCTTGTCCACGAACTCCTGCATGCGCGCGTCCTGGATGCCGAAGGTCCAGTCCGGGATGAAGCGCTGCGGGTTGGCGATGGGTGTGTACGGGAAGGCCTGGCCGATGACGGCGATGCGCGCACCGCCGACCTCTTTGATCGTGTAGGGGTTGAAGGCGAGCCCGGCGTCCTCCTGGAAGCCGCCGAAGTCCGCGAATTTGTAGTCGAACAGGGCCTCTTCGCGCACCTTGACGTTCTGCGCCACGAAGTCGCCGTTGAAGGCGCCGATGTTCTTGATGACCTCTTCGTCCAGGTAGGTGAACTCCCAGTGGCCGGTCATCACGTCCACGCCGAGCCGGTTGCAGGCACCCACCATGTCCATACCGCGGGTCCAGTAAGCAGTGCCCGAGCCCTGCCAGGTGTCGCCGCCGTCCAGCAGCAGGCTGTTACCGTCGCCGCGGTCGGTGCGGATGCGGTCCACCAGGGTCTTCAGGTGCGCGAAGCCGCCGACGGCACCGTACTGCTCCGCCGCCTCGGGGAAGTTGAGGTACGAGAACGCATGCGCCTCGATGCCGCCCGGCTCGATGCCGAAGTGCTTGAGCAGCACCTCACCCACCAGGTGCGGCGCCTTCCCGTAGGCCGGGCCGATGCCGATGTTGACGTTCGGCTCGCGGAAGTAGATGGGGTTCAGCTGGGCGTGGCAGTCGGTCATGTGCAGCAGGGTCACATTGCCGAACTTGGGCACTTCGTAGAGGTCGCTCGGCTGCTTGGCCTGGGCGAAGACAGAGCCGGGCAGTATGCCGGCGGCGCCGGCGAGTCCCATCAGGCGCATGAATTCGCGTCGGGAAATGGACATTCGGTTATGATCTCCTCTGGTTTTCACTTAGGGCGGCTGGGGCAGACCCGGAGCGCCGCAACCTCAGGGCGCGAGGAGCGGGACACCGGCAGGGGCGCAGACATCGCCGCCGCTGCACAGATCCGGATGGGATCGAAGGCCGCAATAGTATGCATGCGCAGGTGTCGGCTTTGCCAACACCGCCGCAGCCACCGCACGTCATCCTCGCCCATCGTCCTCGCCCATCGTCCTCGCCCATCGTCCTCGCCCATCGTCCTCGCAAAGCCCTTGACCGCACGTCCGATGCCGGCCCTGCTTCTGCTCTTCGCCCTGTTACTCCCCCCGTGCCTCGTCGGCGCCGCGCCCGCCGCTGCCGAGGGGGCGGTCGCGGACGACCGCCAGGTGCTGATCGGTGTGCTGAGCCACCGCGGCGACGCCCGCACCCGCAGCACCTGGCAGCCCACGGCCGACTATCTCACCGCCCGGGTGCCGGGTTACCACTTCGATGTCGCACCACTGGATTTCGCCGCAGTGGGTCCCGCGGTGGCCGCCGGCAGCGTGGACTTCGTGCTGGTGAACCCGGCCATCTACGTGGCGCTGGAGCAGGAGCGCGGCGTCGCACGCATCGCGACCCTGCGCAAGGGCTCGGGCGAGCATGCGCGCAACGTCTTCGGTGGGGTCATCTTCACCTGCGCCGAGCGCGACGACATCAACCGCATCGAGGATCTCGCCGGCACACGCTTCATGGCCGTAGACCCGACCTCCCTCGGCGGCTTTGCGACGGCGCAGGCGGAGATGCTGCACCACGGCATCGATGTGACCCGCGACCTGAAGAGCCTGGTGTTCGGCGGCATCCACGACGCAGTGGCGCTCGCGGTGCGCGACGGCAAGGTGGACGCCGGCACCGTGCGCACGGAGGTGCTGGAGCAGATGGCCGCGGCGGGCAGTATCGACCTGGCCGACTTCAAAGTTCTGGGCGCACGCAGCACGCCCGACTTCGCCCCGCTGCACAGCACGCCGCTGTATCCCGAGTGGCCCTTCAGCAAGCTCGCCGACACACCCACTGAGCTGGCCCAGGCCGTGGCCGTCGCCCTGCTGGAGATGCCCGCCGACGGCCCGGCCGCACGCGCGGGCGGCTATGCGGGGTGGACCGTGCCGCTGGACTACCAGCCGGTGCATCAGCTTCTGCGCGAGCTCAATCGCCCCCCCTATGACGACGAGGCGCCCTTCACCCTCGGCGATGCCCTGGCCAAGTACTGGCTCGCCGTGGTCATCGGCACCCTGGCGCTCCTGACCATGGCCCTGCTCACAAGCCGGGTGCTGCAGCTGAACCAGCGCCTGAGCCGCGCCAACACCCGCCTGGAGCGCCGCCATCAGCTGATCCTGGACTCCGTCGCCGAGGGCATCTACGGCGTGGACCTGAACGGCTGCACCACTTTCGTCAACAAGGCCATGGAGCGCATGACGGGCTGGCGCGCCGAAGAGCTCATCGGCAACGAGACCCACGAGATCCTGCATCACACCCGGGCCGACGGCGAGCCCCACCCGCGCGAGGACTGCCCGGTCTGCGCCACCTTCGGCGACGAGCAATCGCGCTTCGTCGATGACGACATCGTCTGGCGGCGCAACGGCACCAGCTTTCCGGTGGAGTACAGCGCCACGCCCATCCGCGACGAGCATGGGCAGACGCTGGGCACCGTGGTGGTGTGCCGCGACATCACGGAGCGGCGCGAGGCCGCCGAGCGCTTTCGCCGCCAGGAGGCGGAGCAGACCCACTTCACGCGGCTGTCCACCCTGGGGGAAATGGCCTCCGGCATCGCCCACGAGCTGAATCAGCCGCTCACGGCCATCACCACCAACGCCCGCGCCTGCGTGCGCATGATCGGGGCGGGCCGCGCCGACACCGAGACCTGCCGCGAGGTCATGACCAAGATCGCCGAGCAGGCGGAGCGCGCCGGCGAGGTCATCCGCCACATCCGCCGCTTCGTGCGCAAGGAGGAGCCGGAGATGGCCCCCGTGGCCGTGGCGGACATGTTCGAGACCGTCATGGTACTGATGCGCCAGGATGCGCGCCGCGCCGGCGTCGCCCTGCATCGGCAGATCGGCTTCGGCGCCGACACTGTCATGGCCCAGCGTACCCAGATCGAGCAGGTGCTGCTGAACCTGGTGCGCAACGCCGTGGAGGCCATGAACGACCAGCCCCGGGAACGGCGTGTGCTGCTGCTCGCGCGCCGCAACGGCGAGGTGGTGGAGATCCGCGTCGTGGACACCGGCCCCGGGCTCGGCCGGGGCTCACCGGAGCACCTGTTCGAGCCCTTCGTCACCACCAAGCCCCAGGGCCTCGGCGTCGGCCTGTCCATCAGCCAGGGCATCGTGGAGGCCCACGGCGGGCGCCTGCGGGTGGATTCCACCCCGGGCATCGGCGCCACCTTCTTCTTCAGCCTGCCCTATGTGGACAAGCACCACAGGGTGACTCCCGCCGCCGCATCATTACAATCCGGTGGCAGCGAGAACGACCATGCCGGAGAGCACGCATGAGCAAAGATCCGACGGTGTTCATCGTCGATGACGACGACGAGGTCCGCGAAGCCATCGGCCTGCTGATGGATTCCGTGGGCCTCGCCGCAGAGACATTCGATTCCGCCTGGGCCTTCCTGAACTGCTTCGACCCGGAGCGCCCGGGCTGTCTGGTGCTCGATGTGCGCATGCGCCACATGAGCGGGCTGGAGCTGCAGGAGCGCCTGTCGGAAGAGCCCCTGCATCCGCCCATCATCATCATCACCGGTCACGGCGACGTGCCCATGGCGGTGCGGGCGGTGAAGAACGGCGCCGTGGACTTCATCGAGAAGCCGTTCAACGACCAGGCCCTGCTCGATGCCGTGCACCGGGCGCTGGAGGTGGATGCGGAGCAGCGCGGCCACGCGCTCGAGGTCGCCCAGATCCAGGACCGCGTGGAGCGGCTCACCAAGCGTGAGCGGGAGGTGCTGGACCAGATCCTCGCCGGCAAGCGCAACAAGGTCATCGCCGCAGACTTAGGGATCAGCCAGTCCACCGTGGAGGCGCACCGCGCGAAGGTGATGGAAAAGCTCGAAGCGCGCTCGCTGTCCGAGCTGATGCGCATGATGCTCATGCTCTATCCGGACCGGGCCAAGAGCGCGCAGGAGGGGTGAGTCCGGCGGCCTCGGCGCCGTCTGCGGCTGCTGCACCGGCACGGTCGGCCCGCGCCAGCGCCTGCGTCGCGAGCTGCGCCCGCGGCACGGCTGCCGTATTGGTGTAACCCCTCCGCGCGACCCCGGGAATTGATCCAGATAACCGGCGTCTTGAGCGTAAATGCAGCACCTGCCGCTTCGACAGCCCTTGCGTTTTGAGCACCGCAGGGGCACCATTGCCGATGGTCACACGGGCCAGATTAACGACAACACGCGGTACCCACCACCCGCCAGCCCGTCACCATCCCTCGGCGTCGAGTAAACCAACAAGCACTACGCGCCCCAGTCGGCTCCGGCCGACATTGCACGACAAGGCGTTGCACGACAAGAGCCGAGCGAGCACAGCGGTGCCGTCGCAACGACGTCACCCGCGACAACGAGCAGTCAGCCCAACAACCCCCAGGAGGTACTCCCATGCCCTTCAAGCAGCCGCTGTTCGCCGTTTCGGCGGCGACCCTGATGACCCTGGCCGCCGCCGTCGCGCAGGCTGAGATGCCCGAGATGGACCTGGACGGCGACGTGGAAGCCGGCAAGGAAATCGCCCTGGACCGCTCCCGCGGCAACTGCATCGCCTGCCATGTCATGCCCCATGGCGAGGCCCCCGGTGCCATCGGCCCCGCCCTGGTGGCCATGCAGACCCGCTACCCGAGCAAGCAGGACCTCGCCCTGCAGATCTGGGACCCGACCATCAAGAATCCCGAGGTCGTGATGCCGCCCTTCGGCAAGCACGGCATCCTGAGCGACAAGGAGTTCATCGACGTCGTCGAATACATCTGGTCGCTGTGACCGGCTACCAAACCGGGCCCCGCCGCCACAGCACCGGCACGCAGAGGCCGCCGGCAGCGGCGGTCGCGACGATCAACCCTGTGAGATTCGCATCGGAGACTCCCTCACCATGAATAAGACCATCGCCACCATCACGGCCGCCTGCGTCGGCGGCCTGCTGGCAGCACCGCTGCTCGCCAGCCCGGAAGAGGACCGGGAGGTCTGGCAAACCTATTTCGAGAAGCGCTTCCCGCAAGTGGAGAAGACCGACTTCGTCAACGGCGTCTATTCCATCGACCCCGTCGGCCGCGAGAACTGGGAGGCCATCGAGGAGTTCCCGCCCTATGAGGCCGCCATCTCCGACGGCGAGGAGATGTGGAACACCCCCTTCGCCAACGGCAAGACCTACAAGGACTGCTTCCCCGACGGCCCCGGCGTCGCTGCCCAGTATCCGCACTGGAACAAAGAAAAGGGCATGGTCATGACCCTGCCGCTCGCCATCAACAACTGCCGCGAGGCGAACGGTGAGAAGCCGCTCAAGTACAAGAAGGGCCCCATCGCCGACCTGTTGGCCTACATGACCTACGAATCCCGCGGTGACGTCGTCAACGTCGAGATCCCCGAGGACGACCCCCGCGCGCTGGCGGCCTACGAGCAGGGCAAGGAGTTCTACTTCGCCCGCCGCGGCCAGCTCAACTTCGCCTGCGCCAGCTGCCACGTCGGTAACTCCGGCACCACGCTGCGCACCGAGATCCTGAGCCCGGCGCTGGGCCACACCACGCACTTCCCGGTGTACCGTTCCAAGTGGGGCGAGATGGGCACGCTGCATCGGCGCTTCTCCGGCTGCAACAAGCAGGTGCGCGCCAAGCCCTTCCCGGCCCAGGGCGAGGAGTACCGCAACCTTGAGTACTTCATGACCTACATGAACAACGGCCTGGAGCTGAACGGCCCGGGCGCGCGCAAATAACGAGCCACCCGCCTGAGCCCACCGCCCCGTCGCCCCGCAGCGGGTGACCGGGCGGCGCGGGCTCGCACCGCACGAGAGGAGTTTCCGTTAGATGAAAATGACCAGGCTAGCCACTGACCTGATCCTGTTCGTCCTTCTGGTCAGCGTCCCGCTCACCAGCGCCTGGGCTACCACCCGCGATGAGGCCGAGGCGGCCATCGCCGAGGCCGAGACCATGCACGAGAAGGCCGTCGCCGCCGGCGCCGAGGACAGTCAGGCGCAGGAGATGATCGACGAGGCCAAGTCTCTGCTGCCGTCGCGCCAATACACCAAGGCCAGGATGATCGCCTACTGGGCAGTGCGGCAATCGGAGTTCGCGATTCAGGTCGCTCAAGGCGATGCCACTGTGGAAGAAGACAAGCAGGCCCAGGCCGAATCCCTGATCGCCGCCGCCGAAGAGGCCCGCAAGAAGGCCAACTCCGTCGGGGGCGAATGGCGTGACACCGCCAAGATGATCAAGAACGCCAAGACACTGGCAGGCGCCGGCGAGTTCGACGAGGCCATCAAGGCCGCCGCAGCCGCCAAGTTCCAGGCCGAGCGCGGCTACGAGCAGGCCATGGCCGAGAAGGGCGCGGGGTTCCCCGACTACATGCGCAAGGCCGTTCAAGAATGACGGCCGGCCGGCACCCGCGTCCCCATCCATTCGCCTGCGAGAGGAATCAGAGACAATGACCATTGCCACCAACCGCCCCGCACTCCAAGGCCGCACCCGCAGACTGGTCCAGCAGACGGGCCTCGCCGCCTGCGGCGTGCTGGCCGCGGGCCTCGCCTGGGGCGCCGACAACATGATTGCCCCCGGTATGCAGACCGTCGAGGTCAAGCACGACGGGGAGACCGTGGTCGTCGAGCGCGGCCACGACCTCGATGCCACGCTGCCGGAGGCGTTCCAGAAGACCGAGCGCGGCTGTCCGCCCTTCTGCGTACAGCCCATGGAGGCCGTGCCCGGCGTCGACACCGTCGGCGAGCTGGAGGTGCTGGGGCTCCTGAAGCGCATGTCCGCCGGTGATGACAGCATCATGCTCATCGACTCCCGCACGCCCGACTGGGTCATGCGCGGCACCATTCCGGGCGCCGTCAACATCCCCTGGAACAAGATCAACACCGACGTGGAAGGCACCTTCGAGACCCCCGCCGAGGCGGAAAGCCTGGTGCACATCCTCGCCGACGAGTTCGGCGCCGACTACGACGCCGCCAACGACAAGTGGGACTTCAGCGACGCCAAGACGCTGATCCTGTTCTGCAACGGCATCTGGTGCCCGCAGTCCACGGCCAACCTCAAGACGCTGGCCGACATGGGCTATCCGGTGCACAAGCTGAAGTGGTACCGCGGCGGCATGCAGGACTGGGTGAGTGTCGGCCTGACCACCGTGAAGCCCTGAGCTGCACCGGCACCGACCGATATTGTCAAAGGCGCCCGACGGGCGCCTTTTTTGTTTGCCGCGTTTTCTCTGCCCAGCACCGCCGGAGCAACCGACCCAGTCGTGCAGCCTACCAGCACAGCGCATGGCGCCCGCCCCCGGGGGCGCCGACTTCCAGTCGGCGAACTCCCGCCCCTGGGGGCGCCGACTTCCAGTCGGCGAACTCCCGCCCCTGGGGGCGCCGACTTCCAGTCGGCGAATTCCCGCCCCCGGGGGCGCCGACTTCCAGTCGGCGAAACCGGAACAACCTCGGCCCAAATCAACGGCGCCGAGCGGCCCGGATGGCTGATCGCTGCGTCCTACCGGCGCGGTGACGCGGCGCACGCCGACCTGAAGGTCGGCGTCCCCAGAGTGGCGCCCCCAGAGCGCCCCCCAGCTTGGCATTCCCAGCTCGGCGCTTCCCGGCCCGCGATGCGCTCCAAATGCTTCGAACCCAAGCGCTCAATCCTCTGCATTGACGCCGGTCGCCTCGGTCGCGGCGGCGTTGGGCTATATTGCGGCATTACTTCCAATGGGTTGCGAGCTCGTCACGGGCGCGCCCGAGAACCGCTCCTGAGGCCTGCTGCAATGACCGAGACCGTACGTTGGCTTTCCGAACTGGGCATGGACGATGTCGGCATCGTCGGCGGCAAGAACGCGTCGCTGGGCGAGATGATCCAGCACCTGACGGCCGTCGGCGTGCGGGTACCCGGCGGCTTCGCCACCACGGCGGCGGCATACCGGGAGTTCCTCTCCGCAAGCGGGCTCGCCGGGCGCATTGCCGCCGAGCTGGAACGGCTGGACGTCGACGACATCGCCGCACTGAGCGAGGCCGGACCGAAAATCCGCGGCTGGATCATCGAGCAGCCCTTCCCGGCGCGCCTGGACGCGGACATCGAGGCCGCCTATCACGAGCTGGTGGGTCAGGACGGCAACGACGGCGCCTCCTGGGCTGTGCGCTCCTCGGCCACCGCCGAAGACCTGCCGGATGCCTCCTTCGCCGGCCAACAGGAAACCTTCCTCAACGTGCAGGGGCTCGACAACGTCAAGCGCGCCATCCGCGAGGTCTTCGCGTCGCTCTACAACGACCGCGCCATCGCCTACCGGGTGCACCAGGGCTTTGCACACGCCGATGTGGCCCTGTCCGCCGGCGTACAGCGCATGGTGCGCAGCGACCTCGCCGCCTCCGGCGTCATGTTCACGCTGGACACCGAGTCCGGCTATCGCGACGCGGTGTTCATCACCGCAAGCTTCGGCCTCGGCGAGATGGTGGTCCAGGGCGCCGTGAACCCGGACGAGTTCTACGTGCATAAGCCGACCCTCGCCGCCGGCCGGCCCGCCATCCTGCGCCGCAGCGTCGGCGACAAGGCCATTCGAATGATCTACGCGGAGCCGGGGGCAGAGCAGCCCGTGCTCACCGAAGACGTGCCCGAGGCCGACCGCCAGCGCTTCAGCATCACCGACGCCGAGATCGAGGACCTCGCCCGCCAGGCGGTGCTCATCGAGCAGCACTACGGCCGGCCCATGGACATCGAATGGGCCAAGGACGGCACCGACGGGCTGCTCTACGTCGTCCAGGCACGCCCGGAGACGGTGCAGAGCCGCTCGGGGCAGGTCATCGAGCGCTACAACCTGAAGGAGCGCGGCGAGGTGCTGGCCACCGGTCGCAGCATCGGCCACCGCATCGGCGCCGGCAAGGCGCGCATCGTGGAGTCCATCCGCGACATGGGCCATGTGGAGCCGGGCGACGTGCTCATCACGGACATGACGGACCCGGACTGGGAGCCGGTGATGAAGCGCGCGGCGGCCATCGTCACCAACCGCGGCGGGCGCACCTGCCACGCCGCCATCATCGCCCGGGAGCTGGGCGTGCCCGCCGTGGTGGGCTGCAACGACGCCACCGACACCATCCCGGACGGCACCGACGTCACGGTCTCCTGCGCCGAGGGTGACACCGGCTTCATCTACCGGGGCGCCCTGAGCTTCGAGCACAAGACCGCCGAGCTCGACAAGATGCCCGAGGTGCCCGTCAAGGTGATGATGAACGTCGGCAACCCGGAGCGCGCCTTCGCCTTCGCGGCGACGCCGAACGCCGGCATCGGGCTCGCGCGCCTGGAGTTCATCATCAACAACACCATCGGCATCCACCCGAAGGCCCTGCTGGAGCTCGACGCCCTCCCGGAGGACCTCAAGGCCCAGATCCAGCCGCGCATCGCCGCCTACCCGAGCCCCCGCGACTTCTACGTCATGCGTCTCATCGAGGGCATCAGCACGCTGGCGGCAGCCTTTGCGCCCAACCCGGTCATCGTGCGCATGTCGGACTTCAAATCCAACGAGTACGCCAACCTCGTCGCCGGCCCCCGCTACGAGCCGGACGAGGAAAACCCGATGATCGGCTTCCGCGGCGCCGGGCGCTACGTGGCCGACGGCTTCCGCGAGTGCTTCGCCATGGAATGCGAGGCGCTGAAATACGTCCGCGACGAGATGGGCCTCACCAACCTGCAGATCATGATCCCCTTCGTGCGCACCCTCGGGCAGGCCAAGGCCGTCACCGAGGCGCTCGCGGAGCAGGGCCTCAAGCGCGGCGAGAACGGCCTCAAGCTCATCATGATGTGCGAGATCCCGTCCAACGCCGTGATCGCCGGGCAGTTCCTGGAGCACTTCGACGGCTTCTCCATCGGCTCCAACGACATGACCCAGCTCACGCTCGGCATCGACCGCGACTCCAGCCTGGTGGCCGCCGACTTCGACGAGCGCGACCCGGCGGTCAAGGCCATGCTGTCCATGGCCATCCAGGCCTGCCGCCGGCAGGGCAAGTACGTCGGCATCTGCGGCCAGGGACCGTCAGACCACGCCGACTTCGCCGACTGGTTGGTGAAGGAAGGCATCGAGAGCGTGTCGCTGAACCCGGACACCGTCATCGACACCTGGCTGTATCTGGCCGAGCACGCCACCAAGGATTAAGCCGCGGAGCCGCGGCCGAGGGTCGGCAACGATATGCCACGCAGCAAGTGCGCCGCGCCGCGAGGGGCAGCACGCCCAGTGCCATCAGCAGGGCCGTGCCCGGCAGCGGGACGCCGGGAGTGTCGGTGGGGACCAGTCCGTCGCGAACCGCCCACCCGCCACCGGTGTTGATCTTATTGGGCGAGGCGGGGCCAAGGCCGTTGTTCAAGGGGAAGCGCCAGGCCTCGAAAGGACGGGCTGCTTCCTCTGTGCCGGACCAATAGGTGTCCTGGATATTCGTGAGCGTGACATCCCCGACCGTCCGGTTACCCGTCCTGTTGGAGCCGCCGGACAGGTAGTGCGCGCCGAGCTGGCCGGCGCCGCGGCTCAACCGCGGCCCGCCAACAGCTGGTGCAGTGCCGCTTCGGCGCCCGTGGCGGCGTCGGCGCCGGCGTCGATGTCGTCGAGCAATCCGCGCACGCGCCGCGCAAACTCGGCGCACTCGGGGAAGGCGTCCTCGAGCTCCGTGCTCCAGTCGCGCAGCGCCGCCCAGTCGCCGAGCGTGGCCAGCTCCGCGGCGGTGTCCAGCTCGATGCGGGGTGGTGGCGCGGGGGGCGGGACCGTGGTCGGCATCGGCGCCGGCATGTGGCCCAGACGCTGGTCGCGCTCCGCCGCCGCCGCGCGCAGCCAGCGCAGCCCGAGGCAATCGGCGATCGCGGCACAGAGCGCGCCCTGCTCGATGGGCTTGAGCACGAAGGCATCGAAGCCGAGCAGCGCGGCATCCCCGGCCGCCGGCAGCGGGGAAGCGGATGCGGCGATGACCGGCAGGCTCGGGCGCCCGAGGGCCGCGCGCAATTGCCAACAGGCGGCATAGCCGCAGGTCCCGGGCATCCGCAGGTCCACGATTGCCAGCTCCGGCCGCCGACGGCAGGCGATGGCGAGGGCCGCGTCGGCACCTTCCGCCGTGTCCACCTCGAACCCGAGGTGGCCGAGCAGACCGGCCATCAGCAGCCGGTTCACCTCGCTGTCGTCGATGACCAGGATGCGCCGGCGCGGGCCCGCGTAGCCGATGATGGGCGCACGCCCGACATCAGTCTCGGTTCGTTCGGCCGCCGGCCGCTGCACCGGCAGCCGGAAGCGAAAGCGGCTGCCGCGCCCCGGTGCGCTTTCCACACTCAGCTCGCCGCCGAGCACGCCGGCCAGCTCGCGGCAGATGGCGAGCCCGAGCCCGCTGCCGTCGCGGCTGTGGTCGAACTGCTCGAAGGGGGCGAAGAGGCGCTCCTGATCGGCCTGCGCGATGCCGCACCCGGTGTCGCTGACGGTGAAGACGAGCACCGCGGCGGCGGCGTCGTCGGCGGGGCTTGCGACGGGGTCCGGCGCGACGCTCAAGCAGACGCCGCCGGCGTCGGTGTACTTGACGGCGTTGTCGAGCAGATTCTGCAGCACTTGGCGCAGCCGGCGGCCGTCGGTGCGCACCTGCTGCGGCAGGTCATCGGCAAACTCGGCGCGAAACGCGAGCCCCCGCGCCTCGGCTGCACGGCGGGTCACGGCGGCGAGGTCCTCCAGCATCGGCCTGAGCTCGATGTCGGCGAGCAGCGGGCGCAGGCGGTCGTGCTCGATGCGGGCGATGTCGAGCAGGTCCTCGATCAGACGCAGCAGGTGGCGGCCGCCGCGCTGGATCAGGCCGCAGTGCCCCTGCGCCTCGGCATCGAGCCGCCGCGAGCGCCTGAGCAGGTCCGCACCGCCCAGCACGGCGTTCAGCGGCGTGCGCAGCTCGTGGCTCATGTTGGCCAGGAACCGGGTCTTGGCGCGGTTGGCGGTCTCGGCGCGGTCGCGCTGCACGGCCAGCTCGCGGGTGCGCTCGGCCACCAGCTCGGTGAGCCGCTGCTCGTTCTGCGCCAGCGCCGCCTGCGCGCGCTCGGCGCGGCGGCGCAGCGCGTTCATGCGGTCGGCCTGGGCCACCGAGAGCAGCAGCAGCATCAACAGGACGGACGCGTAGGTCAGCACCCAGACGAAGGACAGCGACGGCGTCAGCGCATAGTTCGTCAGGACGACGAGCAGGATCGCGATCAGCAGTGGCGACCAGGCGAGCAGGTACTGCGAGGCCGCGCGCCGCTGCCAGCGCAGCGCCAGGGCGCCGCTGACGAGCATCGCCGTGCCGCCGAGCAGGCCGAGCACCTGCGACAGGCCGTAGGCTGTCGCGGGACTGACGCGATAAAGAAAGGGGACGCAGGCCATCACCGCCGCGAGCGCGATATGCATGCGGCGCAGGCGCGGCGCATGCTCGCGCAGGCGCAGGAAGCTCACCGGAAACATGAAGACGCCGATCAGCCCGAGGGCCACGCCCGCCTGGTTGCCGGACCACTCCTCGGGCCACAGCCGCCAGGTCAGGGTCGTCAGCAGCCCCTCCCGATCCGCCACCCAGAGGCCGACGCCGGCAATCAAGCTGCAGAGCCAGAAGTAGGACGCCTCACGCAGTTGCAGGAGCAGCATCAGGTTGTAGGCGAGCATGAACAGCAGGGCGCCGAAGAAGAGGCCGAGCCAGCCGTAGGCGATGCGGTCCGCCGTTGCGAGACGCAGGCGGTCGGTGAGCCGCAGATCAAGGCGGCGCCCCATATCGCTCGTGACCCGCAGGTAGACCGTCGCCGTCGCATCGGTCGCCAAGGGCAGGTCGAACAGGAACCAGCGGTGCGAGCGGTCGCGGTCCGCCGGATCGGCGAAGCGGCCGTCGCGGCGCGCGGAGATCACCTGGCCGGCGTCGTCCAGCGCCCAGAAGGCGACCTGCGCGGTGCGCGGATCATTCAGCGCCAGCAACAGCGCAACGGGCTGCCCGGAGGCGTTGTGCACGGCGAAGCGCGCCCAGACGGCGTCGCGGCCCACGCCCAGGTTTGGGATGCCGGCCGCCGCCGGCGCAAACGCCGTCGCGATGTCGGGTCTTTGCACCTGTGCCAGGTCCAGGCGGCGGGTCGGGTCGCGCAACAGATCCATGCGCTCGACCTGAAGCGGCAGCGCCGTGGCGCCGGTGACCTCGATCAGCGGCGCCGTGGACGCCGCTGCGGGCAAGACCGCGGCGCCCAGGGCGACGAGGAGCCAAGCGGCGAGCCGGCAGCCAAGCGCGGCGCGGCCGGTTCCCAAGGCCGCCCTGGCCCGATCACGCATCTTCGTCGAGCGCGGCGCCACCGCTGCCCGCGCGCAGCGCCTCGATGAGGAGCAGCCGCGCCGGCCCTGCCCGCCCCTTGAGGCCAGCCATGCAACCGCCCCCGTCCGGGCCTGCTGCGACCAGCTCGGCGCCGTGCGCCGCATGCTTGGGCGGCATCGATGGTGCATCCGGGGCTTGACTGGCGGGCATGGCGGACATCGGCGGGTCACACGGCCGCGCAAGCATAAGCCAATCGCGCGGGAGCTTTGAAGGCGCAGCCGGTCACGGCCGACCGCTCCAAGCCGGTGCGCTTGCCGCGCGAGAGGGCGCCGCGGCTGCCGATCTTCCGGCTCGACCTGCGGCCCATCCGGGCGTCGGCGCTCTGCACGTCGAACGCCCCCGTCAAGGGATCGGGGGCCAGCAGGAGACCGTTGCCGCCGAAAGCGGCCGGATGCGACGGAATCTGAGACAATACCCCGCGTTGGTTCAACGCACGAGGTATTGCATGAGTAAGTACGACGTCTACGCCCTGGGTAACGCACTGGTGGACATGGAGTACGAGGTCCAGCCCGAGGACCTCAAGCACCTGAGCATCGACAAGGGCGTGATGACGCTCGTGGACGAGGCGCACCAGCTGCGCATCATGGACCATCTGCGCGAGCGGCATCATCAGCGTGGCTCCGGCGGCTCGGCGGCCAACTCCGTGATCGCCCTGTCCCAGTTCGGCGGCAGCGGCTGGTACTCGTGCAAGGTGGCCGACGACGAGCTGGGCCACTTCTACCTCAAGGACCTGCGCGACGGCGGTGTGGCCACCCGCGACACCAGTTTCCTGGAGGCGGGCGACACCGGCCGCTGTGTGGTGCTGGTGACGCCGGACTCCGACCGCACCATGTGCACCTACCTCGGCATCAGCGGCAACCTGTCGCTGCACGAGCTGGACCAGGATGCGCTCAAGGCATCCAAGTGGTTCTACACCGAGGGCTATCTGGTGACGTCAGACACCGCCCGCGTCGCCGCCATCGAGGCGCGCAAGCTCGCCGAGCGCTCCGGCGTCAAGACGGCCATCTCTCTGTCCGACCCGAACATGGTCAAGTTCTTCAAAGACGGCCTGAAAGAGATGATCGGCG
>NZ_CAJXYK010000074.1 GCF_913063425.1 uncultured Thiohalocapsa sp.
GGGAGCGTAGTCGTTCTACGTGACCCGGTTTTCGGCTCCCTGCAACGCCGCATGGCGCGTCCGGAGGCGTCCGCAGCAGGTCGGTGGGTTTCTTCACAACCTCTCAGTCCCCATCCAGCCCCAGCGCGTGCAGCACGCGCCAGGAGAGCTCATCCGGCGTGCGGGAGATGACCTCCGCCGGGATCTCGTGCTTGAGATGCAACCGGTCGAAGCCCTCGAAGCCGTAGGAGACCATGAAGGGATGCATACCCGTGTTGACGGCGGCACGGAAGTCCTTGGCCTCGTCGCCGCAGGCGTAGGCGCGCGCGGGGTTGATCTCCAGCTCTTCGCGGGTGCGGCGGAAGTAGGGCAGCTTATCCTCCGACAGCGGCAGGTGCACCAGGAAGTCCAGCAGATCCGGCTCGATGCCGTGGCGGTCGAACAGCTTGGTGAGGGTCTCCACCGGATTGATGGTGATGTTGCGGGTGACGATGCCGACTTTGATGTCGGCGGCCATGGCCAGGCGGCGAATGAGCCGCTCCATGCCCTCGAACATGGTCGCCTCCTCGCGGTACACCTCCGTCAGTGTCTCCACCACCTTGGCGCGGGTGCCGCGGCCGAGCTGCTGGCGCAGATTCTGCGGCATCTCCTTGAGCCCGCCGAGGTACTTGAAGATGTTGCGCCGCTTCTGGAAGCGGGCCAGCGGCCCGATATCCATGCCATGGTGGGCGAAGGTCTTCTCGATGGCCTTGAAGGCGTCGATGGTGGTGCCGTCCGCATCGAGGATCACCAGCCGGTCATTGGTATACATGGCGTATGCGTCACCCGTGCGCGCGGCCCGCCCCTGCAAGAGCGCCCAGCCAGCCGCGGCATTGTCCTGTTCGTCGCAAACGCCGGGGATTTTCTCACATTGCAGGCTGCGTGCAGCAGCGGGGCTGCGCCGTGACGGCCCCTACGTGCAGCATCATCCCGACTGGGAGCCCCTCTACTCCCGCCTTATCGACCTCTACGACCAGATCACGCGCAAGGCGCTTGAGAACGAGCAGCGCGGCTGAAGTACCGCCAGGCTGCGCAGGGTCAGAACAGCCGCCGCCGCAGCAGATAGATCGAGAGACCGGTCAGCACACCCGCCGCCACAACCCGAACGGCCGGGTGTCGGGAGAGTGCAGCGGCGCGGGCCAGGAGCGTCTCCGGGCCGCCCGTGGTCGGGTCCTGGCGGTGGCGCTCGCCGCCCTCGCTCACCGGGGCGTCTGCCACCTGCGGGCGGTGTGCGCGCCAGCGCCCCGCCGCGCGGCCCGCCGCAGATCCCCCGGCCGACACAGCTGCGGCGGCAGCGCCCGTATCCATGTCGCCCTGGGGCTGCTCCCGGGCCGGCGCCGGCGCATCGAACCCGTGCGGCGGCGGCGCCTTGCTGTGCTGGCCCGGGTCGAGGCTGAGCTTGGCACGTTTGGCGGTCATGGGCATGTCCTCCGCGGCGGGGTGCGACGGGGGCGGGTCAGCTGGCGGATCGAGTGGCTTCGCGCCCGTGCCCGAGCATCGCCTGCACCGCCTGCCACAGCGCCCCGATCTCGGTGGCGGCCTTGCCGCGGGCCTCGAACTCCACCACCGCGCGACCGTCGATGAGCGCATGGCTGTAGGCGGCGCGCTGGCTCACGGCCACCGGGCAGACGGGCACCGGATAGGCGGTCAGCGCCTCCCGGGCCTCGGTCACCAGCCGCGGCTCCTGCGCCCGGGTGGGCGGCGGGCAGGCGTTCAGCACGATCTGCGCCGGCACCTGGAGGTCCGCCACCAGGGCCGTGGTGATGCCGATGGCGTCCAGGTCCAGGATCGCGGGCCGGGTCGGGATCAGCACCGCATCCGAGGCCTCGGCGCAGGCGCGCGACTGCGCCGAGCTGTGCGGCGCCGTGTCCACGATGACCAGCCCGAAGCCGCGCCGGCGGGCCTCCTCCAGCATGCCCGCGAGCTCCGTCCCCTGCCCCTCCACCAGCGCCGGCGCGTCCGCGGCACGCCGCTGCCACCAGGCGCCGGCACTGCCCTGGGGGTCCGTGTCCACCAACAGCACCCGGAGCCCGGCACGCTGGGCCTGCACCGCCAGGTGGATGGCCAGCGTGGTCTTGCCCGTGCCGCCCTTCTGGGCGATGAGGCTCAGGGTTGTCATCCGCCCCTTCATGCCGTTGGAGTATCGATGATCCGCGCGGGGCTGTCGAGGCGCAGCGGGCGGCGACGACGCGGCGCTCTCCACCGCCATCTGGCGCCATCTTCCTACAAATTGCCGATTATTTGCCCGAATCGGCCGTCGGCGCGTTGACTGCAACGGCGCCAGAGCCTATACACCTGCCGCCCGTCCGGGCCGGCGGGACCACCCGGCTCCAACAACGCAATAATCTTATCGCCATGACACTCATGAAACGCTCCACCGCTGAGCTGATCGGCACCTTCTGGCTCGTGCTCGGTGGCTGCGGCAGCGCCGTGCTTGCCGCCGCCATCCCCGACGTCGGCATCGGCCTGCTCGGTGTCGCCTTCGCCTTCGGACTCACAGTGCTCACCATGGTCTATGCCATCGGGCACATCTCAGGCTGCCACCTGAACCCGGCCGTGTCGGTGGGGCTCGCGGTGGGTGGGCGCTTTGCGT
This sequence comes from uncultured Thiohalocapsa sp., assembly GCF_913063425.1. Taxonomy (GTDB): domain Bacteria; phylum Pseudomonadota; class Gammaproteobacteria; order Chromatiales; family Chromatiaceae; genus Thiohalocapsa. Next base: position 2,612 of record NZ_CAJXYK010000074.1, read on the forward strand.
GGTCGGACGTGCCCGCCTATGTGATCGCGCAGGTTATCGGCGCGACGCTCGCGGCCTTCCTGCTCTGGTACATCGCCGCCGGCGGACCGGACTTTGCGCTGTCGGCCAACGCGCTGGCCGTCAACGGCTACGGCGCGCTGTCGCCGGCGGGCTACTCCCTCGCCGCCGGCTTCGTCACCGAGGTGGTGATGACCATGATGTTCCTGCTCATCATCCTGGGCGCCACCGACAAGCGGGCCCCCGCGGCCTCCGCCGGCATCGCCATCGGCCTGGCGCTGACCCTGATCCACCTCATCAGCATCCCGGTGACCAACACCTCCGTGAACCCGGCCCGCAGCACGGGCCCGGCCATCGCGCTCCTGACCGGCGGCTACGGGCAGGCCATGGGCCAGCTGTGGATGTTCTGGCTCGCCCCGATCATCGGCGCCGGGCTCGCGGGTGTGATCTACAACGCCTTCGCCACCACCAGCGAGCCGCCGGAAATCGAGAAGCTCGGCGGCACGGTGGCCTGAGAGCGCGGCGCTGACGGGGCTGCAACAGCCCCGGGTCCCGCGCATACAGGTGTTGTGACACCGCAGAGCGGTGTCACAAGACCTGGCCCTACAAGTCCCAGTACATCGCCGCCTTGTCCAGTTTGTAGGTCCAGGGCAGCCCGGCGTTCTTCCAGCCGTTGACCACGCGCTCGCCTTTGCGCGGCCCGGCCTTGGCCTTGTCGACCGAAGATCTGCTTGGCGTGCGCATACAGGTCTGCCGCGGGCTTGCCGCGAAGGACGGGCACGCAGCGGGCCTCCGGGTGGACGCCGTCGGCACCGTGGCAGTTGGTGCAGCCGTGCTCCGCGAACAGCGACCGGCCCATGGGCATGTCGGTGTCCATCGTCTCACTCTGGGCAGCGGCGGTGGCTGCGCCCAGGGCACAGGCAAGCATCAGGTTTTCAAGCTTCATCTCGCTTCTCCAGGTGTTGGCAGCGGAGAAGAAGCTAAGTCTTCAGGCCGTCGCTGAAAGCAGGCTAATTCCGATAGCGGCGGCCGGACATCGCCCGTGCGCCGTTACAGGGATTTCGCACAGAACCCGCACTTCGTGTACGCCGCCCGGGCGCGATGCCTGATCCGTACGCAGTCATATCGGCAGAGAGGCTGCACCGCTCCGACCGACGCAGGGTGCCTAATCACCGCCGTCGGCCTGGGCCACCGGCGCGAGCCCCCCGATGAAGGCGACAAAGGCCGGGCGCTCGGCCGCCACCAGGTCCGCCGGGCCGTGCAGTTGCGGGTAGAGCTTGCCCTCGGGCGTCTCGACGATGCCGGCGAGCAGCATCCGATCCGACAGGGCCGTGTCGCCGGGGCCCATGCCGACGCCGCGGGCATAGCTGCCGCGCAGGCTCACCAGGGTCGCCTCGAAGTTGCCGCCGAGCTCGGTGATCTCGGGCTCCACCGGGCCGCCGTCCGGCCCCGTGAACTGGGACTGCCAGCGCTCCACGTTGGCCTCAAGCGTACCGCCCTGGGTCGGGCCGAAGTAGTAGACCACCATCTCCGCGCCGCCGGCGGTGTCGGCCTCGGCACCGGGGTCGCCCACGCTGAACTGGGCCAGGCGCATGTCGCTCTGCGGCGGCTGGGCCTGCCAGTGCGCGGGCACCGCGGAGCGCAGGCCGAGGAGCTCGACGGGCTGCGTCGCCGCCGGCTGCTCGGCGATGGCAGCGGCTGCCTGGAAGGCGAGGACGGCCGTGGCGGCGGCAAGTTGAAATGGACTGGACATGGGGCACCCGGACAGTTGCTTGGCAGGAGTCCAGCAGCCTATCAGCACAGGCAACTCCCTGACGAATGCCGCGGCATTGCCGCCGGCATCGGTGCCGCGCCCGCACCGCACCTTCGCTAACATGCGTTGCAGATGCCGGCGGCTGAAGAGGTGCCACCCAAGACGCGCCCGTGCGCAGCCCGCCGCCATGAGCCACCCGCAGGAGCCACCCATGCCCGACCAGCCAGACCCAGACGCCGTCCGCGCCTACCTACTGGCGCTGCAGGACCGCATCTGCCATGACCTCGCCACCGAGGATGGCGGCGCCGACTTCCGCGAGGACGCCTGGGACAGGCCCGCCGGCGGCGGCGGGCGCTCCCGGGTCATGGAGGGCGGCGCGGTGTTCGAGAAAGGCGGCATCAACTTCTCCGACGTCCAGGGCGACCGCCTGCCGCCCTCCGCCACCGCCGCCCGTCCGGAGCTCGCCGGCCGCGGCTTTCGCGCCATGGGCGTGTCCCTGGTGATGCACCCCTGGAACCCCTTCGTGCCCACCTCGCACATGAACGTGCGGTTCTTCATTGCCGAGAAGCCGGGCGAGCCCGCCGTCTGGTGGTTCGGCGGCGGCTTCGACCTCACGCCCTACTACGGCAACGACGAGGACGTGATCCACTGGCACCGCACGGCGCGGGCCGCCTGCGAGGGCTTCGGCGACGACGGCGAGACCTCGGCCCAGCTGCACGCCAGGCTCAAGCACTGGTGCGACGAGTATTTCTATCTCAAGCACCGCCAGGAGCCCCGCGGCGTGGGCGGGCTGTTCTTCGACGACCTCAACGCCTGGGGCTTCGACAAGTGCTTCGCCTTCATGCGCAGCGTCGCTGACCATTACATCCCCGCCTACCGCCCCATCGTCGCCCGCCGCAAAGGGCTCTACTACGGCGACGAGGAGCGCGACTTCCAGTGCTACCGGCGCGGGCGCTACGTGGAGTTCAACCTGGTCTACGACCGCGGCACCCTGTTCGGCCTGCAATCCGGCGGGCGCACCGAGTCCATCCTCATGTCCCTGCCGCCGCAGGTGAGCTTCCGCTACGACTGGCACCCGGCGCCGGACAGCCCGGAAGCCGAGCTCTACGACCGCTTCCTGGTGCCGCAGGACTGGCTGGAGGAGGCGCCCTGATACTGGCGTGCAGCGCGGGCTGCGTCCCTCTCGGCGCATCCGGGGTGGGTATCGAGCCCGCCCCGGATGGGGCCGAGTGAAACTCGGCGCCCCCAGGCTCGTCCCGCCCTGGGGCCGCCGAGTTTCACTCGGCCCGCCGCCGCTGCGGCTCGATGCCGCAGCGATGGCGTCGCAAGCAGGCGCTGACGACGCTGGGGCCTATCCGCCCGCCATCCCCGCAAAGGCGGTGCTCTCCGTCACCCGCAGCTCATCGCCGAAGCGCTCCACGAAGAGCGCGATGAGGCCGCGGTCGTTGGCGATAGTCATGCCCCGTTCCGGCCCCAGCACCAGCAGGGCCGTGGCCCAGGCGTCGGCCTCGGCGCAGCGCTCGGCGAGCACCGTCACCGAGGCGAGCTGGTGGTCCACGGGCCTACCCGTGGCGGGGTCGATGGTGTGGGAGTAGCGCTCGCCGTCCAGCTCGAAGAAGTTGCGATAGTCGCCGGAGGTGGCCATGCCCAGGTCCGTCAGCGCCACCACCCGCAGCACGGCGCGGCGCCCGGCGTCCGGGCGCTCGATGGCGATGCGCCAGGGCTCGCCCTCGGCGTTGCGGCCGCGCCCGCGCAGCTCGCCGCCGATCTCCACCAGATAGTCGGTGATGCCGGCGTCCTCCAGCACGGCGGCCATGCGGTCCACGCCATGGCCCTTGGCGATGGCGGAGAGGTCCACGTAGAGGTCGGTCCGGTCCTTGCGCAGCGCCGGCGGCTCGGCGCGGGTGTGGAGCAGGTCCCAGCCGACGCGGGCCAGGGCGGCATCGATCTCGGCCTGCGCCGGCAGCTGCTCGGCCTTCACCTCCGGCCCGAAGCCCCAGAGGTTCACCAGCGGACCCACGGTGACGTCGAAGGCGCCGTCGGTGAGGGTGCTGACGGCGAGCGCCGTATCCGTGAGCCGCACCAGCTCGGCGGAGACCGGAAACCAATCCGTGGTCTCCGCGGCGTTGAAGCGCGAGAGCTCCGAGTCGGCCTGATAGGTGGACATGCGCTCGTTCACCTCGGCGAGCACCGCGGTGATGGACGCATACAGCGCCGCATCGTCCAGACCCGCGGGCGGGCGCGGCACCTGCACGCTCCAGCTGGTGCCCATGGTGCGGCCGACGAGGTCGAGCGTGTGCTCCTTGGGGCCACAGCCGGACAAGATCAGCAGCACCAGGGCGGCGAGCGCACCGAGGCGCAGCAACAGAGGTCGGGAGCCAAAGCTCACCGGTGGCGGGGACGGCAGGGACATGGCTCTGACTGGCAGCAGATTGGATGCGGCGGCGGGGTAGCGGCGCAACCGGGCCGCCGGGGCTGGACATGCATCCCGGCCTCGCCCAAGCTGCACCCCGATTGCAGACCCCGACAGAGGCCGCAGAGAGATGTACAAGCTGGTGGTCTCCGACCTGGACGGCACCCTGCTGGGCGCGGACCATCGCCTCGGCGATTATACGCGGGCCGTGCTGGGCCGGGTGCGGGCGGCGGGTGTGGGTCTGGTGCTGGCCTCCGGGCGGCACTTCCTGGACATCCGCGTGCTCGCCGACTCGCTGGCGAGCCGCCTGGACGCTCAGCTCGATACGGCAGGCAATGCCGGCCGTGGGAGCGGCATGCCGGCCGCGACCGAGCCCGTGGCCACCCCGTCGCGCCGGGGACGGCGCTCCCACAGCGCAACGGCGCCATCGGCGCACGGCTACCTCGTCAGCTGCAACGGCGCCGCCGTCAATGCCGCGGACGGCCGCCTCGTGCAGGCCACCCGGCTGCCAAGGGCACCGCTCGACTTCCTACTGCGCGACCCGCTGTTCCGCAACGTGCACACCAACGTCTTTCTGACCGACGCCTGGCTCGTGGAACAGCCGGACCCGAGCCTGCTGCGCTATCACCAGGACTCGGGCTTCCACTACCAGATGGCAGACTTCGCGGCGCTGGACGGCGCCGATGTGCTCAAGGTCATCTACCATGGCGAGCACCAGCACCTGCTGGCGCTGGAGCAGGAGGTCCTTGCCCGCTGCGGCGAGACCGTCGGCACCACCTTCTCGCTGCCGCAGACGCTGGAGGTGCTGGCCCCCGGTGTAAGCAAGGGCGCGGCTCTGGCCGGGCTGCTCGATGACCTGGGGCTGACGGCGGCCGAGGTCGTCTGCTTCGGCGACGGCCTCAACGACCTGGAAATGCTCCGGCTGATTGCCGACGGCGGCGGCCTGGCGCTGCTGATGGACAACGCCGATCAGCGACTGCACCAGGCCCTGCCGGACGTTCCGCGCATCGGCAGCCATACGGACGAGGCCGTGGCGCGATACCTTGAGCCGCTGCTCGACACGGGCGCCCTGGGGCCGGCCTGAGGGCGCCCGCGGTGGGCGACAGGAGCCGCCGAGGCCGGGTGCGGCCGTCGCTGCGTGAACCGACAAGGGACAGCCGAGATGACCCTGCACATCACCCCCGACATCGCCATCGACGAGGACGAGCTCAGCGAGCGCTTCGTGCGCGCGCCCGGCCCCGGCGGGCAGAACGTCAACAAGGTCGAAACCGCGGTGCAGCTGCGCTTCGACGTGCGCCGCTCGCCCTCACTGCCCGCGGGTGTGCGGGCGCGCCTGGAGAAGCTCGCCGGCTCCCGTGTGGACTCCGACGGCGTGCTCACCATCCACGCCCACCGCCACCGCACCCGCGAGCGCAACCGCACCGATGCCCGCGAGCGCCTGGTGGCGCTGATCGCCAAGGCGAGCCACGTCCCCAAGCCCCGCCGCCCCACCAAGCCGTCCCGCGCCGCCAAGGCCCGGCGCGTGGACGAGAAGAAGCAGCGGGCGCGGACCAAGCAGATGCGGGGGCGGGTGGGCCGCGAGGATTGACCGCGACGCCCATCGACCTCCATGCCGCAGCGGTCTGGGACTCCAGCCGCTGCAACGACAAACTGGCGCAGAACTGCGCAACCGGGGTGGCCGCTTTTGGGTAGGCCGACGTCAGCCGACACCCCGCACAGCGCGCACCGCGGTGCGCAGATCAGGCAGTGATCGCCGGGCCTCAGACGACGCAGCCTTGCGGGGGTCCCTCCCCACGGCGGGCGGGCGGATCAGCGCCGCGCCGACAGCTCCGCGCCCTCGGCCGCCGCGGGCTCCACGGCGAAGTCCTCGTCCACTTCTTTGGCGATGTCCATGGACGAGAGCTCCTTGACGCGCTCGGGCGGGTAGCCCAGCGCGGCGTAGTCGAGGATGCCGTCGGGGCTGTGGCAGTCTTTGCAGGTGTGGCCCTGGCGCTCGATGCCGTGGTTGACCATGAGCGTGCCCATCTGGCGCATCCAGTTCGCCTTCACGTTGGGCATGCTGCCGTCCCGCTTGATGGGGAACTCGGTCTTCCAGCCGCCCTCGACACCAAAATAGGCCATGAACTCATCCATCATGTAGAGCTTGAAGGGCTCCTGGTACATGCGCTTGACGATCGGGTCCTGGATGGCGACCTTCATGGCCTGAAGCGGGTCACCCTGCTCATAGTAGGTGGCATAGTCGAAGGGCAGGATCATGGCCCCGAACGGCCCCTGGTTGGTCATGTCCTCATACATCATGGCGTTGAAGGGCTTGAACGGGTAGATGCGGCTTTCCCCGCTTTCCATGGCCGCCTTCAGGTTCTGCGCGATCATCTGCTTGCGCTTCTCCAGCATCTCCGGCGAGAGCTGCGACAGGGGCTGGGTGGCGGCTGTTACGTACTGCTCCACGTCCAGGTCCGGGTAGGTCTGCTTCAGCTCCTCGGCCTTGGCGCGGACGGCGGCGATGATCTCCGGGTCCGTGATCTCGGCCATCTGCTGCATGAGCGGGTTGTAGTTGCCGTCGCCCTCCGGGTTGCTGCCGAGCGCATTGGCGAGGAAAGTGCCGTTGCCGTTGAACCACAGGTAAATGATGCCCTTGCCCGGCTCGCCGGACTTGTAGACGTCGGTGAACTCCCAGAGGCCTTCTTCCTCGTTCCACGTGGGGTGCACCCAGTCGCGCAGGATGACATTGTCGTCCTGCAGCTGCTTGATGTGGCAGGTCTCGCAGGCGAGGCGGGCGATGTGCCCGTTCAGCAGCGCGCGATGCTCGGAGGCATTGTGCGGTGTCTTGCTGTGGCAGCTTTCACAGGTGACGTCCTTCTCCGGCAGGTCGTTGGCCACCAGGTCCACGCCCATGCGCCCGCGCGGGATCTTGTGCCCTTCCGGCACATGGCAGTCGGTGCACTGGATGTTGGCCGCCGCGTGGGCGTCGTGCTCCGGGCTGAAGGGATTCCCGCGCTTGGCGCCGGAATGCAGGATGCGCTGGTGCTTCTCGCCAAGGCTCTTGGCGGCGACGTTATGCACATAGGTATCGCCGCCCATGTTGTGCTGGTGGCAGTTGAGGCAGTTCTCTTTCGTGGTCTGCCCCACCGTCAGCGCCGCGCGCATGCTGCGGTCCTGGTTCCAGCGCATGCCGTACTCGTCCTGGATGACGTAGCGCTGGTTCATGTCGTACTCGCGCGAATGGCAGATGAGGCAGTCGATGCCCTGCTTCGCCGTCTGCGGCACGTCCCCCACCGGCATCATCTTCTCGGTGGCCGGGTGGTAGTTGCCGCCGATGTGGCACTGCCCGCAGCCCTCGCTGCGCAGCACCTTCTCGCCGCCGTGCGGGTCTGACGCCCCGGTGGACACCTGCGTGATCTCGGTGCGCGGCGGCTCAGTGCTGGGCGGTGAATGCGGTTGTGTTTCCACCAGCGCGGCCCAGCCGGTCCAGGAGAAGCTGCCGGGGATGCCGCAGGCGCGGTTGATCTTGCCGACGGGGATCTGCCGGCTGTCGGGGGCGTTCACCAGGCGCCCGTCGTAGCCGTAGGTGGAAAAGCCGCCGGCCTTGGCGCTCTGGAACTTGAAGTGCACAGAGTTGACGATGTCGCTCAGGGTATCGACAGTCTCCAGGCTGCCGTCGCCGTGCTGCACCTGCATGGTCTCGTGGCAGGTCAGGCAGGTGGCGGGCCCTTCGTAGGTGCGGATGCCGGCGTCACGGAAGTACTTGATGTGGCTGTACTCCGTGTCCTCCACAAAGGAGGGCGTGTGCATCAGCATCTCGACCTTCAGCTCGCGGGCGAACGGGTCCTGGTCCGGCGCCACCGCCGCCTCGGCACGGCTGCGCCGCGCGTCCTCGGTGAGCTCCAGCGCCAGCTGCTCGAGCTCGGCGTCGGACAGGGTCTCGCTGTTCGGATAGGTGAGCGGGGCGTTGGTGACGCCGGTGTAGAGATCGAAGGCGATGGGATACACCAGCTTGTAGAGCAGATAGCCCACCGCGAGCACGGCGATGCCGATCAGCACCCAGCGGCCGGCCCGCGGCAGTTTGGCATTGGCTTGTGCGGAGGTGTTCATGGTGTGGCAGAGGTCCGGTTACGGCTCGGCTGTCTTGAAAAGGTTGCCTGGATTGTACGGGGCGTCAGCGCGTGTCGGCAGCGGCGCCGTCCCGCGCACCCTGCCCCTCGTCACGCGCACCCTCTTTGTGCCAGCCGGTGATCATGGCCTTGAGGTTGGTGGTGGGCGTCTCGCCGGTGGTGATGATGTACACATGCACCACCAGGAACAGCAGCATCATCCACGCCAGCAGCAGGTGTGCCATGGCCACCACCCAGATGGTGCCGAAGCCGAAGACGGTCTCCGGCAGCTCGCCGGAGAACAGGAAGGCCCAGCCGCTGATGATGAGCAGCGGCATCAGCCCGTACATGACGCCGACGTAGCTCAGGGTCTGAAGCGCATTCAGCTTGTGCTCGGCGCTCACGTGGAAGGGATGCGGCTCGTTCACGAAGATGCCGTAGACGTAGTAGCGCACCTGGCGGAAGAGGTCCATCGGCAATGTCCGGATATTGACCAGATAGTGCTTGCCGTTACCGCCGATGAGGTTGCCGAGGAGGAACAGCACCCAGGAGACGGTCAGCAGGATGCCGCTGGTGTTGTGCACCGGCACGGCGACGTCCAACGGAACCAGCCAGCTGAGCGCAAAGTGCATGCTGATGCCCGTCACCAGCGACGCGAAGAACAGCAGGGCGTTCAGCCAGTGCCAGAGCCTGAGCCAGACGGGGTAGAGGTAGAGCGTGCTCATTGGGCCTCCTGCTGACGCTTGTGGGCCAGATACCGGCCGAAGCCGTGGGCGCCGATGCCGATGACCATCAGCCCGACGATGGCGAGCCCGATCAGGTCGATGAGCGGGCTGCGGCTCATGCCGATGATATAGGCATCGTTGTAGATGGCGTGGGCGAGGAAACCCTCCTGTTCACGCTCTTGCTCCGCGCGGTGCACATACAGCTGGGCCAGCAGCTGCCCGCCCTGGCTGTGGCATTCGACGCAGTTCTGGTTGCTCTCCTCGGCCCCCAGCATCTCGTGCGAGGGAGCATAGAGGTCGCGTCCCTCCACCGGCGTGTGGCAGTCGATGCAGCGCACCGCGGCCCAGTGCTGCTGCGGGCGCGGCAGCCAGTCGTGGCCCTTGGGCACCGGCGAGCGCAGCTCGGTGTGGCAGTCCAGACAGAGGTTGTTGTTGGCGGCCACCACCTGCGGCACCGGCGTGTCGTTGGGCAGTGGACGGAACCTGTGCGGGTTGTGGCAGGAGAAGCAGCTGAAGGGCTCCTCGTCCTGCTTGGCGTGCACACTGTCCTGGTACTGGATGGCGAATGCGTCGAGCTTCGGCGGCTGGTGATGCTCGTCGCCCTGGCGGTCTTCGTGGCACTCGACGCATTGCAGATTTTCGTCCGCACTGCTGGTGCGGTGCGGATAGTGCTTGTAGCCGCGGTCGTGGCAGTCGCGGCAGGCGAGCTCGTGGTGCACCGAGTGCTCATAGGCATCGCGGTCGATGGAGAGATTCACGATCTCCCGCGTCTCCCGGTCGCGGTAGGCCATGGTCTCCATCCAGTGGCAGCGCATGCATTCGGGGCTGTCGCCGCTGGTGAGGCCGGATGCGCTGTCCGCGCCGGCGTCGGCCACCTGGGCGGCTGCGCCGTCGGCAGCGTCCGCGGTGTCCGGCGTCACATCCGGATAGGCGCCCTCCGGTGCTGCCTGCGCGACCGCGCGGGCCTGTGCCGATGCCGGCGGCGGCGTCGGCGAAGCCGGGGGCTCCGCGACGCTTACGGCGGACACCGGCGCCGGGCCCGTGCCGGCACTGCCGGCGGCGGGCGGTGCGGCAACCGTGTGCGCACCGGGCTCTTGCGTGGGCGCCCGCAGCTGGGTTTGAGCACGCGGCGCCGGCGGGGCTGCCGGACCGGACTGGGACACCGGCGGCTCGATGGCCGGCGCCGCCCCGACAGGCAGCTGCTGCGCCGGCTGCACAGGTGCGGGTGGTGCTGGCACGGGCGGGGCTGCGCCCGGATACTGCGGACCCACCCTGGGTACGTAGCCCGACCCCGGCGGCGGATAGCCGATGGGCGCCGGTATCCAGCCGGGCATTGGATTCTCGGCGCCGTCGGCGCCGAGCACGCCGCTGGGCGCCACCGAAGACAGCAGCGCCAGCAGCAGCAACAGCCACCGCGCGCCCGCCTCACTGCGGCAGGGATTCAGGATGCCACTCATCAGGGCCTTCTCGTGCTCACTTCAAGAAACCTGGACCGGACCGGCCCGCCTGGGTTCACGCTACCGGGCTCGGTGCGGCGGGATAATGATCCAACGCAAGAACCGGGCCTGCAAAGGCCGGACTCGTGCTCAGGCAGGCCACCGCGGGCACCGGGCCTGATTCTGAACAGGTTTGGCGGAACAAGTGTGGCGGAACAGGTCTGGCGCTGCGAAGCCGCCCCCCGGCGTGCGGTCAGCGGCGCCGTGGATGCGGCCTCAGCGGCGCCCGGGGGCCGGCTCCCGCCGCCGGCGGCCGCGGCGACGCCGGCGCTGGATCAGTGTCAGCACCGGCCCGGACAGGGCGTAGCCGAAGAACAGCAGAAACAAGACGATGGGCGGGTCCAGCACCACCAGCGCGAAGCCCAGCATCACCACCACCAGCACCATGAAGGGCACCTGCCCGTGCAGGTCCAGGAGCTTGAAGCTGTGGTAGCGGAAGTTGCTCACCATGAGCAGGCCGGCGCCCGCGGTGAACAGCCCCACCAGCAGCCCCACGCTGCCGCCGGCGATGTCGTTGTCCACACCGATCCACACGGACGCCGCGATGATGGCCGCCGCCGATGGACTGGGCAGCCCCTGGAAGTAGCGCTTGTCGGCGATGCCGATCTGGGTGTTGAAGCGGGCAAGCCTGAGCGCCGCGCCGGCGGTGTAGACGAAGGCGGCGAGCCAGCCGAGCTTGCCGAGCCCGCCCAGCGCCCACTCGTAGGCCACCAGCGCCGGCGCCACGCCGAAGGCCACCATGTCCGAGAGGCTGTCGAACTCGGCGCCGAAGTCGGTCTGGGTGTTGGTCATGCGGGCGATGCGCCCGTCGAAGCCATCCAGCAGCATGGCCGCAAAAATGGCGAGCGCCGCCGCCTCGAAGCGCCCGGCGTTGGCCGAGAGCACGGCATAGAAGCCAGCGAAGAGCGCCGCCGTGGTGAAGAGATTGGGCAGCAGGTAGATGCCGCGCCGGCGCCGGCGCCCGCGGGGGTTGCCGCCGTCGGCTGGATGCCCGCCGGACGCCGAGGTCTCGGGCTCCGAGCTGGGCTGTGGCGCATGCTGATGGAGATCCGTCATCGGCGCTGGCAGGTCGCGTGGGGGTGGGGCTGCGGATGTGGGCGGCGACAGCCCGGCTGGCCGGGGGGCGCCGTTGCTCGGGCTGCGCATGGGCGCGGCCGGGGCAGTATAGCCAGGTCGCAACGCCGCTCACCACCGCACGCTAGCGGTGCAAGGGGAGCGCGTCGTCGCGGATGCCGCACCGTTGGCGGTCATTGAATCTTTATTTTGACAATGCGGCGCAGCGCGTTTTAATGACCACGCGCGCGCCGCCACGGGCATCCACCCGAGGGCGCGCCCCGGCAGCCACGTGGGAGCCCTTCATGCAGCGAGAACGCCCGGATCTGCCCAGTAACGACAAGCGCTGGAAGCTAGTCAACGCCACCATGCGCCGCAACGGCTATGCCGGGCACGCGCTCATCGAAGCCCTGCACGCGGTGCAGGACGCCTTCGGCTTCCTGGACGAAGAGGCCATGACCTTTGTGGCGGATTCCCTGGATCTGCCGCTCAGCAAGGTCTACGGCGTCGCGACCTTCTACCACCTGTTCATGCTGAAGCCCCAGGGCCGGCATGCCTGCGTGGTGTGCACCGGCACAGCCTGCTACATCAAGGGTGCCGGCGCCCTCATCGAGGGCATCGAAGCGCGCTTCGGCGCTGCCCCGGGCGAGACCACGGCAGACAAGGCCCTGTCCGTGCTCACCGCGCGCTGCGTGGGGGCCTGCGGGCTCGCGCCGGCCGTGGTGGTGGACGGCAAAGTCATTGGCAAGCTCGGCCCGGACGCCTTCTGCGACCGCCTCGCACAGGAGATCGCCGAATGAATCTGGACGACCTCGAAGACCTCGCGGCCAAGTACCGCATCGAGCTGGGCGAGGCGGACCGCGAAATCCGCGTCTGCGTCGCCACCGCCTGTCACTCCTCGGGCGCCCCCGGCGTCATCCATGGGCTCAACGCGGCCGCCGCAGAGCCGCCGGCAGACGGCGAGCACAGCTGCAGGATCAAAGGCGTCGGCTGCATGGGGCTCTGCTCCGTCGGCCCCATGGTGGCGGTGGCGGAGCCGGGCGCCGACCTGCGCGAGTCCACCCTGTACCGGGAGGTGGCAGCGGACGATGCCGGTGAGATTCTCGCCAGCGCACGCAAACCGGGCGCCGGCCCTGTGGCGCGCCTGCACTGCCCGAGCGACCAGCCCTTCTTCGCACGCCAGCGGTGGATCGTGCGCGAGAACTCCGGCATCGTCGACCCGGACAGCTTCAAGGGTTATGTCGCCGTCGGCGGCTATGCGGCCATGGTGCAGGCGCTGACGGAGATGACGCCGCAGGAGGTCATCAACGAGGTCACCACAAGCGGATTACGCGGACGCGGCGGCGGCGGTTACCCCACCGGCCTCAAGTGGTCCACGGTATCCAAGATGCCCGAAGGGCAAAAATACGTTATCTGCAACGCGGACGAAGGCGACCCCGGCGCCTTCATGGACCGCGCCGTGCTGGAGTCGGACCCGCACCGGCTGCTGGAGGGCATGGCCATCGCCGCCTACGCCGTCGGCGCCAACAAGGGCTACATCTACATCCGTGCTGAGTACCCGCTGGCAGTGGAGCGGCTCAAGACCGCCATCCGCAAGGCCAAGCGCTCCGGCTTCCTCGGCAACCACATCTGCGAGACCCAGTTCAATTTCGACGTGGAGATTCGCCTTGGCGCCGGCGCCTTCGTCTGCGGCGAGGAGACAGCGCTGATGGCCTCCATCGAAGGCGGCCGCGGCCATCCCCGTCCACGCCCGCCCTATCCTGCGGAGTACGGCCTCTGGGGCCACCCGACGCTCATCAACAACGTCGAGACCTACGCCAACATCGCGCCCATCATCAGCAACGGGGGCGACTGGTTTGCCGGCATCGGCACCGAGAAGTCCAAGGGCACCAAGGTCTTCGCGCTGGCCGGCAACATCGTCAACGGCGGGCTCATCGAGGTCGACATGGGCATCACGCTGCGGGACATCATCTTCGACATCGGCGGCGGCATCCCGGGCGGCCGGGCCTTCAAGGCCGTGCAGACCGGCGGCCCCTCCGGCGGCTGCGTACCGGAGGCGCACCTGGACATCCCGGTGGACTACGACAGCCTGAAGACGCTCGGCACCATGATGGGCTCGGGCGGCATGATCGTCATGGACGAGACCTCCAACATGGTCGATGTCGCCCGCTTCTTCATGGAGTTCTGCATGGACGAGTCCTGCGGCAAGTGCGTTCCCTGCCGCGCCGGCACCCAGCAGATGCACGGGCTGCTGGACCGCATCGCCAAGGCCGAGGCCACCCGTGCGGACCTGGAGCTGCTGGAGGAGCTGTGTGACGTGGTGCAGGCGACCAGCCTCTGCGGCCTCGGGCAGACGGCGCCGAACCCGGTGCTGTCGACGCTGCGGTATTTCCGGCATGAGTACGAGGAGAAGCTGGGGTGACGCGGCCGCACAATCGGCACGAGTGACATGACCGAGAACGTCGAGAACCTGATTCTGGAGCACCTGCGCGGCCTGCGCGCAGGCCAGGCCAGCAGCGTCCACGAGATCCGCGAGCTTCAATCGCGGGTCAGCAGTCTGAAGGCCGCGGTCTTGGGCACGAAGCGCGATCTGGTTTTCACGCAGGAGGACGTTGCCCGGCAACAAGTCAGCATCGATACCATCAAGGAACGACTGACCCGGGTCGAGCGACGGCTCGATCTGGTGGATGATGCCGGCGGATGACCGGCTTTGCGCAGGCTGGCGACGCGAGGCGTGTCACCGGACCGGCGAAACAGATCATCATGAAGCTCAGCTGAGCGCGCCCGTCATCACCCAGCGCACCCACCCAACCCCCCGGACGAGGACGCCCCATGCCCCTGCCCGCCCCGCAAACCAATGTCCGCGTCGTCACCCTGACCATCGACGGTCAGCAACTGTCCGCCCGCGAGGAAGAGACCGTCATCGAAGTGTGCCGGGAGAACAAGATCCCCATCCCGAGCCTGTGCTGGATGGAGGGCCTGTCCGTCGTCGGCGCCTGCCGGCTCTGCGTGGTCGAGGTGGACGGCGGCCCGCGGCTTCAGGCGGCCTGCGCCACCCGGGTGCGCGAGGGCATGTCGGTGCAGACCAACAGCGACAGGCTCCAGCGCTACCGCCGCACCCTGGTGGAGCTGCTGTTCGCCGAGCGCAACCATGTCTGCTCCGTGTGCGTGTCCAACGGCCACTGCGAGCTGCAATGGCTGGCACAGACCTGCGGGGTGGACCATGTGCGCATGCCCTACCGCAACACCGGCTACAGCGTGGACTCCAGCCACGAGATGTTCCGGGTGGACCACAACCGCTGCGTGCTCTGCACCCGCTGCGTGCGGGTCTGCGACGAGATCGAGGGCGCCCACACCTGGGACGTCATGGGCCGCGGCAGCGGCTGCCAGGTGGTGACCGACCTGGCCAAGCCCTGGGGCGAGAGCGACAGCTGCACCAGCTGCGGCAAGTGCGTGCAGGTGTGCCCCACCGGCGCGCTGGTGAAGCAGGGCACTTCCGTCGGCGAAATGGTCAAAGACCAGCAGTTCCTGTCCATCCTGGCGCGGCGGAGGAGTCATCGATGAGTCCAGACGGCAGCAAAGGCCGCACGAAAGTCACGGTCGCCACCACTTGGCTGGACGGCTGCTCCGGCTGCCACATGTCCTTTCTGGACATGGACGAGCGGCTGGTGGACCTGGCCGATCAGATCGACATCGTCTACAGCCCCTTCGTGGATGCGAAAGCGCTGCCTGAACAGGTGGACTTAGGCATCCTGGAGGGCTCCATCAGCAACGACGAGGACCTGCACAAGGCCCGGGAATTCCGCGCCCGCTGCAAGCTGCTGCTGAGCCTCGGCGACTGCGCCGTCAACGGTAACGTCCCCGCCATGCGCAACCCGTTCAAGCTGGATGATGTCATCGAGCGCAGCTACCGCGACAACGTGGACCTGAACCCGCAGATCCCCACCGACGGCGTGCCGCAGCTGCTGGCCACCGTGCGGCCGGTGCACGGAGTGGTGGACGTGGACATCTTCGTGCCCGGCTGCCCGCCACAGGCCGACGCCATCCACTATGTGCTCACCGAGCTCATCGCCGGGCGCACGCCGGACCCGGGCCGGGTGACGCGGTTCGGGGCTTGATGGGCGTGCTGAGCCAGCGCCGGCGCATTGTGGGAGCGGCATCCCCGCCGCGATCCTCCGCCGCCGGAGATGCACGCCAAGGCTTGCGGCAAACCGCCGTCGGGGCGCCTCACCCGGTGGCGTATGCGCCGCGCTTATCCGCCCCAGCTCTCCTCGGTGCTGCCGTTGCGCTGCCGGCGGTTGCAGGACAAACGCCCGCCGAGCGCATCGAGCTGCTGGAGGCCAAGGTCCGCGTACTCACCGAGCGGGTTACCGCGCTGGAGGCAGACCGGGGCGATACGGCGGCGTCGGAGCCCGGCGGCATCGCCTGGGTCCTGGGCGATGACCTGCGCGGGCGCCCCTTCCGGATTGCCCACAAGGCACTGGACCTGGACGACGGGCGTGTGGAGCTGCTGTTGCAGATCACCGAGCCGGTGCAGGCCACAGAGCGGTGGATGCTCGGCGGTCCGGCACCCATCCGTCTCATCCTGCGGGCGGCGGACGGCAGTGAGCGGCACCTCTATATGACGCTGCTGCGCGGCGCGAGCTTTGAGCCCGGCAGACACCTGCACCTGCTCGCCGAGATGGACCCCGCACTGGCCGCAGCCACCAGCCAGATCGTTGTCGAGCATGCGGACTGAGAGGTCGTGAAGAAACCCACCGACCTGCTGCGGACGCCTCCGGACGCGCCATGCGGCGTTGCAGGGAGCCGAA
>NZ_CAJXYK010000075.1 GCF_913063425.1 uncultured Thiohalocapsa sp.
CGTTCATGGGCACCTCCTTGTGCCGGGATTTCAGCAAGTTAGGCTGCGTTCAGCAACTCTGAACTGCTCTATGTAGGCTAACCGCATTCCCGGGCGGAGCCCGGGACGGAGGAGACCGACGATGCCCCGCAGCCGCTACCGCTTTGTGGGCGACGACGCGCCCTACTTCATGACCATGACGGTGAACCACTGGCTGCCGGTCTTCACGCGCTCGGACACCGTGGAAATCCTGCTCGACTCCTGGCGCTGGCTGCAGCAGCACGAGGGCCTGCGCCTGCACGGTTATGTGATCCTTGAGAACCACCTGCACCTGGTCGCCGGTGCCCCCGGCCTGCCGGGACTCATGCGCCGGTTCAAGTCGCACACCGCCCGGCAGATCATTGACCTGCTGCAGGCGGCCAGGGTGCAGACGCTGCTGGATCTGCTGGCGCTCTTCAAACGTCGCCACAAAGCGGACGCCACCTATCAGCTCTGGGAGGAAGGCAGCCACCCCAAGCGCATCGAGAGCGAGATGGTCATGCGCCAGAAGCTCGACTACATCCACCACAATCCGGTCAAGCGCGGCTATGTGGACCTGCCCGAGCACTGGCGCTGGTCCAGCGCGCGGAATTATGCAGGCGAGCCGGGGGTGATCGAGATCGATAAGGGTTGGTAGCGCTCGCATCCAACTGATGCAACTGGCTCCCTGGCTCTGCCAGGGAGCCCGGCCCGGAGGATCGGCCTCCCGTGCGGCCTCTGGCGAGGCAGAGCCTCGCGGCCGCATTCCCGGGCGGAGCCCGGGAACGAGCACCCCGGTGTGCGAAGCAGCCGTGGGAGCGGGCTCTGGCCGCGATGGCTTCCAGGGCGCAAAGCCGCGCCGGCGAAAGGCCCTCAGCGCCCCCGCTCGCCGGACTCGTCCGTGCCGGCGAAGTGGCTCAGAAACCAATCCCTGGCCAGCAGCCCGACGCTGTCGAGCCTGCCGGCTTCTTCGAACGGGCGGGTCGCGCCGGGGACGATCTCCAGCCGCGACTCGCCGGGGATCGCGCCGATGGCCCGGCGGTTGATGTCTGCTCAGGCTCCGAATTTCTTGAGGCGCCCGGCGTTTCCGAGGGCGAGGCCCATCAGGTCCACGCCGCGGCGCAGGCCCAGGGCGCCGGCCAGGCAGGCGGTCTCGTCGAAGCGCTCAGCGCTGCCGCGGCGGGCGTGCCGGGCGTGCAGCAGCACGGGCACCGGATGCCAGCTGTGGGAGGCCATGGACGCCGGGGTGGAGTGGTCGCCGGTGATGACCAGCACGTCCGGGCGCAGCGCCAGCAGCCGCGGCAGCTGGTGCTCCACCGCCTCGATGACGTCGGCCTTGCGCGCCAGGTCGCCATCCTCGCCCGCGGAGTCGGTGCCTTTGACGTGCAGAAAGAAGAAGTCGAAGTCGTCACCCAGGCGCTGCTCGGCGGCACCGAATAGGCCGTCGATGCCCTCGGGCTTGGGTGCCACCTCCATGCCCAGCAGACGGGCCAGGCCGCGGTACATCGGGTACTCGGCGAGGCAGAGGCCGCGCAGGCCGAAGCGCTGCTTGAGCCCCGGCAGCGGCTCGTGGCGCTGGAAGCCGCGCAGCAGCAGGCCGTTCGCGGGCGACTCGTCCGCCAGCGCCGCATGGGCCTGCTCCAGGAAGCCGGCCACCAGCGCCGCGCTCTTCTCTGCGGCATCGCTGTTGGGCGTCATGTCCACCGGCGGCCGGCCGGTGGCCTGGGGGTCGGTGTCCGGCAGGTCGTCGCTCAGGCCCTCGCCGCGCAGCACCAGCACGGCACGATGCTCCGACTCGGGCTCGAAGAAGAGCTCACCGTCGAAGTCCATCTGCACGGCGGACTTGACCTTGTCGCAGAGCCGGCGGTTCAGGTCCGTCGGGATGCGCCCCGCGCGGCGATCGGTGATGTTGCCTGCGTCGTCCAGGGTGGCGAAGTTGACGCGGGCGGCGAGGTCCCCCGGCTCCAGCGGAAAGTCGATGCCCAGCGCCGAGAGCACCCCGCGGCCGATGCGCCAGCGCAGCGGGTCGTAGCCGAACAGTGCCAGGTGGCCCGGGCCGCTGCCGGGCGTGATGCCGGGGCCGACAATCTCCAGCAGCCCGCAGGATGAGTCCCGCGCCAGTGCGTCGAGATTCGGCGTGTCGGCGGCGTCGAGGGCGGTGTGCCCGCTGTCCGCACCCGCCAGGCCGCCCAGGCCGTCCATGATCAGATAGACGATGCGCTGACCGGGGATGGCCAGCTCGGTCCAAACGTCGGTGATGTCCATGAAGGCTCCATTGGGTTGACGCGAAATGGATGCGGCTCGGCTTGGGCGCACAATCCGGGCCCAGCGAAGGGCGGATCACCGCGGGCACAGCGGGCGGTTACCACGGCATCTCGGTCCCGTCGAAGCGCACGAAGCGGCCGGTCTAGACGAGCAAGCAGCCTTTGTTCCAGGTGCGGCCGCGGGCAGCTGGCGGCCGGGGCCCCGAAGGCGGGTCATTTGGCCCGGTCGGCGGTGCAATTGCCCCGGGCACAGGCAGGGCCGGGAACCGGTGCGAATCGACGCGCCGCGGAGGAGAGCGGAAGGCTGGCGTGTGATTTGCTGTGCTCAGCTTGGCACGCCGGCGAAAGCCGCCGCCGGCACGCCTGACGACACTGAGAGCTGTGGCGATGACGCGGAGCCCGTGGGAAGACACCCTGCTGGCCCGCGGACGCAAGGCGATGATCGGAGGCCCATCATGATCGACATTCCCGAGATCCTCGGCGACGAGGCCGAAACCCTGTTGAGCCATCGGTGCCAGGGCATCGATCAGGCGCTGTTGCACTTGCCCGGGCCGGATTTCGTGGATCGGGTCTCGCTCGCGGGCGACCGCAAGCCGAGCGTGCTGCGCAATCTGCAGACGCTGTTCGGGCATGGCCGCCTGGGGGGCAGCGGCTATCTGTCGATCCTGCCGGTGGACCAGGGGGTCGAGCACTCCGCCGGCGCCTCCTTTGCCCCCAATCCGCTCTATTTCGACCCGGAGAACATCGTTCGCCTGGCCATGGAAGGCGGCTGCAACGGCGTCGCCTCGACCCTCGGCGTGCTGGGCGCCATCGCCCGCCGCTATGCCCACAGGATTCCTTTCATCGTCAAGCTGAACCACAACGAGCTGCTCAGCTACCCGAACAGCTATGACCAGACCCTGTTCGCCGATGTCGAGCAGGCGTTCGACATGGGGGCTGCCGCGGTGGGCGCGACCGTGTACTTCGGCTCCGAGGAGTCGCGGCGGCAGATCGGCGAGGTGAGCGAGGCCTTCCAGCGCGCGCACGAGCTCGGCATGGCCACCGTGCTCTGGGCCTATCTGCGCAACAGTGCCTTTAAAACCGAGGACGCCGACTACCACACGGCCGCGGACCTGACCGGCCAGGCCAACCACCTCGGGGCCACCATCGAGGCCGACATCGTTAAGCAGAAGCAGGCCACCATCGACGGCGGCTTCAAGGCCATCGGCTTCGGCAAGACCCATCCGCGCATGTACGAGGTGCTCACCGGCGAGCATCCCATCGACCGGGTCCGCTACCAGGTCGCCAACTGCTACCTGGGCCGCGTGGGCATGATCAACTCCGGCGGACCGTCCGGCCGGGACGATCTGCACCAGGTGGTCCGCACCGCGGTCATCAACAAACGCGCCGGCGGCATGGGCCTGATCACCGGCCGCAAGGCCTTCCAGAAGCCGATGGAGGACGGCATTGCGCTGTTGAACGCCGTGCAGGATGTCTATCTGTCCGACGCCGTAACCATCGCCTGAGCCCGAGTGTCGGGCCTCCTGTCGTCGGTCCGACCTACGCGGGATTCGGCTAGACCAGATCGCGGCGGATGCAGCTGTCCCAGTTGCGGGAGTAGACGCGCTGGTCCCCCTCCCAGGCGTCCAGCTCGGCGCGCAGGTAGAAGCACTCGCTGTCGCAGGTCAGCACGGTGCGGGTGCGGGTGCGCACACTCCAGTCGCCCCGGACCAATGCACGCTCCCAGAGGGTCTCGCCGCGGGGCGAATCGAGCTCGTCCCCGCGGTAGCTGTACCACTCCAGTGCCTTGACGCTGTCGGTCAGCTGCGGGCCCGCGAGCTCCCGCGTGCCGTTGTCGTTGATGACCTCCAGCGTCGACACGTCCGTCTCCAGGTCCCGAATCACCCGCCAGGTGTGTTGGCCCGGGGTCAGCATGCGGCTGGCCGAGGGCGCCGCGCCCTCGGCGGGCTCGAAGGGCCGCAGCTCGGCGTCGTCGGCGGACGGCGGGCGCACCGGCAGGCTCAGCAGGCTGCTGCCGGGGTAGAGGGTCAGGCCGACCGATTCCGGGGCGGGCCAGGCCATGGGCCAGTAGGAGGTGGACACGGCGATGCGGATGCGATGCCCGCGGGGGAAAGCGTAGCCGATCTCGTTGAGCGGCACCTCCACGCGGTAGCGCTTGCCGGGCTCCAGGGGTGTGGGCGCACTGCTGGACTCGCGGTGGGTCAGATTGAGCAGCCCGAAGGTCACCCGCGTCGCCTTGTTGTCCGGGGCGATGTCGGACAGGCGCACCGCCACCATGGCGACGGGGCGGTCGGCGGCGAGCTCCAGCGTGACGGTCGGGCGGCCGAGGATCTCCAGCGGCTCCGTCAGCGGCGCCGTGTCGTAGGTGAGCGCGCCGCCGTCTTCCTGGCGCTGATCATGGGGCAGGTCCGGCGCCGCGGCATAGGAGCACCACTTGCCCGCGAACAGACCCAGCCCGAGCGGCGAGTGCAGATACTGCGAGGCGTCCCCGACCTCGGCGTCCGCGGGCAGCAGGCGATGCGGTGCGAGTCGCAGCGTCAGGGGTGTCAGGCGCGGTGACGGCCAGCTGTGCTCGCCGACCCAGCGTCCCGGGCGCTCCCGATAGCGGGTCGTCGGCGGCACGCTGTCCTGGAGCCAGGCGCGCAGCATGGGGGCGGCCATGACATCGTTGTCGATGCCCTTGAGCCAATGGTCCCACCAGCGCACCGCCTCCTGCAGGAAGCCGATGGCGGGGCCGGGTATGCCGATGTGGGGGTACTTGTGGGACCAAGGGCCCACCAGCCCGAGGCGCGGCACCTGGAGGTTCGCGAGCATCCGGAAGACGGCGTTGCTGTAGCCGTCCGCCCAGCCGCTGACCAGCATCACCGGGCAGCGCACGGCGCCGTAATCCTCGCAGATGGAGCCGTGGCGCCAGTAGGCGTCGCGGTGCTGGTGACGCAGCCATTCATCGAGCCACAGCCCGCTGTACTCCAGCCGCTGCAGCCACATGTCCCGCCACCGGGTGCCGACGGTGGCGGGGTCCGGCGGCAGGCTGTTGTACGCGAACATGGTGGAGGCCCAGGACAGGTTATCTCCGAGCAGGCAGCCGCGCATGTGGTGGACATCGTCGGCATAGCGGTCGTCGCTGGAGGCGACGCTGATGACGGCCTTCAGCGCCTCGGGCTGCATGGCCGCGATCTGCAGGCCGTTGAAGCCGCCCCAGGAGATGCCGATCATGCCGACGCTGCCGTCGCACCAGTCCTGTGCTGCGAGCCACCGGATCACCTCGACGCCGTCGTCGAGCTCCTGCTCAAGGTACTCGTCCCGCAGCACCCCCTCGGAGTCGCCGCTGCCGCGCAGGTCCACGCGCACGGCCGCATAGCCGTGGCCGGCGAAGTAGGGGTGCATCGTCTCATCGCGCAGCCGGATGGAGTCGCGCTTGCGGTAGGGGATGTACTCGAAGATCGCCGGGACCGGATGGTGCATCGCGTCCTCGGGGAGCCAGATCCGGGCGGCCAGGCGGGTGCCGTCCGCCATTTCGATCCAGGTATGCTCGATGTCGCGCACCGCGTTCGGGAATTCGGTGACCGTGCGCAATGATGCCTCCTCGCTGTGCTGGGGTCGCTCTGCCGCGGGCTTTGCAAGTCCTGCTTGCCGCCGCGCTCGGGCGTGCCTGTCTCGGTCGGCGCCGACGGCAGGAAGCCTGACAATCGGCCTATCAGCCGGCGGCTTGCACATCGCCCAGCTTCAGCGGCAGGGCGTCGACGATCCGGTCGTACTTTTCCAGCAGCTCGTGCTGGTCGTGCGCTGCCGTGAAGATGTGGGCGATGTCGTAACTGTAGCTGTCCTGCTCCATCATGTCGGACAGTCGCATGCCGGGCTCCACCGTGATGTCGAGGAAGGTGCCCGGATAATCGCGCTCGATGCGCCGCAGCTCCGCGTCGCTCGGCACCTGCTCCACGGTGGCGTCTTCGAACTTGCGCAGGTGGAACTCCGCGGCGCAGCCGAAGGGCCCCTGCCGGCGCGGCACACAGGGCTCCTCGCCGAGGGCGAGCTCCACCATGATCTGGTGATTGGGCCGCCCGTCCACCTGCTCATAGAGGTGGCCGTGGGATTGGGAGATGCGCGGATTGACCTCCAGCAGGGAAATGGCATCCGCACCCTCGTCGTAGAAATACTCGATGTTAAAGGCCGCCTGATCGTAGCCGATGCCCTCCATCAAGGTGATCGAGGCCTCCGTCAGCCGCGCCTTCACCGCCTTGGGCAGGCGGGAGGGGTACTGATAGCGCTGGAATGACATCCCGTTGGGATAATTGATGGAGTCGATGATGCCGTAGACCCGGGCCTTGCCCCGATAGACATAGCCCGACACCGTGCATTGGCGCCCCTTGATGAGCTTCTCGGCGATGCAATAGCGCCCGCTGGTCTCCGCCATGGCCTTGGGCAGCTGCACATGGGCAAGGAAGGTGTCGAAGGCCTCGGCGATGTGGACAATGCCCTCGCGGATCTGCCTCAGCGCGTCGTCGAGCTCGGCCCGGTTATGGATGCGGAAGCCGAGCAGCGAATCCGTGCCCTTCACGGGCTTGAGCCAGAAGGGAAACGCCAGCTCCACCTTGCCGGCGGCGTCCGCGTCGAAGGGGTCCACCGACGCGAACCTGGGCACCATGTCCGGCAGCAGCCGCTGCTGCTCCAGGCGGCTCCAGTACTTGTGCTCGCAGCAGGCGACGCTCTCCACCGATGGTGACGGCAGACCCAGCTCGCGGCACAGCACCGGCACGATGGATGTCACCGGAAAGTCCCAGTAGCCGACGATGGCGTCGATGCGCCCGGCGAAGCCCTCCAGCCGGTCGCGGGCGTGGTCGAGGATGGACTGGAACGGATAGGTACCGTGGGCCTTGACCTCGCCGAAGCTCAGCAGCGAATGGAATCGGTAATTGTCGGCATTGCGAATGGCGCGCAGCTGCTGGAGATTGAACTCGTCGATGCCGAGCACGAAGATGTTGCGGTCCATGGGATCCTCCAATGGGCTCCTTTTGAGGAGGCTGAATCCGGCCCCGCCCTTGTCGAGCAGGGTGGTGTATTGCACTTAGAGGAAGAGCCCGCTTAGGCGCCGGCCGTTATGGACAAGCTCGTCGGCCGGGCGCAGCCAGATCATGGCTGGGTCACCCCAAGCTCAGCGTAGTCCAGCGTGCCGGCGGCTTTGCCGGCGTAGCCCTCGCCGGCGGCGAGCCGACGACAAATCGCATTGGTGAGCGGGCCCACGGCAGCGGCCACCGCCGGTGTCAGGTCACAGCCGCTCTGCTGCGTATGCGCGGGGTCGATGCTGACGACGTACAGGTCGAGCTCCGGCGGCAGCGTGCCCAGACTGCGGCCGAGGGCCAGCGCCTCGGCCAGACCCAGCCCATGGCTCGATGTGCCCGTCTCCCGGGTAGCCAGCTCGGCCACCGGGACGGCGTGCAGCGTGCCCGGGGCGGCGCCGGTGGCGGCGGCGTCCACCAGCAGGACGCGGTGACGCCCGGCGATTCGCTCCAACAGGCCGGTGCCGGGGCGGTCCAGCTTCAGGATGCGGGCCTGGGCGGGGCCGAGGCACTCCGCCAGGGCATCGGCCACGCACCAGCCCACCCGGTCGTCGCCCCAGGGCGAGCCGAGGCCGACGATGGTTACCGGTGCAGGGTCAAACGCAAAAAGTGGGTGGCGCATGAGATACAGGGGTCGTAGTTGCGGATGACTTGCTCACCCGCCTGCCGCAGGCGCTCGGCGTCCGCATCCAGGCCGATGGCGGTGAGGGTGTGGGCGAGGTCCGCTTCGATGCGGGCCTGGTTCTGGCTGGTGGGGGGCACGATGCGGGCGTGCTGGATGATGCCGTCCGCGTCCAGGTCGTAGCGGTGCCACAACAGCCCCCGCGGGGCCTCGCTGGCGCCGCGGGCGACGCCGGCGCGGGGCGCCGCCTCGGCGTGAGCCGGGGTTTCTGGGCTGTAGTCGGCCAGGATCTCCGCCGCCTCCAGCATCGCCTGCAAAATTTCCACTGCGCGCGCGATGACGCTCTGCGCCATGTCGTGGCTCGGGAATTCCAAGCCGATCTCCGTCAGCAGGTCCTGCACCCGCGGATGTAAGCGGTCGTGGTTCAGGTTGACCCGGGCCAGCGGCCCCACCAGGTAGGGCTCGCCTGCCAGCAGCCCTTGCAGCGCCGTGGAGTGGGGCACCTGGTGCTCGGTGAAGTGGGCCTCGAAGTCGTCCACCGAGATATCCAGGCCGGACCCGGCGACGATGCGCTCGGCCATCATCGGGTACTCCGTCGGATGGCGCAGCGACACACAGTTGAACTGCTGCGGCTGCCGGGGAAGGGGCAGGGCGGCGGTCCAGCGCAGCAGCGCCTCCGCCGCCGGCAGTGCGCGCTCGGCCTCGGCGGCGACGGCGGCCACATCCTGCGCCGACGGCGCCCGCCAGAAGCCGCCGACCCGGGCACCCACAGCGTGCACCGAGCGGGCGCCGAAGAGCTCGATGATGCGGTTGCCGAAGGCCTGCAGCGCCAGGCCGCGGCGCAGCTCGGCGCCGTAGCTGCCGGCCATGGCCATGGCGCTGTCGAAGCCGAGGAAGTCCGGCGCCGCCAGCAGGTGGATGTGCAGGGCGTGGCTCTGGATCCATTCGCCGCAATAGAACAGCCGGCGCATGCGCCGCACCCAGGGCGCCGGCGCCCTGTCCGAGTCCGGGGCCGGGTCCAGGTCGAACAGCCGCTCCACGGCGCCGACGCCGCTCATCTGGTAGGCCACTGGACAGATGCCGCAGATGCGCGCCACCAGCTCCGGGATCTCGGCGTAGGCATGGCCCACCAGAAACTGCTCGAACAGCCGCGGCGGCTCGAAGATGCGCAGCGCCAGGTGCTCGATACGGCCGTCGCGGATGGTCACGTCCAGCCCGCCTTCGCCCTCGACGCGGGCGAGCACCGGCACCTCGATGCGGCGCGTGGTCTGCTCAGTCATGGCCCTGCTCCGCGCTGCCCGCATTGCCGGGCGCCCCGTCCGGCGCCCGTCGGCGCCAGTCCTGTGCCGCCTGCTGGAAGGGCTCGGCGCCGCTTTGCTGGAACATGAAGCGCCGGGCCACGGCGTCGGGGGCAAGCCCCAGGTCCGCGAAGCGCTGCGCCAGCGTCGGCACTTCCGGGTTCTCCGCCGGGCCGTAGCAGCCGTAGCAGGCGCGCCCCAGGCCGGGACACAGCGCCCCGCAGCCGGTGACGGTGACCGGACCGAGGCAGGGCGCGTCCCGGGTCACCAGCACGCACACCTGCCCGCGGCGCTTGCATTCCATGCAGACCTTGTCCTGCTCGGCGAAGGGACTCGCCCCCGCCAACAGGGTGGCGAGAGCGTCGAGCACCTGCTGCGTGCTCACCGGGCAGCCCGGCAGGGACAGCTCCACGTCCACGTGCGCCGCCACCGCATCGGCGGTGGGCAGGGCCTGGATGTGCTGCGGCTCGGGGTAGACGGAGCCGATCCAGACCTCCGCGTCGGCCAGGTTACGCAGCGCCTGCGGGCCGCCGGCGGTGGCACAGGCGCCCATGGGCACCACCCAACGGCTGCGGCTGCGGATGGCCTGGATGCGCTCTCGCTCTTCGGGCGTCGAGACGCTGCCCTCCACCAGGGCGATGTCCGCCTCGGCGTCCAGGTCGAGGATGCCCGCCTCGGCGAAATGCACGATGTCGCAGCGCTCGGCCAGCGCCAGCAGGGATTCGCCGGCGTTCAGCAGCGCCAGCTGACAGCCGTCGCAGGAGGAGAGCTTGTGTACGGCGAGCCGGGGTCGGCGGCGGCCATCGGCCGGCGGCAGCGGGGCTTTCGGCGGGGTGGTCATGTGTGCCTGCGCCAATCCTGCGCCAATGGGGTCAGAAGCCCTTGGTGCCCAGCAGCCAGCCGATCTCCGACCAGCGGAAGACGGGGCCGTCGCGGCAGACGAGCCAGGGCCCGAGCTGGCAGTGTCCGCAGTGACCGACGCCGCACTGGAAGCCGCGCTCCAGGCTGAGCCAGATGTGCTCTGCCGGGACGCCCAGCTCGACCAGCCGCTTGGCACCGGCGAGCATCATGGGCTCGGGCCCGCAGACCAGGGCGACGCTCGCCTGCGGGCGAAAGCGCACCTCGTCCAGCAGGTCCGTCACCAGGCCGACATGGTCCTGCCAGTGGCGGTCCGGCTCGTCGGCGGCGAGCCGCACCTCGGTGTCCGGCAGCTCGGCCCAGGCGTCGTAGCGCTCGCGCCAGATCAGGTCAGCCGCGTGCTTGACACCCTGCAGGATCACCAGCCGGCCGAAGCGCTCGCGGCGGGCGGTGACGTAGCCGATGGCCGCCACCACCGGCGCGCAGCCGAGTCCCCCGGTGAGGACGATCAGGTCCCGAAGCTCAGCCTGGCCCTCGGCCGCCTGCAGGGGCCAGCCCCGGCCATAGGGGCCGCGCAGGCCGACGCGGTCGCCGGCCCCGAGCGTCGCCAGCACCCGGGTGACGCGGCCCACGGCGCGGATGGTATGGGCCAGGTGCTCCGGCTCCGCCGGGTCCGAGGCAATGGAAATGGGCACGCCGCCGACGGCGGGCAGATAGAGCATGTTGAACTGACCCGGCTGGAACCGGAACGCGGCGCGGGCGGCGGGGTCCGTCAGGCGCAGGTGCAGGGTGCACAGGCCCCGGGCCTCGTCGTCGCGGGAGACGACCTCCGCCTCCTGTGGCGGGCCCATGACCGCCGGGTCCGGGGCTGGGGCTGTGCTCATGCCTCGCCCTCCGGCTGATCGGCGGTGCAGATGGCCGTGGCCTCCCGGGTGATGTCGATGCCCGTCGGGCACCAGGCGATGCAGCGCCCGCAGCCGACGCAGCCGGAGCGCCCGTACTGGTCGTGCCAGCCGCCGAGCTTGTGGGTGAGCCATTGGCGGTAGCGCGTGCGGGTGTCCGGCCGCAGCAGCCGCCCGTGCACATAACTGTGCTCGGCGGAGAAGCAGCTGTCCCACAGGCGCACGCGCGCGGCCTCGCGGCCGTCGATGGCCGGCTGCTCGCGCTCGGTGGAGCAGAAGCAGGTGGGGCAGACGGCGACACAGTTGCCGCAGGCGAGGCAGCGGGCGGCGACGTCGTCCCACTGGGGGTGATCCAGGTTCGCGAACAGCGCATCGCGCAGGTTGCGCGCCGGCAGACTGCGGCGCTGGCTCTGGCGGGCGTGCTCGATCTCGGCCGCGCCCAGGTGCAGCTCCGCGTCGCTCGGCGCGCGCAGCGGCAGGGCGTCGCAGAGTGCGCGGCCGGCCGCGCTGCCGGCGCGCACCAGGAAGCCCGCATCCAGCTCCGTCAGCGCCAGGTCGGCGCCGTTGCTGACCGCCGGGCCGTCGCCGGTGGAGGCGCAGAAGCAGGTGTCCGCGGGGTGCCCGCAGTCCACCCCCACCAGCAGCAGGTCGCGGCGGCGGCTGACGTAGCCGGGGTCGGCGTGGTCGCCGGCGAAATGGGCGTCCTGGAGCGCGAGTGCTGCCAGGTCGCAGGCGCGCACGCCGATGACGGCGCGGCGCTGCGACGGCGGCGCCGCGGCCGCGAAGGCGAGCCTGCCGGCGGCGTCCCGAGTCACCCGCCACAGCGTCTCCTCGGGCGCGAACAGCAGGGGCTTCAGCGCCTGCGGGCCGTTGGCCCAGGCGAAGCAGCGGGCATGGGCATAGTGCTCCAGCCGATACCGCCCCGGTGCCTGGTGGGCGCCGATGCCCACCGGCAGAGCCGCGGCGTCGCTCAGGTCGTCGTAGACGATGGCGCCGTCGCGCACCTGCGGGCCCATGCAGCGATAACCGAGATCGCCGATGCGCTCGAACAGTGTCTGGAGGCGTTCCCGGGGCAGGAACCGCGTGGCTGTCACGGCGGAGCTCCCATGCTGACGGCGGCCGGTGGCGTGCGTGTTTGGTGGGCTCCGTGGTGCGCATGGCATCCGACCCGGGGGGCGTGACCTGGAGCCGGCGCACCGCGCAGCCCTGTGGTGCAGTCGAGCAAGGTCTGTACCAGCACGGGAGTATTCCTGAGGACCGCCCCGCGTCAGTCGGCTCGCAAACGGGGCGGCTCCCGGGGGCCGCCGGCTTCCAGCGGCGTCAGGGTATCGACCTCAGCAAGGGAGTGTTGATCTGATCGATGGATCGCGCGGGGCCAGGTTTCACCGCCTTCGCCGCGCTGGCACAGCATTGCGCTTGTCAGCGCTCATGGCGGGTCTTTTGCCCCAGCGAATGGGGAGAACACACACAGAGAACAACAATGCTGTGATCCGTTTCGCAGAAGCACAATTGCGGAATGCAAGACCCGTCCGACGGCTGGACGGTCGTCAGGGATAAGCGATCACCGCTCGGGCGCGATAGCGCCCCGGGGCAGGCGCCGATCCGACGGCCTCGCGCGCCGGCTGGCGCGAGCTGGGGGCTTCCCGCACTGGTGCATCTCTTGCGTTGATCACCGATGGGTTCCGCGGTGATGCAGATGCCGAGGAATCCCTCCTGCCGACGGCTGCTCTGTAAGCAACGCGCAAAGCGGCCACCGGTGCAAATCTCAATTCGACGAGTCGAGACGGAGGCAAGACGTGGCCAAGAGCAAAGGCACCCCCGAGCAAAAACCGCAGGCCGAGGCGACCCCGCAGACCACCACCGAGGCGGCCGAGGCAAGCGCCGGCGAGAGCCCGCCGGCCTCCGGCGATTCGCGGCAGGATGCCATCGAGCGCCTGGCCTACCAGAAGGCCGAGCAGCGTGGCTTCGCGCCGGGTCATGAGATGGACGACTGGCTCGACGCCGAGCGCGAGGTCGCCTCCGCCGAGGGCGGGCGATAACCCCGGCGTCCACAAGCCGCACCGCCCGGCGGCGCCATGGGCGAGCCGGTCGGTGCGGGCGCTTAAGCGGCGCTCGGTGATTGCGTTGTCGCTGGGGGCATTCTTCGGGCCATGCGCAGGATGTGGCGCTGCCTGCCTTCGCCGGGCCCGGGCGGCAGCGCCGCCGGCGAATCGGCTGCGGCGCGGGCATCCGTCGTCGGCCTGCCCGGCCCGGCCGTATCACCGGCAGAGGCATTCGCGAGCGGCAGGATCACGACGAGCGCGCTGCCGCAGCCACCGGGCTCAACCAGCTGCAATGCGCTTGGCGCTGACGCGGAAGGGGCAGTCAAGAAGGGGCAGTCAAGCGGTATCGGGCTCGGCGATGCGCGCCAAGGCCGCATCCACTTGCGCGAAGATGAAGGGCTTCAGGATCACCGTGTCCGCGCCGATCGCGGCCAGGCGCGGTGATACCTCGTCCAGCAGCTCCGGAAAGCCCGTGATGATGATGGGGCGGGGCATCCGACCCCGGGCGTGGAGGTCCTCCAGCACGTCGATGCCATAGATGTCGGGCATCAAAAAATCGATGACGATGGCGTCGAAGTCCCGATTCCTGCAAAAGATGCTGGCGAGCCGCCCCTCATAGGCAGGCACGGCCTCATGGCCGGCGGCGGCGAGATGATCGGCGAGGATGGTGGCGAGGATGTGATTGTCTTCGGCGACGAGGATTCTCATGTGTCGGTTCGATGGGCGGTTAGGGGTGCGATGCCGCCGGTGGCGGCGCCGCGTCGAAATTGCCGTCCTCATCGAGGACGCTCAGGTGTGTGACCCGGCAGTGCAGGTCGATCTGCTCCCTTGGCATGCGCTCCTCGCTGGTTGTGTGGCGGGGTTCCAGCCAATCAACGCAGCAGAGAGCATGCCAAGGCTGCCGCCGGCACAGGATCGCGAGCGCGGCATCGCGCACCCGTCCGCGCCGTCGCCTCGAGGGGCCTGCGCTGCGTCGTCGCCGCTGAACGGGGAAGGTGTGGAGGGGATGGTTGTAATCCACCCGCGGGCGGGGGTTTTCGCCCAGGCGGAGCCCCGCGCCGCGCAACCTGGCTCCCAGGCTCCGCGAGGGAATCCGGTTTTGGGGCTCCGCCTCCCGAGAGCACCTGTGCGAGGCAGAGCCTCGCGGCCGCATTCCCGGGCAGATCCCGGGAACGAGGGTGGAGCGCAGCGGCTAGGCGAGTGCGTCACGATCCGCACGCGATGGTGCAGCGCTCGCCCAACTGCGCGACGCCCTACTCCGTTGGACGCAACGAAGGGCCCTGTGTGCTGTCGAGTAAACCCATGACACCGAACTGGTATTGAAACCGGGCGCCGATCCTGAGGCAGCCATGGCGAGCGATTCCGACCACCTCGACCCTGACGCGCCGCCGCCGGCGCCCCGGCAGCTGGATCTCTTCTCTGACAGCGCCAGCGTCATGCTGGAGGAGACGTTGCGTGAGGAAGTGCTGGCGCGGCGCTTCGCCGCCGCCCGGGAGGCCGTCGACAAGCTCCGGCGTCATGATCCGGAGCATGCGCGGATCGGTGATTGGTGGCGCCTGATCGACCGATTGGACCGGGCATCCCAGGCCGCCGGCGCAGAGCCCTGCCGGGCGGAAGCGGCGGTGCTGCTGCGGGACATCGACGCCATGACTCCTACCGCCGCCTCGCTGCTCGGCCCCCGGGCGCAGGACTGCCTCGCGCTGCTCTGGGATGCGCTGGCGCGCGCCGCGGACGGCCTGGCGTTCGATCCGGCCGAGCCCCGGCTGCACGCCAGCTTCGCCCTGGCGCAGCTCGGGCGCTGGCAGCAGGCGCGGGCTGCGGTCGAGGCCGAGGCCGGCTGGCGGGACGAGCCCGGTCTGCTGGCGCCCTACGCCCGCGCCTGCCGGCGCAGCGGTGACACCCGCGCAGCCCGCGGTGCTCTGCTCGCAGCCTGCTGGTCCCAGCCGCAGTCGGCCGAGCGCATCCTCGCCGCCGGCGACTGTCCGGACAGCCGACTCGCGGCGCATTGGAGCGCCTTCTGCGATCTGGACCTCGCCGCCGATGCGACCCCGGCCCCGGCGCTCGCGACCGAGGACTTCCCGGCCTGGTGTCTGCTCGTGGACCCGGCCCTGGCAGCGGACGCACCCGCCGACACGGATGTAGCGGACGGGGATCGGGCTGCGGCCTATCGCGCGGCGCAGGCACTCGTCAGAGCGCCGGACGACCTAGACCAACGCCGCGCGCTGAGCGCCGCCCAGCCGGCGCTGCTGAGGATCTTTCTGCAACGGGGCCGCGGGGCGGGCTGAGACCGATGGCTGTTTCTGGACGCGGTAGCGTAAGTCGCCGAGTAAAGCCGGTCATTGCGCCGCGCGGCATTGTGGGAGCGGCCGCCGGCCGCGAAGGCTTCCAGAGCAATTGCAAGTGCACCTCGCGGCAGGGATGCCGCTCCCACGGGTGCTTCGATAGGCCATGGCAACTGGAGCGAAAGCCGTGCCTCAGGCCGGCTCCGTCGCCGCCGGGCGTAGCATGCCGCTGATGACCAGCTCGATGGCCTGGTCCGGCGTAAGGCCATGGGCCATCAGGGTCTCCAGCTGAGTCTGGTCGACTGTGCCGATGGCCGCCTCGTGGGTAACCTGGGCCTTTGGGTCACCGACGCGCACCACCGGCACGGATTCGCCCCGGGCCTGGTTCTTGACGAGCACATCGACGGCGATCGCAATGGTGCTCGCGGTACTGGGCGGCCACGTGCCCCGGACTGCCCGAGACGATGATCCGGCCGCCGCACATCTGCGACGCCTGATCGGCAACGCGGCCCCATCTCTTCGCGGTGGCTGATGAGCAGCACTGCGGTGCCCGCATCGCGCAGCTCGCGCACCAAGCGCACGATCTCATCCAGGGAGCGCAGGTTGGTGACCTGCTCTTTCTCGGTTAACGGCTTCCGCGAGCTGGGGGCGTGCGCTCGCAAAGGCCCGAAAGCGCAGGGGTGCCCGTGCAACGATGACCAACAGGCTCGGACCGCTGCGGCGTCAAGACGCCGCCTCGAACCCTGCTACCACGTCCAGCAGCTCGCTGGTGATGGCGGCCTGGCGCTCGCGGCGGTAGCGGCCGGTGATGTCCTCCAGGCGCTCGTCCAGGTTCTTCTCCGCGGCCTGCATGGCTTTGAGGCGGCTGCCGTGCTCGGCGGCGAGGGACTCGGCGCAGGCGCGAAAGAGCACGCTGAAATAGTGCTGGCGCAGCAGGTGCCCGAGGAGCCGGCCGCGGGGCAGGGTGAAGAGCGGCAGCCGGCGCGACGGCCAGGGTGCCTGCGCGCGCTCACGGAAGCGGGCCGGGTCCAGCGGGAACAGGCGCTGGCCCTGCGGCTCGTAGCCCCAGCGGCCCGTGGGGCGGTTGTGGTAGAGCTGGACGCGCTCGACGCCCTCGGACTGCCAGGCGTCCACGCGCAGCAGCAGCCGCTGCACGATGGCGGTGATGCCCGCCGCGGAGCTGGGGGTCGGGAAGATTTCCGTGCCGTCGCCGGCGACGGACTCGAGGCCCGGTGCGATACGCTCGCCGACGGCGAGCCAGTGGCGCACCGCGCCGGCATCCGTGACCTGCTCCTGAACATGCTCGATGATGACCTCGTTGAAGCGCCCGCACAGGCCATGATCGGTGCCGAGGACGATGAGCGCGGCGCTCCCGCCGGACCTGTCGCCCGACCCATCGCGCAACTCGTCGCCCAACCTGTCGCCCGGCCCATCCCCTGCACCGCCGTCGGCGCTGCGCGGCGCGGCGGCCGTCGGCGTCTCCCGCAGCACCGCCCGCAGCCCGAGCTCGACGCTGCCCTCGTACTCGGCCAGCGCCGCGGCGGCCTGCTCGTACTGGCGGATGCTGACGGCGGACAGCGCCTTCATGGTGCGGACGATCTGCCGCAGATCGTCCAGGTTCTCCATGCGCTGCTTCAGCGATTCGATGCTGGCCATAATGATCCCCTTGGGGACGGTCGCCGTCGGGGTGCTTCGCCGTCAGTCCGCCTCGGGCAGGTCCGCGATGGCGGCCCGGGCCGTCTCCGTCAGCGCCTCCCAGGCGTCGTCGTCCAGCTCGCGGCCGGTGTCGATGCGCTCGCAGAGGTCGGCGTGCTCGGCCTGCACGCGCTCGCGGATGCGTTGCTCGGCAGCGGCGACGGCGTCCAGGGGGATGTCATCCAGCAGGCCTTCCTGGGTGGCCAGCAGCACGGCGATCTGCTGCCAGGCGGCGAGGGGGCTCGCGGCGTCCTGGCGCAAAATCCGCCGCACCCGGCGGCCGTGCTCGATGCGGCGCTTGGTGCGCTCGTCGAGCCGGGTGGCGAAACGGGCAAAGGTCTCCAGCTCCTCAAACTGGGTATAGGCGAGCTTGAGGTCGCCCGAGACGCGGCGAAAGCTCGGATACTGGGTCTTGCCGCCGACGCGCGACACCGAGCGGCCGATGTCGATGGCCGGCAGCATGCCCTTGCGGAACAGCGTCGGCGACAGATAGATCTGGCCGTCGGTGATGGAGATGAGATTGGTCGGGATGTAGGCGCTGATGTCCTGGGCCTGGGTCTCGACCACGGGCAGCGCCGTCAGCGAGCCGCCGCCGCGCTCCTCGATCAGATGCGTGGCGCGCTCCAGCAGGCGCGAGTGGATGTAGAAGATGTCACCCGGGAAGGCTTCGCGGCCCGGCGGGCGGCGCAGCAACAGCGAGAGCTCGCGGTAGGCGCGGGCATGGCGGGTCAGGTCGTCGTAGACGATGAGCACGTCGCGGCCCTGGTCCATGAAGTACTCCCCCATGGCCGTCGCCGCATAGGGCGTGACGAACTGCAGCCCCGGCGGGTCCTCGCCGGAGGCGGTGACGACGATGCTGTGCGCCATGGCCTGCTCGCGCCGCAGGCTCTCGACGGCCCGCGCCACCGCGGTGCCGCGCTGGCCGATGGCGCAGTAGATGCAGATGACATCCCGGGCGCCGTTGCCGTCCGCGGTCTCGCGGCGCTGGTTGATGATGGTGTCCAGCGCCACCTGCGACTTGCCGGTCTGGCGGTCGCCGACGATGAGCTCGCGCTGGCCGCGGCCGATGGGGATCATGGCGTCCACCGCCTTGATGCCGGTCATCAGCGGCACGCTCACCGGCGCGCGGTCCATGATGGCGGGCGCCGGGCGCTCGATGGGGCGGCGCTCGCGGGTCTTGGGCACGGCACCCCCGTCGAGCGGGCGGCCGGTGGCGTCGATGACCCGCCCGAGCAGCGCCTCGCCCACGGGGGTATCCGCCTCGCGGCCGGTGGCGCGCACGCGCATGCCGGGGCGCAGATGCGCGCTGTGGCCAAGCAGCACGACGCCCAGGTCCGCCTCGTCCAGGTTCACCGCCAGCCCGAGCACCCCGTCCGGCAGCTCCACCAGCGACTCGGCACCCAGCCGGGGCAGCCCGCCGATGCGGGCGATGCCGCCGCCCAGCTCCAGCAGGGTGCCGACATCGCCCACCGCGGGCTCGCCCTGGGTCTCGGCGAGGGCGTCGCCGATGTCCGTGAAGGCTTGGTCGAGGGTTTGGGTGAGCATGGTGGGGAAGTTTGAAGTTTGAAGTTTGAAAAGCGTGGTGCGCCTGTGGGAGCGGCCTCCGGCCGCGACGACTTCCAGCGCGCTGGCCGCGGCCTGTCGCGGCAGGGATGCCGCTCCCACATGCAATTGCCGCTGTGGGAGCGGCCTCCGGCCGCGACGACTTCCAGCGCGCTGGCCGCGGCCTGTCGCGGCAAGGATGCCGCTCCCACCTGCAATCGCCGCTGTGGGAGCGGCCTCCGGCC
>NZ_CAJXYK010000076.1 GCF_913063425.1 uncultured Thiohalocapsa sp.
TCGTCACAGCTTTGCAACACACCTGCTGGAGCGCGGCACGGACATCCGCACCATTCAGTCGCTGCTGGGGCACAAGGATGTGCAGACGACCATGGTCTACACGCATGTGCTGCGGCAGGGGGCGCAGGGCGTGGCGAGCCCGTTGGACGATCTGCTGTGAGCGCCTGGGTGTTGCCTGTCGCGGCGTCGGGCAAGGGGCTGGGGACGGGGCGGCGCCAGGAGCGGGTCATCGGCGCGTTGCGCTGCGCGCCTGTTCCGATGACAGGCGAGACGGCTATTGCGCTTCCGGCTCTGCCTCCAGGCAGCGCGCCAGAGCATTGTGCAGGATGGTCCGGTAATCGTCGCCCGAGCGCTCCGCGCAGGCAGCAATTCGCGCCAGCAACTCGTCGTCAACGGGTACCGTGATTTCTTGCCCAGACGCGTGCTCGGACTGCACTCGCGCCAGTGCCGAGATCGCCTTGACAGGTTTGGCATCGGCAAAATCCATCTCGGCGAAGCGCTCGTACGCGGGATCAGAACTGTTGCTCATTCATTGCACCTGACGCGGGCCGCTTGGGCTTGCCGCCTTACCGCCCAGCATGGCGTTGACCTGCTCGCGCACC
Source organism: uncultured Thiohalocapsa sp. (assembly GCF_913063425.1). Classification (GTDB taxonomy): domain Bacteria; phylum Pseudomonadota; class Gammaproteobacteria; order Chromatiales; family Chromatiaceae; genus Thiohalocapsa. Next base: position 603 of record NZ_CAJXYK010000076.1, read on the forward strand.
CCCTGCACCAGGAAATAGGCCACCGGGATCAGCAGGATGCCGATGACGGTGGCCGCGAGCATGCCGCCGAAGACGGCGGTGCCGAGCGCCACGCGGGAGCCGGCGCCGGCGCCGCTGGCGATGACCAGCGGGAAGATGCCGAGCAGGAAGGACAGCGCCGTCATCATCACGGCGCGGAACCTGAGCCGGGCCGCCTTGAGGGCGGCGTCGAAGATGGACAGCCCCTCGGTCTCGCGCTGCTCCTTGGCGAACTCGACGATCAGGATGGCGTTCTTCGCCGCGAGGCCGATGAGCATGATGAGGCCGATCTGGGTGTACAGGTTCACGTCGAGCCCGGCGACGCCGGTGGCCGCAAGCGCGCCGAACACGGCCACGGGCACCGCCAGCAGCACCGCCAGCGGAATGGACCAGCTCTCGTACTGGGCCACCAGGAACAGATACACGAACAGCAGCGCCAGGCCGAAGATGATGGGCGCCTGCCCCGCGGCCTGGATCTCCTGGTAGCTCATGCTGGTCCACTCGTAGCCGAAGCCCGACGGCAGGTTGTCCGCGGCGGCCTGCTCCATGGCGGCAATCGCCTGGCCCGAGCTGAAGCCGGCGGCGGGTCCGCCGGTGATGTCGATGGAGCGGTAGAGGTTGTAGCGGGAGACGATCTGCGGGCCGGTGCGGGTCTCCACCTCGGCGAGGGTGGCGACGGGGACCATCTCGCCGGTCTTGCTGCGCACGAAGAGCCTGAGGATATCCGACGGCTGGTTGCGGAACTCACCCTCGGCCTGCGCCAGCACTCGCCAGGTGCGGCCGAACTTGTTGAAGTCGTTGATGTAGGTGGAGCCGAGCTGGGACTGGAGGGTCGCGAACAGCTCGCTCATGGGCACCTGGAGCGTCTGCACCTTGTCCCGGTTGACCTCCAGGTAGAGCATGGGCACGTCGGCGCGGAAGGTGCTGTAGGCGCTGCCGACGGCGGCCTGCTGGTTGGCGGCGACGACGAAGCCGCGCATCACAGCGGCGAAGTCCTGCAGCTCGCCGCCGGTGTAATCCTGCAGCACGAAGCTGAAGCCGCCGGAGGTGCCGAGCCCCGGAATGGCCGGCGGCACGAAGGGGATGATGTTGGCGTCCGCCGTCTCCGCGGCGATGCCGCGGGCCTGTGCGACGATGCTGCCGAGCCGCAGCGACGGCTCCTGGCGCTCGTCCCAGGGCGCGAGCACCGGGATGACCAGCGCACTGTTGGAGCCGAAGGCGCCGCTCAGCATGGAATACCCGACCACGGAGATGATGTCCGTGACCCCCGGAATCTCCAGGAGCTGCTGCTCCACCCGGTCCAGCGCCGTCTGGGTGCGGGTGAGCGAGGCCGCGTCCGGCAGCTGCACCTCGATGAAGAAGTAGCCCTGGTCCTCCTCCGGCAGGAAGCCGGTGGGCAAGGCGACGAACATCCACGCCGTCGTGCCGATGATGGCGACATAGAGCAGCGCCATCAGCGCCGCGCGCCTGAGCGTGGTCTGCACCGCCGCCGTGTAGCCGCCGGTGAGCTTCGCAAAGCCGCGGTCGAACCAGCCGAGCCAGCTGAGCGGCTTGCGGTCGCGCTTCAGCAGCACCGAGCAGAGCGCCGGACTGAGCGTGAGCGCATTGATGGAGCTGATGGCGACGGCGACGGAGATGGTCACCGCGAACTGCTTGTACAGCTGCCCTGTGATGCCCGGCATGAAGGTGACGGGCACGAACACCGCCAGCAGCACCAGGGTCGTCGCCACCACGGCGCCGCCCACCTGGTCCATGGCCTTGGCGGTGGCGGCTTTGGGGTCGAGCCCCTCCTCCGCCATCAGCCGCTGCACGTTCTCCACCACGATGATGGCGTCGTCCACGACGATGCCGATGGCCAGGATCAGCGCGAACAGCACGATGGTGTTCAGCGTGAAGCCGAAGACCGCGAGCAGCGCGAAGGTACCGATGAGCGACACCGGGATGGCGATGCCGGGGATCAGCGTGGAGCGCCAGTCGCCAAGGAAGATGAACACCACCAGCACCACCAGAGCGACGGCGATGTAGAGCGTCTCCACGACCTCGCTGATGGACGCCTCGATGAAGTTGGTGGTGTCATAGAGAATGCTGTAGTCCATGTCGTCCGGGAAGCGCTCGGCGAGCCCCGCCAGCGCCGCCCTGACGCCATCCGCGGTGGCCAGCGCATTGGCGTCCGGTGTCTGATACACCGCCAGCACCACGGACGGCTGGCCGTTGAGCCGCCCCTCCGCGGAGTAGGCCTGCGCGCCCAGCTCCACCCGCGCGACATCGCGGATGCGGATGGCCGAGCCGTCCGGCTGCATGCGGATAATGATGTTCGCGAACTCCTCGACCTCCGACAGCCGTCCCTTGGTGGTGACGGTGTACTGGAACTGCTGGTCGGTGGGTGCCGGCGGCGCACCGATCTGCCCCGCCGGCACCTGAACATTCTGCTCAGCGACGGCGTTCTGGATGTCGGCGACGCTCACCCCCAGCGCCGTCATGCGGTCCGGCTTCAGCCAGAAGCGCATGCCGTAGTCCATCACGCCCATGATCTCGGCCTTGCCGACGCCGTTGACGCGCCCAAGGGTGTCCTTGACGTTGATGGTGGCGTAGTTGTTCAGGAACAGCGCATCCAGCGTCTGGTTGGGCGAGAACAGGTTCACGATCAGCAGCATGTTGGTGGACTGCTTCTCGGTCTTGACGCCCTGGCGCTGGACCTCCTGCGGCAGCTTGGGCAGGGCCGTGGCGACGCGGTTCTGCACCTTCACCTGGGCCATGTCGGCGTCGGTGCCGATGTCGAAGGTGACCGTCAGGCTGTAGCGGCCGTCGTTGTCGGACTTGCTGGACATGTAGATCATGCCCTCGACGCCGTTCACCTCCTGCTCGATGGGCGCGGCGACGGTCTGCTCGACGACATCGGCGCTGGCGCCCGGGTACTGGGTGCTGACGCTCACCGTCGGCGGCGTGATCTCCGGAAACTGCGCCACCGGCAGCGCCCTCAGCGCCAGCAGCCCGGCCAGCGAGATGACGATGGAGATGACGAAGGCGAACTTCGGCCGGGTGATGAAGAATTTGGACAGGGGCATGGACAGGCTCCGGCGACGGCGAGCTGGGCGGGAGGGTGCACTGTGCGGGTGCGGTGGGGGGCCGTCAGTCGGCGTCCGCCGGCTTGGGCATGTCGCCGTCGGCCTCCGCCCCGGCAGCAACGTCAGCAGCGCCCGCGTCATCGTCACCGGACGCGGCATCCTCCCCGGCCCCTGTGTCATCGCCGGCCGCCGCGTCGGTCTCGTCATCCGCCGGCGCCGCCTCCGCGTCGCCGTCCTCCGCAGCGGCGGGCTCCGCCTGTGCTTCGGCCCCGTCTTCGCCCGCCGCCGCGCCCGCGGCATCGATTTCGTCGCCGGCGGGCGGCAGCTCGGACGTGGCCTGCGCCGCCGGGTCGGAGGGCGCCTCGCTCAGCTCGGGCACCACCTCAATCCCCGGGCGTACCTTCTGGATGCCGTACAGGATCACGCGCTCACCGGGCTTCAGGCCGTCCTCGACGACGACGTTGGCCCCGAAGCGCTGCCCGGTGCGGATGCGCCGTGTCTCCACCTGATCCTCGTCGTTCACCGCCAGCACATAGCTGCCGCCCTGGTCGGTCAGCATCGCCGCCTGCGGCAGCAGCACTGCATCGACGGCATCCCGGCGCTCGATCACCACCGTGACGAACTGCCCCGGCAGCAGCAGCCGGTCGGGGTTCGGGAACTCGGCACGGACCCGCACCGTGCCGGTGGCCTCGTCCACCTTGTTGTCGATGAAGTCGAACCGGCCCGGGTGCTCATACAGCGTGCCGTCCGCCAGCCGCAGCCTGGGGACGAAAGCGGCCGCATCGGCATCGCCGGTGTCGGCGCGCCGCTGCTGGGACTGCTGCTGGATCTGCAGGTACCAGGTCTCCGCCAGCGAGAAGGTGACGTTGATCGGGTCCATCCGGTTGATGGTGGCCAGCACGCCGGAATCCGGGCCGATGAGATTGCCGACGTCGAAGGCGGCCACATCGATGCGCCCTGCGATGGGCGCCGTAATGCGGGTGTACTCGACGTTGAGCCTGGCCTTCTCGATGTCGGCCTTGGCCGTTTCGACGGCTGCCTCCTGCACCAGAACCTCGGCCTGGGTTTTGTCCACCTCCTGTTGGCTCACGTTGTTGCTCTTGCGCAGCTCCTGGTAGCGCGCAAGATCCACCTGGGCGCGGTTCAGCGACGCCTCCGCCGCCGCAAGGGCGGCCTCCGCCTGGGCCAGCGTCGCCTGGTACTGGTCCGGCTCGATCTCGAACAGCACCTGTCCGGCCTCCACGTCGCCGCCTTCCTCGAATTCGCGCGCCTCGAGAAAGCCCGTCACCCGCGCGAGCAAGGCCACGGAGGCCTCGGCCCGGGTCTTGCCGACGAACTCAATGTACGGATTGACCTTCTGCTCGCCGACCTCGATGACGCCCACCGCCGGCGGCTCGCTCGCCTGTTGTTCAGGCTCGCCGCCGCAGCCGGCCATCAGCAACAGCGCTGGCAGCGCAACGGCATACCCTGTCCGCTGCGCAGCGGTTGCGTCTGTCCGCGGCGGCGCGACGGCGGCTGGAGGCGTGGTGAGTATCGGCATGCGGGCTTCCTGAGTCTGTTGTCCACGGCGACCGGCGGCGAAACCTGGTCCGGATACCGGGTCCGCGCGGTGGGCATCATAGCAGGTGCACACTCGTCCACCGACATGCGCCGTCCTGGCGGCGCGAGAGCCCGGACGGCGCCGGGAGCGGATACACTGCGCTGTGTAACAACCCCGCTGGGAACCCGAAAACACACCCATGACCAAGCGTGCACGGCACTTGATCATCGTCCTGATGGGCCTTGTCGCCGGCCTCATCCTTTGGCTTACGCCACCGCCGCTCGATCGGCCGGCGCCGCCGGTGCCGCGGCTCGCGGCGCCCGACGCCGGCGCGGTGCAGACCGGCTCCGCGGTGGATCTGCTGAGCTGGGGCCGCGATCCGACGCCGCTCTTCCTCGTGGACGTGCCGAAAGACGCGCTGCCGAACGGGCTTGCGCTGAGTATGGTCCCGTTCTTCGTGGACTGGAGCCGCAGCGTCCTCTCGGGTCCGGAAGGCACGGTGCGGGTGCGCAACGTGTCCGTCGGCGGCAACCCCACGGCCGGTGAGAACCTGCTCGGCACCGTGGAAATCCCGCTGGACGGCCTGTCGGATGTCCAATGGTGTCTGACGCCGGACCGCAATGCCAAAGGCAAGGACACGGCCATGGGGCACGCGCAGCTGCGCTTCGTCTTCGCCGGTGATGCACAGCCGGTGGTGCTGGGCCGCGACGGCCGCCCGCAGCGCCTGATACGGCCGCTCGACGACCTGGTGCTGAGCTGGGAGGCCTGGCGCCCCCCGCAGACGCGCTACGACCCCATCGCCGGCATGAGCCCCGAGACCTATGCCCTCACCGCCCGCGCCTACAGCGGGCGCACCCGTTGGCTGGGCGACGCGCTCAGGGGCAATCCCTGGCACTGCTATCCGCTCAGGCTGCCGGAGACGGGCGACGCGGCGGCGACGGTGCTGATGACGGGACTGCTCATGGGGGATGCGCTGGCGAGGCGCACCATCGCCGCGATGGCGGAGGCAGGCGAGCTTGCGCTGCCGGATGCGGCCGCACTGACCGACTTCACGCCCGCGGACAAGGCCGAGATTGCAGCGGCCTTCTCCACCGCCGCCCTACCGGACGACCCGCTCACGCATCTGATGGGCGAGGCGGAGCTCTCGTATCAACTGCTGGAGCGCTCCTGCATCACCTATTCCCTGGGCGTGATTCAGCTGGCGCTGCTGCGGCTCCATGCGGCGCACGATCTCGGCCCGGCACCGCGGCTCGACATCCTGCCCCAGGGCATTCCGACCTGGATGGAAGACCTCGCCGACGCCGGCACCGGCGAGCTGCTGGGCTATGTGCCGGGGGCACTGCTGTTCGTGGCCCGCAACGGCAAGGTGATCCCCGGCAATGCCTATCGCATCCTTGAGAACGCGGGTCTGCTACATGAGCAGGACGGCCAGCCGTTGCTGTACGAGTACTTTTTCAAGGCTAAAACACCCTATGGCGACCTGCGTGACAACCTGATGTGACGGCGATCTGATGTGACGCCCGCCTGATGTGACGGCGGGCTGATGTGACGAGGGCGTCGGCGAACCGTCGCCGACGCCGGATACGCCCTCACCCGCAGGTCCGGCGCGCGCATGCTGCGCTAGTCGGCGCGGTCGGGCTGCGCCTGCGCCGCACCACCGGCGGAGCGCAACCCTGCCACCTGCGGGGCGCTCTGCGGCGCCATCTGGGACGCCTGCTCTATGGGTGGCGGTGCCGGTCGCGCGGGGACACCCATCCAGGCGCGCGCCGTTGCCTGCTGGTACGGCCGGCGCAGCCACCACAGCGGCGCCCGCGGCGACTGCGTCAGCCTCACCGCCTGCGCCGCCGACGGCAGCTGCGGCACCACTGCACTCGGCGTGTAAGACGCCACCTCCCAGCCCCAAGCCCCTGCGCCGGCCGTCAGAAAGCCGGCGCCGACAACACCGATCAACAGGTTACGCATTTCGATGACCTCGCTGATTGCCGCCCGCGGCGGCGGTGGACGAGCGGTGCGCAGCGGCGCACCTTGGCGGAGCCACGCCGGGCGAGCGCCCGTGTGCGCCCCTCGGCGCGGGCACAGCACCGCCCCGGCACCGTGACAGGATTGGTCCTCCGCAGGCCGTCACAAACGAAATTCCCCGTGCCATCGCTCGGATTCCACGAATCAATAAACGCGGTGCAATGACGATGCGGGGGCAGCGCTGATGAATCGTCCCTGATTCACCAAATCATTTGCGCTTTTCCGCGCAAGTCCTTATCTTCGGGCCGCAATGCGCGGCAGCCTTCGCGCAATGGATGATGAGTCCCGCCGTGACGCGCTGCCCGCACGTAACGCTTCATCCAGGATCCGAGGCCATGGTCGCCTCAAGTCCTGATCCCCGATGATCCTGACCCAAGAGGAGTGACAACGTGGACGCGCTGATGGACTTCCTACTGCGCTTCGCCTCGCAGTTGCAATCCCCCACACTCGGGTTCCTGCTCGGCGGCATGATCATTGCCGCCCTGGGCAGCCGACTGGAAATCCCGGATGCCTTGTACAAATTCATCGTCTTCATGCTGCTCATGCGGGTCGGCCTGAAGGGTGGCATGAAGATCCGGGAGGCAGAGCTCGCCGAAATGTTCCTGCCGGCACTGTTCGCAGTGGTGCTGGGCATTCTGATCGTCGTGATCGGCCGCTACACCCTGGCCATGCTGCCCGGGGTCAAGACAGAGGACGGGATCGCGACAGCGGGTCTGTTCGGTGCAGTGAGCGGTTCCACTCTCGCAGCCGCCCTGGCGCTGCTGGAGGCAGAGAACATCAACTACGAGGGCTGGGCCGCGGCGCTGTATCCGTTCATGGATATTCCCGCCCTGGTGACGGCCATCGTGCTCGCGTCCATCTACCTGAACAAGAAGCGGGGCAACGGCTCGGAGAAGGTCCAGGTCTGGCCCATCATCAAGGAAAGCCTGCAGGGCTCGGCACTGTCCGCCCTCCTGCTTGGCATTGCACTGGGACTGCTGACCCAGCCGCAATCCGTCTACGACAGCTTCTTCAATCCGCTCTTCCGCGGGCTGCTGTCGGTGCTCATGCTCGTGATGGGCATGGAGGCCTGGGCACGGCTCAACGAGTTGCGCAAGGTCGCCCATTGGTACGCGGTCTATGCCGTGGTGGCACCGCTGACGCACGGGCTCATCGCCTTCGGCCTCGGCTGGATCGCGCACGTCACCACCGGCTTCAGCCCGGGCGGCGTCGTGCTCCTCGCCGTCATTGCCGGCTCCAGCTCAGATATCTCCGGCCCACCGACACTGCGCGCCGGCATCCCGTCGGCCAACCCGTCGGCCTACGTCGGCTCGTCCACTGCTGTCGGTACGCCGGTGGCCATTGCGATCGGCATCCCGCTCTACATCGGCCTGGCCCAGGCCCTGCTCGGCGGCTAGCCAGCCCGCTCGCAGCGTCAGCTCACGCACGCCACCCCGGGGCGTCAGCGCCGAGCCGACTGTAGAGACCACAAGCAACCCGTGCCGGCCGGAGGTCGGCGCGGGTTTTTTTTGCCCGGCATTCTGCGGCGCAGCGCGGCACAACGCTCCGTGCGCCCCCGCAGCGTCCGCCGCTGCATTCCCATGGGACTTGCTCCCCGCCGGCCGCTCCGGGCCGTGCGCAAATCGCAGGCATAAAAAAAGCCGGGCAGGTGCCCGGCTCCCGCATGCAGAATCGAGCCGGCGGGTCAGAACTTGTGCGCCCGCAGCACCTCCGCCTCGCAGAGATACGTGATGCCGGAATAGTTATCGAAAAAGCGATTGGCCACCTCGTCGGAGATCTGGAGGGCCATGTCGCGGCTCGCGGTGAGCACCTCGATCTTGACGTTGACGAAAGTATCGGAGACGGCCGGCTGCCCGGAAGAGCGCACATTGCGACTGCCTTTGCCGCCGGCGGCCATTACCGTGTAGCCCGTGGCACCCGCTGCGTCGATGATCTTGGCGATCTCTTTCAGCAGCAGCTTCTCCGTGATGATGACGAGCTTCGTGGCTTTCTGGGTCATGACGTTTGCCTCTTGCTGCGATGGACCTGCTGCCGCCCATGGGCCGATGCAGGCATGAGAGGGAGCAACGCCTGCCACCGCGAGCACCAGTTCAGGCGCTGTGTGCATGGCCCGGAAGCGGACCCGCGGAGGGCATTACCGCGCAATGGGCGGTGAGCGTTATCCTCTGCAAACTAGCCCTGGGCCGGACCTTAGTCAAGCGCCCTCGGATCGACATTCATTGCCGAGACTCAGATATTCATTTCACATCCGGGCAGTGCCACCATCGCCCCATCGCGCCTTTTCATCCACCCGCAGCCTGCTCCGGCGCCGGGCGAATAAGTGATGGCTCCCAGCTCGCCGGCGCCGCATAGCCGAGCAGATTGAGCACGGTGGCGGCGATATTGCTGAGACCCGGGCGGGCCAGGTCGCGGCGCAGCGCATAGCCGGGCGGCTGGCGATGATCGACGATGACGAAGGGCACCAGGTTCAGCGTATGGCTGGTCTTGGCGATGAGCTTGCCCTCGGCATCCCGCTTGAAGGCCGCGGTCTTGGCGCTCCACTGGAGCATCTCTTCGGCGTTGCCGTGGTCGGCGGTGACCACCAGCACGCCGTCAGCGGTGTCCACGGCCGAACAGATGCGCGCCAGCGCGGCATCCACCGCTTCCACCGCCGTGACGGCGGCGGGCAGATCCCCCGTATGGCCCACCATGTCGCCGTTGGCGAAGTTCACGACAATCAGCCGGTAGTCGCCGGAGCGCACGGCGTCGATGACGGCGTCGGCCACTTCGGCGGCCTTCATCTCCGGGTGCTCCGCCGGCTCCAGCCCGCCGGAGCTCACCTCCCGCACCGTCGCATGGGAGAAGGGCTTGGAGCGCATGCCGAACAGGTAGTAGGTCACGTGGCCGAATTTGGAGCTTTCGGCGACGTGGAAGGTATCGACCCCGGCCGCGCTCAGGCGCTCGATGACGGTGTTGTCGATGGGCGGCGGCACCAGCAGGCAATGCCGCGGCAGCATCAGATCGCCGTCGTACTGGAGCATGCCGACGAAGAGCACGTCCGGACGCCGGCGGCGGTCGAAGAAATCGAAGTCGTCCTGCTCGAAGGCGGCGGACAGCTCGATGGCCCGGTCACCGCGGAAGTTGAACAGGAGCACCGCATCGCCGTCCTCGATGGTGCCGACGGGCCGGCCATCGCCGTCCACGACCACGAAGGGCGCGATCTGCTGATCCGAGGGCACCTGCCCGGCGTAGGCCGCCTCCACCGCCTCCCGGGCGCTCGCCACAGGCGGCCCCTCGCCGAGGACATGCGCCTTCCACCCGGCCTCCACCACGGCGGGGCGCTCCCAGTAGCGGTCCATGGTGGTGCGCATGCGCCCGCCGCCGGAGGCGATGCGGTAGTCGCGCTCGGTCTTGGCGGAGATCGCCGCGAGCCGCTGCTCCAGCTGGTCCAGATAGCGCAGCGCCGAGTGCGGCTCCACATCGCGGCCGTCGAGCAGCGGATGCACCCGCACCCGGGCGATGCCGGCGGCGTCCGCCCGGTCCAGCAGCGCGAACAGGTGATCGATGTGGGAGTGCACATTGCCGTCCGACAGCAGGCCGATGAGGTGCAGGGTGCCCGCGGTGTCCCCAGCGGTGTCCCCAGCGGTGTCCCCAGCGTTGTCCCCAGCGTTGTCCCCAGTACATTGGGCCACCAGCCGCTGCCAGGTCTCGCCGCTGAACAGGGAGCCGTCGGCGATGGCGCGCTGCACCAGGGATGCCCCCTGGGGCAGCACCCGGCCCGCGCCCATGATGGTATGCCCCACCTCGGAGTTGCCCATGTCCTTGTCCGTGGGCAGGCCGACGGCGGTGCCGTGCGCCGCGAGCTGGAGCGAGGCATGGTCCCGCCACATGCCCCGCAGCGCCGGGATGTCCGCCTGGGAGACGGCATTACCGTCGTTGGGCGGGGCCAGGCCGATGCCGTCCATGATGGCGAGCACCACCGGTCCCGCCGGCGGCGTGTAGGTCTGGTGCCAAGGTCCGAGCGCTGTGGTCATCCGGTGCTTCTCCTGCGGTGATCCCCGATGCATCAGCCCATCATTCTATCGTCCTTGCTGCCGGCATATGCGATGCTGGGCAATCGCCCGAGCATGGGCTCGGGCTCACATTGGAGGAGACGCGCAATGACGTTGGATCTGCACCGCCTGTCGGCGGTCATCACGGCCGTCGATCCTGCTGCCGTGCTGCCCAGCGCTCTGCCGGTGGCCATTTCCGGCGTCGCGGACATCGCCGCCGCGCGCCCCACGGAGCTCTGCTTCGCCGAGGACGGCGCTCAGGCTGATGCAGTCGCGCGAAGCGCCGCGCTGGTCGTCGTGGTGCCGGCGGCGTTCCCGGACCTGCCGGACAAGGCGCTGATCCGCTGCGCGGCACCGCGGCGGGCCTTCTTCGCCGCCGCGGCACTGTTCCTGGCCCCGCCCCCCGTGCCCGGGATCGACCGGGGGGCGCACGTGCACGCTTCAGCCGCGCTCGGCGAAGACGTCAGCATCGGTCCCGGCGCGGTCATCGGCGCCGATGCGGTCATCGGCGCACGCTGCATCATCGCCGGCGGTGCACAGATCGGCGCCGACGTGCAGATCGGGGACGACTGCATCATCGAGCCCAATGTCACCGTCATGCATGGCAGCCGCATCGGCCGACGCTGCATGCTGCGTGCCGGCGCGGTCATCGGCAGCGACGGATTCGGGTTTGACTGGGACGGCGAATGCCATCGCAAGGTGCCGCAGGTGGGTCGCGTCGTACTCGAAGACGACGTGGACATCGGCTGCAACAGCTGTGTGGACCGCGCCACCCTCGGCGAGACCCGGGTGCGCCGCGGCACCAAGGTCGACAATCTGGTGCAGATCGCCCACAACACGGACATCGGCGAGCATGTGATCCTGGTGAGCCAGTCCGGGGTCGCCGGCAGCAGCCGGCTTGGCACCGGCGTCGTCGTCGCCGGCCAGGTGGCCGTGTCGGATCATGTCACGGTGGGCGCCGGCGCACGCATCGGTGGCCAGTCGGGCGTGACCAAGGACGTACCCGCCGGCGCCACCGTCTTCGGCACCCCGGCCCGGGACATGAAGCAGACCCTGCGTGAGCTCGGGGCACTGGCACAGCTGCCGGAGCTGCTGCGGCGCGTGAAGCGCCAGGAACAGGCGCTCGCTGAGCTGCGTCAGCGCCTGGGCGCGGACGATGCGGACTGAAGTGCCGGCCGCAGCGCGCACCGAGAGACGCCGAAGATCGACGCGCGCAGGCCGCATGGCCGGCCGTTGGATGGGTGCAGCGCTTTGGCTGCCTGAGCGTCGGAGAGAGACCCGGGCGGACGGCCCGAGGGAGGCTCGCGCCGCCTTACCAGGGGCGGTAGGTCAGACCCGGTATGCTGCGCTCGTCGAATGTCGGCGGCAGGGTCCGGACCAGCTCTTCCAGCTCGGCGCGGGTCACGTAGCGCCCGTAGGAGGCCTTGGCCGCGTCGATGGGCACCTCGACGTAGTAGCGGTTCTGATCCGGTTCGGGAAGCACCTGGAGGGTCGTGTCTTCGGCATCCAGGATGCCCAGGTAATCATCCTCCGACTGCAGGCGGTCGAGCATCTGCTCGCAGATCGCCTTTGGGGTCATGGCAACGGCGCTGGTGGAGGAGACGCACTCGCCGGAGCGGTTGATGAGATAAAAGACACGAAATTGCATGGCATTGGCTCGACGCCATTGACGGCCCATGCGGCGACCGGCGGCGCGTGCAGCGGACGTCCGATCATGCGCAATGGCAATGACCGATGTTAAGCGCTCAAGTCTAGCACCCATACGGTCTCAAGCGGAAGCAGCAACCACCCGCCGGGCCCTCGCAGACACGCCGGCTCAGCACACGGCCGTTTCCGCCGCTGCGGGCGTTCCGGTAATCTCCACAACCATTGTCCAACGCCCCCGCAGCACTTTGCCGGTGCTGCGTGACCCCGGTAGTTCCAGAGGGACCCCATGAAACTGAAGCTGCATTGGCAAATCCTGATCGCCCTCGGTCTCGCCGTGATCGTCGGCCTCATCGTCGGCGCCGACGGCGCGCTGCTCGGCCTCAACATCGACGCCGCGCTGGACTTCATCGGTCAGCTCTTTCTGAACGCCCTGAAGATGCTGATCGTGCCGCTCATCGTCTCCTCCATCATCGTCGGTGTCGCCGGCATCGGCGACTCCGACAATCTCGGCCGGCTCGGCGGCAAGACCATCGGCTATTACGCCATGACCAGCACGCTCGCCATCATCGCCGGACTCATGATGGTGAACCTCATCCAGCCGGGGGTGGTGGAGGGCTCGGCGCAGGAGGTCTTCGGCCTGCATGAGGATACGGCGGCCCTGGAGGCGGATCTCGCCGACAAAGGCGCCGACGACATCATCGCCATCTTCCTGCGCATGATCCCCACCAACGTGGTGCAGTCGGCGAGCGAAGGGCAGATGCTGGGGCTCATCTTCTTCAGCCTGCTCTACGGCTTTTTCCTCACCCGTATCGCCAACCGCTACGCCGAGGCCCAGTACAACTTCTGGAACGGCATGTTCGAGATCATGATGCGCATCACGGACCTCGTGATGCGCTTCGCACCCATCGGCGTCTTTGCGCTGGTGGCGGAGACCGTCGCCGAAACCGGGCTTGCCGCCTTCGTGCCGCTCGCGGCCTTCTTTTTCACGGTGGTGGCGGCGTTGGGCATCCATTTCTTCATCACGCTGCCGCTGCTGCTGCGCTTCCTGGGTGGCGTCAAGCCCATCCGTCATTACCGCGCCGTGAGCCCTGCGCTGCTCACCGCGTTCTCCACTGCGTCGTCGTCGGCGACACTGCCGGTCACCATGGAATGCGTCGAGAAGAACGCCGGCGTCTCCAACAAGACCACCAGCTTCGTGCTGCCGCTGGGGGCCACTGTGAACATGGACGGCACCGCGCTCTACGAGTGCGTGGCGGTGATCTTTATCGCCCAGGCCTACGGCATCGAGCTGTCCATCGCGACCCAGTTCACGGTGGTACTGTTGGCACTGCTCACCTCCATCGGCGTCGCCGGCATCCCGGCAGCGAGCCTGGTGGCCATTTCCATCATCCTCTCCGCCGTGGGGCTGCCGCTGGAGGGCATCGGCCTGATCCTCGCCGTGGACCGCATCCTGGACATGATGCGCACCGCGGTGAACGTCACCAGCGATTCCGCCGGCGCCGTGATCATCGCCAAGTCCGAGGGCGAGACCGGCATTCTGGAGGACGGGCCCCCGCAGCCGGAGTGGGCGCAGGCGCAATAAAGGGTTGCGGCGCGGCCGGGGTCGGAAGGGATTCCGGCATCCTGCCCGGTCTCTGCTGCGGCAGCGCCGGCGACTGCGCCCGCGTCAGCAACGCCGAGCGGATGCAGCCCGGGGGGCGCGGCGTCAGGAGCCGGCGTCCAGTCCGCGTGCCAGGTCGGCCTGAATATCCCCGACGCACTCGAGGCCCACGGCGACCCGGATCAGCCCTTCACCGATGCCGGCGACGGCGCGGGCCTCCGGGCTCAGCCGACCGTGGGTGGTGCTGGCGGGGTGGGTGATGGTGGTTTTGGTGTCGCCGAGGTTGGCGGTGATGGAGCAGAGCCGGGTGGCGTCGATGACCCGCCAGGCCGCCGGCCGCCCGCCGGCCACTTCGAAGGACAGGATGCCGCCGCCGCTGCGCTGCTGCCTGCCCTCCCCCACCAGGTGATGCTGCGGATGGGAGGCCAGCCCCGGGTAGTGCACCTGTTGCACCGCTGGATGCACCTCAAGCCAGCGGGCGAGCGCCGCTGCGGCCTGGCCGTGGGCCTGCATGCGCAGTTCCAGGGTCTCCAGGCCCTTGAGGAAGAGCCAGGCGTTGAAGGGGCTCATGGATGGGCCTGCCGTGCGCACCACGCCAAAGACGTCCTCGCCCACGTGCTTGGCATCCCCGACTACGGCGCCGCCGACACAGCGACCCTGCCCGTCCAGATACTTGGTGGCGGAGTGAATCACCAGATCCGCGCCGAGCGCCAGCGGGCGCTGCAGGACAGGGGTACTGAAACAATTGTCCACCGCCAGCAGGCAGCCGTGTGCATGCGCCAGCTCCGCCAGCGGCGCGATCTCCGCCATTTCCGTGAGCGGATTCGAGGGTGTCTCCAGGAACAGCAGCCGGGTCTGCGGGCGGATGGCAGCCGCCCAGGCCCCGGGGTCGGTGAGGTCCACATAGCTGGTCTCGACCCCGAAGCGCGCCAGATACTTGTCGAACAGCATGGTGGTGCTGCCGAACAGGCTCCGGGACGCCACCAGATGATCCCCCGCCTTCAGCAGGCCCATGCAGGTGGCGAGGATCGCGGCCATGCCGGAGGCGGTGGCCACACAGGCGGCGCCGCCTTCCAGCGCTGCCAGCCGCTGCTCGAATGCACGCACCGTGGGGTTGGTGAAGCGGGAGTAGATGTTGCCCGGCGACTCCCCCGCGAAGCGCGCCGCCGCCTCTGCCGCGCTCGCGAAGACGAAGCTGGAGGTGGTGAAAATGGGCTCGCAGTGCTCACCCTCGGCGGTGCGCTGGTGTCCGGTGCGCAGCGCCCGGGTGGCGAAGCCCCAGTCGGGCGCGTCCTCGTCGTGCATGCTAAACGGAGTTGTGCAGCTCCAGCACCGTCTCGTCCTGCCGCGACTGCTGCCTGGCGCCGTCGTTGCGCCCGCGCTCCAGCGCATCCAGGTAGGCAGGCGTCACGTCGTTGGTGACGTAGACGCCGTCGAAGACGGAGGTGTCGAAGCGGTCCACGTGGCTCTTGCCCTTCTTCTGGACGGCCTCGATGAGGTCCTCCAGGTCCTGAAAGATCAGCCGGTCGCAGCCGAGCGCCGCTTCCACGTCCGCCTCGGTGCGAT
>NZ_CAJXYK010000077.1 GCF_913063425.1 uncultured Thiohalocapsa sp.
CGGGAGATCCTCTCCGACGGCGAGCTGCCTCCGCCGCTGCTGACGCTGCACACCGCCGATGCCCTGCGCCGCGCCGGACCCTGGGGCAAGGGCTTCACCGAGCCCGTGTTCGACGGCGTCTTCGCCGTCAGCCACAAGGCCATTGCCGCGGAGCGCCACCTTAAGCTGCGAGTGCGCCTGGACGGGGCGCCCCCGCTGGAGGCCATCGGCTTCCACCTCGCCGAGCACCGCGGTGCAGTGGGCGAGCACGTGCGCCTCGCCTACCGCCTCGACATCAACGACTACCGCGGGCTGCGCTCGCCGCAGCTGGTGTTTGAGCACCTGGAGCCGGTGGCGCATTGAGGGGCACACCGCCTCGTGCGCGGCGCGGCCTTCTTCCGACGACCCGGTCGCTGGGGCTCGGGCGCGCGCCCGACGGCGGGCGCCCGATTCGGTCGGCCGGGTTTCAGGCTTCGGCCCAGTCAGCCGGGTCAGGGACCCGTCGCAAGGCGACCGAGCGCCCAGTCCAGCACCCGCGTCACCCGGGCGTTCAGGAGCGCCCTTGCCTGTTCGGCGCTGACCCACCGGAACTCGTGGTGCTCCGGGCGGCCCAGCTCCGGGCTCACCGGCAGCACGACGTCGCCCGCCGGTGCCTCCGCGACATAGTAGCGAGCGATCTTGCCGCGACCGTAGCGCTCGGTTTCGATGAAGTCCTCGCCCCAGCGCAGGCCGAAGCCGTCGAGGCCGGTTTCCTCCCGCGCCTCCCGCAGGGCCGCCGCGAGGGGCGCCTCGCCGGGCGCAAGCTCGCCCTTCGGGAAATCCCAGTAGTTGTAGGCGCGCAGCAGCAGGAAGCGCGGTGCTTCTCGCTGCGGGTCGGTGTCTGCAAAGCGCACCGGCACGATGCCGGCGGCGCGGGTGACGGGCTTATTACTGCTGGGCTGCGCGGGCATCGGTGGGCTCCGGGAGGGGTGAAATCCGCCGGCTGTGCAGCCGGTCCAAGGGATATCCATGATCCAACGGAGATCCAGCGCATGACCATCCCACAGATCCGGCTCGGCATCCTCTTGGCCCTGACGACCGCGCTGCTCGCAGCGTCCGCGCTCGCGGAGACCAACGGCTTCGACCTCGATCACGCGCTCGTGCCGGTGGATGAGATCCACGCCGGCGGGCCGGTGCGCGACGGCATCCCGTCCATCGACCACCCGCGCTTTCTCGCCCCCCCCGGATGCGGACCTCCTGCGCGGCGAGGCGATCGAGGACCGCGTCGGCGGGCGGCGGGTCACCATCCGCTTCGACCGGCTCAACGAGAGTGCCCGGGCCTTCGATGCCGCCGGCGACCAGCTGGCGGCGATGACGGGGTTCTGGTTCGCCTGGTATGTGTTTCACCCAGACACGGGGGTGCTCCGGGCCGTGCGGCGCTGAGACTCAGGCCCTGCGGGCGAGCCTGTGCCCGAGCGTCGCGTCGCGCCTGGCGGTGCCCGGGCGGATGGTCTGCGCCGGTTGCTGTGCTGCGAGCCCGTGCCAGAGCTTGCCGATGGGCTTGCAGCCGAGGACCTCGGCGACCTGCTTAAGGTCCCTGAGGGGGTGCTCCATGAGCCGGCCCAGCAGCGTGGGTGCGGCGCTGGAGGTGAGCAGCACCGCCGGTCGGCGTGGCCGGTGTCCGTGCTCGCTGAGGTCCCGGCGCAGCTTCGGCGCCGGCTGGCCCCAGGGCCAGTGGCTGCAGCAGATGAGCCGCTCCATGAAGCGCCTGGTGACGGCGGTGACGCCGCCGAAGTTCACCGGTGCTGCCAGCACCAAGGCGTCGGCGGCGTCGATGCGCTCGAGCAGCGCGGCCATGCCGTCGTCCAGCAGGCAGGCGCCGCGCACAGGAGCGGATTCGACGGGCTCCGCCGCGCAGGCGCGGCAGTTCTTGCAGAACGCAATGGGTTGGTCGATGAGGTGCACCTGCTCGATGCTGGCGCCCGCCACTGCCGCCGCCGCGAGCACCGCGTCCACCAGCTGGTCCGTGATGGCGCCGCGGCGGTAGCTGCCGTCGACGGCGAGAATGTGCGGCGCCTGCGGCGGCCCCGGGTGCGCGTGCTGTAGGCGGCTGACGGCATGCATAGTCGATCCGCTGGTGCAGGAGGGCTGAGTGCAGAGTGCAGAGTGCAGAGTGCAGAGTGCAGAGTGCAGAGTGCAGAGTGCAGGAGTGTGCTCTCGCGCACTGTCTGCACTCGCGATTGCTCACCAGCCGCGACCGCGCGGTCCGTTGCAGCCGCCGCCGCGCGGCCAGCCGCGCTGGGCCATGCGCTCACCGCGGAACTGCGCCACTTCGGCCTGGCTCAGCCGGCCGTCGCGGTTGGCGTCCAGGTCTTCGAACTGTGGCGCCTGGCCCGCGTTGCGCAGCAGTCGGCCGGCCTGGGCCCGTGCCGCCATGCGCTCGGCGCGGAAGCTGGCGTGCTCCTCGGCGCTGATGCTGCCGTCGCCATTGCTGTCGATTGCGGCGAAGCTGGCCGGTCCGCGGCTGCCGGGGCCAACCGGTCCACCGCCCCAGCCGGGCTGGGCCAGTGCGCCGGCGCTGACGGTCAGGAGCAGCGCGGACGCGATGAGTGCCGTCGCAATGTGGCCTCCCATGGGTCTGTGGCTGAGCTGGCTGTGGGAGAGGGTGTTGCTGCTTGACATGGGACACCTCCAAGGGCGTTTGTGCTCATGCTTCCGGGGCGCGGGCGCCCGCTGTTGCGCTGGCTGAATGAGCGTTGCTGATCAGCCCGTCGCGCCGCGCTCCGGCTGTCGATGGCGGTCGGGATTCACCGCTGGTGTGCACCCGGCCTCCGGTCGACTTTCAGTCTGGACCGCAACCGTGCAGCGCCGGAACAAGCAGGGTGGAAAGATTGTGCAGTGGAGACCGGCGCTGCGTGGACGCTACGGGTGAGGCGATCTGCGGTGGTCCGCGGTGCACC
This sequence comes from uncultured Thiohalocapsa sp., assembly GCF_913063425.1. GTDB lineage: Bacteria > Pseudomonadota > Gammaproteobacteria > Chromatiales > Chromatiaceae > Thiohalocapsa. The sequence continues at coordinate 2,919 of NZ_CAJXYK010000077.1, forward strand.
GAGCTGCATCGATGCGGCAATGTCAAAGCCTTACATCGGCAAGGTCAATGTCTGCGATGCTGCTGTGTGCGGCTTACCCGGGAGCGCACTGCGGGTGCCTGGGCGCTTGTGCACCGGCAACACGGATACCGGGCAGCACAAACCTCACCCGGCTCGAGTGTCTGCGCCGGCACCCTGGTGCGCCAAGCGCAAACAGCGCAGCACCTGTCGGCGATGACGCCCAATGACCCGCCGGCATCTGTGCTTGATAAGCGGGTGTGCCCTGCGTATCGTCCGCCTACCTGGCTGGGTGTATCACCCATGTACCACTCAGTGGTCTGTGCCGGCACCGTGCGGGCGCCCTCTGCGCCAAAGCCCCTCCCGCCCCGGCGCGCACAGGGAGCCATTTCGGATCTCCGATGAAAATCTGGCAATTCTGGACGCTCAACCTCTTGGCGGGCGCTTGTCTGCTGCTCGCGCTGGTCAATACGTTCCTGTCAGGCGCCGTGCGCACCCAACAGGCGCAAACGGCCGAGCGGCAGCGATTCATCACCGAGAGCGTGCAGCTCAGCCGGCTCAACAATGAGCTGATCCAGACCCTCGCCAACCTCGCCGTCGCCAACGACGACAGCGCCATCAAGGCGCTGCTGGCATCCCAGGGGATCTCTTACCAGGTCCGGGGCGATCAGGTCGGAGGCGGCGGCGCCGGGGCGCCCGCTCCGGGCGAACCGGCGTCGAGCGCATCCATCCCGGGCGCAGCGACCGACGGCGTCGGCACACCATGAGCGATTCGAGTACGGGTGCACGGGGCCGGCACTCCGCGTTTCTGCCGGTGGCCATCGGTCTCAGCGCCCTGCTGGTGCTGCTGACCTCCCAGACGCTGCAGCTCCTGAGTGACCGCGGCGATCTTCGGGCGCTGCACGAGCGCCAGGAACAGCCCATGGCGGAGTCCCAGCGTCTGCGCGAGCAGCTGGAGGCCATCGCCTCCGGCGTGCGTGCCCTCGCGGACGACGGCAACGCCAGCGCCCAGCGCGTCGTGCAGGGCCTGGCGCGGCAAGGCATCAGCATCGACGCCCGGCCATAGCGCCTGCCGCGGGCGCCCGACCTTGCCCGGTGCCGGCGTGCTGCGGCCCGCGGGTCGCGCAGCGGCTGTGCGCTCCATACCGTCGCCGATTGTCGCGTGCGGGCGCCCGCGCCCGCCTGTTTTGCGCCACGGAGTCTGTTCCATGTTGCGCCGACCGCTGGTGCGCGCCATCGCGCTCATGCTTGCCGCGGGTACGCCCGTCGCCGCCGACACCCTGCGCTGGCAGACGCCCGCCGATGGCCTCTGGCAGGATGCGGCCAACTGGTCACCGGCACGGCTGCCGCGGGATGGCGACGACGTGGTCATCGACTTGGCCGGTGCCGATCCCGTCGTGTCGCTCACCAGCGGCGGGTACAGCGTTGCGAGCATCGAGGTCGGCGACACGTTGGCCATCAGCGGCGGTCAGCTCACCACCGCGGCGGCTTCGCAAATCAGCGGTTTGCTGCTGCTGGATGGTGCTGGTGCGGCCTACGCGGGCGACGGCATCACCACCGTCGCCGGCAGGCTCAGCTGGCGCCGAGGAACGCTGAACGGTGCCGGCAGTGTCGTGCTCGACGACACATCCGAGACCACCCTGGACACCAGCACCAATCGCTTCACGGCCGGCTTCCTCGACAACGGCACGCTCATCAACGACGGTGACTTCACCTTCACCCAAGGCTGGCTCAACCAGCGCGACGGCAGCCTGTTCATCAACCAGGGCCAGCTCACCGCCGAGGCCGGCGCACTCGGCTACTACACGGGCACGGCCACTGGCTTCACCAATACCGGCACGCTGACCAAGACCACCGCGGGTGACTTCCAGCTCTCCAGCACCAACGTCGCCAACCAGGGCAGCATCGACATCCAGCAAGGCCAGCTCAGCATCAGCGGCAGCGGCACCCACACCGGCAGCGTGCAGATTGCCGATGGCGCGGTGCTGGAGCTTGGCGGCACGCACAGCTTCACCGACAGCGCCACGCTCGCCGGCGGCGGCGGGCTCGTGCTCCTCGGCGGCTTTCAGACCTTAGACACCGGCGTGGATGTCGGCGCGCTCACGGTGAGCGGCGGCAACGGCACGTTCAACCAAGCGGTCAACGTCAGTGGCGCGCTCAGCGTCAGCGCAGGCAACGCCGACTTCAACCAGGCGGTGAACGTCACCGGCGACCTCAATGTCTCCGGCGGCACGCTCGACTTCAACGCCGCCGCCGGCGTCGGCGGCGCGCTCAGCTTCACCGGCGGCACGACGCGCTTCGCGCAAGCCTTCGACCCCAACGCCCAAGTCGTCATCGACGGCGGTACGCTTGAGCTTGAGACCGACAACAGCTTTGACGAGCGCGTCGTGCTCGGCAACCACGCCAGCAGCCTGGGCGTCGCCGCCGGCGCCACGCTCACGCTCGACGCCGGGCTCACCTGGGAGCGCGGCTTCATCGACGGCGCCGGCACCACCGTGCTCGCCGCCGGCAGCACCAGCAGCCTGAACGTGACGAACGCCTCGGCGGTGTACCTGGACAACGGTACGCTGATCAACGCAGGCACGCTCACGCAGGCCCAGGGCGGGCTCTACCTGCGCTCCGGTGCGGAGCTTGACAACAGCGGCACCCTCGCCGCCGAGAGCGGCTTTCTGTTCCACGGCGGCGGCGTCGCCACGAGCTTCAGCAACACCGGCACGCTGACCAAGCGCACAGATGGCACCTTCACCCTCGCCGCCTCACTGAACCAGAACCAGGGCCAGGCCAACGTGCAGGCGGGCACGCTGAGCCTCGGTGGCACCGGCCTGCACTCGGGCGGCTTCGACGTCAGCGCCGGCGCAGCGCTGGACCTGTGCTCCGGCAACCAGGTGTTCACCGATGGGGCCAGCATCACCGGCGCCGGCACGGTGCGCACCTGCGGCGGCGTGTTGGTGGCGCAGGGGGTCGTGAACATCAGCGGCGTCGCGCTGGTGAACGACAGCACCATTCTGGTGGATGCGCCGGACGCGGAGCTCATTATCGGCACCGGCGTGACGCTGACCACCAGCGAGACGGCCCGGGTGCAGATCCAGACCGGCACGCTCACCATCGAGGGCGATGTCGCGAGCGCCCATGACCTGCTCAACTACAACACCTTCGTCAACGTGGACGGCGTGCTGCGCTTCAGCGGCGGCACGGTGGAGATCAACAGCGTCGGCGGCATCACGGCGCAGGTGCTCGGCACCGTGGCGATCCGCGACGGGCTGCTGCGCAACGGCATCGTGCAGGACCTGATCCTGGAGACCGGCGGCGCCATCGAGAACGTGAGCGTGGCCGGCAGCGTCAGCATCGGCGACGGCTTCTCCGGCAGCATCGGCGCCGGGACGGTCATCGACATGACCGGCGGTACGGACTACTTCCAGCTCAGCGCCGGCGCCAGCGCGACCATCGAGTCCGGCGCCACCATCCGCGGCGGGCGCTTCCGCATCGAGGGCGGCGAGCTGGTGAGCCGCGGCCTGCTGGAGGACACCGAGCAGGTGCTTCTGTCCGCCGGCAGCTTCAGGCTCATCGGCGACACCGCCGCGGACAACGCGCTCAACTTCTCGACCTTCCAGCGCAGCGGCGGCAGCCTGATCTTCGACGGTGGTCGCGTGGACCTGACGGCCAGCGCCAGTGCCACGGCGACGGCCCGGGCGCTCGGCGGCCTCGTCCTGCGCGATACCGTCATTGCAGACGGCGAGGTGGAGGGTATCACCGTGGAGGCCAGCTCTCGGGTGGAGAACGTCATCGTCCAGGGTCCGGTTAAGGTCACGGGCGGCAATCTCGCCATCGATGGCGGCTCCAGCCTGCGCATGGGCGGCGGCGGGCGCATCGACGTCGCCGCTGCCGCCAGCGCGACCATCGAAGCGGGTGGCGTCATCGAGGCCGGCGGTGTCATCACCGGCCCCGGCACCCTTGTCAACGACGGCACCCTGCGCGCGCTGGCGGACCTCGATATCAGCCGCATCATCTACGTCAACCGGGGGCTCTTCGACGTGCGCGCCGGCAGCCGCGTCGTCATCGGCGCGGATGCGGGCTTCAGCACCGATGCCACCGGCCGCGTGCTGCTGGACGGCGGCGAGCTGGTGCTGGCAGGCGACCGCGACCTGCACAGCACCCTCAACCTCGACAGCTTCAGCCGCAGCGGCGGCCGGCTCGTGCTCGGCGCCGGCAACATCACCGCCCGCGCGGGCGCATCCGCCAGCGCGACGGTGCTGGGCGGACTCGTGCTGCGCGGCGCCAATCTCACGGACGGCAGCGTCGGGGATCTCTTGGTGGAGAGCAGCTCCAGCATCGACAACCTGATCGTGCTGGGCGACGTGAGCATCGCCGGCGGCGACCTCGACATCGGCCCGACGACGGTGCTGCGCATGGGCGGCACGCGTGCGCTGCGCGTCGGCGCAAGTGCGGCGGCGACCATCCGCCGCGGAGCCGTCATCGAGGGCGGGTTGGTCGTCATCGACGGCGGCACACTGACGCACGAGATCGGGGGCCCCGGCAGCGTCGTCGACCCCCGGGGCGTGAGCCTTCAGGGCGGGCGCTATGTGCTGGTGGGCAGCGGCGGGCTCGCCGGCGGCGGCACGGCCGTGGTGGTGGACGGTGTCGTCAACTACGACGGCTTCAGCCGCAGCGGCGGGGAGCTGTGGCTGCGCGGCGGCAGCTTTGACCTGACGGCCAGCGCGAGCGCCAGCGCCGATGCCCGGGTGCTCGGCGCCATCGTGCTGGACGACGCCGTCATCGGCGGCGGGCGCCTCGGTGGTGTGCGCGTGGTGTCCACGAGCCGCATCGACAACACCGTCATCGGCGGCGATGTGAACATCGAGGCCGGCGATGTGAGCATCGGCGGCGGCACTGTCATCGATCTCACCGGCACCGGCGGCGCTGGCCTGATCTCCGTCGGGGCGAGCGCATCGGCCACCATCGACGCCGGCGCGACGGTGACCGGCGCGCGGCTGGTGGTGCAGGGCGGCAGCCTGGTGAGCCGCGGGCTCATCACCGCCAGCACCGGCACGCTGCTCGACGGCGGCACGCTGCACCTGATCGGCGGCGCCGACGGTGCCGGCGGCGGCGTGCTGAGCCTGCATCAGGCGCTCAACTTCGACGCCTTCTCCCGCGACGACGGCACGCTCATCATCGAGGGCGGCGTCTGGGATGCGAGCGCCGGCGCGAGCGCCAGCGCCGAGGCCACGGTGCTCGGCGCGCTGGCGCTGCGGGACACGGAGCTGCGCGACGGGCAGGTCGGCAGCCTGCGGGTGGAGGCGGAGGCGCGGGTGACCAATACGCGTGTCGGCGGCGCCGTGCAGGTGGCGGGCGGGGAATTCACCCTCGGTGACGGCTCGGAGCTGGCGCTGGCGGGGGATCTCGACATCGCCGCCGCCGCCGGCGCCCGCATCGACCCAACGGGCCTCATCACCGGCGGCGGGCGCATCGTCGGCGGCGGACAGTTGGTGAATCTCGGCGAGATCCGGGCGACGGCGGACCTTTTGGTGGACGGCGTCGCGCTGGTCAACGCGGGCCTGCTGACGGTGGCGGAGGGCACCACACGCTTTGTCCGCGCCGCGGATCTCACCAGCACCGGCAGCGTCGCGCTCACCGGCGGCACGCTGCTGCTGGAGGGGGACTTCGTCGCCAACGACGTGCTGAACCTCGATACCTTCAGCCGCGCCGCCGGCGAGCTGATCTTCGCCAACGGCCACATCGACGTCTCCGCCGGCGCGGTGGCGGACGCCACCGTGCTGGGCGAGATCGTGCTGCGCAACGCACACCTGTATGACGGGCGGGTCGGGGACCTGATCGTCGAGTCCGATTCGTCGCTCACCAACGTCGCGGTCACCGGTGCCATCACCTGGCGCGGCGGTGGGCTCACCTTTGGTGACGGTGCCCTGTTCGCACCGGCGAGCGGCATCCTGGAGGTGGCCTCCGGCATCTCCGTCGTCGTGGACGCCGGCGCCGGCGTCGAGGTGGATCGGGTGCTGGTGACCGGCGGGACGCTGACCCGGCGCGCCGGCGGGGCGCTCGACGTCGCCGGGGGTATCCGGCTTGAAGCCGGCGTGCTGCGCTTCGAAGGGGACGCCGTGGCCTCGGCGCTCCTGGATTTCGCGGCGTTCGAGCGCAGCGGCGGCGAGCTCGTTTTCGCCGACGGCGTCATCGATGTCGGCGCCGGCGCCGGGTTGCAGGCGACGGTGCTCGGGCCGCTCGTGCTGGAGCATGCGCACCTTGTCAACGGCAGGGTCGGCGCCGTCGAGGTGCGCGCGGACGCAAGGCTCACCAATGTCCTGGTGGCGGGCGACATCGACATCACCGGCGGCCATCTGGCCTTCGGCGATGCTGCGCTGGCGGACGACATCGGCATCGGTGCCGGCCACGTGATCCGTGTGCACGGCGGCGCGAGCCTGCGGTCGGACATCCACCAGAGGCTCCTCGCCGGCACCCGGGTGCTGCTGCTGGCCCCGGATGCGCTGCTGGATGTGCGTGCCGATGCACGGCTCACCATCGCGGACGGCGCGGAGGTGACCGGCGCGGGCGAGCTCAGCGGCGGCGGCGTGCTGGTGAACCATGGGCTCATCGCCGCCACCGGCCCCGGCATGCGCGTCGGTGCCCTGACGCTCGAGAACAATGGTCTGCTGCGCATCGGCGCCGGCGCGGGCCTGCTGATCAGCGCCGATGCTGCCGTCAGCACCGCGGCGATGGGACGAGTGCTGCTCGACGGCGGCGACCTGCGCATCGAGGGCGACGTGCTGCTGGACGACGTGCTGCGCTTCGACAGCTTCGTGCGCACGGGCGGCGTGCTGGGGTTTGCCGACGGCACCGTGCACCTGTCGCGCACCATCAGCCTGGTGGCGTCGGCGCGGGCGCTGGGCACCCTCGAGCTTGCCGACGTGACCCTGCGCGACGGCGCCACCGCGGGCCTGCGCGTGCTGGCCGACACGGCGCTGCTGAACGTCGCTGTGCACGGCGGCGCCCGGGTGGATGCCGGCGTGCTGCGCGTCGGCGCCGGCAGCAGCGTGCTGCTGACGCCGGGTGGGGCCAGGCTCACGGTGGCCGCGGGTGCCGTGGCGGCCGTCGACAGCGGCGGCGGCATCGAGGGTGCCGGGCGCATCGAGGGCGGGGGCCGGCTGGTCAACCGCGGCGAGCTGCTGCTGCGCGACGGCGACCTGGAGATGGCCATCGCCGCCTTCGACAACCGCGGCCTGCTGGACCTAGGCGCCAATACCCTGCGCGGCGCGGCTGGTCTGGGCGAGGTCCTGCTGGAGCCGGACGGCGTGCTGCAGGCCATCTTTGCCGAGCCAACCGGCGACTACGGCCGCATGGACCTGGGCGGCCACGGTGACCTGCTGCTGGGCGGGCTGCTGCGCATCCTCTTCGACCCCGCCTTCAACCCCGGGGGCGACACCCCCTACAGCTGGCTCCTCATCGGCGACGCCGGCCGCCTGGACGGCGGCTTCGGCGGCTTCGACCTGCCGAGCCTCGCCGGCTGGGGACCGGACTACTTCTGGACCATCGCCTATGGTCCCAACGATGTCTGGCTGCACCTGGGGCAGGCGGACCTCGGCGAGCGGCCCGGCGGGTCCGGCGGCGAGGTGCCGGTGCCGGCGGTGCTCCTGCTGTTGCTGCCCGGGCTTGCGGTACTACGCGCGCTGCCGCGGCCGGTCGCGGGCGCTCCGCCGCGCCGCGCCGCGGCTGACCCGACGCCTGGCACGGCACCCGCAAGACCCTGGCACCGGCGACGCCGCCGCTGACCCATTTTCGCTGCCCGCCTTTGCCCAGGCGCCGAATCAGGGCGTGCCCGCCCGCTCTGCGCCCAGCGCGCGTCCGTGTGCATGCTCTTGGTGCGCCCGAGCCGGCGCCGGTGCGCGAGAAGGGTGCAGTGACCCGACTGGCGGTGTGGGGACTCGCGCCCCGTCGGTGCATTGCGCCGGCAATGCTGATGCAAGGCAACCCACAGGTAGAGACCGCTTGGCTGCGACCCGCAATGGCGTTCCAATACCCCACAATTTCGCTCGCGCGAAACCGCAGGCGTTTTTGGTGCAACCGAACCGGGAGTCCGTGAACATGACCGAACCGACGAAATGGGTGTTTGCCTTCGAGGAAGGCGACGGCAAGAACAAGAAGCTCTTGGGGGGCAAGGGCGCCAACCTGTGCGAGATGACGCAGATCGGCCTGAATGTGCCGCCTGGCTTCGTCATCTCCACCGAAGCCTGCCTGGCCTACCTGGACCAGCCGGAACACGCGCTGCCGCCGGGCGTCATGGACCAGGTGCACGACCAGATGGCCGCGCTGGAGCGCAAGACCGGTAAGGGCTTCGGCAACCCGGAGGCCCCGCTGTTGGTGTCGGTGCGCTCCGGCTCGGCGATGTCCATGCCCGGCATGATGGACACCATCCTGAACCTGGGGCTGAACGCCGACACGCTTCAGGGCGAGATCAAGGCCACCGGTGACCCGCGCTTCGGCTACGACTCCTACCGCCGCTTCATTCAGCTCTTCGGCAAGGTCGCCCTGGGCGTGCCGGACGAGCTGTTCGACCGCGAGTTCGAAGAGGTCAAGGAGCACGCCCACGCCAAGCAGGACGTGGACCTCTCGGCCAACGATCTGAAGGAGATCTCCGAGCGCTTCCTGAAGGTGGTGGAGGAGCACACCGGCAAGCCCTTCCCGTCCGACCCGATGCAGCAGCTGGAGATCGCCGTCAAGGCCGTCTTCAACTCCTGGATGGGCAAGCGCGCGGTGGACTACCGCAACCAGTTCCACATCACGCCGGAGATGGCCAACGGCACGGCCGTCAACGTCTGCACCATGGTGTTCGGCAACCGCGGCGACGACTCCGCCACCGGCGTCGGCTTCACCCGCAACCCGGGCACCGGCGAGAACGAGCTCTACGGCGAGTACCTGATCAACGCCCAGGGCGAGGACGTGGTGGCCGGCATCCGCACACCGAAGCCGCTCGTGCGCCTGACGGTGGAGATGCCGGAGATGGCCCGCCAGCTCGCCGAGCTGCGCAACAAGCTGGAGACCCACTACCGCGAGGTACAGGACTTCGAGTTCACCATCGAGCGCGGCGTGCTCTACTGCCTGCAGACCCGCAACGGCAAGATGAACGCCGCGGCCATGGTCCGCACCTCCGTGGAGATGGTCAACGAAGGCCTCATCAGCAAGGAACAGGCCCTCCAGCGCGTGGACCCCATCAGCCTGGAGCAGATGCTCTTCCCCAGGCTCGACCCGAGCGCCAAGAGCGAGCCCGTCGCAGAAGGCCTGCCGGCCTCGCCCGGCGCCGCGGCGGGCATCGCCGTGTTCGACGCCGACCGCGCCGAGCAGCTCGGCAAGGACCTGGGCCAGGACGTGATCCTGGTGCGTGAGGAGACCAAGCCCGAGGACATCCACGGCTTCTTCGCCGCCAAGGGCATCCTCACCTCCCGCGGCGGCAAGACCTCCCACGCGGCTGTCGTCGCCCGCGGCATGGGCAAGCCCTGTGTGGCGGGTGCCGAGGGCATCAGCGTCGACGTGACCCGGCGCGAGGCCATGGTCGGCGGCACCAGCTTCAAGGAGGGCGACCTGATCACGCTGGATGGCTCCAACGGCTATGTGTACATCGGCGCCATCCCGACCATGGACCCGGAGTTCACCACGGAGCTCTCCACGCTGCTGGAGTGGGCGGACGAGGCGGCGCGCCTTGAGGTGCTGGCCAACGCCGACACCCCGGACGACGCGCGGCTTGCGCGCAAATACGGCGCCACCGGCATCGGCCTCGCGCGCACCGAGCGCATGTTCAACGCCGTCGAGCGCCTGCCCATCGTCATCGAGATGATCGTCGCCGAGACGCCGGAGCAGCGCCAGGAGGCCCTGGACGAGCTGCTGCCCTTGCAGCGCAAGGACTTCCGCGAGCTGTTCGAGGTGATGGCCCCGCACCCGGTCACCATCCGGCTGCTGGACCCGCCGATCCATGAGTTCCTGCCCGACGAGCACCAGCTGGAGCGCGACCTCGCCGATCTGAAGGTGCTGGCGCAGAGCACCCGCGGCATGACGGCACTCGCCGGCACCATGGGCCTGCTGCACACGCCGGAGAACGAGCGCATCGCCTTCGACGACCTGCGCCACGTCATGGATCCGATGATGGTGGAAGAGGCCATCGCCAAGAAGGAGACCATGCTGCGCAAGGTGCGTGCCCTGCACGAGACCAACCCCATGCTCGGCCATCGCGGCGTGCGGCTTGGGATCTCCTTCCCTGAGATCTACAAGATGCAGATCCGCGCCATCCTGGAGGCCGGCGCCGAGTGCGTCGCCGCCGGCATGGACGTGCATCCGCAGATCAAGGTGCCGCAGGTCTGCACCAAGCAGGAGCTGCTGCGGGTCAAGTCCTATGTCGATGAGATCCACGCCGAGGTGGAGGCCGCCTACGGCCGCAAGGTGCCCTTCAAGTTCGGCACCATGATCGAGGTGGTGCGCGCCTGCATGCGTGCCGAGTCCCTGGCGGAAGAAGCCGAGTTCTTCTCCTTCGGCACCAACGACCTCACCCAGGCCGTGTTCTCCTTCTCCCGCGAGGACGCCGAGAACAAGTTCCTGCCGCTCTACAACCGCAGCCATATCCTGTTGGACAACCCCTTCGAGGTGCTGGACGTGAAGGGCGCCGGCAAGCTGATGAAGCTCGCCGTGGACTGGGGCCGCGCCGCAAGGCCGGACATCCACGTCGGCATCTGCGGCGAGCACGGCGGCCACCCGGCGTCCATCAGCTTCTGCGACGAGGCGGGGCTGGACTACGTCAGCTGCTCGGGTCCGCGGGTGCCGGTGGCGCGGCTCGCCGCGGCGCATGCGGCGTTGGCGCATAAGGCGGAGTAGCACCGGCGCGCTCGGTGCCGGCATCCGGCCGGCACCGGCAGCTCATCCACTCAGGGCACCGTGGCACAGCGCGGTGTCGGGCAACCGGCACCGCGCTATGCTTTGGTCCGCCGAGTCGCAGTCTGAGATCTTGGGCAAGGCGCTGTCCCAATTCGCCAAGCAGGCACCGCATCTCGTGCAGGCATCGCCCGATGTGCCTCCATGCCGCGACCACCGACCGACAGGTCAACCCGCTCAACCCCGCCGACGAGCCTGGAGCCCGACACCGCAGGCTCCGCTTGACGACACGGGCGGTCGGCGCAAACCTTTCCCAAAGCGGCAGCGAAGACAGAGGTAGCCTGATGCAATCCGCCAAAGAGCAGGCCGTGGAAGTTCTGCGAAGACTTCCCGACGATGTCAGCATGGAAGACATCCAATATCATCTCTAAGTGCAGGAAAAGATCCGTAAGGGGCAGGAATCCATCGCTGCGGGCCGGTCTCTCGACGCCGCCCAAGCCAAGGAGCGGCTGGGCAGATGGCTGGAGAAGTAGTCTGGGCAGCGGAGGCGCTCGACGACATCGATGCCGAGGCGCGAGAAGCTTGATGCGCCTTGGGGGCCGACGGGGTCGGGGGTCGCATGCACGGAGCTTCTGGGCAAAACGCAAGACTGACCCTGTTGCCCCACTCTGCCGGGCCGGCCAGCCTGACGCCGGCCAACGAATCCGAGCCCCAAACCGCCATGCCAGCCACTGCCTCTCCGACCCCCCATCCGCACCGCGTCACCGTCCGCGAGTTCTTCCGCATGGGCGAGGCCGGCGTGCTCGACCCGGACGCCCGGATCGAGCTGATCGAAGGAGAGATGATCGACATGCCGCCCATCGCGCCGCCTCATGCGGGCCGCACCAAGCGACTCAATCTGCTCCTCATCGAAGCCATCGGCAGGCGCGCGATCGTGTCGACGCAGGATCCGATCCTGCTCGGCGACCTCAGCGCTCCGGAGCCCGACCTCGCGATACTCAAGCCGCGGGACGACTTCTACACCTCTGCGCACCCAAAGGCGGAAGACGTCCTCCTGCTCATCGAGATCGCCGACAGCAGCGTCCGTTACGACCGCGAGCGCAAGCTGCCGCTCTACGCCCGGTTCGGCATCCCCGAGGTCTGGCTCATCGACATCCCGGCGCGCGCAATCTGGGTGCACCGCGAGCCGACGGATGGCGCCTATCGCACGTCCTTCCAGCTCGACGCACCGTACCGGATCAGCCCGTTGTTGCTCGAAGGCGTCGAATTGGAGCTTGGCGGGGTGGTGGGCTAGGGCGGCGTGTCAGCGATCATGAGCCTGGTCTCAGAGGCCGCGACGGTGCGCGGGAAACGGGCTGTGAACCGCAACGGTCATTGTTGAGCCCGGGCCCTTTTCGCTTCGTTGTGCTTTGGCCTGGCGACAGTCGGCGGCATCCGCGTGAGAGCCGCAGAGCCCCCAATGTTCTTCAACAGCAAGACCTGTTTGTTTCCGACGCGAGGAATGCCCGATGACCACGATCATCGCCGAGGTATACGATGCCTTTAAGAGCGCCGGTGCCGAAGACGACAAAGCCCGCGGCGCAGCACAGGCAATCGCCGAATACAGTCGGGACATCACGGAGCTGACAGGCAGTCTGACCTTGCGCAAGTGGATGGTCGGCTTCAACCTGGCGTTCACGATGGCCGTGGTTTGGCAGGTCTTCACCTGAACGGGCGCGTCCCAGCATGCATGCCCGCGCCCGACCAAGCTTGTACGAGCAGCTCCTGGCACTCCCGGAGGGCGTGGTCGGCGAGATTCTCGAGGGCCAGCTCCA
>NZ_CAJXYK010000078.1 GCF_913063425.1 uncultured Thiohalocapsa sp.
AGCGCGTCTTCAAGCTCGCTCCACTGCGCAAATCAATCTACAGCCTCGGCGACCTGCGCCAACTCATGCACGCCGCCAACGACCGCTACCTCGCCTTCATGGCCTGTCTCGACAACCCCGATGCCGCGCAGCGGGCGCTGGCCAAGATGGCTGCGCCGGCCAAGGTCAAGGGCCGCTCCTACCGCGGTTTCGACCTGTTCCTCGACCCCGACTATCGCCTGTTCCTGACGCTCGCCCGCGGCGAGTGGTCCATCTCCGGCTTCCGCGCCGGCGACCTGCGCGCCCACATCGCGGGGCTCACGCCCGCCCGCGCCTCCTACCTGGTCAAGCGCCTGCGTACCCACGGCCTGATCAAGAAGGTCGCCCACACCTACAAGTACTTCTTCACCAAGCTCGGCCGTCGCGTCGTCGTCACCGCGCTCGTCATCCGTGAGTACTTCGTGCAACCCAGCCTGGTCAGAGCGGCGCTTTGAACTCTTCACCGATTTGTCAAAGATTTTGGAGGTAAGGGACTAAAGGGGCTGATCGAGCGGGGCATCCGCTGCAATCTCAACACGCAGCAGCCGGAGACGCCTTCGATGCGCCGTACCGGCATCGGCGCCGCCGAGGGGCCGCTCGACCTCTGAACACCGTCAGGCGGTCGCCATCGAGATCGGCGCCGCGGTCAGGCCCAGGTGTCAGCTTTTTTTACACCGGTATTTCGCCGCGCCTTGGCGCCAGGGCGGTTCTTGGTGCCTTTACCTGTTCAAAACAGGGGATTGCGCCATACCTGCGCGCCGTGTCGAGATGGCGGTCGAAGATGGCGCTTTTCAGCGCAAGTGTCAAGCATACTTTACAGTTCGGCTCACGCGGGTGGGGGATAACCGGAAGGCTGCGGCATGCGGTCTATTTTTTTATTCAAGAACAGTAGTTTAGGGGGGGGCGAGTGTGGCGCGCGATTTGCTTAACATGCCTGTCCGCGCTACAGCATCAGTACACCCATGAGGAGCCGCATCATGACCGAATCCACCACCCTCGACACCCAACTCGACGCCTACAGCCGCCGCGCCACACGGCGCGGCACGCGCAAGCCCAGCACAAGCGAGGTGCTCGGCTACACCGCCGCCGCCGGCGGGCTCGCCTTTGCCGGCGGGGATGCGCTGGGCGCCATCGTGCACAACACAACGAGCGTCTCGTTTTCCGTGTCTGACGACGGTGGCACCTTCAGCTTCGATATCGACGGGGTTGGTGGCGACGATTTGCAGCTATATCTGTTTGCGTTTGCCAATTCAGCAGGCGCGTCTCACCTCAACGGAGGGCTCGGGGCCACCGTCGCGACCAACAACACCGGAAATAACCCTGCCATCAATCTCGCGCCGGGCTTCGTCGTTGGCACCACGCTCGCCTCGGGCTCCTTTAACGACAACACGGCGTATTGGTATCGGAACTTCGGCACCGTGACCGGCCCTTTCTCCAACAACAGCACCGGTTACCTGGGCCTGCGCTTCGACGGCGACACCGGCACCGTCGGTACGCAGTACGCGTGGGTGAAGGTGCGTTTCGATTTTGCTGCGCCGAAGCTGACGATGAACATCCTGGAATGGGCCTATGACAACAGCGGCGCGCCGATCTGTGTCGGTGACACCGGCAGCGGCTGCGGCGGCACACCCGTGCCGGTCCCCGGCACCCCGCTGCTGACCCTGCTCGGCCTCGGCGCCATGGGCCTCTCGGCCTATCGGCGTCGGCGCGAGGAGGGGCTGCAGCGGCTGGCGGAGGAGCAGGACGCCGCCGCGGCCTGACCCCGGCTGCTGTTCCCGTGAGTGTCCGCGTACTGGGAGCGCCGGCTTTCCAGCCGGCCCGCCCTCGGCGCGGCTCGATGCCGCGCCGAGGGCGTCCCGACCCTAAACTTTTAGGGATGATCTCAACCGAGCACGCTGACCAGATGGCGCGGCTCGGCAGCGGGCACCGCGTGCAGCGGCATGCCGCGATCCAGCGTGACGAGCCGGCCGTCGTGGTGGACTGCCAGGGCGAGCAAATAGAGATCGGTCAACTGGCGGGAGCCCAGCACATGGCGCCAGTCGAGGGTTTCCGTTGCGATGAGGCTGAGGTCATCCGGCCAAAAGGCGTGCCATTGCGTGTCGGTGGCGTCACGCAGACGCCGGGCGATGGACGCCGGCGGCTCGGCACCGGGGTAGGCGGGCTGCGACAGGATGCGTACACAGCCGTTCTGCGTGATCGGGCAGGACGCCCAGCCTTGGGCGATATTTGCTTCCAACCAGGCCCGTGCCGCGCCGTGGTGCTGATGCGCCGCGTCCAGCAGCGCAATCAGGGCATTGACGTCGAGCAGGGCGCGCATCGGACGCCCGGATCAAATGCTCAGATCGTCGCGCAGACGCTCCACGGTCTCGTCGCTGACGACTCGACCGTTGGCAGGCAGGGGGTGGAAACCGTAGAAGCCGGTCTGCTCTGTATCCGCTGCCGCGCCTCGGGTGAGCGCCAGTCGAGCCAGGTCGGAGAGCACCGCGCCGGCGGAGCGACGCTCCCGCCGCGCGCGCTCTTTGACGGCTGCGATGATGTCCGCGTCGATGTCCAGGGTTGTGCGCATGGGCTCGATGGGTGGAGGGTCGCTCGATGCGGTGATGCTAGCGCATCATGCCTCTCGCGGCCAAGGTGACACCGAGGAAAGACCGATGACAAAGAGACTGCTCGTGATCGGCTGGGACGCCGCCGACTGGAAGACCATCGACCGCCTGGTGGACCAGGGCGACATGCCGGTGATGAAGGGCCTGATCGAGCGCGGCACCCGCGGCAACCTGACCACGCTGCATCCGGTGCTCTCGCCGATGCTCTGGACCAGCATCGCCACCGGCAAGCGGCCCTTCAAGCACGGCATCCACGGCTTCGCGGAGCCGGACCCGGCCGGCGGCGCGCGGGCCATCAGCAACCTGGGGCGCAGCACCAAGGCGGTCTGGAACATCCTGAACCAGAACGGCCTGCGCTCCAACGTCATCGGCTGGTGGCCGAGCCATCCGGTGGAGCCCATCAACGGGGTCATGGTCTCGGACATGTATCAGAAGGCGCCCAAAGTGGATCATGGCCCCGGCCAGCCTTGGCCCATGCGCCCGGAGACGGTCTGGCCCGAGCGCCTCGCCGAGCCGCTGGCGGAGTTTCGCGTGCGCCCGGAGGAGATGGGCGCGGATGTGTTGGAGCCCTTCATGCCGAAGCTCCAGGAGATCGACCTGGAGAAGGACAAGCGCCCCATCGGGGTGGCGAAGATCCTCGCCGAGACCGCGAGCATCCAGGCCGCGGCGGACTGGGTGATGGACCGGGAGGAATGGGACTTCATGGCCATCTACCATGACGCCATCGACCACTTCGGCCACGGCTTCATGAAGTACCACCACCCGCGCCAGGACTGGATCCCGGAGCGGGACTTCGAGCTTTACTCGAACATCATCGACATGGGCTACCGGTTCCATGACCTGATGCTCGGGCAGACCCTGAGCAAGATCGACCTCAACGAGACGACGGTCGTGCTCTGCTCCGACCACGGCTTCCACCCGGATCATCTCAGGCCCCGCGCCATCCCCAAGGAGCCCGCCGGCCCCGCCGCCGAGCACCGCGAGCACGGGGTGTTCCTGATCGCCGGCCCCGGCATTAAGCGCGATGCGCTGGTCCACGGCGCGACCCTGCTGGACGTGACGCCGACCGTGCTCACCGTCTTCGGGCTGCCCGTCGGCGAGGACATGGACGGCGAGCCGCTGGTGGAGTGCTTTGAGCAAGACCCGGACGTGCAATGGGTCGAGAGCTGGGACGCCATCGACGGCGACGACGGTCGCCACCCGGAGGGCAAGACCATGCCCGGCGGCGACGACGCGGAGACCATGCAGCAGCTGGTGGACCTGGGCTATATCGAGCGCCCGGACGTGGACAAGTCCGAGGCCCAGCGCCAGACCCAGCGCGAGCTGGATTACAACCTGGCCGAGTCGCTGATGGACGCCGGGCGCTTTGCGCACGCCATCGACATCCTGGAGCGGCTCTGGACCGACTGGCCCATGGAGCACCGCTTCGGGGTCCGATTGGCCTACTGCGCGCAGATGCTGGGCCAGACCGGCTTCCAGCGCCAGATCGTCGAGGCCCTGCTGGAACGGCGCAAGCAGGAGGCCGAGGCCGCCCGTGCCGAGCTCAAGGCCTTCCACGCCGTGCTTAAAGCACGCAAGGCCGAGCGCGGCGAAGACACCGACGACGAGACCGCGCTGGCGCAGGCGGCGGAGGACGAGGCCGAGGCCGAGCGGCTGCGCCAGTCCCTGGAGACGCCGGAGGAGCCGCAGGCCGAGAAGCCGCCGCTGATGTCCGTCAAGGAGCGCGAGCAGTACCTGAACCTGCGCGCCAAGGCCCAGTTCAGCCCCTACTTCATGCACTACCTGCTGGGCAACGTGCTGTTCGACGAGGGCCAGTATGACGAGGCCCTGGCGGTGCTCGCCAAGGCCGAGCAGGCGAGCCCCAAGTCCGTGCGGCTGCTGACGCTGATCGGGCGCGTCTACCTGGAGATGAAGCGCCCGGACGATGCCGAGGCCAGTTTCGGCAAGGTCATCGGCTTCGACCCGCTGCACCCGGATGCGCATCTGGGCCTGACCCGGGTGGCGCTGGCCCGCGGCCAGTATCAGCGCGCCGCCAAGCTGGGCCTCAAGACCGTCGGCCTGCGCTATCACTTCCCGTGGGCGCACCACTATCTGGGCGTCGCGCTGGAGGGGCTGAAGCGCTACCGCCAGGCGTCCCAGGCCTTCGAGGTGGCCGTCTCGCAGAATCCGAACCTGCTGGAGGCCCACCGCCGGCTGGAGCACCTGTACAGCCATGTGCTCGGCGGCTCACCGGCGGCCCGCGCCAAGGCCGAGGAGCACACCCAGGCGATTGCCGAGATCGGCAGCCGCATCGAGCAACACCGCGCCCGGCGCGCCGGCGCCGTGCCCAAGATCGACGGCGGCGCGGATGTGAAGCCCATCGAGCTCGACGATCCGAACGCGCCCAAGCCCGATGACCCGGTGCTGACCCAGGACCCCTGCGAGATCGTCGTCGTCTCCGGCCTGCCCCGCTCCGGTACCAGCATGATGATGCAGATGCTGGAGGCCGGCGGCATCCAACCGCTCACCGACGGCGAGCGCGCCGCCGACGGCGACAACCCCAAGGGCTACTACGAGTACGAGCCCGCCAAGCGCCTGATGACCGACCGCACCTGGCTGCCGGCGGCCGACGGCAAGGCGGTGAAGATCATCGCCCAGCTCTTGCCCTACCTCCCCCCGAAGCCGCACCAGTTCCGCGTCATCTTCATGGAGCGGGACCTGGGCGAGGTGGCCGCGTCCCAGGCGCGGATGCTGGAGAACCTCGACAAGCCCGGCGCCCGGCTGCCGGAGGACAAGCTCAAGCAGGCCTATGCGCAGCAGATCGCCGGGCTGAAGCGGCTCCTGGGCCAGCATGGCAGCGTCGCGACCCTGTGGCTGGACCATGCCGAGGTGCTGGCCGAGCCCGCGAAGATGGCGCGGCGGGTGGCGCTGTTCCTCGGCGACGTGGGCGGCCCGGCGCGCAACCAGCTGCTCGACGAGCAGGCCATGGCCGCGGTGGTGGACCCGAGCCTGCATCGGCAGCGGCGTACCCAGTTGGCGCAGGCGGGTTGAGCAGCGACGGGGCGAGCGGCGCGGTCGCCATGCCCCACCGGATGCGGGCTATCGGCAGGCACCGGACAATCCGTTCGTCGCCGTACTTGCACCGTTGGTGATCGAGCGCGACGAGGAGCTCAAGGCCGAAGTGCCCAAGCTCTGGCGGGCAATCCAGACCGCGCCAATCGCGCAACCAGTGCGTGATCGGCTCGCCGAAGTGCTGCAATTTTGGCTGTTCGAACGTTTCAAATCGCTGACTGCCGAGGAGATCCTAGCGATGATCACCCACCTGACGCCGTTGCAAGAAACCCGTGCCTATCGCGACATCTTCAGCAAGGGCAAGCTCGAAGGAAAGGCCGAGGGCAAGGCCGAGGGCAAGGCTGAGGGCAAAGCCGAAACGTTGCTGCGTCTGTTGCGTCGACGGTTCGGCGCCGTACCGGATTGGGCCGAGCAACGCATTGCCGGCGCCTCCGGCCCGCAGCTCGATACCTGGCTCGACGGGATCTTCGACGCCGATGGCGTCGTCGGGCTGATCGGGCCGGCAGATTCGCCCGCGGACCTGCGAGACTGACGGCGCATGACGTCCGCAGCTCGGCAGCCCGATCGCGGCGGGGTGGTCTGAGTCGGCGAGGGTTTGGGTGGACGGCGCTGTGCCTCACCACCCTCCCATCGATAAGGGCTGACGGCTGTGGGAGCGGCATTCCCCCTGCGGTCTCTGACAGCTCAATCGCGCCGCGGCGCCCGCTGCAGCGTCCGCAGCCCGAGCAGCCCGCCCGCGAGCAGCAGGGCCGTGGCCGGTGCGGGCGCGGGGGTGGGGTCGGTGTACTCGCTGATGTTGAAGGCCTTGAGCTGCGACAAATTGTTGAGGGTGTGGGTCAGGGTATACGTCTGCCCGACGGCGAAATACGGGATGCTGCCCATGTCGAACGTAAACGTGCCGACGCTGCCCATGTCGTTGAGACCGCTGGTGCCGTTGGCCCCGGCGAGCTGGAAGCCGCCGGTGGCGCCAGGGTTACGATGGCCCACGGTGTACTGGTCGATCAGCGTATCGGTGTTGAAGACAATGCTGAAGCTCACGCCATTGACAGACCCGATGGGGTCCAAGAAAATGCCGTCTGCGTCCACATTAATAGAGTCGCCCCCACCTACGCTCAGCGGATCGCCAAAGGTCAGCACGATGCTGCCGTCGGTGGCGGTGTCGCCGTTGTTGAGCTC
Source organism: uncultured Thiohalocapsa sp. (assembly GCF_913063425.1). Taxonomy (GTDB): domain Bacteria; phylum Pseudomonadota; class Gammaproteobacteria; order Chromatiales; family Chromatiaceae; genus Thiohalocapsa. Next base: position 6,849 of record NZ_CAJXYK010000078.1, read on the forward strand.
ATTGTCGCTGAAACTCGGGTTGCTGGTGTCGAGCGGCACCAGCGCGGCCCCGGCGGGACCGGCAGCGAGCAGAAACGCAGCAGCGCAGAGCGCACCGCGCAGGCCGTGAGAGACATGGGACATGAGGTTCTCTTCGGGCTTCGCCCGCGTGGATGAAAGGGTAGGGATGGAATCGCTGCTGTGTGATGCCGTGACGCATGGCCTGCGGATTGGCTTACGCCGACATCGGTGGAAACCTTACCCCCCCCCGGCGCCCGGGTCAACGCCTTTTCCCTGACGACGCAGCGGCCATGTGCCGGCGCGAACCGGCGCACCCAGACCTGCCTGCGGCGCTGTGGGCAACCCCCGCCGCTTTTGCCGCGCCGCCTCGCGCAATGCCCTAATACGGGGACTAATACACGGACGGTATATTGATCGCGAGCGATCTTCGGTGGGTTGATGACGCCTTTGGTGACGGTGTACTGGCCTGTCGGGACCTCAGGCCAGCCGCAGGCGTGCTGCCGAGCCTGCCCGCCCGATCATTGAGGTTACTGTCCCCGTTTTTGCGTCAGGATTTTTTACAGTCGTCGGATCATGATATCGCCGAAGCGGGATTTCAGTGCATGGATGTGCAAACCGATCTCGCCACTCAGAAACCAACCGAACAGGCCGGCCAGCAAGGCCGCACAGAGCGCTAGGATGCGCTGCTTATAGTCCGGCAGTTCGGGCGGGGCGAACGTGAAAACCCCGATCACAAATACCAGGAGCAGGCCGCCAAAGACCCAGGTTCCCAAGGATTGCTGCATGGACGGCAGCGCGGTCGCCGGCGGATCTCCCGACGGCCCCGGGGTCCCGCCGTCAAGGCCGTTGGCCTCACCGCCCTGGTATGGCTCGGCCCGTGATTGGGGTACCGTTGAAACGGAACCACGTGCGGGGGCTCCCGCAGAGAGGTTGTCGCGCAACGCCAGAGCAAGATCATGCAGCACCCTCTCCTGTTCCGGCTCGGTGAAGCCGGCGAGGGGGTTGTCCGGGGAATTGAATGCCTGAAAACGACCCAACGGGGAGTCGCTGAATAGGCAATGGCCGAGAATGACAGGCAAGATGCGGGTTCCGCGCTGCTCTGCCGCCTGAAGTAGCGCCGGAATCTCTCGGTCTTGGATGAAAGCCGATGCCAGGAAGTCGGCGCTGACAAGCATCACCGCGATGCCTGCGGCATCCAACGCCCGCTCGATCTCCTGCCGCCACTGGTCGCCCGGACGAATGCGGGTGTCGTCCCACAAATCGATTCGCCCTTCGCGAATCAGAGGCTTGAGATTGACTTGCAGGCGCTCAAGCCATCGACGGTCTTTATGGCTGTAGCTGATGAAAACCGTCGCCGGCGCAGGATGAGTGGTGGACATGGCTACAGGTCTATCGATAGGGCTTGCGGAAGTTGGCGTTGCGCCGCGCGGACGCGGTGCGGTCCCTGGCTCAACATTTTCGGCATGCTGTCGCGGCTCGTCGATAGCCTCGCACTCTGCGATCAGCGCATCCATGCCCAACAGCGCGGGATGCCATTCGAGGCCCATGCCATCGGCGGTGGCCTGCTTGCGACCAGGGCAGTCGTCGATGAAGGATGAAAAAGCGCCAGCAAGCTCATCAGACCAGACGAAGTGGTCGGCGGGCAAGGTTGCGAGGGCATCCGGGCTCGGCGGTTCGTTGGATGCCCCGTGGAGCAGGGTGCGGTAGAAGTCCGGGCGCACCGCGCGGGGTGCCTCACCGCTGCGGTGTTCGTAGGCAGTGAGGTAGGCTTCGCCCCATTCCTGTATGTTGGTCAACAGGTAGCGAAAGTTGGCGCAGGAAAGACCGGTGACCAGGCAGGCATAGCGCAGCGGAACGCGCTGGCGCGGAAGCCCGCGCGTTTCATCGGTGATGGCGAGGGTTGGGATGGGCACGCTGCCTTGCGTTTGGAGGTGATGCCTACCGCACCACGTCGTCGATGCTGTTCTCGGTCAGGATGCGCCCGGACCAACGCAGCAAGGTGTCTGCGTCTGCCTGCTCGATACGCCTTTTTGCCTCGTCGGTCAGGGGGCCGAAACGCTGCTCCAAGAGGTGCAGCACAACCGCAGCTTCGCCTTGCTGTATGCCTTCGTTGCGAAAGCGGGTGGAAAACGACTGCATAGTCTTCGCCTCCTCGGGATAGTCGCGTTGATACTGCTCGTGCTCGGCCTCGGTCAGGTCGGCGTAGATGTCGATGAAATCGGCGTATTTGAGGCGCCTTTCGGGGTCGGGTTCCAACTCCATGAGGCCACGGGTTGCGGACGCGTAGACCGCGACGCGCTCGCTGCGACCATAGCGCATGTTGGGCAGGTTCAGCCGTGCAACCAGGTTGTCGCTGTCTCGCCAGTCCTCCCATGGCAGGGCATTGAGGGTGCGGGCCAAGTAGCGGAAGTTCAGGAATTGGCACCGGTCTCCGCCCAAGGTCAGCGACTCGGGTCGCTCACCCCCGCGCAGGAAGATTCCCACCGGCACGACCCGGTCGGTATCGAACAGCTCCGACAGGTCGAGGCAGTAGTGGGCGAACCGGTGGATCGAGAAGCGATGGGTCTTGCTCTCCTCCTCGAAGACAAAGAGGATCGCTGCGCGTCTTCCATCCGGCCATTCCAGCAACAGCGGCACATCAAGCTCGCGAAACCGCTCGCCGAGCCGTTCCTTGAGCTGTTCTTCCCGTATCGGGATGATGCGAACCTGCCGATCGACCTCCGCTGCCTCAGCTGTCGCAAAGAATTGGACCGACTCGTGGGGATAGTCGATGATCAGGTTCTTGAAGTTCTGGTCGTGGGACAACGGAGCCTCTCGCGCGTGGATCGAACGCCAGCATACCTGCGACCGACTGGGCTGCAAAGACAGTCTGCGCATTCATGATGCAGATGCTGGAGGCCGGCGGCATCCAACCGCTCACCGACGGCGAGCGCGCCGCCGACGGCGACAACCCCAAGGGCTACTACGAGTACGAGCCCGCCAAGCGCCTGATGACCGACCGCACCTGGCTGCCGGCGGCCGACGGCAAGGCGGTGAAGATCATCGCCCAGCTCTTGCCCTACCTCCCCCCGAAGCCGCACCAGTTCCGCGTCATCTTCATGGAGCGGGACCTGGGCGAGGTGGCCGCGTCCCAGGCGCGGATGCTGGAGAACCTCGACAAGCCCGGCGCCCGGCTGCCGGAGGACAAGCTCAAGCAGGCCTATGCGCAGCAGATCGCCGGGCTGAAGCGGCTCCTGGGCCAGCATGGCAGCGTCGCGACCCTGTGGCTGGACCATGCCGAGGTGCTGGCCGAGCCCGCGAAGATGGCGCGGCGGGTGGCGCTGTTCCTCGGCGACGTGGGCGGCCCGGCGCGCAACCAGCTGCTCGACGAGCAGGCCATGGCCGCGGTGGTGGACCCGAGCCTGCATCGGCAGCGGCGTACCCAGTTGGCGCAGGCGGGTTGAGCAGCGACGGGGCGAGCGGCGCGGTCGCCATGCCCCACCGGATGCGGGCTATCGGCAGGCACCGGACAATCCGTTCGTCGCCGTACTTGCACCGTTGGTGATCGAGCGCGACGAGGAGCTCAAGGCCGAAGTGCCCAAGCTCTGGCGGGCAATCCAGACCGCGCCAATCGCGCAACCAGTGCGTGATCGGCTCGCCGAAGTGCTGCAATTTTGGCTGTTCGAACGTTTCAAATCGCTGACTGCCGAGGAGATCCTAGCGATGATCACCCACCTGACGCCGTTGCAAGAAACCCGTGCCTATCGCGACATCTTCAGCAAGGGCAAGCTCGAAGGAAAGGCCGAGGGCAAGGCCGAGGGCAAGGCTGAGGGCAAAGCCGAAACGTTGCTGCGTCTGTTGCGTCGACGGTTCGGCGCCGTACCGGATTGGGCCGAGCAACGCATTGCCGGCGCCTCCGGCCCGCAGCTCGATACCTGGCTCGACGGGATCTTCGACGCCGATGGCGTCGTCGGGCTGATCGGGCCGGCAGATTCGCCCGCGGACCTGCGAGACTGACGGCGCATGACGTCCGCAGCTCGGCAGCCCGATCGCGGCGGGGTGGTCTGAGTCGGCGAGGGTTTGGGTGGACGGCGCTGTGCCTCACCACCCTCCCATCGATAAGGGCTGACGGCTGTGGGAGCGGCATTCCCCCTGCGGTCTCTGACAGCTCAATCGCGCCGCGGCGCCCGCTGCAGCGTCCGCAGCCCGAGCAGCCCGCCCGCGAGCAGCAGGGCCGTGGCCGGTGCGGGCGCGGGGGTGGGGTCGGTGTACTCGCTGATGTTGAAGGCCTTGAGCTGCGACAAATTGTTGAGGGTGTGGGTCAGGGTATACGTCTGCCCGACGGCGAAATACGGGATGCTGCCCATGTCGAACGTAAACGTGCCGACGCTGCCCATGTCGTTGAGACCGCTGGTGCCGTTGGCCCCGGCGAGCTGGAAGCCGCCGGTGGCGCCAGGGTTACGATGGCCCACGGTGTACTGGTCGATCAGCGTATCGGTGTTGAAGACAATGCTGAAGCTCACGCCATTGACAGACCCGATGGGGTCCAAGAAAATGCCGTCTGCGTCCACATTAATAGAGTCGCCCCCACCTACGCTCAGCGGATCGCCAAAGGTCAGCACGATGCTGCCGTCGGTGGCGGTGTCGCCGTTGTTGAGCTCATTGTCGCTGAAACTCGGGTTGCTGGTGTCGAGCGGCACCAGCGCGGCCCCGGCGGGACCGGCAGCGAGCAGAAACGCAGCAGCGCAGAGCGCACCGCGCAGGCCGTGAGAGACATGGGACATGAGGTTCTCTTCGGGCTTCGCCCGCGTGGATGAAAGGGTAGGGATGGAATCGCTGCTGTGTGATGCCGTGACGCATGGCCTGCGGATTGGCTTACGCCGACATCGGTGGAAACCTTACCCCCCCCCGGCGCCCGGGTCAACGCCTTTTCCCTGACGACGCAGCGGCCATGTGCCGGCGCGAACCGGCGCACCCAGACCTGCCTGCGGCGCTGTGGGCAACCCCCGCCGCTTTTGCCGCGCCGCCTCGCGCAATGCCCTAATACGGGGACTAATACACGGACGGTATATTGATCTCGAGCGATCTTCGGTGGGTTGATGACGCCTTTGGTGACGGTGTACTGGCCTGTCGGGACCTCAGGCCGGCCGAAGGCGTGCTGCCGGGCCTGCCCGCCCGATCATTGAGGTTACTGTCCCCGTTTTTGCGTCAGGATTTTTTACAGTCGTCCCCGCATGAACTGCCGGCTGAAAGACAGCCCCTACCATCGGTCGCTTGCGCAAAGAAAAATCTTCATACAGGGCACCAGGATGGCGAGTTCTCCCTGGCGTGCACGATCTGTTGGCGCTTTAATTGCTTAGCGCATCCCCGATCAGGGAGTGCCTCATCCCCTGTTAGAGTCCGCCAACAACCGAGCTCCAACACGCCATGACCACAGCCCTCATCCGCTGCCTTCGCCCCCTGACTGCCGCCGCAACCGTCAGCCTCGGCCTCACCGCCTTACCAATGGCGCTGCATGCAGCGCTGATCGACATCACGTCGCCCCAGACCGTCCCGCAAAGTATCGGCGACGGGGACTCGTTGCGGGTCAGTGCACCTGACGGCTCCATTGTCACCAACGGTAATGCGGTGACCGCGACCGGCGCGATCACCATTGGGGCTTCGAGAACCAAGGCACCGTCACCTCCAACGACACCACGGCTGTCTTCATGGACCAAGGGGTCACCATTACCGGCGGTATCTTGAACAGCGGCACCATCAATGGGGTCAATCCCGGTGTCAACGCCGCCGGCATCGACCTCGTCGACGTGACGGTGAACGGTGCGATCCGCAACGCCGGGACCATCAACTCTGACTCCGACGGGATTTATGCCGACGCAAGCTCAAATATCGTCGGCGGCATCGTCAATGAGGACGGCGCGCAGATCAACGCGGCCCTCAGCGACGGCATCGACATCGATAACAACAGCGTCGTCGCGTCCGTCACCAACGCCGGCACCATCACGGTGAACGACAACGGCATCGAGATCGGCGGGGGCGGCAGCGTCAGCGGAAACGTCGTGAACAGCGGCACCATTCAGGCATCAAACGATGGCGTTGTACTCAGTTCCGGCACAATCACCGGTGAGCTTCGCAACAGTGGGTCCATCATTGGTGACCAGGACGGCATCTACGTCGACGACAGCTCCGAGATCCAGGGCGGCATCATCAACGAGGCCGGCGCCGAGATCGTCTCCTCCGACGCCGACGGCATCGACCTCAACAACAGCAGTACCCTTGCGTCCATCACCAACGCCGGCACCATCACGGCCGGCGACAACGGCATCGAGATCGGCTTCGGCTCGAGCGTCGGGTCGATCACCAACACGGGCACCATCACGGGCGACGATGCCTCCATCGATGTGACCGAATCCTCCGTGGTGCAGAACGGCATCGACAACAGCGGCACCCTGACCGGCCAGCTTGACGTGGCGGGTACCGACGGCAGCAGCGACGGCATCGACCTCGCCAACAGCGGCAGCATCGACATCGGCACCGTCGCGTCGTTGCTCAGCGGCGATTTCAGCCAGACCGGCTCGGGTGTGCTCGCGATGACGGTATTGGCCTTCGGCGACTACACGGCGGCGCCGTTCGCCATCGCAGGGGATGCGGACATCGACGGCGAGCTGCTGCTTGGGTTCGATGCGGGCTTCGTCTTCTCGCCGTTGTCTCGCCTCACGCTGCTGGAGATCGGCGGCAGCCGGACGGGACTCTTCAGCAACTATGCCGACGGCGGCCTGGTCGCGAGCTTCGGCAGCCGTTCACACATGTTCATCGACTACACGGACGAAGGCGACATCGAGCTCTACACCACGCCGCTGCCCGGCACCGCGGCCCTGATCGGCCTTGGCCTGCTCGGCTGGCGCCTCGGCAGCAGCCGGCGCGCCGGCCGGCCGGAGCGCCGGGCGTCGAGCGCTGCCTGAGGGCTTCTGTCTGGCGGCGCGGCGCGGAGCGCCGGGAGACGGGTGACACCGCGGAGCCCGGCCGGCGTGAAGGCCGGCGTGCCGGCCGAAGTGTTGACCTCCAGGTCAACACGCCAACCTCCCATCACACGCGCCCGCTAGCCCGACGCGCACCCGTTCGCACAACCGCGCGCAGCGTCGGCCGGAGGCCGGAGGCCGACGCTGCGCAAAGAACTGCCGCGCTCGCCACGAAAAAGATCTTTTATATCAGATCCATGTGATCAACTGCCCGGCGCCTTGCAGCCCGCATGCCGGCCGGTTTGCTGGCCGCTTGCCCATCGGCGCCCCCTGTGCGGCAGTGCGCCTGCAACTCCCCCACTTGGTCAATCCCGGGACATCTGCACGAACACCAACGGCAACGGAGCAGACATGCCCATCTCCGAAGCCAGCATCCTCGACTGGGTGAATCGCGGCCGGGTGCAGGACCCAGTGGTGCGCGCCGGCATCCGCCAGCGCCTTGGGCGAGGTGGCCGCCTCCCAGGCGCGGATGCTGGAGAACCTCCGGGTTAATGCGGGGACGGTATATTGATCTCGACCAATCTTCGGTGGGTTGGCGATTCAATTGGTAGAGGGTGTACCGACCTGTCGGGGCGTCAGGCCGGTCGAAGAGGGGCTTCCGAGCCTACCCGCCCGACCATTGGGGTTGCCGTCACCGTTTTTTCGGCAGCCCGGCATGCTGCGGCTGCGCGCTACCGCGGCGCCATGCCGTGCCGGGTCGCGTCCCAAACCGGTACCCGGAGCAACGCTGCGATGCTCGTGGCGTCTTCGCGCATCTGGGCGAGGTCGTCGTGGGCGAGGACTTCGATCCGCTTGGCATCGTGCAGCACCAGGTTGAGCTCGTACTGGGCGTAGCCCCCACCGACGTCTGCGTAGCCCGTGTACTCGCGCACATGCTTGTAGAGCAGCTGGATTGCATGGATCTCCTGCAATCGACACCAGGTCCGACGTCGCCCGGTCTCCGTTACTGACGCCTGGGGCATTTCCCAGCCCTTCCAATACCAGCCACTGGTTTTGTCGAACACCTTGGGCGGCAGCCGCCGGTAGGCAATCCATAGGCCGGGTACAAGGAACAGCAGGCAGGCCGGCGAGCCGGAGAGCAGCATGCCGGTGCCGATGGTCGTGAAGACAGCCGGCTTGACCAATCCGGCCGGCGTGACCCGAAGCTCGATCCGGTCCGGAGAAACGCGGTGCGAACGGTGCCTGCCGATGAGGTTGCCCTCGTGCAGCAGCGTCCATTCGGTGTTTTCGGCGACCGGGTCTTCGAAGCAGGATGCATCGAACCCGTTGCGTGGGGCAAAGATCAATGCAACACCCTGCTTGATGCGGTCGATGATGATGGGATGCCCTCCCGGATGCTGCCGACGGTCAGGCAGCGCGCTCTACAATCCGGCGACGGCAGACTGGTCTTGTCCCATGTTTGACATGCTGCTGACAAAATAGCTTTGTAAACAGTATGTTAGACGTACACAGAAGGCGGTTATGGCACT
>NZ_CAJXYK010000079.1 GCF_913063425.1 uncultured Thiohalocapsa sp.
AGCCAAGCGTCCTCATCCCGCAGCGTGAGGATGAATTTCGCATCCGGATACCGCTCGTCCAGCTGGGGATAGATCCGCGCGATGGGGGTATCGGCAAAGGCATCGTGACGCTCGAAGAAGTCCCAGTCGATGTCGATGCCGCCGTCGTCGGTGTAGCGGAAGGCGTGCTTGGTGGCGTACCAATGCACGGCATCATAGCCCAGGATCTTGAGCGCCTCGGTGAGGCTGGTGGTGCCGGTCTTGGACAGGCCGATGCAGAAGATCTTCATCGTGCGACCGCCTGCGCCGCCACCTGCTGCTGGCGGGCCTCCAGCTCTTCCCAGCGGGCGTAATCGGCTTCGAGCGCCGCCTCCAGCTCCGCAAGGCGGCCCTGCACGGCCGTCACCTCGGTGCCGCCCTCGCGGTACAGCGCCGGATCGGCCAATTGCTGCTGCAGCGCGGTCTGCTCCGCCTCCATTTGCTCGATGCGTGCTGGCAGCTGCTCCAGGTCGCGCTGGTCCTTGTAGCTCAGCTTCTTCGCGGTCTTTGCGCTCTGCGCCCTGCCCGCCGGCTGCGTGCTTGGGGCCTTGGGCTTCACGCCTGCGGACTGGTCATCCGGCGGAAGCACAGACGGCCGCTGCCGCAGCCAATCGGACCACCCGCCGACATACTCCCGCACCCGGCCCTCGCCCTCCAGCACCAGGGTGGACGTCACGACATTGTCCAGCAGCTCGCGGTCGTGGCTCACCAGGAGCAGCGTGCCGTCGAAGTCCGCCAGCAGCTCTTCCAGCAGCTCCAGGGTCTCGGCGTCCAGGTCGTTGGTGGGCTCGTCCAGCACCAGCAGGTTTGCAGGCTGGGTGAACAGGCGCGCCAGCAGCAGGCGGTTGCGCTCGCCGCCGGAGAGCGCCGAGACCGGCTGCTGCGCGCGCTCCGGCGTGAATAGGAAGTCCTTGAGATAAGACAGCACGTGCGTGCGCCGTTCGCCCACCGCGACCACATCGCTGCCGCCGGCGACGTTGTCACGCACGCTGCGGGTGGGGTCGAGCTGGGCGCGGAGCTGGTCGAAGTAGGCGACCTGCAGGTTGGTACCGCGCCGGATGGTGCCGGCGGTGGGCGCAAGCTCCCCCAGCAACAGCTTGAGCAGGGTGGACTTGCCGGCGCCGTTGGGGCCGATGATGCCGACGCGGTCGCCACGCAGGATGAGTGTATTCAATCCATCGATGACGGGCTTCTCTCCCTGCGCTGTGCCGTAGCTGAAGCGCACGTCCTCCGCCTCCACCACGAGCTTGCCGCTGCGCTCGCCGCTGTCCACCCGCAGCCGTGCGCTGCCGGGGCCGCTGCGGCGCGCCTGGCGCTCCGCCCGCATGGCCTGAAGGGCGCGGACTCTGCCCTCGTTGCGGGTGCGCCGGGCCTTGATGCCCTGACGGATCCAGGTCTCCTCTTCCGCCAGCTTCTTGTCGAAGCGGGCGTTGGCCAGCGCCTCCGCATGCTCGCGCTCGGCCAGGCGGCGCAGATAATTGTCATAATCGCCGGGCCAGTCGGTGAGCTTGCCGCGATCGAGCTCCAGGATGCGCGTCGCCAGCCGGCGCAGGAAACGACGGTCATGGGTGATGAACAGGATGCTGCCGCCGAAGCCGAGGAGGAATTCCTCCAGCCATTCGATGGTCTCCACATCCAGATGGTTGGTGGGCTCGTCCAGCAGCAGCAGATCCGGCTCCGCCACCAGCGCCCGGGCCAGCATCACGCGCCGGCGCAGACCGCCGGAGAGGTCCGCGTAGCGGGCCTCCGCGTCCAGCTTGAGGCGGCTGATGACGCGCTCGGCGCGCTGCTCGATGTCCCACCCGCCCTCGGCTTCGAGGCGCTGCTGGACGGCTGCGAGCCGGGCGAGGTCGGCCTCCGCAGGCGGCGGGCCCGAGGCCAGCGCATGGCTCAGATGCAGGTATTCGGCGACGTCCGCTCCGAGCGCACCGAGCCCGTCCATCACCACGTCCAGCACCGCCTTGCCCGCCTCCGTCGGCGCTTCCTGCGCGAGCCGGCCGATGCGCACGCCGTCACCGCGGCGGACTGTACCGGCGTCCGGCTGGAGCTCGCCGGCGATGATCCGCAGCAGCGTGGACTTGCCGGCGCCGTTGCGCCCGAGCAGGCACACGCGCTCGCCGCGCTCGATGCTGAGCCCCACCCCATCGAGGAGATTGGGCGCACCATAGGAGAGCACGACGGATTGCAGCGCGACTAGGGGCATGGGCGGAAAGCAGTGCGGGAGCGCGGTCCGGAGCCGGGCGCGCCAACGCGGCTGCAAAATCGTTTAGACTTCACCGAGTGTGACTGACGCGGCATTGTACAGCGCGAGGTTCGACGACCCCATGGCAAAGTTCGTGACATTGCGCGAGGCCTGGGCGGGCGAGGCAGACTGCCGCAACTGTGCGTTGCGCACGTCAGCGCTCTTCGCCGGGCTCACGGAGAAGGATTTCGACCGCATCCACGACCCCATCGACCAGTTTGACCTCAAGCCGGGCATGCCCCTGTACAAAACGGGCGACGTCGGGGATTACATGTACACCGTCCGCTCCGGTGCCATCAAGCTGGTGCAGTACCTGCCGGACGGCAGCCAGCGCATCGTGCGCATCGTGCGCGGCGCCGATGTGCTGGGGCTGGAAGCGCTGCTGGACGACGGCTACCACCACGACGCCGTCGCCCTCCAGCGCTCCGAGATCTGCCGCTTTCCCACCCGGGTGGTGCGCAGCCTGAGCCAGGACAATCCCAACCTGCACCGCGAGCTCATGGCCCGCTGGCAGCGCGCACTGAGCGAGGCCGACGCCTGGCTCACGGAGCTGTCCACCGGCTCCGCGCGGCAGCGCGTCGCGCGTCTGCTCCTGCGCCTGGTGCGGGACCGGGAGTCCAGCGAGTGCGAGCTCTTCAGTCGGGAAGACATGGGGGCCATGCTCGGCATCACCACGGAGACCGCAAGCCGCACCATCGCCGGCTTCAAGCGCGAAAGCCTGCTGGTGGAGTCCAGCCCCAACAACTTCCTGCTCGACATCCCCAATCTGCGCCGGCTGGCCGAGGACTGAGCACGAGCGGCGTCACAGCGCCGCCTCTTCTGTGCGCCTGCAGAGCGCTGCCCCGCGGCGCCCATGCTGCCCGCCCCGCTCGGGCGGCAGTGCCCGCGACCGCCGACCCCGCCCGCCGTCCCCATTGACCCATTTCAATGTGCGCCGGGCCCCTCCGGGACTAGGCTCTGCGGTGTTCCGCAGAGCAGCCGTGCCGCCGGAAGCGATCCCGTGGCGCGCTGCGCAGGCAAGGAGTCCCCAGGTGAAGCAGACACTGTTGCAGGAGAAGTATCCGGTCTTCGTCATGGAGCTCGGCCGCGACGAGACGGCCCTGACGGACATCGACGCCATCTGCGGCTACTTCCGCGGTCGCATCGAGTCGCACCGCTGCGCCCGGTTCATCGCCGAGTTCGACCACTATGCCCACACCTGCAGCCTGCCGGAGGGCCAGGTGGACGAGGCGATCCGCGCGGCACGCAACATCGTCTTCTGTTTCGGCATCGCCCTGCCGAGCGCGCAGGTCCTCGCGGTGCGCCCGCGCTCCATCGGCATCGCCGAGACGGCGACCGGCTTCATCATCAGCTTCCTCGAGGCGCCCATGCCCATCGCCAACGCCGCCATGGAAGACTGGGCCGAGGGGCTGCGCCGGCGCGCCGACAGCGCAGCCAGGGCGGCCCCGAGCACCGGCGACGCCGAGGCCTGACCATATATCTGAGCCCCCGCGCGCCCGGGACCGTGCAAGTATCCGGCCTACCGCCGCGCGATCTCGGCGGGGGCGTCATAATAACCGCACGGTCTCGCCCGCGCGGGAGCACGCCGGCCGTTCGCTTCCACAGCGACGGCAAGGTGCCTGATACACCGCTTCGGCGCCGCGGCATCACCTGAACCCGGAGACCCTCTTCGATGCGTATCGCCGTTTCCTCGCAGAACTTCCGCTCCATCACCGGTCATGCCGGCAAATCCCGCCGCTTCATCGTCTACAACATGGAGCCGGGCCAAGCCCCCGTCGAAGTGGACCGGCTGGACCTTCCCAAGGAGATGTCGCTGCACGAGTATCACGGCGACGATCATCCGCTGTTCGGCCTGGGGCTCGATGCGGTCCTCACCGGCAGCGCCGGTGCCGGATTCATGCAGCGCCTGGGCCGGCGCGGCATCCGCGTCATCGCCACCGCGGAGACGGACATCGACCGTGCGCTGAGCGCGCTGGCCAAGGGCGAGTCGTTGCCGGAGGCGCCGCCCCATGATCATGGCAACGGCGGCGGGCATGGACATGGCCATGGGCACGGACACGGCGCCGGCGGCGGCCGCCATCCAATGGGCGCGATTCACTGATGCGGCGTAAGCCGCGCAGGCCCCGGTACCCCTGCGCCGCAGTGACGCCAACGAGTCGTACGCAGTGCGAAGGTCGCCGCCGCGTCGGTATCGGCGTCGCGATCGGTAGCGGAATCGATACCGATCCCGACAGCGATACCGATCCCGATTGTTTGCCATACTTCGGTTCCGCTGTACCAGCGTGTAAGGAGGCGACGGCGCCCGCGTGCCTAAGCCGTCCGCTGAGCCGCCGTCAGCGGCGGTCGGCGGCTGCGGCTTGACGCCTGGGCGCGCGGGCGCGGACCATCGCGCCCACTGTTGTTTTCCACGGATTGCACCCGACCCATGCGCGCATCATCGCTGTTCCCGGCGCTCCTCGCTCTGCTGCTCGCCGGTGGGCTCACGGGCTGCGCCGGCGGTCGCATGGGGCCGGTGCCCCCGCTCACGTCAATGGAGCCGGCGGCGAGTGTCACGGTGCAGCGCAGCCGGTCCATCCTCGGCGCCCCCGCCTCCATGCTCTTCAGCATCGACGGCCGGCACGTCTACGCGCTGCGCTGGGGTCAGCAGTTCACCTTCATGCTCGACCCGGGGGAATACAGCTTCGGCTACGACCTCGGCTTCAACCAGTGTCAGCAGCGGGTCATCCTCGACCCTGGCGAGCGCTACGTGGTGCGGCTCACGCCCGTGTGCCAGATCGAGCTCTATCGCTACGGCGAGCTGCGCTGACGTCAGAGAGCGCCCGGGCTATCCCCGGCCGCTGCCAGGCGCCGCAGGCGCTCCGGGCAGACCCGGGAGCGCCCTGCACCAGTGCCTCAGCCGGTCTCGGCCACGACTGGGACGATGGTGATCTCCACGCGGCGGTTCAGGGTCCGACCATACTCCGTGTCGTTGCTGGCGATGGGGCGCAGCTCACCAAAGCCTGCGCTGCTCAGGCGCTGCGGGATCACCTGCTCCGCCAGCAGGTAGGATTCAACCGCCCCGGCCCGGCGCTCGGAGAGCTGCTGGTTGTAGGCATCGGTGCCGGTGTTGTCGGTGTGGCCGGCAACGTCCAGGCGCGTCTTGCCGTACTTGTTCACGATGGCGCTGATCTTGTCGAGCGTGCTGTAGAAGCCGGGCTTGATGCTCGACGAATCCACGTCGAAGGCAGTGCTGCTGGTCATGCCCACCACCAGCCGATCGTCGGGCAGCGCCTCCACGCGGATGTCGCCGCGCGCGATTTCGTCTGCGAGCACGCGCTCGAAGTCCCGGCGCTGGCGCTCCATGTAACTGCCCACCACCCCGCCTGCGATGGCGCCACCGACGGCGCCGATGAGTGCACCCTTACCGGCATTGGCACCCTGCGAGCCGATGAGGGCACCAGCGGCGGCGCCCGCGGCGGTGCCGATGGCGAGACCCGCCTCGGTCTCGGTCAGCGGTCTGCGATTGCCGAATTCGTCCGTCGCGCAACCGGCCAAGGCGATGGCGACGGCGGCCGTGAGAGCGGTGCGGCGAAAACCGGGAAAGCCATGTCGACAGCGGGCACGGGGATGCATGGGTTGGACACCTCCTTAAGAGACTTCGTGTGGGCGCCGACCTGTCGGCCGGCCGACGCCGCATGTTAGCAGCACCGGCCCCGCCCCTTGTGACAGCCGGCGGTTTGCTCAATGTTTCCGCATTCGTAAGAGGCGCATCGCTGAGGCTGCCCGCACCGATGTTTGACGTACAGATTTACGCCGCCGGCCTCGCCGCAGGCCTCGCTGTTGCCGTTGCGGGCTGGCTGATGAGCATGCTGACGCGCAACGCAAGCCTCGCCGACGCGCTCTGGTCGCTGCTCTTCCTGGCGATGACGATCACGTACATGGCGCTGGCACCGGCGCCGGCGGAGCGCGCCTATCTGGTGCTTTTCCTGATCACGGTGTGGGCCGTGCGCCTTGCGGTGTTCATCTCGCTGCGTCACTGGGGCGCAGCCGAAGACCGGCGCTACCGCCGGCTGCGCGCGCAGTATGAGCCTGACTTTGCATCCAACAGCCTGTACCTGGTCTTCGGCGCACCGGCCATCGTCGCCTGGATCATCTCGCTGCCGCTGCTCGGCATCGCCTTGGGCGCAACGCCGCTCGGGTGGCTCGACTTCGTCGCCGTCGCCGTCTGGCTGGTGGGCTTCGGCTTCGAGGCTATCGGCGATCAGCAGCTCGCACGCTTCCAGGCCGACCCCGATAACCGCACCCGGGTCCTGGACACGGGCCTTTGGCGCTGGACGCGACACCCCAACTACTTCGGCGAGGCCTGCATCTGGTGGAGCTGGTACCTGTTCGCCCTCGCTGCCGGCGCCTGGTGGACCATCATCGGTCCGCTGCTCATGACCTATCTGCTGCTGCGCGTCTCCGGCGTAGCGCTCATGGAGCAGGACATCGGCGAGCGGCGCCCCGGCTATCACGACTACAGGCGCCGCACCAACGCCTTCTTCCCCGGGCCGCCCAAGACCGCGGCCCCGGCCTGACACCGCCCGAGCCCGCCCGGACCCAACCGCGGGACCGAGCTCATCCACAAATTAGGGTACTGACATGCCACTGAAAACGCTCTTTGCCAACGCGCGGCGCCCGGTCGCCTGTGCCGCCGTGCTCGCCGCTTTGACACTCGCCACCAGCGCGGCCGCCGAGCAGCTGCGCTTCCAGGTCTACCTGGATGACCGCCCCATCGGCGAGCACAGCTTCCGCATCGCCGACAGCGGCGAGACCACGCGGGTCACCAGCCGTGCCGCTTTCGACGTGGACTTCCTCTTCATCAATGCCTATCGCTACCGGCATACGAGCAATGAGGTCTTCCGCGACGGCTGCCTGCGGGCCATCGACGCCACCACCGACGACAATGGCACCCGCTATGAGGTCAACGGCGAAGCCATGGGCGAGAGCTTCCGCGTCGAAGCCGGCTCCGAGGTGGCGCGCGCCGAGGGCTGCGTCAAAACCTTCACCTACTGGGACAGGACCTTCCTCGACAAGCGGCGCCTGCTGAACCCACAGACGGGTGACCTGGAGCAGGTGCGCGTGCGGCCCCGTGGCCGCGACACCGTGGAGGTGGACGGCGGCGCGCGCGTCACCGCCGAGCGCTATGCGTTGGAGACGAGCGACCTCACCATCGAGCTCTGGTACAACGACGATCTGGGCTGGGTCGGCCTGGAGAGCGATACCGGCAAGGGTAAGCGTCTGATCTATCGGCGGGTAATGTGATGGCGGCATTGCGGCGCCGAGCGCTGCGTGCTGCCGGCACGGCACTCGCGGTGCTGTCAATGGTCTTGATGTGCGGCTGTGTCGAAGACGGAGGCGAGCCGATGGAAACCGTCCCCTACGTGGACCTGAAGCGATACATGGGCGATTGGTACGTGGTGGCGAACATCCCGACGTTTGTCGAGAAGGAGGCCTACAACCCCATCGAGCGGTACAAGCTCAATCCGGATGGGACCATCGCCACCACCTTCACCTTCAACAAGGGCAGTTTCGATGGACCGCTGAAGACCTTCCACCCCAAGGGCTTCGTACTGGACAAGGAGACTAACGCGCATTGGGGCATGCAGTTCATCTGGCCCATCAAGGGGGACTTCCGCATCATCTATCTGGATGAGGACTACCAGACCACGGTCATCGGCCGCGCCAAGCGGGACTATGTGTGGGTGATGAAGCGCACGCCCACCTTCACGGATGCGGAGTACGAGCAGATGCGGGCCTTCATCGAATCCGTCGGCTACGACGCGAGCAAGCTCCAACGCCCACCGCACGAAACCGGATAAGACCGGACAGTGCGGACGCCGCACCCTGGGTGCGCCGCTGCCGCTGCCAGTCCCGGCCGCTGCACCACCGCGGGCGTGGTGAGCCGACCCCCGGTTACGCCGACGTCAGCCGGCACCTTGGGGCGGGCGGACTTCAGTCCGCCACCGGCAAGCGACCGCCCGGTTTCTGGGTTTCCGCCGCACTGCACTGGGGCACTGCACTGGGGCACTGCACTGGGGCCGATCTCGTCTGTCACGGCAGGGATGCCGCTCCCGCGATGGACGCCACCCCACCGGCTTCTCTAAACTCCGCCGGTCTCGCCGCAACGAGTCCGACACGCACCATGCCCGCCCGCGACCTGCTGAAGGAGCAGATGCCACGCGCTACGCGCTGGCTCAGATTGACCGTGGCGCTGGGTCTGGCGGGCGGCGTGCTGGTCATCCTCCAGGCCTGGCTGCTCGCGCACATCATCGACGCGGTTGCCTTCCAACAGGCCCGCCTCGCGGACGTCCAAGCCTGGCTGTGGCCGCTGCTGGTGATCTTCCTGCTGCGTGCGGCGGCGGCCTGGGGCAGCGAGCAGACCGCCTTTCGCGCCGCAGGCACCGTGCAGCGGGCGCTCCGGGACAGGGTGTTCCGGCACATCCAGCAGCTCGGGCCCGCCTGGCTCGCGGGCCAGCGCAGCGGCGCGCTGGCGGAGGACCTGACCCGCGGCATCGAAGGGCTGCACGACTACTATGCCCGGTATCTGCCGGCGATGACGCTGACGGTGCTGATACCTGTCGCCATCCTGCTGGTGGTGCTGCCGGTGGATTGGCTCTCCGGGCTGGTGATGCTGTTCACGGCGCCGCTGATCCCGCTGTTCATGATCCTCATCGGCCAGGGCGTGGCGGCGGTGAACCAGCGCCAGTGGAAGCAGCTCGCGCGCATGGGCGCGCACTTTCTGGATGTGATTCAAGGCATCACCACCCTCAAGCTCTTCAACGCGAGCCGCCGCGAGGCCGCCGTCATCGCCCGCATTTCGGAGGACTACCGGCACAGCACCATGCAGGTGCTGCGGCTGGCGTTTCTGAGCTCCGCGGTGCTGGAGTTCTTCGCCACCCTGGGCATTGCCATCGTCGCCGTCTTCATCGGCTTCCGTCTGTACCAGCTGGACCTGCCGATACCGGACCTGCTGGCACCGCCGGAGGTGAGCTTCTTTGCGGGCTTTTTCGTGCTCCTGCTCGCGCCGGAGTTCTACCTGCCCCTGCGCAGCCTCGGCACCCATTACCACGGGCGCATGGAGGCCATCGCCGCCGCCGAGCGGCTGGCGGCCATCCTGGACACGGCGCCGCCGGCTCCACCCGCGGCGCCGGCGACGCTGGCGGCGAAGCCGCGGCTCACTGTGTGCTTCGAGGACGTACATTTCGCCTACGAGACCGGGCGCGAGGCGCTCGCGGGCGTGAGCTTGAGCATCGAGCCCGGCGCGCGCGTGGCACTGGTGGGCCCGAGCGGTGCCGGCAAAACGACGGTGGCGAGCCTGCTGCTCGGCTTCATCCGGCCCACCCAGGGCCGTGTGACGGTGGACGGCGTGTCGCTCGCGGACCTGGACCTGGACGCCTGGCGCCGGCACCTTGCCTGGGTGCCGCAGAACCCACGGCTCTTCACCGGCACCATTGCGGACAACATCCGCCTGGGCTACCCGCAGGCGGACCTCGCTGCGGTGCAGGCGGCGGCGGAGCGCGCCTTCGCGGCAGAATTCATCACCCGGTTGCCGGCTGGGTATGACACCCAGGTGGGTGAGCGCGGCGCCGGCTTGTCCGGTGGTCAGATCCAGCGCATCGCCCTGGCCCGGGCCTTCCTGCGTGATGCACGGCTGGTGGTGCTGGATGAGGCCACGGCGAGCCTGGACCCCGCCAGCGAAGCGGCCGTGCAGCGGGCGGTGGATGCGCTGGCGCTCGGGCGCAGCATGCTGGTGATCGCGCACCGGCTCGCCACCGTGCGGGACGCCGACCGCATCCTGGTGCTCGACGGCGGCCGCATTGTCGAGCAGGGCAAGCACACCGCCCTGATAACACGGGACGGCCCCTATCGCCGCATGGTGTCGCTGCTGGAGCCCGCGGCGTGAGCGAGCTGCTGCGGCTCTGGCGCCTGTTTCGGCCCTACCGCGGTTGGATGCTGGCGGGCTATGCCATCGCGCTCGTGACCGTGCTCGCCAATGTCACGCTGATGGCCATCTCCGGCTGGTTCATCACCGCCATGGCGGTGGCCGGGGCCGCCGGCGTGGCGATGAACTACTTCACGCCGGCGGCGATCATTCGGGGCAGCGCCATCGCCCGCACCGCCGGGCGCTATTTCGAGCGGCTGGTGAGCCACGAGGCGACCCTGCGCCAGCTTGCCGGGCTGCGTGTGTGGTTCTACCGCCACCTCGAGCCCCTGGCCCCGGCGCGCCTCCAGCAGTACCACAGCGCCGACCTGCTGAGCCGCATCCGCACGGACGTGGACGCGCTGGACAACTTCTACACCCGGGTGCTGGTGCCCGTGCTGGTGGCGGTCACCGCGGGCGTGGGCTTCGTGCTGTTCACGGCCCTCTTCGATCTGCGCATTGCGGCGCTGCTGCTCGCGCTGCTGGTGCTGGCGGGGGGCCTCATGCCCTGGCTCACGCGCCGGCTCGGCGCCGCGGCCGGCCGGCGGCTCGTGGAGCGCCAGGCGACGCTGCGCAGGCTCGCCGTGGACGGCACCCAGGGGCTCTCAGAGCTGCTGGTCTATGGCGCCGCCGATGCCCATGCGGCGCGGCTGGACGCCCTCACGCGCGAGCTGATCGCAGACCAGGCACGCATGAGCCGCATCGAGGGCTTGTTCCAGGCCGCCGTCGGGCTCTGTGCCAACCTGGCGCTGTTCGGCGTGCTCTGGCTCGGCGTCCCCCTGGTGGCCGACGCCGGACTGCCCCCGCCCCAGCTCGCCATGCTGGCCCTGCTCGCGCTGGCAGCCTTCGAGGCCGTGGCGCCCCTGCCGCTGGCGTTCCAGCATCTGGAATCCACACTCACGGCCGCTCGCCGCCTGTTCGCCGTGGTGGATACGGCGCCCGCCGTGCAGGACCCGCCGACGCCATCACCACGTCCCGCAGGCCACGACCTTCGGGTGCGCGGGCTGTGCTTCGGCTACCCCGGGGCAGCGCGCCCCGCGCTCGACGGCGTGGACTTCGACGTGCCCGAAGGCCAGCGTGTCGCCATCGTCGGCGCCACCGGCTCCGGCAAGACGACCTTGTTCAACCTGCTGCTGCGCTTCTGGCCGCCGGATGCGGGGGAGATCAGTCTGGGCGGGGCAGCGCTTGCCGATTTCCATGGAGAAGATCTGCGCGAGCGCATCGCTTTGGTCTCCCAGCAGACCCACCTGTTCGACACCAGCATCCGCGAGAACCTCCTGCTGGCCGCGCCTGATGCATCGCAGACCACGCTGGAGGCCGCCTGCCGTGCCGCCCAGATCCACGACTTCATCGCGGGCCTGCCGCAGGGCTACGACACCTGGGCGGGCGAGACAGGGGTGCGCCTGTCGGGCGGACAGGCGCGGCGTATCGCCATCGCGCGGGCCCTGCTCCGGGACGCGCCCATACTCCTGCTCGACGAGCCCACCGAGGGCCTGGACGCCGCCACGGAGCGCGCGCTGATGGAGGCGCTCCAGGTGCTGATGGCCGGTCGCACCGTCCTGATGATCACGCACCGTGCCGCGGCGCTCGCGGACATGGACCGGATTCTGGTGCTGGACGCCGGTCGTATCGTGGAACAGGGCACGCACCGTGAATTGCTGGACGCGGCCTGCTACCCGCGCCTGCTCGGCTTGGATGTGACGGCATTGACCGCCGCCGCCGGCTGAGTGCCTGCGGGCACAACCGAGACTTGGCGCCGTATGGCAGAATCGGACGCCACAAGAATGCGGCTCCCGCGAAGCCTGGGCCGCCGAGGGAGCGGCATTCCTGCCGCGACGGCCCCGCACACCGCAGCAATCGCGGCGAGTGGTCGCTCCCATCAGCCCGACGTTTCTGTATCACCTCGCGAGGCATGAGTCAGTCTATTCCCCATATGTTGATAAGCCAATGACTGACACCGCTCTCCCACACTCCACCCGGCACCGGTCAATTCTGTGAGAGAATCTGTACTGGAGTCACGATGACTGCCGCCGCCTATGACCGCCGCCTATGACCGCCCCCAGCCCGCCGCCTGATTATGCAGACGTTGCCGAGCGCCAGCGCCTGGAAGCCCAGCGCGCGGGCGACGAAGACTGGCGGCTTTGGGGCCCCTACCTCGCCGAGCGCGCCTGGGGCACGGTGCGTGAGGATTACAGCGCCGACGGCGAGGCGTGGGACTATTTCTCTCACGACCAGTCCCGGTCCCGCGCCTACCGCTGGAACGAGGACGGCCTCGGCGGCATCAGCGACGCGAAGCAATACCTGTGCTTTGCACTGGCGCTCTGGAATGGCCGGGACCAAATCCTCAAAGAGCGCGCCTTCGGTCTCACCGGCAACCAGGGTAACCGGGGCGAGGATGTCAAAGAGGTCTACTACTACCGCGACGCCACGCCGACCCACAGTTGGCTTCGCTATCAATACAAGTATCCACAAAGCGCCTTCCCCTACGCGCGCCTGGTCGCAGAGAACGCCAACCGCGGCCGCGACGTCCCGGCCTTCGAGCTCATCGACAGCGGCGCCTTCGACGCGGAGCGCTACTGGGATGTGGAAGTCCGCTATGCGAAGGCGACGCCGCAGCGCATCCACTGCCGCATCACCGCAGACAACCGCGGCCAAGACGACGCCGCCCTGTATCTCCTGCCGACGCTCTGGTTCCGCAACACCTGGGGCTGGGGTGACGCCGACGCACAGCAGCCGTCGCTCGCCGCCATCGACCCACCCGACGGTGCCGGCTTCGCCGTTCGGGCAGAGCACCCAAGGCTCGGGACCTATTTCCTCTACGGCGCCGTCGCCTGCGACCTGCTCTTCACCGAGAACGAGACCAACGCCCGCCTGATCTGGGGTAGCGAGAATACAAGCCCCTATGTCAAGGACGCCTTCAACCGCTGGCTCATCGACGGCGACCGGGCCGCCGTCAATCCCGCACAGCGCGGCACCAAGTGCGCCGCCGTCCACCAGATCGAGCTGCGGGGCGGCGAAGCTGCCCAGATGGACCTTGTGCTCTCCGCCGAGCCGCTGACGGACCCCTTCGCAGAGACCGAGCGCACCCTCGCCACCCGCCAGTCCGAGGCGACCATTTTCTACGATCATCTGCTGCCCGAGGCCGGCGCCAACGACGCCCGCATCCTGCGCCAGGCGCTGGCGGGCATGATCTGGACCAAGCAGTTCTATCACTACGACGTCGCCCGCTGGCTCGATGGCGATCAAATCCCGCCGCCCGCCGCAAGGCGGCAGGGCCGCAACCGCCACTGGCGCCACCTCAAGGCCCGCGACATCATCTCCATGCCGGACAAATGGGAGTATCCCTGGTTCGCGGCCTGGGACCTCGCCTACCACTGCGCGGCGCTGGCGCTGGTGGACGTCGATTTCGCCAAGGACCAGGTGGAGCTGATGGTCTCCGACCGGTATCTGCACCCCAACGGCCAGATTCCGGCCTACGAGTGGAACTTCGGCGACGTCAACCCGCCCGTGCACGCCATGGCGGCACTCAAGGTCTTCCGGGCCGAGCGCATCCAGCGCGGTGCCGGCGACCACGGCTTCCTGCAGCGGGTCTTCCACAAGCTGCTGCTGAACTTCTCATGGTGGATCAACCGCAAGGACGCCGACGGCCACAACCTGTTCGAGGGCGGCTTCCTCGGTCTGGACAACATCTCGGTCTACGACCGCTCTAAAGAGCTGCCCCCGGGCTGGAGCCTCAAGCAGGCGGACGCCACCGGCTGGATGGCGCACTTTTCCCTCAAGATGACGCTCATCGCGCTTGAGCTCTGCATCGTCGACAGCGACTACGAAGAGATCGCCATCCACTGCTACAAGCAGTTCCTCGCCATCGCCGAGGCCATCGCCGGCAGCGAGGAGTCCGGCACGCCGTCCCTGTGGGACGACCAGTCGGGCTTCTTCATGGACCTGCTGCAGACGCCGGACCAGGGCCTGCACCGCATCGAGGTCTACTCCTGGGTGGGCCTGATCCCGCTCTTCGCCGTGGAGATCGTCAACAGCAGGATGCTCGAGGCCGCGCCGCGCTTTCGTGCGCTGCTCGACGGCCTCAAGGGGGGCTTCTTCCGCGGCAACCCGGTGTGCGCCTGCCCGGAGCACGAAAACGCGCGCGGCGAGCGCCTCCTCGCCCTGGTCGATCACAGCATGCTCGCCCGCATCCTCTCCCGCGTCATGGATGAAGCGCAGTTTCTGTCCCGGTATGGTGTGCGAAGCCTGAGCCGCATACACGACAAGGACCGCAATCTCGGGTATATTCCGGGTATCGGTGAGGCGCTCATCGAGTACGTGCCCGGAGAATCCACCTCCCCCATGTTCGGCGGCAACTCCAACTGGCGGGGCCCGGTCTGGCTCCCGACCAACTACTCCCTGCTCTCGTCACTGGAGCGATTTCATCGGTTCCTGGGCGACGAGTTTCGGATTCCGGTGCCGAGCCTCGGCGGCGAGAAGCGAAATCTCAAGGAAATCGCCACGCTCATCGCAGAGCGCATCGCGGACCTGTACCGTGTCGACGAAGCCGGATCGGTGCCTGCGCTGCGGGCGCACATACCGAGCTCGCCGGACCCGACCTGGCGCGACCAACTGCGCTTCTACGAGTACTTCCACGCGGAAACCGGACAAGGCCTCGGCGCAGCACATCAGACCGGCTGGAGTGGGCTGCTCGCGAACCTCGTCATGCGTCGTTATCAGAAAGACATCCAGGGCTGGAGCGGCATCGACCGCGGCACCAAAGCCGGCCTCATCGACGAAATCGCCTAAGCCCCAACATGCTGCAAGCATCTTTCCCGGAGGCCACCCTCGGCCTGCCCACGCACCAGGCCGGCAATGCTTTTCTGCACTGGCTCGCCAAGGCGCTGGACACCGGCGTCATCGCCATCGCGCTGCTGCTGCCGGCCTATCTTCGCTCGGAATCCTGGCCGCTGCGCTACACGGTCGCATTGCTGCTTGCGATCCTGAGCTTCCATGTCATCGCCGGTATCCTCAACCTCTATCGCCCTTGGCGGGGTGAGTCCGTCACGCGACAGTTCTGGCGCATCATCCTGGTCTGGAGCTTCACGGTCTTCGTG
>NZ_CAJXYK010000080.1 GCF_913063425.1 uncultured Thiohalocapsa sp.
TCGTACGCCTGCCTCTTCGAGGCCAAGTCGATCCAGGAATACATCCTGCGCTCCGGCCGGCTGCGCCACGTCGTCGGTGCGTCAGAGCTGCTCGATTCCCTGACGCCCGCGCTGTTCCAAGACGCCTTGCAGGCGCTCGGGCTCGTGGCGGACGCGGACGTCCGCTGGTCGCGCTGCGCCGGCGGCGCCGTCTATTTGTTCACCGACGACCAGAAGGCCCGCGAGCGCCTGCTGGATCTCTGGTCACTGACGGTGCGGCAGTACGCACCGGGTCTTGACTTCGTACTCGCCGCGGGCGAAGGCGACGATGACTATGCCGCCTATCTGGATGCCCGTCGCAAGCTGGAGGCGGCGCGCAACCGTCCGGCGTCCGTGCTGCCGGCCGGCACACCGGTGAGCCGCTACGCCCGCCGCACCGGCGAGCCGGCGGTCAAGGGGCACCGCCTGCTCGGCCTCCAGGACGAGGCGACGGCGCGCTTCGGGCTGGAGCGCTTCTGGCGCGGTCAGCGTCTTGCCAAGCGCTTCGCCGCGGACGAGCCGCTGACGCACTGGCCGGCCACGCTGGACTTCGAGCCGGAGACGGGCGAGCCCGGCTTCCCCTTCCTGCCGGACAACCGCTGGCTCGGCCTGCTGCACGCCGACGGCAATGGCCTCGGCGCCGTGATCAAAGCCCTGGGGAGCCACGTCAAACACGACCCAACAGTGTTCGTGCCCCTGTTTCGCGCCTTCTCCGATGCCATCGCCGCGGCCACCGTGGAAGCCGCCCGCATCGCCACCAAGGACGTCCTGCTGACGGAACGCGATCATCGCTCCGCTGAGCTTGCGGACCGGACGCATCGGGACCGGACCCTTGCGGCCCGGCCCATCGTGCTCGGCGGCGACGACCTGACCATTCTGCTCCGCGGCGACCTTGCCATTCCCTTCGCTCGACGCTTCCTAACGGTGTTCGAGACCACCAGCGCCGAGGCACTCGCCAACCTGCGGCAGCGCTTTCCGAAGGTCACCGGCATCCCGGAGGCACTCACCGCGGGCGGCGGCATCGCCTTCGTGAAGTCGAATCATCCCTTCCACCTGAGCCACGAGCTGGCCGAGTCCGTCGCCGCGCTGGCGAAGCAGCAGGGCAAGCAGAAGGCGGCCGGGGATCGTGTGCCGCCGACGCTCGCGTTCCACCGGGTGACCAGCGCCGTCCACGGCGACTATCGGCAGATCCTGCTCACCGAGCGCACCTGCGGCCCGGCGGACGCGCCGGTGCAGACCACCCTGGGAGCCTACGGCCTGGATACAGCCCCCGCCTCCGGCCTGCCGGCGCTTGCGGAGCTGGAGGCACTGGCCCGCCTGCTCGGCCGCGAGGACATGGCCCGCGGACCCGCCCGCCAGTTCCTGACCCTGCTCGGTCAGGACCACGACGACGCTCAACGGCGCTACCACCGCTGGCGCGAGGTGATGGACGACCGCAACCCGGCCGCGCTGGCCGAGATGATGGGGCACCTGCAACGGCTCTGTGGCGCGCTGGACCCGGACCTGCCGGTGTCCGCCGCGCCGCCACGGAAGACGCCTTTGGGCGATGTCGCAACCTTGCTCGCCATCACTCAGGGCACGCATGGCGAAGCCGGCGCGGCCGACCTGGAGGCAGCGGCATGAGCGCAGCCCGACTCAGCATCGACATTCGCGGCGACTGGCACCCCGGCACCGGTGCGGCGAGCGGCTTCCACCTCGACGCGCGCGCCCATGTGGGCGCCGACGGCTGCCCCCGGCTGCCGGGCAGAACGCTTAAGGGCCTGCTTAGAGATGCCCTCTGGCGTGCCGAGCACTGGGGCTGGACCCAAGTCCCCGCCGGCAGCACCGACGCGCTGTTCGGCACCAAGGCCGACGACGAGCAGCATTCGACGCCCGGTCTGCTGCGCGTCTCCGACGCGACACTGCCGGAGGCGGTGCGTGCCTATCTGGCCGGCGACGAAGGCGCGCCGCTGCGCGACGGCCTGTTCCGCGAGCACTTCAGCACCGCCATCGACGACAGCACGGGCGTTGCCCTCGGCCGCACCCTGCGCGGCATGCAGGTTGTCGTGCCCCTGACCCTCGCCGCACACATCAGCGAGGTCCCCGGCGTCGCACCGGTGCCGGACTGGCCCGACCGGCTCGCGGGGGTGCTGCCGCTCGTCAACGCCGTTGGCGCTTCCCGAACCCGGGGCTTCGGCCGTGCCGTGCTGACTCTGACGCAGGAGGACTGACACCATGGACCCGCAAGCCCATCAGCTCGACCTGCGCCTGACGCTGCTCGACGACCTCGTGGCCAGCGCCAGCCCGGCCACCGAAGGCGGTCATGCATCGCTGGATTTCATCCCTGGTGCGATGCTGCTCGGCGCCGTCGCTGGCCGCCTCTACAGCGGGCTTTCCCGCACCGATGCCTATCGGCTGTTCCACAGCGGCGCGCTGCGCTTCGGCGACGGCGTGCCCCTCGCGGACGGCTCGCCGGGCTGGCCGATGCCGCTGTGCTGGCACAAGATCAAAGGCACTGACCCCACGGATGAGCATGGTCGACTGTGCCCGGAACACCTGCGCAACCTGCAACACGGCCGCTTCAGCGAGGGCGTGCAGCCGCAACAGCTCCGCCACGGCTTCGTCACCGCGGACGGCCGGCGACTCAGCATGCGGCGGGCGCTGCGCATGAAGACCGCCATCGACCCCGGTACCGGCCGTGTCGCCGAGTCGCAGCTGTTCGGCTACGAGGCCATTGCCGCCGGCCAGGTGTACGCCGCCACCATCGAGGCCGATCCGGCCTTGCCCGCGTCCCTCTGGGCGAGCGTCGCGGAACTGTTCGACGGCCCGGTGGAGCTGCTGCTCGGGCGCTCCCGCTCCGCCGAGTACGGACGCGTCCGGGCCGAGCCCATCCAGCCCATCCCAGCGCCGGCCGCGACGCCCCCCGCAGCGGACCTGACCCTGTGGTGCCTGTCCGACCTGGCCCTGATCGACGCCCATGGTCAACCGACGCTGACGCCCGAGCCCAGCCGATTCGGCCTCGGCCGGGGCGCCTTCGACGCCGCGCGCAGCTTCCTGCGCGTTCGCCGCTATGCCCCCTGGAACGCGCACCGCCGCGCCTTCGATGTTCAGCGCCAGGTGATCCGCCGCGGCAGCGTCATCACGTTTTCGGGCATCGACCCGCCACTGACCCCGGCTGAGCGCGCGCACATCGTGGGCGGCATCGGGCTGCACCGGGAGCAGGGGCTCGGCCGGGTCTGCATCGACCCGGAGCTGCTCGCCGATGCCAACGGCGATGCAACGCCGGTGTTTGCCCCGGCGGTGTCAGCGCAACCGAAACCCGCGCCCTCACGCCCTGACGACCCCCTCATCACCTGGCTGGAGCGCCGCCGCCGCAGCGGTGCCGCCCGCCGTGCCGCCGAGCGCGCTGCCCGCGCGCAGGCACTCGAGCTTGCGCGCATCTGCCGGCTGGCCCGCGCCTATGGCGCCGTCCCGGACCACCTGCCCGTGGGCCCGTCGCCGGCCCAGTGGGGCAGCGTGCTGGAGCTGGCCCGTACGCAGTCGAGCCTCAATGCCGCCCGCGCGGCACTGTTCGACGGCGCCGATGCCATCTGCCGCGCCGCCGCCGAAGGCTGGCAGGATCGTTTTCGCGACGCCGGCGGCGAGCGCTCCATCCGGGACTGGCTGCGCGACAGCGCGCTGCCGAGCCTGCCCGACATCGCCGCGCTGCGCCTGTTCGCACATGCCGCACAGGCCGTCGCCGGCACCGAACACCGTCCTGAGCACACCGCGGAGGGCTCCGCATGAACCGTCTCGACAACAGCGTCCTGCACATCGCCCGCTTCACGCTCGAGGCCCGCTCGGCCCTGTCCATCGGCATCGGCGGACCCGACGGCGTCCACGACCACCCGATCGTCCGCGACGCCAACGGCCTGGCGATGATCCCAGGCACCTCGCTCGCCGGGGTGCTGCGTCACCTGTGGGCGGACCAGGGTGGCGCGACGGCCGCGGCGGAGCTGTTCGGCCACCAACGGCGCAACACGGGTGACGCGTCCCGGCTCGAAGTGGCCGCCTGCCGGCTCCAGGACCGCACAGGCCGGCCCGTCGAGGGCCTGCTCTGCGATGCCGACGGCGAGCGACAGCTGCGCAGTGATCCGCTGCTTCAGGCGAGCCGCGCCGGCCTGGATGACCCCCTGTTCCGCGACCGCGTGCGGCTCGATCATCGCGGCGTCTCGGCCAAGGGTGGCAAGTTCGACCGTGGCCTGGCAGCCCCCGGCAACCGCTTCAGCGGTGAGCTGCGGCTGTGGTCCACGCGCAAGGCCGACCCGGACTGGGCGCGCCTGCTCCGACTCCTCGCCGACCCGCGGCTGCGCCTCGGCGGCGGCACCCGCGCGGGGCTGGGTGCAATGACCTTGGTGCGCCTGCACAGTGCGTCCTTCGACCTGACCGATGCGCAGGATATCGCCGCCTTCTGCGCCCTCGGCACCGGCCTTGGCGACCTGGACGGTCTCGCCGCGCAGGACGTCGCAGCATCGAGCACGTCGGAAGCCGACGCCGCGACACTGACGATCCAGCTCAAGCCCTGGGACTTCTGGCGCTTCGGCCAGGGCAGCCGCGCCCTGTCCGGCAGCGCCAGGACCGCGGACCTGCTGCCGAAGCTGGAGCCCGTCGTGCGGTGGCAAGACGGCCGCGCCGTCATCGACACCCGCGCCGCCCTGGCCCCGGGCTCGTCCATCAAGGGCGCGCTGGCCCACCGCACCGCCTTTCACTGGAACGCCCTCGCCGGCAGCTTCGCCGACGACCTCGACGCCGAGACCGTCGCCGGCTGGGACAAGTCCGTGCATTGCGACGGCGTGCGGGCGATCTTCGGCCATGCCAAGGATCGCGACGACAGCGGCGGCGCCCGCACCGGCGACGGCCACGCCGGGCTGGTGCTGTTCGAGGACGCGCATATCGAGCTGCCCATCGCCGAGGTCCAGGCGCACCTTCACACCATGATCCACAATGCGTTGGACCGTTTCACCGGCGGCGTGCGCAAGCGCATGCTGTTCACCGAGGAGCTGATCTATCGCAAACCCATCGCGCTGCGCCTGACGCTGCTGCCGGGCTTCGAGGACGCCGACGCTCTGGCCCGGCGCGCCTTCGCCCGCGCCCTGCGCGACCTGTGCGAGGGGCGTCTCGCCCTCGGCGGCGGCGTCACCAAGGGCCACGGCGCCTTCACCGGCGTGCCGAGCGAGGCCACCCGGTCATGGCTCGACCGCCAAGACCCGCCGGCGGACGCAGCGGACGCAGCCGACGCGACCGCGGACCTTGCCGCTGGGGAGGATGCCGCATGAGCCCCGATACCCTGCTCACCGCTTACGCGGAGATCGCCCAGCGCCACGGGCTGCCCCACCTGGAGCCGGCGACGCTCGCGCTGACACCAACGCCCTGTGCAGACCCGGACGCCGCCTGGCAGGCCCTGGTCGCCGACCGGCCCCACGCCGGCTGGCTCCAGTTCCAGTCCCAGGTGCTGTGCTTCGACAACGGCGAGTTGCCGGCCTCGGCGCCCGACTGGGGTGGCCTGCTCGCCGCGGAAGCCGTGACCACAGACCGCCGCTCGCTGCTGCTGCGCCAGACCGGCAATGGCCTGCTGCTGGTCACCGCGACACCAAACCCCGCAGACGCCTCCAGCGAGGCGCTGCTCGCCGAGGACCTGCAACGGCTCGCCACCGCCCGCGCCCCGGGCGCCCTGTGCTATCGGCGTTACTGGCGCCGCGAGCCGGAGCTCGGCCTGCGCCCGTACTTTGCGGCCTTCACCGGCTTCGCCCCCGCCGACCGCACGCCGAACCTACAGGACCAACAGGACCGCTGACATGCCTCTCCCGCAAAGCATCGACGCACCCTACAACTTCGTTCCGCTCGCCGACTGGGTCTATCTGCCGGACTGGGGGCAGCGCGTCTCCCACGATCTCCCCTTCCGCGACGGCCTCAGCGGTCACCTGGACCTCACCGTGACCGCCCACACCCCGGTGCTGGTGGGCCGCGAGCACGCCCCCGGCGAGGCCGCGAACGATGACGCGCCGGGCGACGTCCATCCCTATCAGCTCCCGGACGGCCGCTATGCGCTGCCGGCGACGGCCCTGAAGGGCATGCTGCGCAACGTGGTCGAGATCGCAAGCTTCTCGCGCATGGCGCTGGTGGACGATCAGCGCCTTGGTGTGCGCGACCTGACGCCGGGGGCGCAAGACTTCTACCGCAGACGCATGACCGCCACGGTGGGCTCGAAGACCTATCGGGCGAAGTCCCAGGCCGGCTGGTTGTCCTTCGACCCGGACCGCGGTGGCTGGGTCATTCAGCCCTGCGGCCTCTCCCGCGTTGAGTACAACGATCTTTGCGCATACCACGCCGCACCCTGGGTCAGCAGGCAAGACCGCTCCACCGCGCAGGACAAATACGCCGCCTGGCAACGGCCACTCGAGGTGCGCTTCACGCCCGGTCCTGAGCAGCCTTACCCACACAGCAATGGCAACCATCTGGTCTACTCGAAGGCATCGCAGCTCGGCGCCGGCAGCACCGAGGGCACGCTGGTCTTCACCGGCCAGCCGAGCCCGAAAAAGCACCTGGAGTTCATCTTCCACAGCCCAGAAGCACGCTGGCTGCCGGTCCCGGAGCCGATCTTTCGGGGTTTCCTCGACATCCATGACGCGCGCACCGAGAACGCCCAGCGCACCGCCTGGGACGACTGGCGCGACCAACCGCGGGTGCCGGTGTTCTATCTCACCGAAGACGACCGACCCAACACCGTCGCCGCCCTGGGCCTGGCGCTGATGTTCAAACTGCCGTATCGCCACTCCATCCAGCAGGCCATGCACCCTCGCCACCAGCATGACGGCCCCCCGGACCTGGCGACCCTGATCTTCGGTCAGGTGAGCGACGAGCCGGCGGACTGCCTGCGCGGCCGCGTGAGCCTGCACCATGCCGTCGCCCGCGACCCGCAGCCGCCGGAGACCCATGGCCCGACCATCCTCAACGGCCCCAAGCCCACCTACTACCCGAACTACATTCGCCAGTCCCGCGCCCAGAACAATGCCATTCCGGCAAACCAGGGCTACAGCACGCTGATGGATCCGGGCTGCCGCATCCGCGGCTGGAAGCGCTACCCGGCGCGCTCGGGCCAGGCGCGCGTACAGCCGCTGACCGAGCAGCAGCAAGGTAATCCGGCGGTACAGACCATCCTGCACCCGCTTCCTGCCGGCACCCGCTTCAGCACGCGTGTGACCTTCCACAACCTCAGGCGCGCCGAGCTCGGCGCGCTCTGCTGGGCCCTGACCTGGGCCGGCAATGCCGACCTGCGCCACGGGCTCGGCATGGGCAAGCCGTTCGGCTTCGGCCAGATCGGCATCCGTATCGACGCCGCCGACCTGCGCCCGAACGACCCTGCGGCGACCCCGCCGGTGTGGCAGACCTGCATGGACGCCTTCGTTGAGCAGATGGAGGGCGCCTACAGCCGCGGTTGTCCCGGGTCTGGGCGCTGGCGCGACAGCGAGCAGATTTGCACCCTGCTGGCCATGGCGGACCCCGACAAGGCCCCGCTGGCCGCCAGCCAACGCCGGCACATGCGCCTCGATACCGAACAGGAGAACGACTTCAAGAAGGCCAAAGACCTCCGCCTGGTGCTGCCGGGCTACGCCCAAGCAGAGCATCCACCGCTGTGGGCCGAGCAGGAGCGCAAACGCAAGGAGGAGGCAGAGCGCCGCCGTGCGGAGCGCGAGCGCAAGGAAGCGGAGCGGCGCCGGCAAGCGGACGAAGCGGCGGCCAAGGCGGCCTACGAGGGCTTGTCCGCAGAAGGCAAGCTGCTGCACGATGCCGAGCGCGCGGTCGAGGCATTCCTGGCGCTCGACGACGCAGGGCGCAAGACCCAAACCGAGCGCGACAACCTCAAATCGGCCCTGAACGCCTTGACCAACGGCGCGCCCGGCTGGCCGGACGCCGCCGAGCGGGAACGCGCCGCCGACCTCCTGACCGCCGCCTACGACAACCCGGCCATCGGCTGGCACGACGGCGGCGACAAGAAAAAGCGCGAAAAGCGGGAAAAGAAGCGCCGGGACGCCATCGCTGCGATCCGCCGCGGCAAGGGCACCTGACCCAGGTTCGCAAGCCACCGGATGCCGGCCCATCCGCATCGACATCCACGCCCGGAGCACCCATCCATGCACAGCCTGTGGCACAAGCTCGAACCCTGGATCATCAGCGGTCGCGAGGCGCGCAAAATCGAATTCAAAGCGCAGCTCGATCTGAGCGCACGGCCCAGCCGAACACGCCTCGCACAGCTCATCACCGCCATGGCGAACACGCCGGGCGGCGTCGGTTACATCGTCATCGGCGTCCGTGATCGGCGCAATCGCCCCGCGGCAGATGCTGATGGCTCGGTGCTCGATGCCGCCATCTGCGGCATCGACCAAGACCCCGAGACCGTCGCCGGCCGTGTTGGTGAACTTCGCGCACCCGGTGACGCCGGAACAGCTCGTCGGACTGCGCGCGGAAACCGGTATCTGGGTGGCGGAGGTCATCAAGGTGGATGTGCACTTCGACGATGATCGTGGCTTTGCCGAGCAAATCTCGGAAATCGTCGACGCTGCGGGACTCAGCGAGGACGATTGGCAAACCCTGCCGCTGATCGTCAACGTCCCGGCCTTCGCGTACATCGCCGCCGGCCTCATCGCCGAAGTGCACGGCCGTGCCGGCCATTTCCCCAGCATCCTGCGGCTGCGCCGTGCTCCCGAGGACAACACCCGCTTTCTGTTCGCGGAGTTGCTCAAGCTGCAGGACATCCGCAACCAGGCCCGGCAACGACGTTGAGCCCGGCGCCTGCGCAGCCAGTCCGGCCACAGCGGCAGCATGAGCCGAAGAGGTCGTGGTCACTGCCCCCCAAGCCTGAGGCACCCGCATCCTGAGCAACCCTCGACCCGGTGCCCTTGTCGGTTGGGACTCGGCTCTCGTTCGCCGTTCGGCAACAAGGTCTCCCCCGACCACGCCGCAACCTTGCCAAAGCGGACTTCCCGCCGCTGATCCGTAGGCTTGGCTCCACGTCATTTCACGTAGGAGCCAAGCCCCATGTATCAGAAGCTCAGTTGGAGCGCCCAGTTGCTGGCGGGTCTGACCCTGTTCGGCGTGTCCTTCCTGTTGCAGGCGCTGGTGCTGAGCGCCTTCTTCGACAACCCGCTCCTGGGCTTCGCGCTCGCGGGCGGCCTGGAGGCGAGCAAGGTGCTCGCCATCGTGCTCTACCGCATCCTGCGCGGCCAGACCCGCGTGCCCTACCCGCCCGGCGTGCAGGCCATCGCCGTGGGCTTCCGCTTGGCGCTGGTGGTGCTGTCCGCAGCCTGCTCGGTGATGTTCCTGGCCGAGCGACTGGACCGCCCCGCCATGGAGGAGACGCGCCGGGCGGACCTGGTGGCTGCGCAGGCGGAGCGCGACCGCGCATTGGTGCGCATCGAAGCCCGCGCCGAGGAGCGCCGCGCCCAGGCGCTGGCGGCCCTGGACCGTCAGGGCGAGCACGACCGCGCCGACCTGCGCCGGCGCTTCGAGCCCGTCATTGCAGACCTGGAGCAGCAGCTGAGCCGCGAGATGGACAACGTGCAGGGCGGCGTCTTCGAGGGCCCGCGCTACCGCGCCCTCGCCGAGCGGCTGCAGCAGGAGAAGGCAGACTGGGCCGCCGCCCGTGCGCGGCTCGCCGAGCAGCAGGCACAGCAGCGCGCCGAGCTGCTGGCGCGCATCGACCGCACCGCCACCGCGCAGACCGACGCCGCCCGGCAGCGCCACGCCGAGCAGAGCGCCGCCATCCGCGCCGACGACTACCGCGGTGATCGCCGCGCCGAGCACCCGCAGGCGCACGCCTTCGCGAGCGTACTGGGCGCGGTGCTGGAGCACGAGCCGGACACCCTGTTGCTGGTGTTCGTCTTCTCGCTGTTCCTGAGCGTGACCCTGGAGCTCGGCATCGTCGTTGCCTTCGAGCACCTCACTCTGGCGCGTCTGCCCGTGTTCCACGCCGAGCAGCGCCTGGACCTGGGCCTGCGCGAGAAGCGGGCCGAGACCGCCGCCCAGCTGGCCGGCTTCGACCTGGACGAGGCCGTGACCAAGGCCAAGGTCCGCCGCCGCCGCCGGCGCATCGAGGACGACCTGCACGAACTGGCCGGCGGCAAGGTTGCGAGCCCGGACACCGACGCCCCGCAGCCGGTGTAATGGTCATCGCCCCGGCCGCCGGCCGGAGCGCTGTCCGAGCCACGCAAGTACCACCCGAACGGAGACCCCCCATGAGCCGATTCGACGACGACCCCCGCAACCACGGCAACGCCGATGTCCAGCTGCCGCAGCGCACCGACCGCCAGGACCACCTGCTGGAGCGCGAGCCCGAGCCCGCGCGGCCCTACCTGCGCGACAACCACACACTGGTGGACCAGGCCCTTGACCGCGCCCACGGCAACCTGGTGGCACGGCTCTTCCCCGGCGAGGTGGAGCGCGCCGTGCGCGGTGCCGAGCTGCAGCAGCTGGAGATCGGCTTCGACTACCGCCGCCGGGCGCTGGAGATGGCCGTAGAGACCAAGCTCCAGGCCATCGAGGAAATCTGCAACCACGCCCTGGTCACCGGCAAGGGCGAGATCCGGCGCAAGCGCCAGGAGTTCTTTGCCGAGCAAAAGCTGCTGCTCCAGGTGGCCATGGACGATTGCGCCGAGCGCTTCCACGCCCAGCTGGAGCGCCGCTTCGACGCCATGACCCGGCTCAAGGTGCCGCGCATCCGCGAGCGCGAGGAGCAGCGCCTGGAAGAGGCCGTGGACCGCTTCCACGACATGCTCGCAGACCTGACGGATGACTTCATCGACATCATCCGCGAGCGCGTGCACCGCGACGGCGGCTGACGGCGGGCCACCACCATGCAGCGTCGCATCGCCGTCATCGCCTATGACATCGCCAGCAACCGCACCCGCCGGGCGGTGCTCAAGGTGCTGCGGGAGTGGCGCCTGGACGGGCAGAAATCCGTGCACGAGTGCCTGCTGAGCGACGCGGAGGCGGCCGAGCTCTTCATACAGCTGGGCGAGCAGATCGACCCCGACACGGACCGGCTCCTGCTTGCCTGGCTGCCGCCGCGGCGCGGCATGCACGCCCGCGGCCTCGGCCGCACCGACAGCCAGCGCCCGAGCCTGCTGCGGGTGCATTGAGCGTGCGCCTTGCACGCAGGCTGCGGGTGCATTGAGCGTGCGCCGTGCACGCAGCCGAGCCGAAGTCTGAGCCGGCATCGGCGCAGGCGCAAAACCCCTGACCGGGGTCGTCCGGACCAACGCCTTCACCACCGCGCACCAACACCATGCAACACCGCAAAGACTGGTTCCTGCTCGCCTACGACATCGCCGAGCCCCGACGCCTGCGCCGGGTGCACCGGCGGCTGCGCCGCGAGGGCATCGCCATGCAGCAGTCCGTCTTCCTGCTGTTCGGCAGCGAGACGGCGCTGTGCAGCCTCCTCGACGAGCTCGCCGAGCTGATGGAGCCGACCGAGGACGACCTGCGCGCCTACCCGGTAGCGGACCCCGCCGAGCTTTGGCTTCACGGGCAGAGCGCCCTCCAGCAGGGCGTGCTCCGCGACGCACCGCCGCCGATCACCGGCGAGCGCAGCCCCAGGCGCCCGCCACCCCGGCCCCGGCCGCGCCGCCCCGGCCTCTGGCAGCGCCTGCTCGGGCGCGACCCCGGCGCCGGCGCCCGGGCGCCGCAATGAGCCCGGCGGCGCCGGCCACTGCCGGAGCGGCCCAAGCCTGCTCGGCCCAGCCCGGAACAGAGGCAGGCGCCGCCGCCCAGCCTGTCAGTGCGGCGACACAAGCCGGAATCACCCCGACGCACACCAGGCGCAACGCGCCTGGTGCAGCGCGCCGACGGCCGCGCGCCCACAGCCTGGAGAGCACCACATGCCCACCGACCTCATCCTGGTCCTGGACCGCCGCGACACCGACGTCCGACTCGATGGCCGCGCATTGCGCGTCAAGCACGGCGATGCACCGCCGGCGCACATTCCCCTCGGCGTCGTCGGCCAGGTCATCGTCCACGGCGCACCGCGCGTCAGCTGTGACGTCTGGCGCGCCCTGGCCGAGCGCGGCGTGCCGGCAGTGCTGCAGCCGGGCCGCGGCCGCGGCGCCACCGCCATGATCGGCGCTGCACTCGGCGGCACCATCGAGCTGCGCGCTGCCCAGCACCGCGCCGCCGACGACCCCGCCGCCGCCCTGCGCATCAGCGCACATCTGCTGCGCGCCAAGCTGCGCGCCCAGATGCAGGCCGCCCGACACCTGAGCGGTCTGCCGCCGCCGCTGCCGACCGCCGCCGACCTCAGCCCCCTGGAGCGCGCCCTCAACGACGGCCAGGACCGCATCGACCGCGCCCGCACCCCAGCCGCACTCATGGGCGCTGAGGGCGCCGCCGCCGCGGCCTGGTACCGCTGGCTCGCCGCCTGGCTGCCGACGGACTGGGGCTTCGGTGGCCGCAACCGGCGGCCACCGCGCGACCCGCTGAACGCCCTCCTCTCGCTGGGCTATACGCTCCTCGCCGGCGAGGTGCTCGGCGCCGTGCAGCAGGCCGGCCTGGACCCGGCGCGCGGCTTCCTGCACGGCACCGTGCCCGGCCGCGAATCCCTGGTGCTGGACCTGATGGAGGCACTGCGCCCCGCCGTGGACCTGGTTGCCATCGGCCTCCTCTTCGACTGGCTGGACCGGACCGACTTCAGCAACAGCCCGGCGGAAGGCTGCCGCCTCGCCAAGCCCGCCCGCGGCGTCTTCTATCAGCGCTGGGCCTTGGCCCGCGGAGACTGGCCGCAGCTGCTGCCGCCGCCGGCCCCGGCGCGATCCCAACCGGCACCGCCCACCCAGGCAGCCGACACCGACGCGACCACCGCACCCACCACCGCCGAGCCGCAGGACCACAGCCTACCGCGCCAGTGCCGCTGGCGCGTGGAGGCCCTGCGCGAATGGCTCCGCCCGCACCTGCGCGCCGGCGACTGACCACGGGAGGATCGATCCGCATGAAGCAGCCCCTCTTCCAGCAGGTGCTGGCACCCGACACCCTGAACCGTGCCTGGAAAGCCCTGTCCACCGACCATGCCGTCTGGGACGCCGGCATCCCCCGCGCCGACATGGAGCGCGACGCCCTGCGCCACATCCTGACCCTGCGCGACGAGGTCGCCTTCGGTCGCTACCGCCCGGCGCCGCTGCGCCGCTTCAGTATCGCCAAGGCCGACGGCCGCCGGCGTGTGCTCACCGCCCTGTGTCTGCGCGACAAGCTCCTTCAAAAGGCCGTGCAGCTGGTGCTGGAACCGCGGGCAGAGCGCCTGTTCCACCACGACAGCTATGCCTACCGGCCGCGCCGCAACGTTGACATGGCCCTGGAGCGCACCCGCGAGCGCATCCGCTGCGGCCTGCACTGGCTGGTGGACGCCGACATCCACGGCTTCTTCGACAACATCCCACACGGCCCCCTCAAGCGCTGCATCGAGCGCTTCGTGCGCGACAAGCCCCTCACCGCGCTGATCCACCAATGGATCGACGCCGGCGCCGCCCACACCAGCCTGCTCGGCAAGGCCCGCGGTATCCCCCAAGGCGCCATCCTCAGCCCACTCTGCTGCAATCTCTACCTCCACCCCTTCGACGCAGCCCTCGCCGACAGGCACATCCCCTTCGTGCGCTACGCCGACGACTTCCTGCTCTTCACCGAGACCGAAGCCCAAGCCCAGGCCGCCCTCGTCGTCGCCGAGCAGGCCTTGCGCGGACTCGACCTCGACCTGCACCCGCAGAAGACCCGCGTGGTCCGCAGCCACCCGCAAGTCGAATTCCTCGGCCAACGCCTGCCGGACGCGAATACCGCCAACCCGCTGCCGACCAAAGCCCCGACGCGCCGCAAGCCGCCCCACGCCCGGGCCGCCGGCACCAGACCCAAAGCCCAACGCCCCCCGCCGCCCGGCAAGGCACTCAAAACAGACCACCACCGCAGCGGCACGCGCAGGGCACGGCACCCCCAACACCCGCCTCAGCCAAAACAGCCGCGCAACCGACGCTGAGCCAACCCGCACAGGGGTTGCAGCCTCCCGTCAAGCAGCTACACTGAGCATCGGCACCTACCAATTTCACTGTCCAAACCGACAGCGATTCGTGACAAATCTGCAGCTAACTTTTTTCGGCCAGGCTTCGACGCTCCACGGGACGCCGCAACCTTCGGAAAACGCTGAAGATTTGCTGCACGGAAGGGGGTCCGACCGATGACCCGTTATGAAGGGGATTGAGACA
>NZ_CAJXYK010000081.1 GCF_913063425.1 uncultured Thiohalocapsa sp.
TAGGCCAGTAGCTCAATTGGCAGAGCAGCGGTCTCCAAAACCGCAGGTTGGGGGTTCGAGTCCCTCCTGGCCTGCCACATGACGCGGCCTCTGGGCCGCTTGCGGGAAGCATGAACGCAAAAGCCGAAGCCGGGGCCTCCGGCCTCGACACAGTCAAGCTCGTCGTGGCCGCGGGGATCGTGATCGTCGCGCTCTGGGGCTTCTATTTCTTTGCCGAGTACTCGCTGCTGCTGCGGGTCGTGGTGCTGTTGGCGCTCTCCGGAGGTGCCGCGGCCATTGCGCTCACGTCGCTGCCGGGTCGCCAGCTCTGGCGCTTCGCCGTGGACGCCCGCATGGAGGTGCGCAAAGTCGTCTGGCCCACGCGCCAGGAGACCATCCAAACGACGCTCATCGTCATTGTCATGGTCTTGATCCTCGGCATCCTGCTGTGGCTGTTCGACATGGTCCTGATGGCAATTCTGCGCTTCCTCACGGGGCAGGGGGGCTGAGGGTGTCGAAGCGGTGGTACGTCATCCACGCCTTCTCGGGCTTCGAGAGCCACGTGAAGCGCTCCCTGGAGGAGCGCATTGCGCGTGCCGGCATGCAGGACGCCTTCGGAGAGATCCTGGTGCCCACAGAGGAAGTCGTGGAAATGCGCGGCGGACAGCAGCGCAAGAGCGAGCGGAAATTCTTCCCCGGCTACGTGCTGGTCAACATGGAGATGACCGACGACACCTGGCATCTGGTCAAGGACGTTCCCAAGGTGATGGGCTTCATCGGCGGCAAGGGTGATCGCCCCGCGCCCATCCCTGATGCTCAGGTGGATGCCATTCTGCAGCGCGTTCAGGACGGGGTTGAGAAGCCGCGACCGAAGGTGCTGTACGAGCCGGGCGAAGTGGTTCGGGTCATCGATGGTCCGTTCACGGACTTCAACGGCGTCGTGGAGGAAGTGGACTACGACAAGAGCCGGGTCAAGGTCTCGGTGCTTATTTTCGGCCGGTCCACGCCGGTCGATCTGGAGTTCGGCCAAGTGGAGAAGGGCTGACGGGCCACCGGCCGAGCCCGACCGCCGAGGCTGGACGCTCGCCGCGTGCATTCCCGCACAAGCGCTGTCGGTGGTGTGCGGTGGGAGCCGCCAAGGGATAACGCCACAGTTCCGTGCGGGAATCCAGGTGCCCCGCAGAGACCGGGCGATATCCGCAGGACACCACAAAAGTTGGAAGTCACACGGGGAGCCGGGTGAAACACATCGGCGTCTGAACCCGTAGAGGTATTCATCATGGCAAAGAAAATCAGCGCCTACATCAAGCTGCAGGTGAAAGCCGGGGAGGCGAACCCGAGCCCCCCGGTCGGTCCCGCGCTCGGTCAGCATGGCGTGAACATCATGGAATTCTGCAAGGCGTTCAACGCCAAGACGCAGGAGGTGGAGAAGGGGCTGCCCATCCCGGTGGTCATTACCGTCTACGCGGACCGCAGCTTCACCTTCATCACCAAGACGCCGCCTGCCTCCGTGCTGCTGAAGAAGGCCGCGGGCATCGGCAAGGGCAGCAGTACGCCGAATACGGCCAAGGTCGGCACGGTGAGCCGGGCGCAGCTCGAAGACATCGCCAACACCAAGATGCCCGATCTGAATGCCAACGATCTGGACGCCGCTGTGCGCATCATCGCCGGCAGTGCTCGCGCGATGGGGCTGGATGTCGAGGGGGTCGAGTAAATGGCGAAGTTGACCAAGCGGGCGAAGGCCATTCGGGCGCAGCTCGAATCCGGAAAGATCTACGCCGCCGAAGAGGCGTTCGATCTGCTGAAGACCTTGTCCACGGTGAAGTTCGTGGAGAACGTGGACGTGGCCGTCAACCTGGGCGTGGACCCGCGCAAATCGGATCAGGTTGTGCGCGGTGCTACGGTGCTCCCTCACGGCACGGGTAAGCAGGTGCGCGTCGCTGTGTTCACGCAGGGTGCCAACGCCGAGGCAGCGACCGCCGCCGGCGCCGAGCGCGTCGGCATGGAAGACCTTGCCGAGGAGATGAAGGGCGGCGCGCTCGACTACGACGTGGTCATCGCGTCCCCCGACGCCATGCGCGTCGTGGGTCAGCTCGGCAAGCTGCTTGGTCCGCGCGGTCTGATGCCGAACCCGAAGGTGGGGACGGTGACGCCGGATGTTGTCCAGGCGGTGAATAACGCCAAGGCGGGCCAGGTGCGCTACCGCACCGACAAGGCCGGCATCATCCACTGCCCCCTCGGCAAGATCGACTTCGAAACCGGCAAGCTGCGCGAGAATCTGGAAGCGCTGCTCGGCAACCTGATGAAGGCGAAGCCGAGTGCAGCCAAGGGCATTTACATGAAGAAGGTCACGGTGTCGTCGACGATGGGACCGGGACTGACCGTCGACCACGGTACGCTGTCGTTCTGACGCCGGCAGCGTCGCGTCGGAGCGTGACAACGATCGGCCGCCGGCAGAAGCGGCGGCCGGACATGCTTTGGGACATCGGTGTCGTCCACCGAGGTCCGTCAAAGACCGCAGGTGCCCGATTGCTCGGCTGGGAGCTGATGCAATGGGCTTAATGGTCGCCTGCGCAGATGTGCCCTCGAAAGCGGTCCTCGGTGTCATGCCGAAGGCCCCGATGGTGGAGCACGCGAGTGCCCGGGGTGCGCGAGGGGTGCGCACCATTGGGCGTGCTGCGGGCCATGCCCGGAGCCCCTAGGAGAAGCCTATGCCTCTGAATTTTGCTCAGAAGGAAGCCGTCGTTGCCGAGGTCTCGGAGGTCGCTCGGGACGCCTACTCCGCCATCGGCGCCGAGTACCGCGGCCTGACGGTGGCGGAGATGACGGAACTGCGCGTCAAGGCGCGTGAGGCCGGCGTCTACGTGCGGGTGGTGAAGAACACCCTCGCGAAGCGCGCGCTCGCCGATACCGAGTTTGCGTGCATGAGCGATGCCCTCACGGGTCCGCTGGTGCTCGCTTTCGGTCGTAACGATCCGGGCTCGGTGGCCCGTGTCGCCAAGGACTTCGCGAAGCAGCACGATCGTTTCCAGGTCCGGATGATCGCGCTGTCGGGACAGCTGCTGGAGGCGTCGGAGCTGGAGAAGGTCGCCAAGATGCCGACCTACGAGGAGGCCATCAGCCTGTTGATGGCCACCATGAAGGCTCCGGTGCAGAAGCTCACCAGCACCCTGAACGAAGTTCCCGGCAAGCTGGTGCGCACCATCGCCGCCGTACGCGACGCGAAGGAAGGCGCCTGACGTCAGGCTTGCATTCACGCAGCCGTCGAACCCGTCCCAAATCTGATTCGACCGGTCGCAGACCGACACCCGATTCCCAGGAGAGAACAATGGCCGTTTCCAAAGACGAAATCCTCGATGCCATCGCGAACATGACCGTCATGGAGGTCGTGGACCTCATCAGCGCCATGGAAGAGAAGTTCGGCGTCACCGCCGCCGCCGCCGTGGCTGCGGCGCCGGCCGGCGCCGGTGCCGGCGGTGAGGCCGCCGAGGCCGCCGAAGAGCAGACCGAGTTCGATGTCGTGCTCGCATCCTTCGGCTCGAACAAGGTCGGCGTCATCAAGGCAGTGCGCGCACTGACCGGCCTCGGCCTGAAGGAGGCGAAGGAAGCCGTCGAAGGCGCGCCCACCACGCTGAAAGAGGCCGTTTCCAAGGACGATGCCGAAGCGGCGAAGAAGGCACTTGAGGAAGCCGGCGCCACCGTCGAGATTAAATAAGCCGCATTGACAGCGATACAGCACCGCCCGGCCGAGGAGGCTGGCGGCCGCAGGCCGCCGGCCTTTTGGCGTTGTTGCATTGTCGTGCCACCCATGCCGTCGGCGCGCTGAGCGTGCCGCCGGCGATCAGCGTCGAGCCGCCGGCGGGTCGCGATGCGCCACCCCGGCAACCACGCCGATGCGCGGCCAGTGACTGGACCCGCCGCGCGTCGGGCCCGGCAACAGACCCCAAAGATGAGGGAAGGCAGTATGGCCTACTCGTTCACCGAGAAGAAGCGTATCCGCAAGAATTTCGGCAAGCGGCCGACCATTCTGGATGTCCCCTTTCTGCTCGCGACGCAGATCGACTCTTACCGCGACTTCCTGCAGGCGGAGCGTGCCCCTGATGCGCGCGAGGACATGGGCCTGCATGCGGCTTTCCGCTCGGTGCTGCCCATCGAGAGTTATTCCGGCAACGCCGTGCTGGAGTACGTGACCTACCGCCTCGGCGAGCCGGTGTTCGACGTACGGGAGTGCAATCTTCGCGGCGCCACCTATGCCGCGCCCCTGCGCGTGAAGCTGCGCCTGGTGATCTACGACAAGGATGCGCCGGCCGGCAGCAAGGTGGTGAAGGACGTGAAGGAGCAGGAGGTCTACATGGGTGACCTGCCGCTCATGACCGAGAACGGTACCTTCATCATCAACGGCACCGAGCGGGTCATCGTCTCCCAGCTGCACCGCTCGCCGGGCGTGTTCTTCGATCACGACAAGGGCAAGACCCACTCCTCGGGCAAGCTGCTGTTCTCGGCGCGGGTGATCCCCTACCGCGGCTCCTGGCTCGATTTCGAGTTCGACCCCAAGGACAACGTCTTCGTGCGCATCGATCGGCGCCGCAAGCTGCCGGCGACGGTGCTGCTGCGCGCCCTCGGCTACAGCACCGACGAGATGCTCGCCCTTTTCTTCGAAACGGACACCTTCCATCTGGGTGAGGCACTGGAGCTGGAGCTTGTGCCGGAGCGTCTGCGCGGCGAGACCGTGAACTTCGAGATCAGCATCGGTGACAAGGTCCTGGTGGAGGCCGGACGCCGGGTGACGGCCCGCCACATCCGCGAGCTGCAGAAGGCCGGCATCGAGCGGCTCAATGTGCC
Source organism: uncultured Thiohalocapsa sp. (assembly GCF_913063425.1). Taxonomy (GTDB): domain Bacteria; phylum Pseudomonadota; class Gammaproteobacteria; order Chromatiales; family Chromatiaceae; genus Thiohalocapsa. Next base: position 4,822 of record NZ_CAJXYK010000081.1, read on the forward strand.
GGACGAGTTCCTGCTCGGCCGCACGCTGGCGCACACGCTGGTGGATACGGACACGGGCGAGGTCATCGCCGAGGCCAATGCCGAGATCACCGACGAGCTCCTGGCGCAACTGCGCGAGAAGGGCATCGGCCGGGTCGAGACCCTGTTCGTCAACGATCTCGACCACGGGCCTTATCTGTCCGAGACCCTGCGCATCGACAGCACCCGCACCGATCTCGAGGCGCAGGTGGAGATCTACCGCATGATGCGCCCCGGCGAGCCGCCCACGAAGGAGGCAGCGCAGAACCTGTTCCACAATCTGTTCTTCACCTCCGACCGCTACGACCTCTCGGCGGTGGGCCGGATGAAGTTCAACCGCCGCCTCGGTCGCGAGAGCACCGAAGGCGCCGGCATCCTGTACGACCACAAGTACTTCAGTGCCCGCAGTGATGACACGGCGACGCAGCTGGTGGAGGAGTACGGCGAGGCGTCGGACATCGTCGACGCCCTCAAGGTCCTGATCGAGCTGCGTAACGGGCGTGGCACCGTCGATGACATCGACCACCTGGGCAACCGTCGCATCCGCTGTGTCGGCGAAATGGCCGAGAACCAGTTCCGGGTCGGCCTGGTGCGCGTGGAGCGCGCTGTCAAGGAGCGCCTCTCCCTCGCCGAATCCGAGGGCCTGATGCCGCAGGAGCTCATCAACGCCAAGCCGGTCTCTGCTGCCATCAAGGAGTTCTTCGGCTCCAGCCAGCTGTCGCAGTTCATGGATCAGAACAACCCACTGTCCGAAGTCACGCACAAGCGGCGGGTCTCGGCCCTTGGCCCGGGCGGCCTCGCCCGCGAGCGCGCCGGCTTCGAGGTGCGCGACGTCCATCCGACCCACTACGGGCGGGTTTGCCCCATCGAGACGCCGGAAGGCCCGAACATCGGCCTGATCAACTCGCTGGCGGTGTATGCGCGCACCAACCGCTACGGCTTCCTGGAGACACCCTATCGCCGGGTCGAGGACGGCAAGGTCACCGACCAGATCGACCACCTCTCCGCCATCGAGGAGGGCGGCTACGTCATCGCCCAGGCCAACGCCACCCTGGACGACGAGGGGCGCCTCACCGATGCGCTGGTGTCCTGCCGCCACATGAACGAGTTCACGATGAAGGCACCGGAGGAGGTCCAGTACATGGACGTCTCGCCCCGGCAGATCGTGTCCGTGGCGGCGTCGTTGATTCCGTTCCTGGAGCACGATGACGCGAACCGCGCGCTGATGGGCTCGAACATGCAGCGCCAGGCGGTGCCGACGCTGCGCGCCGAGAAGCCGCTGGTGGGCACCGGCATGGAGCGGGTGGTGGCCAAGGACTCCGGTGTGGTGCAGTGGGCGCGTCGCGGCGGTGTCATCGACTCGGTGGATGCCGCGCGCATCGTGGTGCGGGTCAACGACGAAGAGACCGAGGCCGGCGAGCCGGGTGTGGACATCTACAACCTGACCAAGTACACCCGCTCCAACCAGAACACCTGCATCAACCAGCGCCCGCTGGTGCGCCCCGGCGATCGCATCGAGCGTCATGACGTGCTCGCCGACGGCCCCTCCACGGACATGGGCGAGCTGGCCCTGGGGCAGAACCTGCGCGTCGCCTTCATGCCCTGGAACGGCTACAACTTCGAGGACTCGATTCTCATCTCCGAGCGCGTGGTGCAGGAGGACCGCTTCACGAGCATCCACATCGAGGAGCTCACCTGCCTCGCCCGCGACACCAAGCTCGGGCCGGAGGAGATCTCCAGCGACATTCCGAACGTGGGCGAGGCGGCGCTGTCGAAGCTGGACGAGTCCGGCATCGTCTACATCGGCGCCGAAGTGCGCGACGGCGACATCCTGGTGGGCAAGGTCACGCCCAAGGGCGAGACGCAGCTGACCCCCGAAGAGAAGCTGCTGCGCGCCATTTTCGGCGAGAAGGCTTCGGACGTGAAGGACACCTCCCTGCGTCTGCCGTCCGGCATGGCGGGCACCGTCGTGGACGTGCAGGTGTTCACCCGCGACGGCGTCGAGAAGGACAAGCGCGCGCTGCAGATCGAGGAGATGGAGCTAGAGCGCATCCGCAAGGACCTGGGAGACCAGCAGCGCATCATGGAAAAGGACTCCTTCCAGCGCATGGAGAAGCTCCTGGTGGGCAAGGTCGCCGACGGCGGCCCCGCCGGGCTGAAGGCGGGCACCAAGATCACCAAGACCTACCTCACGGAGCTGGCCGACGAGCATGGGCGCGACCGCTGGCTGGAGATCCGACTGCGCAGCGAGGAGGCGGCGACGCAGCTCGAGGCCGCCGGGGCGCAGATCAAGCTGCAGCGCGAGGAGTTCCGCGACCACTTCGAGACGAAGAAGCGCAAGATCACCCAGGGCGACGAGCTGGCGCCCGGCGTGCTCAAGATGGTCAAGGTCTATGTCGCCGTGAAGCGCCGCATCCAGCCCGGCGACAAGATGGCCGGTCGCCACGGCAACAAGGGCGTCATCTCCCGCGTCGTGCCGGTGGAGGACATGCCCTTCAGCGCGGACGGCGAGCCGGTGGACATCGTGCTGAACCCGCTGGGCGTGCCCTCGCGCATGAACGTCGGCCAGGTGCTGGAGACGCATCTGGGCTGGGCGGCCAAGGGGCTCGGCCAGCGCATCGACGCCATGCTGCGGGGTGAGGCTGCGGCCGCGGATGTGCGCGGCTTCCTCGAAGAGCTCTACAACACGAGCGGCAAGAAGGAGGCCCTCGACGAGCTGAGCGACGAGCACGTGCTTGAGCTGGCCCGCAACCTCACGGGTGGTGTACCGCTCGCCACGCCGGTCTTCGACGGCGCCACCGAGGACGAGATCCGGCAGATGCTGCGCCTGGCGGGGCTTGCCGAGTCCGGGCAGACGACGCTCTACGACGGCCGTTCCGGCGAGTCCTTCGAGCGCCCCGTCACCGTCGGCTACATGTACATGCTGAAGCTGAACCACCTGGTGGACGACAAGATGCATGCCCGTTCCACCGGCCCTTACAGCCTGGTGACCCAGCAGCCGCTGGGCGGCAAGGCGCAGTTCGGCGGCCAGCGCTTCGGCGAGATGGAGGTGTGGGCGCTGGAGGCCTATGGCGCCGCCTACACGCTGCAGGAGATGCTGACGGTGAAGTCGGACGACGTGAACGGCCGCACCAAGATGTACAAGAACATCGTCGACGGCGACCATCGCATGGAGGCCGGCATGCCCGAGTCCTTCAACGTGCTGGTCAAGGAGATCCGCTCCCTCGGCATCAACGTCGAGCTGGAACAGGACTAGTTTCGGATACGCGTCACGAGCTGCGAGCAGCGAGTCACGAGGGGCGCCGGACACCCCGGGAGTCGACGCCTTTCGGCGTGCGCCCTTAAGACTCGAAGCCCGCGCCTCCAAACTCGCACCTCGATACTCGAGCCTCGAAACCTTCTTCAACGGAGATCGGCTTTGAAAGATCTGCTCAGAATCATCAAGCAGCAGGGTCAGGCCCTGGAGTTCGATGCGATCCGTATCGGTCTCGCGTCGCCGGACATGATTCGCTCCTGGTCCTACGGCGAGGTCAAGAAGCCGGAGACCATCAACTACCGCACCTTCAAGCCGGAGCGCGACGGCCTGTTCTGCGCCAAGATCTTCGGGCCGGTCAGCGACTACGAGTGCCTGTGCGGCAAGTACAAGCGCCTGAAGCACCGCGGCGTGGTGTGCGAGAAGTGCGGCGTCGAGGTGACGCTCGCCAAGGTACGCCGCGAGCGCATGGGCCACATCGACCTGGCGAGCCCGGTGGCGCACATCTGGTTCCTGAAGTCGCTGCCCTCACGCATCGGCCTGCTGCTCGACATGACGCTGCGGGACATCGAGCGCGTGCTCTATTTCGAGTCCTTCGTGGTCGTCGATCCGGGCATGACGGTGGATCTGGAGCGCGGCCAGCTGCTCACCGATGAGCAGTACCTGGACGCACTCGAAGCCAACGGCGACGAATTCGACGCGCGCATGGGCGCCGAGGCCGTCTTCGAGCTGCTGCGCACCATCGACCTCGATGCTGAGATCCGCACCATGCGGGAGGAAATCGAGGCGACGAACTCCGAGACGAAGATCAAGAAGCTCTCCAAGCGCCTGAAGCTCATGGAGTCGCTGCAGCTCTCCGGCAACCGCCCGGAGTGGATGATCCTGACGGTACTGCCGGTGCTGCCGCCGGAGCTGCGCCCGCTGGTGCCGCTGGACGGCGGTCGCTTCGCCACCTCGGACCTGAACGACCTGTACCGGCGCGTCATCAACCGCAACAACCGCCTGAAGCGGCTGCTGGATCTGGTGGCGCCGGACATCATCGTGCGCAACGAAAAGCGCATGCTCCAGGAGGCGGTGGACGCGCTGCTGGACAATGGCCGGCGCGGGCGGGCCATCACCGGCACCAACAAGCGCCCACTCAAGTCGCTGGCCGACATGATCAAGGGTAAGCAGGGGCGGTTCCGGCAGAACCTGCTCGGCAAGCGCGTGGATTACTCCGGGCGCTCGGTCATCGTGGTGGGCCCGACGCTGAAGCTGCATCAGTGCGGCCTGCCGAAGCGTATGGCCCTGGAGCTGTTCAAGCCCTTCATCTTCAGCAAGCTGCAGAGTCGCGGCCTGGCTGCCACCATCAAGGCCGCCAAGAAGATGGTCGAGCGCGGCACCGCCGAGGTCTGGGACATCCTGGAGGAGGTCATCCGCGAGCATCCGGTGATGCTGAACCGCGCACCGACCCTGCACCGCCTGGGCATTCAGGCATTCGAGCCCGTGCTCATTGAGGGCAAGGCCATTCAGCTGCACCCGCTGGTGTGCACCGCCTTCAACGCCGACTTCGACGGCGACCAGATGGCCGTGCACGTGCCGCTGTCGCTGGAGGCACAGCTCGAAGCCCGGGCGCTGATGATGTCCTCCAACAACATCCTTTCGCCCGCCAACGGCGAGCCCATCATCGTGCCGTCGCAGGACGTGGTGCTGGGCCTCTACTACATGACCCGCGAGCGGATCAATGCGAAGGGGGAAGGTCTTGTGCTCTCCGGCGTGAAAGAGGCGCAACGCGCCTACGAGACCGGCCAGGCCGCCCTGCACGCGCGTGTCAAGGTGCGCATCCGCGAGGTGCTGCCGAACGAGCAGGGCGAGATGGAAGAGCACTGGAGCATCAAGGAGACCACCGTCGGCCGGGCCATGGTCTGGGAGATCGTGCCCGATGGCCTGCCGTTTGCCCTGGTGGACAAGGCGCTCGGCAAGAAGGCCATCTCCAGGCTCATCAATCAGTGCTATCGCGAGCTGGGCCTCAAGGACACCGTGGTCTTTGCCGACCAGATCATGTACCTGGGCTTCCGCATGGCGACGCGCGCGGGCGTCTCCATCGGCCTTGAGGACATGGAGGTACCGGACGAGAAGCCCGAGATTCTCGGCCGCGCGGAGGAAGAGGTGAAGGAGATCGAGGACCAGTATACCCAGGGTCTGGTCACCAACGGCGAGCGCTACAACAAGGTCGTGGACATCTGGTCCCGTACCAATGACCAGGTGGCCAAGTCCATGATGCGCAAGCTGGGCAAGGATCAGGTCGTCGACCGCGAGGGCAACACCCAGGAGCAGGACTCCTTCAACTCCATCTTCATGATGGCCGACTCCGGTGCGCGCGGCTCCGCCGCACAGATCCGTCAGCTCGCCGGCATGCGCGGTCTCATGGCCAAGCCGGATGGGTCCATTATCGAGACGCCCATCGCCGCCAACTTCCGCGAGGGGCTGAACGTCATCCAGTACTTCATCTCCACGCATGGCGCGCGCAAGGGCCTCGCGGACACGGCCCTGAAGACGGCCAACTCCGGTTACCTCACCCGGCGCCTGGTGGACGTGGCCCAGGATATGGTGGTGCTGGAGGAGGACTGCGGCACCGAGAACGGTCTCCTGATGACGCCGATCATCGAAGGAGGCGATGTGGTGGAGCCGCTGCGCGAGCGCATTCTCGGCCGGGTCACCGCCGCGGATGTGTACAAGCCCGGCACCGATGACGTCCTGTTCGAGGCCGGCACGCTGCTTGACGAGTATCGCGTGCAGGAGCTGGAGGTGCTCGGCATCGATCAGGTGCTGGTGCGCTCGACCATCACCTGCGAGGCGCGGGTCGGCGTCTGTGCACAGTGCTACGGGCGCGATCTGGCCCGTGGCCACCGCGTGAACCAAGGCGAAGCGGTGGGTGTCATTGCAGCGCAGTCCATCGGCGAGCCCGGCACCCAGCTGACGATGCGGACCTTCCACATCGGCGGTGCCGCGTCCCGCGCCGCGGCCGTGAGCAACGTGCAGGTCAAATCCGACGGCACGGCCCGGCTGCACAACATCAAGACCGTGCAGCATCACAGCGGCAACCTGGTGGCGGTGTCCCGCTCCGGCGAGCTGACCGTGTCGGACGAAAAGGGGCTTGAGAAAGAGCGCTACAAGATCCCGTACGGCGCCACGCTCAACGTGGGCGACGGCGACCGTGTCGAGGGTGGTCAGATCGTCGCCAACTGGGACCCGCACACCCACCCGGTCGTCACCGAGGTGGCGGGCAGGCTGCGCTTCGAGGACTTCGTGGACGGCGTCACGGTGCAGAGCAAGACCGACGAGGTGACGGGGCTCGCCTCCGTCGAGGTCATCGACCCCAAGCAGCGCCCGGCGTCCGGCAAGGACCTGCGCCCAACCGTCATCCTCATTGATGACAATGGCGAGGAGCTGAAGATCGCCGGCACGGATATGCCGGCCCGCTATCTGCTGCCCTCCGGTGCCATCGTCAGCGTCACCGATGGGGCCGACGTGGGGGTCGGTGACATCCTGGCGCGTATTCCGCAGGAGTCGTCCAAGACCCGCGACATCACCGGTGGTCTGCCGCGTGTGGCGGACCTGTTCGAGGCACGCAAGCCGAAGGAGCCGGCGCTGCTGGCCGAGGCCACCGGCGCCGTCAGCTTCGGCAAGGACACCAAGGGCAAGCAGCGCCTCGTGATCACCACGGACGACGGCGAGACCGTCGAGTCCCTGATCCCGAAGTGGCGCCATGTCAGCGTGTTCGAGGGTGAGCGCGTGGAGAAGGGCGAAGTCATCTCCGAGGGCGAGCTGAACCCGCACGACATCCTGCGCCTGAAGGGCGTCACGGCGCTGGCCGAATACCTCGTCAAGGAAATCCAGGACGTGTATCGGCTGCAGGGCGTGAAGATCAACGACAAGCACATCGAAGTCATCGTGCGCCAGATGCTGCGGAAGGTCGAGGTCACCAACGCCGGCGACACGCGGCTGCTGCGCGGCGAGCAGGTGGACTATGGCGCGTTACTGGCGGAGAACGAGCGCGTCAAGGCCGAAGACAAGCACCCGGCCCTGTTCGAGCCGTTGCTGCTCGGCATCACCAAGGCGTCGCTGGCCACTGATTCCTTCATCTCGGCGGCCTCCTTCCAGGAGACGACCCGGGTGCTCACCGAGGCCGCCGTGCGCGGCTCCGTCGATGGGCTGAACGGACTGAAGGAGAATGTGATCGTCGGTCGCCTGATTCCGGCGGGCACCGGCCTGGCCTATCACAACGAGCGCCGTCGCAAGCGCCAGGAAGAGTCCGGCACCGACGCAGACGAGCGCATGGAGCTGGCCGCCGAAGAGCTGGAGCAGGCGCTGAAGCAAGCGCTCAACACCTCGGATTCCGAGGCGGAGTAGCGCGATCTGCTGTCGTCGGTCCGGCGGGTCGAGTCGCCTTGTCACGGCGTCTCGCCCGCCGGTACCCGGCCCCGCGCCCTCAGGTCTTCATCAGCGTGCAGCCCTGAAGCATGACCGAGCCTCCCCAGCAACGGCGCCGTCGGGCGGGGCGTTGAGGAATGTTGTTGTCGCAAA
>NZ_CAJXYK010000082.1 GCF_913063425.1 uncultured Thiohalocapsa sp.
AACGCGCAATGCCCATCCATGTCACCTCAGTACAGGCAGCGGCTTGCCGGAAGAGGCGGCCTGTTCGCGGCAGTCACGTCGCTGGGGCGTCAGGAAATTTTACAGTTTCGGTCCCAGAGCCTAAGTGGAAGTCGCCTGGCAACTCAGTAAGCCCCTGATAGTCTGGTACGTCTTCAAGTATGGCACCAGGATTGCTTACCTGCGGAGCAACGAGCAGATTCGCGCCATGCGCCTTGGGCCTCGCTCGGGTCCAGGCCGCGAAAGCACATCAGCGTCGAAATTTTGGTTGCAGTTTTCTTTAAGGCCTAACGCGCTCTACGCCTGGGGATTCACATGAGTAAAGCGGCAGAAAAACTGGTTCAGGGGGCACGCAGCTCGGGGGCGTCCGGGGCACGGGTGTATCGCGGCGTGGACGGGTCCTCGAGGCGCTGGGGCACGGTTTCTGCGCCGGCCGCCTCGGTCATTGCGCTTCTTGCGGCGTTGGGAAGTGCCGACGTCTCCGCCATCGCCATGGTCGGGACTGATGACCCGACGACCGAGTCGTCGTTCAACTCTGGAGACAACTGGCCGGGAGGGGCACAGCCTGTCGCGGGAAACGACTACGAAACCGGTGCCAACCGCATCAACACGCCCCTTGACAATAACGACTACACCTTCGCGGGCGACCAGCTGACGGTGAATGGAGGTCTCTTCGCCTTTAAGGGCGGTGGCGTGATTACTGTTAACAGTGTGGGCGGATCGGGCGGCCTGGTGCTTAATAACGGCACAGTCAGCGTCGGCTTCAACGGCCGCGCGACCTTAGACGGATTGATCACGCTGCAGGGCACAAACGATTTCAATGCAGTGGCCGGCGCGCGAGGTATCAACGTCGAGTCGCAGATCACAGGCAGCGGTGGCCTGACTCTCCAGTCGAGTTTCCAGACCGCGGGCGAGATTGTCCTCATCGATCCCAACAACGACTACAGCGGAAGCACCGAGCTCATCACGACAAACAATAACGAGGTACGCCTGCGCGCCGGCGGCGCCGGAACCCTCTCGCCGAATAGCGACATCATCGTCAATTCGGGGAATACGGTCGAGCTGGACGGCTTCAACAACACCATTGCCGGCCTCGCCGGCGATGGCACCGTCGAGAACGCCAGTGGAACTGATGCCGAGCTGACCGTGCAAGGCGGCACCAATAACGACTTCACCGGCACCATCCAGGACGGCGCTGGAGCCGGGACGCTCAGTGTCACCAAGGCCGGCACTGCCACCCAGCAGTTCTCAAGCGCCAACACCTACACCGGCGGCACCAGCATCGAGGGCGGCACCCTCACGATCACCGACAACGACGCCCTCGGCACCGGCGATGTCAGCATCAGCGGCGGCACCCTGGAGCTCGACCCGGCCACGATCTTCAACAACCTCACTCTGGTGGGCAAGTCAGACCTGACGTCGCACCTCCTTGCCTCGGACCCGGGCAGCGCGGTCAACGGCAACGTCGCACTCGTGGATGGCGCCAACGCCACTGACAACTTCAACATCAGCGCGGCGTCCGGCGGCTCCCTGAGCATCAACGGCGCGACCACGGACACCGGCAGCAACGACGACTCGCTGAACTTCCTCGGCGATGGCGACATCGAGGTCGCCGGTCAGATCACGCTGGACGACGGTACTGACGCGATCACGAAGGACGGCAACGGCACGCTGACGCTGAGCGGCGGTGCTTCCGCAGACTCCGTAAGCGTGGACGGCGGTCAGCTGACCCTCGAAAGCACCTTGACGACCACGGGAGACGTATCCGTCGCCAGTGGTGCAGTGCTGCAGCAGCTGGGCGGCAGCTTCATTGACGCGACCGCACAGTCCGGCACCTTCAACGTCGATGGCACCATCGACGTCAACGGTGAGGACGCCTCCATCAGTGTGCTGTCCGGCACCGACAGCGGCGCAGCCGTCGACAACACCGGCATCGGCGCAGCGACCCTGACGCTTGGCAACGACGACGGGAACGACGGCACCTACGCCGGCTCCATCACGGATACCGGTGGGGTGCTCAGCGTGGAAAAGACCGGCGGTAACAGCCAGAGCGTGGGCGACATCGACATCGGTGGCAGCGTGGATGTCACGGGGGGAAGCCTGGGCGCCGATTCGGTCACCTCCGCCGGCGATGTCACCGCCAACGGCGGCGACGTCGCGATCACCAACGACGCCAGCTCCCTCGGCAACGTCACGGTGGACGGCGGCAGCTCGGTCGGTATCGGCGGCAACCTGGGCAGCGGTGGCAATGTGACCGTGACCGACGGCTCCTTCGATGTCGGCGGCGACGCAACCGTCGGCGGCCTGAGCGTCGCCAGCGGCTCGACGGCCGACTTCAACTCGTCCACCGGAACCTCCAGCACCCTGGACAGCCTCGACAACGCCGGCACAGTGACTGCAGGCGCCAGTCTGTCCGTCACCAATGCGGCGAGCAACTCCGGCACGCTCGATGTCGCCACCGACCTCAGCGCCGGCGGCAATGTCATCAACTCCGGCACGGCCACCATTGGCGGTGATCTGAGCGCTGCGGACTTGAGCAACTCCGGCTCGCTGGATGTCGACGGCAATGCCAGCGCGGACAGTGCGACCCTGACCGATGGGACCGCGGATTTCGCGGGTGCTGTGAGCCTCACCGGTACCGCGCCGACCCTCTCTGTGCAGGGCGGCACGAACACGGTGCAAGGGTCTTTGACCTCCGACGACATCGCCATATCCGGCGGCTCCCTTGCGCTGCGCGGCTCCAACAGCGTCGGCACGGTGGACATCACGGGCGGTGAGATTATCGTCGAGAACAGCGCTGCCCTTGGCGGCTCCGGCGAGACCGATGTGCAGGCGTCCGGGGGGCAGGTCAGCCTTGGCAGCACAACATCCGGTGACCTGAGCGTCGCCGAGGTCTTCAACCTCTACGGGCGCACCGACACCGGTGTTCACCTGGAGAACGTTGCCAACGACAACACAATCACCCAGGTCAACCTGGTCGACACTGCAGCGACCGACGAGACGTACACGATCACGTCCGAAGGCGGCACGCTGACGATCAACGATGTCGATGCCACCGGGCTTACGGCCGGGGATAACACGACGCTCCGTCTCGGTGGAGACAGCACCGACGGCACCAATGCCGTGACAATGGACGGCGTTGGTGCCGTCGACAACCTGACCAAAGTCGGCGACAGCACCTGGACCGCCAACAATCTGAGGTCGACCGGCGGCACCATCTCCTCGCAGGGCGGTATTCTGACGCTCGGTTCGGGCGCAAACCTGTCCGGCAACATGGTCTACGAGGTGCTGAACGACGCGGAGCTGGATGTCGACTCGCTGGGCTCACTCGATCTCAACAGCGGCGATCAGGCCAAGGGCAACGGCCTGATCGACGGTGATATCGTCGCCGCCAGCAGCTCCAGCATCAGCGCCGGGGACTTCGGCACCGTCGGCGACCTTGAGGTCAGTGGGCTCCTTGACCTGGAGGGCCTGCTTCAGGTTGATGTGTCCGGCGCAATGATCGACAGCCTGACCATCGGCGGTAACTTCGACATCACCGCCGGCTCGCTCGATATCGTCGGCACCTTGAATCAGAACGTATACATCTTCGCGACCTACGGCAGTCTCACGGGCTCGAGTTTCGCCAGCATCAACCCGGACCCGCTGGACGGTTACAGCATCGACTACGCCTACGGCGAAAACGACAACCAAATCGCCCTGGTTCGCGACACGCCCATCCCGACCCCTGCGCCGCTGGCGCTGATCGGCTTGGGCGCCTTGGTCTGGGGTGGCCACCGCCACCTCCGGCGCCGGGCTTGGGCATCGTTGTAATGAAGACGGCTTCACGCCTAGGCGGGCACTAGTCTCCGTCAAGCTGCCTCCGTAAGACCCCCGCCCCAGCGTGGGGTCTTTTTTGCAGGTCTACAGAGCAGATGACCGGCGGTAGCCGGCACCCGCCTAACACCCGGGCCCGCGCCGAATCCGCGCGGCCTATTGTCTTGCCGGAAACGACCATGCCCAGCATGGCTGGAGAAGCGGGCCAACTGGAGCGCCGTTCCCAAACTGGGCCAGGCGGCCGTCGGCCCTGACCCCATCGCGAGTGGGCGCAGCGGCATGGCGGCGGTTCAGCCGAGCGTACCCACGCCGCCCTGTTGATTCACGAGCACCCGCGGCCGCCGACTGTGAGCTGTCCGCCGCAGCGCCTGCATCCGCGGCGGCCCCGTGCGCTGAGCCACCCCAAGTCGACATCAGGGCGTGCGCAGAACCTATGCGCGTCGGCCGCATCCGCGCACCCCAACCGGCACGGCATCACAGTTCTGAAAGCGCCCGCGCGTGAAGCGATCCGGCTGTGAGGTCCATCCCAGCCGGCGGCGCCCCGTCCAGCGATCCTTAACCGAAAAGAACAATGGATCGAATCGCTGGAGCAGCAACGGGAGACCTCTGATGAACGCACAGAACGGGCGCACTCTGCGGCTTGCCGCGGTGGGATTGTTGTTGGCACTCGTCTCCGCCGCGCAGGCGTTGCCACCTGGGAACCTGAATCCCAGCAAACCTGGTAACGCTGGACCGCGTGCCCAAGGGGCCGCACACGCGACGCTCAGAGAGTCGGCCGAGGCCGAAGGCGCTGTTCGTGTGATCGTCCAGTTGTCCGAGGCCGGGCTGCCTCCGCTCAAGCCAGTCAAGGCGCGCCCCTCGGCCCGGGGCAACGCCGGCGGTGCATTGCAGTTCGAGCCCACGAATCAGCTGGCGCAGCGGCGCAAGGCGGTGGGGCAGGCGCAGCGCGCGTTCGTTGCGCGCCACAATCTCGCACCGGGTCAGGTGCGTGAGTTCAACTACCTGCCGTTGATGGTGGTGGAAGCAGACTCCGCGCTGCTGGACGAGCTCCTGTCCGCGCCGGACGTGGTCGCCGTGACGCCGGACGATTTCAACGAGACCCAGCTCACCTCCACGCTGTCTGTCGTTGGTGGGCACAGCGCACACGACTTCGGTTGGGACGGCACCGGCTACGACGTCGCCATCATCGATACCGGGGTCCAGACAAACCACCCCATGCTGGCGGGCAATGTGCGCGCCGAGACCGCGGCCTGCTTCTCCAACCCGCTCTTCTTGTTCGATGAATCGCTCTGCCCCGATGACGTATCCCCCTGCACAGATGCCGAGGGCAATGTACAGGCGGACTCTGCTTGCGGCATCGGCGCAGCCGAGCCCTGTGGCCCGCAGTGCGGCCATGGCACGCATGTGGCCGGCATCGCCGCCGGCGATGGCAGCGAGGTCGGCGTCGCCCCTGGCGCAGGCATCATCCCCATCAACGTGTTCATCGGCCGCAATACGGACAGTGATCCCGCCTATGAGCTGATCGGCGCCTATGATTCCGACATCATCCGCGGCCTGGAGTACGTCCTGCAGCTCGCCGCCACGCGCAACATCGCCGCGGTCAACATGAGCCTCGGCTCAGGCGTCTACATCAGCACAGCGACCTGCGACAGCTGGGAGTCGGGCGTCAAGACAGTTGTGGACCAGCTGCGCGAACTTGGGGTTGCTACGGTGGTCGCGGCGGGCAACAACGGCAGTTCCAGCGGCCTGTCCTCCCCCGGATGCATCTCGACCGTCATCAGCGTCGGCTCCACGAATGACAGCGATCAGATCTCCAGTTTCTCCAACGAATCGCCGGCCATGACCCTGCATGCACCGGGCGAGAATGTGACGTCGGCCTACCCCTGGAACGACGACGCACGGCTTGGCGGAACCTCTATGGCTGCGCCGCATGTTGCCGGTGCGATGGCGCTCCTGCGGCAGAAAACGGCGGCATTCGGTTTGGATGCGACGGTTGATAATCTAATCGCCGCTCTGCAGCAAACCGGCGCCGAGATGTACTCCGGTGATTTCAAGGTGCCGCGGCTGGATGTTCAAGCCGGCTTGGCCGCACTCGACGGCCCGCTGCCGGTGACCGTGACTGTCGATGAGACGCTGAACGGCGACCAAGTGGCAGTCATCGCGGGATCCGCGACCTCCGTCCCCAGTAGATTCGCCTATGGCGGTGAGGCCCTGCGGGGCGACACCGCAGCTACCAACCGTATCCGTTTCACGCCTGACCTGCCGCAGGATGGCTTCTATCGTGTCTCGCTCATCTGGCCAAGTTTCGCTGATGCCGGCGCCGCCATCGACGTGGAGATCGTCTCCCCGAGCGGTAACGACTATCAAATGATCGATCAGACGGGTGGGGCGGGCCGTTGGGAGTCGGTCGGCCTGTACCACTTCCCCGCGGGCGCCGATGGTTATGTCGAGCTGGCGGACGAGGCTGGCGGCAGGCTGCTCGCCGACGCGGTACGTTTCGAGCTGGTCAATGCCGATGTGGCAATCCGCGCGGAAGCGCTGCCGACTGGATACGTCCGCCAGCCGTATCTCAAGGTGCTGGCTGCGGTGGGTGGGACGCTGCCCTATACGTGGACTGTCACCGGCGGAAGTCTGCCGCAAGGTCTCTCGCTGGATGCCAGCACCGGCGAGGTTGTTGGAACGCCCACGCAGAGCGGCCAGTTTGCGTTCACTGCAACGGTGCACGACGGCACCGGGGATACTTCAAGTCAAGCATTCTCGGTCACCGTGGTGGATACGGTTGAGCTGAGCGGCCAAGTGCTGATCGATTCGGACGGCGACGGCCTCAATGGTGTGGAGGCCGCGACCCCGCTGGCAGGTGTCCTGATCGGTGCGGGCAGCGAGACCTATTGCGAGGAAACGGACGCCAACGGCCTCTACTCGTGCATCGTGCCGCTGGGATGGTCTGGCACCATCTCCCCTGCTGAATCCGGCTATCGCTTTGAGCCGGCCTCCCTCGAATACAATCAGGTCACAACCGATCAGAGCGCACAAGACTTCGTGGCCCAGGCGCAGCAGGAGACCGTCTGGATCGAAGACCACTTGCCGGCGGGTGCGTCGCCCTTCGGGCTTCAGGAAGGCTGGACGTGGCAGGGCAGTAACCCGGCGGCCTTTTCCGGCAGCACCGCGCATCAGTCAGCGAGTGCCGCGGGCATCCACCACCACGGCTTCCAGGGGGCAACGGAGACCTTGCCCGTGGCTGCGGGTGATACGCTGATCACCTATGTCTACCTCGATCCGGCCAATCTGCCGCGCTCGCTTGCGCTGCACTTCAAGACAACGGCCGGCACCTGGGCGCGGGCATACTGGGGCGAAGACCTCCAGCACCCGAACTGGGGGTTCACCAGCGGCACGACCGAGTGGATGCCGATGGGTGCGCTGCCGGCGAGTGGACAGTGGGTACGGCTGGAGGTGCCGGCCTCGTTGCTGGCCCTGGAGGGCAGTGAGCTTGAGGGCATGGCCTTCAGTCTCTACGACGGCCGAGCGACTTGGGACTACACCGGCGTGGCGCGGCCGGCAGCGGAGCCGGCGCTTGCGATCAGCGGTGCCGTGACCCGGCAGAGCGACGGACAACCGTTGGGCGGTGTGACTGTCAGCGGTGCGGATTGCACGACGACGGATGCGGCCGGCCTGTACAGCTGCCAGGTGGCCGCCGGCTGGTCCGGCACCCTGGCCCCGACGCTCGCTGGGTACGACTTCACGCCGGCGCAGCTGAGCTTCACAGACGTGGCGGTGGATCAGGCAAACCAGGACTTCACGGCGCAGGCGCAGCAGGAGACCGTGTGGATCGAAGACGGTCTGCCGGCAGGGGCGTCGACCTTCGGGCTGCAGGAAGGCTGGTCATGGCAGGGGGCTGATCCTGTTGCATTCTCGGGTACGGTGGCGCATCGTTCGGCGATTGCCGCGGGCATTCACCACCACGGCTTCAAGGATACGACAGAGGCGCTGGCCGTCGAGGCGGGTGATATGCTGTTCACCTATGTCTACCTAGACCCGGCGAACCTGCCGCGCTCCCTTGCGCTGCATTTCAAGACGACAGCTGGCACCTGGGCCCGGGCGTACTGGGGCGAGGATCTGCAGCACCCGAATTGGGGCTTCACCAGCGGGACGACGGAATGGATGCCGCTGGGTGCCTTGCCGCCGAGTGGGCAGTGGGTGCGCTTGGAAGTATCGGCAGCACTGCTGGGTCTTGAGGGTACTGAGCTCGACGGCATGGCGTTCAGCCTCTACGACGGCCGCGCCACTTGGGATTACAGCGGACTGGCCCACTAGCGGCTCGACGGCGCACGCGCAGGGCAAGCACTGCCCTGCGGTGCACGATGTACCGGGGGGAAGTCTCACTGATCATTTGATGAGCAACGTGTCAGTTGATCAGCAACGTGTCGACGACTTTCCGCCCTGGACATCCCTGGGCAGCGGCAGTGAGCGAGTGCGGGTCCATTGGCCTGCCGCTGCATACGACAGGCCGGCCGATCACCGCCCAAACACGCGGCGCGCCGCCCGTCCGATCTTGGCCACCAGACGGCCGGATTTGCCCTTTTCCGCGTGCCGCTCCCGCGTGCGTTGAACTATCTGCTGGGCCAACTCCTTTCCCGCTTGCGGGTCGATGGCGCAGGCCACCCCTTCCTTTAATGGCTCGAACAGGCTGGCCCGCTCCGGAAAGAACCGGTGCCTGACCCACTCGTTGCCCTCTTCATAGTGCTGCATAAGCTGCGCGCGTTGCGCAAACGTCAGCAGATAGGTTTCTGTCGCGCTCGGCGAGGTCCGAAAGTGGCTGGCTAGCGTCGTATGCGCCTCACGTACGGCTTCTGCGAGCAGATGCGAGTCCTGAACCAACCCCTTCACCGCCCGAAGCACCGACAGCCCAAACTCGTCGATGGCCGGATTCGGATAAGTCTCCTCGTAGCCTAACGTATCCACGGCAACACCCGCCGCCTCGAAAAAGGACAACACGGACGATCGCCCCTTGTCGAACAGGACCGGCTTGACCTTGTCGTCACCAAGGACCTGCATCCAGCGTTGCAACACGTTGCGGTAATCGAAGCTGTCCGATCTCTGGAGCATCGTTGCCTCGTAGGCCTCTAACGTGTTGATTGAAACCCGGTGTCCTTTGTGCTGCTGGTTGTAGTAGGAATTGACCAGTTGGTCCTGGCGGCGCAGAAAAACCACGGCTTGAACATCGTCACTGAGGGAGCCAAGAACCTGGATACGCTCGGCATCGAGGTCATACATCCCTTCGTAGGACAGAACCGCCAGCGTGGATCTGCCTTCAGCCGCGCGAAGCTCGTCCTTCAGCTTGTCAAGCGTCACTTGGTCGCCGGCAGTAATGGCTTCGTAAAGGGGGCGATGCCATACCCAGTCTCGCCCCGCGTGTGGGTACAGCAGCACCTCGTCCTGCAAGCGCTCGGCTTCATTGAGCAGGAAAGTCTGCCGTGCCTTAGAACCTGTTTTAGGCAGGCCGATGTCCAGGATAACTCTCATTGTCCGTCTGGCTCCTCGGTGATAGACGCTTCTTTGCGGCGTGTCCAGTCGCGCCTTCGCACCAGTTGGGGGGTGAACGGTATCGGACAGGCGTTGCCGAACGACAATCGCAGACATGTCGGCATTCCGCGCGCGCGGAGTTTGGCCCCGGTCCTACAAAAGGCCTAAGCCCGTGTCAGCGAGGGTACTGGTAAAGAATGTCTCAGGCCCGCTTCCGACTGCTGGCCAGCGTCGCTTGCTGATCACTGCTCCAATCATCCGTTCATCGCGATGCCGATGTGTGTGACGGCGAGCTTGGTCGCACATCGATGCTCACAGAGCTCATGCGACTGCGCTTCTGCTCCAAACCTCGATGGCAGGGTATACTCCGCAGTCTGCGGCCTCCAGCCCCGAGAGCCTAGCACAAGAGGTCGCCCGGACGGGTGCGTCGGGTTACCGCCGTGCGTTCCCATCGGCGCACTCCGTGCGTTACACTGCACAGGCTGCGTAGTGGGGCACTGCGCGCATGCAGCGCGGGCGCTTGGGCCGACGTCTGAAGCGCCGCATGTGCAAGTGCCTGTCGCGCCGGAGCGTAAAGCCCTGCCAGCTTTTTGGGCCACGGCCTGAGGAGTATGTGGCCGTCAAGATCGCCGAGTGGCGTCGTGCCAACTTGCGGAGTTCCTGCGCGCCTGCGGCGGCAGCGTTTATGCTCACCCACACGCATCGACAAGATCACTGCCCCAAGCGCCAATTTCGCTCGCAGGCAGTTGGTTTAAAGCGAGAAACCTCTGGCAGCAACGAGAGCACGACATTGACGACCTCTGCCGACGATCGAAACCCCGTCAGGGATATTCCCCATTACCTCGGGCTGTTTCGCAGTTACCTCGGCCGACGCCTTTACCTCGTGTTCCTGCTCAGCTTCGTGGCAAGCGCGCTCGAAGCCGTTGGCATCATGATGCTGCTTCCACTCCTGCGTGTGCTCGGCAGCGACGGAGCGCCAAATCAAGATGGCATGACATCGTGGATCATGGAGGCCTTCGGGCCGCTAGGAGTGGTCGACTCAACGGCGTCGATCCTTACGTTCATCGCTGTTACCTTCGTACTCAAGGGGCTCGTTCTGCTCTTCGCGCTGGGCTACACGGACTACCTGCGCGCGCAATTGCTGCGGGAGGTCAAGACTCGCCTGTTCGATGCGTATAGCCACATGCAATACGGCTATTATACGAGTCGCGACACGGGCTACTTCACCAATATCGTCAACGCCCAGATCAGCAAGCTTCTCTCGTCATTCCTCGCGCTGACCAACATGGGCTCGCAACTCGTGATGGTAATGGTTTACGTGGGTGCGGCGTTTATCGTAGCCTGGACATTCGGCATGATGGCAGTCGGCTTCGGGATCGTCCTGTTCGTGATCTTCCGAAAGCTCAACGTCTACGTTCGCAAGATTTCCCGGGCCACGTCCAAGGAGCAAGGAATCCTTGCTAAGCTGCTGGTCCAGGCCGTACAGTCCTTCAAGTATCTTACGGCTACCGCACAGGGGCCGAAGATGTCTGTGCACATTGATCAATCCGTAAAGCGTCTGGTGGGCTTTGAGCTGCGCAATGGGCTTGCGACGAGTTTCACACGGGCTGTACGCGAGCCGGCTGCGGTGCTGTTCATTACCGCCGTCATGGGCGTCCAAGTGATCCTCCTCGAGCAGCCCCTTGCGCCCATCATTGTTGCGATCGTCTTGTTCTATCGCGGGTTCAACGCGGTTATGACCGTGCAGCAAAATTGGCAAAGCGCGCTTTCCCATATCGGTGGCGTAGAGCTCGTTCGGGATGAGTTCGTGAACCAGCAGCGCGAGCGGGAGCCTGACGGTCATGTGACACTACCGCCGTTGACACACGGCATCGAACTGCGCAACGTGCGGTTCAGCTACGCACCGGGCTTGCGTGCCGTCGTGCAGGACGTCAGCATGCACATAAAAGCCAGAACTTCGGTGGCTCTGGTCGGGGAGTCAGGCGCAGGCAAGTCCACCATTGCTGATCTGATCACGTTGATGTTGAGGCCGCAACAGGGCGAGGTCTTCGTTGACGGCGTCGCCGGGGCGGACACCGTGCGCGCCAGTTGGCGCGAGCAGATCGGTTACGTGTCTCAGGAAACCGTCATCTTTGACGACAGCATCGCGAACAACATCTGCATGTGGGCTGGAGACTTCCGAACGGACGCAGGCCTGATGCAGCGAATCCAAGAAGTAGCGGATCGGGCGCATGCGTCAGAGTTCATTGAGGAGCTTTCTGACGGGTATAGGACACTGGT
Source organism: uncultured Thiohalocapsa sp. (assembly GCF_913063425.1). Taxonomy (GTDB): domain Bacteria; phylum Pseudomonadota; class Gammaproteobacteria; order Chromatiales; family Chromatiaceae; genus Thiohalocapsa. The sequence continues at coordinate 11,635 of NZ_CAJXYK010000082.1, forward strand.
TGGCGACCGCGGGGTGCGGCTTTCCGGCGGGCAGCGGCAACGTTTGTTCATCGCTCGCGAACTGTTCAGGGAGCCAAAGCTTCTGATCCTGGACGAGGCCACAAGCGCCTTGGACTCGGATTCAGAGGCGGCAATCCAGGAGAGCATCGACGCGCTTCGTGGAAAAATCACAGTCGTTATCATCGCCCATCGGCTATCCACGATTAAGAATGTCGATCATGTCTTCGTGTTCGACAAAGGGCGCTTGGTGGAGGACGGCGAGTATGAGGAGTTGCGGGATCGACAGGGCACGAAGTTCGGCCGCTTGGTGGCAATGCAATCGCTCTGATGCAGTTCTTCTGCGGGTACGTCGCTTCGCCCTTATGCCTGCGCTGCAAGCAGGGAGGCATAGCTGGCGGCGGTGCTTAAAAAGGTGTGAAGAACAGGCGCCTGTCCGGTTTGCGTTGCTGGCGCAGCGGCGGCATCGTTGCGCAGTAGGAACGCCACGATTAAATCGGCGTTTCCGTTGGGGGTACGATGCGCCGCTTTTTTTGGGGTCTCAAGCCGCCGAAGCTAAAACGAAGCGGAATACGCGTATTGTTTCTCGTGCAGACTTTGGCCATGGATGGGCAATAATGGGCGCACTCATTAGTGCATAGTCCTGAAGAGCATTGAGGTCTTCGAAGTCATGAAAGCTGTGATCCTCGCCGGCGGACTTGGCACCCGCATCTCGGAGGAAACTCACCTTAAGCCGAAGCCGATGGTGGAAATTGGCGGGAAGCCGATACTTTGGCACATCATGAAAATTTACTCCGCTCATGGCATTGACGATTTCATTATCTGCTGTGGCTACAAACAGTATGTCATCAAGGAGTACTTTGCCAATTACTTTTTGCACATGTCCAATGTGACGTTCGACCTTCGTCGGCAGAGCATGGAGGTCCA
>NZ_CAJXYK010000083.1 GCF_913063425.1 uncultured Thiohalocapsa sp.
CTTGTCCGGGCTACATTGGCACCGGCCCCAACAGGAAGCTCACCAGGGCATTCCGGGGCGGTAATCCCTGACGCTAGAGAAAGGCCAGCTCCGCGACGCAGTGAAGTCAGGTGGTAACCAATCCACGTATATCAGCATGATCCACCGTCGCAATCTGCTGGACAGGTCCTGAGCCAAGGTGCTTGAGAGAACGAATAGTTGAATCCAGGTATTGACAGGTCAAAACATATCAGCCCGTAAATCTCACCGATAGAATGGAAATAGGCCTCTGTCTGTTGCATAAAGTAAGAGCTGACAGGCACTTACGAAGCAACAAGAGCAGAGGCCTATGAATACAGAGTGTAATCCCACGCAGTTGGAATTTCACGCGTTGGGAAGGCAAGAGGTAGTAGGCCGTTTCGACGGCGGCCGCATCACCTCCGACGGGGGCGGCCTGCTCCTTCGCGAGGTGGATCACCGACTGGGGCTGCTCCGTCGCTTGGCCACCTGTTTCACCGATTACCGCAATCCCAACAGCGTCGAGCACGACGTGTACTCTCTGGTCGCGCAGCGGGTCTATGGCCTGGCACTGGGCTATGAAGATCTTAACGATCACGATGCATTGCGCGCAGACAGTGTGCTGGCGCTGCTGGTGGGCAAGCGGGATCTGACGGGTGAGGGCCGGGACCGGGAACGCGATCGTGGGTACCCGCTGGCAGGGTCGAGTACCCTGAACCGCCTCGAACTCGGTACGCCGGGGGCGGCTGCGAGTGATCGCTACAAGAAGATCGCGGCCAATCCAGAGGTCCTCGACGGGCTGCTGGTGGATCTGTTCCTCGAGTCGCACGAGGCGCCGCCACGGGAGATCTGGCTGGACCTGGATGCGACCGATGATCCGCTGCACGGTCATCAGGAAGGTCGCTTCTTCCACGGGTACTACCGGTGTTACTGCTACCTGCCGCTGTACATCTTCTGCGGTGAGCACCTGCTGTGTGCCCGGTTGCGCCCGTCGAATCAGGATGGCGCCGCCGGCAGTGTTGAAGAACTCGAGCGGATCGTCACGCAGATCCGGGCTCGGTGGCCGAAGACACGAATCGTGATCCGCGGCGACTCCGGATTCTGCCGGGACGCCATCATGAGCTGGTGCGAGGAGCACAACGTGGGCTATGTGCTGGGACTGGCACGCAACAAGCGCCTGCATCGAGCGCTGGGTAGCGCGATGCACGAAGCGCGTGAAGAGCATGAGCGCACGGGCAAAGCGGCGCGGCGGTTCCGAGACTTCCGCTATCGCACTCGCACATCCTGGTCCTGCGAACGGCGGGTGGTGGGCAAGGCGGAAGTGCTACCGGGCAAGGAGAACCCCCGCTTCGTCGTGACCAATCTGGCCGTGAGCCGCGCCGGTGCCCGGCGCCTCTATGAACAGCTGTATTGCGTGCGCGGTGCGATGGAGAACCGGATCAAGGAGCAGCAGCTCGGCCTCTTTGCCGATCGCACGAGTACCGCGACGATGCGGGCCAATCAGCTGCGGCTGTACTTCTCGTCGTTCGCCTACGTCCGGATGTACGGCCTGCGTCGTCTCGGGCTCAAAGACACCCGGCATGAGAAAGCCCAGTGCACGACGATCCGGCTAAAGCTGTTGAAGATCGGTGCCCGCATCCGGATCTCGGTGCGCAAGGTCTGGCTCTCGTTCTCGGAGACGTATCCCTACGCCAACGACATCGCGCAAATCCTGGCGAACATCCGGCGCTATCCAGCCTGGGCGCCTCCAGGCTGAACCTGCAACGGCTTACAACACCGTAACGTCAGGCTGGCTGGCGGAGTTCGCCTCGCCCGACAGACACTGAAACCCTTAAAAACGACATGCTGTGAGGCTCTGGAACCTCGTAAACCACGGCATCGGGCCCTCGCCAGGGCCTGCCCCGCTTCTCATCGGCGAAAACCTTCCAGCTAACGCGAAAGCAAGACCCAAAAACCGGCCCGGGTTCAAATCGGTGAGCGAAACGGGCTAGGGGCCCGTGCTACGCCCGCTGCTCTGAAACCACTTCACAGATGCGCGCCACGGCGCGCTCGAGGTCGGCGGAGCGGGCCGCAGCCGGTACGCCGGGCGCTGCGACCACCGGGCCCACGTCTTCCAGCCACTCGGCGCGACCCGCCTCAACCAGCGCCCGGTGCACCAGGGTGATGTCCCGACTGAGCGGCTGCGGGAACCAGCGCATGAGCAGGCGGTACAGCGCCGCGCCGAGGCGCGGATCCACCGGGCCTGTCGCCGCCGCCGCTGCGCCCGCATCGCGGCGCATACCGCCGAGGTCGAACAGCGCCGCGGGCCGGCCGGTGCCGCAGGCCTCCGACAGCATGGCGATACTGTCGCCGGTGACCACGAAGGCATCGGCGAGAGCGAGGATGCCCGCATAAGGGTTGTCGGGGGACGCGCCGTAGCGGTGCAGGAAATGCGGACAGGTGTGCACGCCGCCGCTGCCGGACAGGCCCCGCTCCAGCACCTCGGTCACCGTCGGGCGTGTGCGGGCACTCGTCGTCACCAGCAGTGAGCCGCCGCAGTCGCGGGCCCGGGCCACCGCCTGCTCCAGCAAACGCGACGCGGCGCGCTTGCCCAGGGTGTAGGGGCCGCTGTCGCCACCGACGAGCACGCCGATCCAGGGCCGGGGCAGCGGGGCGAAACGCGACGCCCAGGTCTCGCCGGCGCGTTGCAGGCGCTGACCCTCCAGGCCGTGCACCGTGAGTTCGTTGTGCAGCACCCGCGGGTGCGCCGGCACCCGGTACTGGGGCGTGGTGACCAGCAGGTCGAAGTCGTCGAGGCTGCCCCAGGGTTTACCCACGTGCACATAGCATGTGAGGCCGCCCGACGCCTCGCGCAGCCAGCGCCCCAGAGGCTCGTTGCGCACCCCCGCAGTGATCACGAGGCCCGGCCAGGGCGCCGCGAAAACGCGGCGGGAGCGGCGGCGCAGGCCGGCGAGGGAGGTCCGCCGGAACAGGTGCGGCCAGGGCGCCCAGGACCGGTACTCGGGGGTGATCGTCTCCAGCGGCCACCCCAGGGCAGCTGCGGTCCCCTCGGCGAGGGCGCGCACCTGCCCGCGCTCACCGGCCCGGTACGCGTCGATCAACCAAATGGCTGGCATTGGGGGGAGTCCATGGGTATAGTGCGCCGGAATCTAGCGCCTGGGCGGCGCCCGCGCAAGGAGGACGGCCGTGGCCGATTACCAGAGCTGCCTCGCGTTCCTGTGTGAACTGCTGCAGAAGTACAACCGTAAGCGGGTGATGATCAACGAGAACACGGGCCTGGTCGCCGACCTGGGTTTGAGTTCCCTCGAGGTCATGGAGGTCATCGAGCAGATCGAGGACCACTACGACATCTCGATACCGCTTAACATCCTGCCGGACGTCAACACCGTGGCGGACCTCGCGCAGAAGATCCGCGACCTCAACCCCTGAGCCGCCCGGCGCCCCCTCACTCCATCGAGGGCATCACAGCGAGGGCAAGCACATGCTCCTGGACAAATTCAAGGAAATGGCGGCGTTCCAGGCGGAGCTCCGCGACCGCAGGCTGAAGGCCTTCGGCGCCGTCACCGACGAGATCGTCTCGGCGACCGAGGGCGTCGTCGAGGGCCGCCGGGTCATCCTGGCCGGCACCAACAACTACCTCGGCCTGTCCGCGGACCCGCGCTGCATCGAGGCGTCCCGGGCGGCGGCCAGCCGCTGGGGCACCGGCACCACCGGCTCGCGCCTCGCCAACGGCAGCTTCGCCGAGCACCAGGCCCTCGAGGCGGAACTGGCCGCCTTCTACGGTGTCGGCCACGCGATCTGCTTCTCTACCGGTTATGCCGCGACCATGGGTACCTGCGCGACCCTCGCCGGCCCCGGCGACGTCATCCTCCTCGACGCGGACAGCCACTCGAGCATCTATTCGGGGGTCAAGCTCTCCGGGGCGGAGGTCATCCGCTACCGGCACAGCGACACCGCCGACCTCGCCAAGCGCCTGCGCCGCCTCGGCGACCGGGCGGCGAACACGCTCATCGTCGCCGAGGGCATCTACAGCATGCTCGGTGACATCGCCCCGCTCGCCGAGATTGCCGAGCTCAAGCGCGAATACGGCGCCATGCTGCTGGTCGACGAGGCGCACTCCCTCGGCGTGCTCGGCGAGCGCGGCCGTGGCGCGGCGGAGGCCGCGGGCGTGGAAGACGCGGTGGACTTCACCGTGGGCACCTTCTCGAAGAGCCTCGGCGGTATCGGCGGCTTCTGCGTCAGCCCGCACGCGGAACTCGAGGACGTGCGCTACTGCATTCGCGCCTACATCTTCACCGCGTCGTCCACACCCTCGGTCGTCGCCTCGACGCGCCGGGCACTGCAGATCCTGCGCGACGAGCCGCAGCTGCGCGAGCGCCTCTGGGACAACGCGCGGCGTCTCTACGACGGGCTCAAGGCCCTCGGGCTGGCCGTCGGGCCGACGCCGAGCCCGGTCGTCGCCGTCGAGTTTTCCGACCGCGAGGCGGCCATGGCGGCCTGGCAGCAGCTCTTCGACAACGGCGTCTACGTCAACCTCGTGGTACCGCCGGCCTCGCCGAGCACCAATTACCTGCTGCGCAACAGCATGAGCGCGGCCCACAGTACCGAGCAGGTCGACCGGATCATCGACGCCTACCGCGGCCTCATCGATGCGGGACTCGTCACCCCCGACGCCGCCTGATGGACCGCCTCCTCATCACCGGCAACGGCCCCCTCGCCGGCGAGGTGGCCATCGCCGGTGCCAAGAACGCCGCGCTCCCGGTCCTGGCCGCGGGTCTCCTCGGCAGCACGCCGCTCAGCGTGAGCAATGTGCCCGCCGTGCGCGACATCGACACCGCCCTGAAACTCCTCGAGCTCCTCGGCTGCCGTATCGAGCGCGACGGCGCCAGCGTGCAGATTGACGCTGCTGCCGTGCACAGCGTGCGCGCCCCCTACGAGCTGGTGAAGACCATGCGCGGCGCCATCCTCCTCCTCGGCCCGCTCCTCGCCCGCTTCGGCAGCGCCGACGTGTCCCTGCCCGGCGGCTGTGCCATCGGCTCCCGGCCCGTCAACGAGCACATCGAGGGGCTGCGCGCCATGGGCGCCGCTATCCGCATCGAGAGCGGCTATATCAAGGCCGAGGCTGCACGCCTCCGTGGCTGCCACTACGCCTTCGACGTGCCCTCGGTCACGGGCACGGAGAACCTCATGATGGCCGCTGCCCTCGCAGACGGCGAAACCGTGCTTGAAAACGCCGCCATGGAGCCGGAGATCGGCGATCTCGCGCGGCTGCTGACGGCCATGGGCGCGCGCATCGAAGGCGCGGGCTCCAGCGTGGTGCGCATCGAAGGCCGGCCGGCGCTGACCGGCGCCAGCCACCGGGTACCCCCGGACCGCATCGAGACGGGCACCTTCCTCGCCGCCGCGGCCGCCACCCGCGGCAGCGTCACGCTGCGCAGCACGGACCCCTCCTTCCTTCAGCACGTGCTCACCAAGCTGCAGGCAAGCGGGCTGGACATCAGCTGGGGCGATGACTGGATCACCCTGGACAGCGGCGGCCGCCGCTGCCGGGCCATGCATATCTCGACCGCACCCTACCCGGGCTTCCCCACGGACCTGCAGGCCCAGTTCATGGCGGTTAACGCCCTGGCGGAGGGCAGCGCGACGGTCGTTGAGAACATCTTCGAGAACCGCTTCATGCACGTGGCGGAGCTGAAGCGCATGGGTGCGAGCATTGACCTGCAGGGCAACACAGCCATCGTCCAGGGCAGGGAGCGGCTGCAGGGAGCACCGGTGATGGCGACCGACCTGCGCGCCTCCGCGGGCCTCGTCATCGCCGCCCTCGCCGCCGACGGCGAAACCACCATCGACCGGGTCTATCACCTGGACCGCGGCTACGCCGGCATCGACGACAAGCTGGCGTCCCTCGGCGGCATTATCCGCCGTATCCACTGAGCGGCGCGCCGCCCCCGTGACCCGGGACTTCATCCACCTTTCCGACCTGCACCTGACGTCCCTCGCCGGGGTGTCGGCGCGGGAACTGTTCTCCAAGCGCTTCCTCGGTTACCTCTCCTGGCGCCGCCGCCGGCGCCTGGAGCACCGGCGGGAGCGCCTCGACGCACTGGTCGCCGATTTCGCCGATGCAGGCGCCCCTGATATCGTGATCACCGGCGATCTCACCCACATCGGCCTGGAGCGCGAGTTTCAGGCGGCCGCTGAATGGCTCGCCACCCTGGCACCGCCGGAACGGATCGCCCTGGTGCCCGGCAACCACGACGCCACGGTGCCCGCGAGCCTCGACTACCAGGCGCGCTACTGGGGCGACTACCTGGCCGGGGACGACGGCCCCGGCTACCCCACGCTGCGGGTGCGCGGCGACCTTGCCTTCATCGGCCTCGACAGCGCCGTGGCCACCGCGCCCGGGCTGGCCAGCGGACGCGTCGACGGCGCGCAGCTCGCCCGCCTGCCCGCCCTGCTCGCCGCATGCCGGGCGCGCGGCCTGTTCCGGGTGGTGTACCTGCATCACTGCCCGCTCGCCGGTGTAGACTCGCGGCGCAAGCACCTGGTGAACCACGCGGCGGTGGCCGGGACGATCGCCGCCGGCGGCGCGGAGCTGATCCTGCACGGCCACGGCCACCGGGATCAGCGCCACGAGCTGGAAACCGTGGACGGCGTGGCCCCGGTCATCGCGGCACCCTCGGCCTCCGCGGCGGGCCGCGGCGACAAGCCGGCGGCGGCCTATCACCGCTTCGCGGTGGCGCGCGAGGAAAACGGCTGGAAGCTCGCCATCACCACCCGCGGCTTTGCGGCGGGGGACGAGGCGGTGACGACGCTGGCGGAGGAGAGCCGGACGCTCAGGCGCTGACCCTGAGCGCGCCATCTCTTCCGGCTCGATCACGTTTTGCCTCAACACCCCACTCCTGCCTCGTAGCCGCAGTTCAACCTTGTATTTCGGGAACGTAACTCCACGAATGCAAGGTAAGCAGGACTAGCGTCAGAGAAACTGCTCGAAAGACCGGAGCCTCGAAACAGTCTGTGGCAGCTGCTGCTTCTGCAGCGTCGCCAGGAAGTCTGATACCGAAAGCGGCGGGTTTCTCAATGCAAGTCGTTGCCGGCGCAACGCTTCGCAACAGACCGCCGGCACCATATCAATTTGGTAATAGGTGAAATCATCCGGGTGCAGTATATCCATGCCCCAGGGTGCCAGTGCATGCGCCGGGAAATCCTTCAGATTAAAAGAAACGATTGCATCGGCATTACATCGGATGGCAGCAGCCAGGACATGCCGATCATGAGGGTCGGGCAAATCCAGCGTATCGATCAAGGGTTCGTAGCCGGTGACCAGCGCATCACGAACATGCAGGTCCATCAGAGCACGCACCTGCTCCAGTTTTTGTCGCTGGTGTTTACCCTGACGGGCTAACGCGGTAATCCATTCGTCATGAATGCGGTCAGTCCAGTGAGCCTTGAAGTGATCTGTGAGCGCGAGTCTTAGCAGAGCATCGCGCAAAGGTGCCGGATACAGGACACACGCGTCGTAGACGACAGTGAACTTCGACACCGCCGCTTAGTAGCCCATGTCATCCTGTTGCGATAGATCGGTCAACCGGTCCAGAGCCTCGAGTCTCTGACGATCGACGCTCTCCTTGTACGCCAGCACATCCTCGAGCCGGACTCGGCGATGCGAACCCACCTTGTGGTAGGGAATCTCTCCTTTCTCAAGGAGCCCTACCACGAAGGGCCTGCTCACATTGAGGAGTGAGGCGGCTTCCTGGGTGCTGAGTTCCTGGTGCCTGGGTATCAGGCTGATGGCATTGCCCTGAGACATTTCCGAAAGCACCGTCAGCAACATTTGCAGGACGTGACCTGGCAGGACCAGTTCGTCCGATTCGCCGTTGCTGCCGCGCAAGGTCATGTGCACTCGGTCGGCATCTGCATATTTGGCCAGGGTTCGGCTGGACGCCTTGGCCTCCTCCATTTCATCGGGAGTCGGCAGGTGAACAACATTGTGTGCCGTCATCATGGATCTCCTTCAGGCGCCAGTGCCCACTGAGCGCGAGCCGAGTATGCACCAAAGGATAGTCGAAATAAACGAAACGGCAACTGAGGAGGCAAAAGGACTTCGATACCTGGGCGTCACCCGTTCTCGCTGAGCGCCTCGCCAAGGGCGCCGACCAGGCGCTCGATCTCTTCCGGCTCGATCACGAAGGGCAGCCCCAGGGCGATGCAGTCGCCGCCGTAGCGGACGTAGAAGCCTTTCTCCCACATGCGCATGGCGATCTCGAAGGGTCGGCGGGTGGGGTCGCCGTTCTTCGGCGCCAGGGTGAGCGCGGCGGCGAAGCCGTAGTTGCGGATATCCTCCACCGCCGGCTTGCCCTTCAGGCCGTGGATCGCGTCCTCGAGCACCGGCGCCAGGGAGGCCACCCGCGCCGGCAGCTTCTCCTTCACCAGCAGATCGAGGGCGGCGAGGCCGGCGGCACAGGCCACCGGGTGTGCGGAGTAGGTGTAGCCGTGGGCGAATTCCAGGGCGTGATCCGGCAGGTCCTGGGCCATGAAGGTGTCGTAGATGGCCTTGCTGGCGATCACCGCACCCATGGGCACCGCGCCGTTCGTCATCTGCTTGGCCACGTTCATGATGTCCGGCACCACGCCGTAGGCCTCCGCGCCGGTCATGGCGCCGCAGCGGCCGAACCCGGTGATCACCTCGTCGAAGATGAGCAGGATGTCGTGGGCGGTGCACAGTTCGCGCAGGCGCTCCAGGTAGCCGACCGGGGGCGGAATGACCCCCGCGGAACCAGCCATGGGCTCGACAATCACGGCGGCTATATTGCTGGCGTCATGCAGGGCGACGAGGTCCGCCAGCTCATCGGCGAGGTGCGCGCCGTGCTCCGGCATGCCGCGGGAGAAGCGGTTCTCCGGCAGCAGCGTGTGCCGCAGGTGGTCCGCCTCGACCGCCTGGCCGAACATCTTGCGGTTGGCGCCGATGCCGCCCACGGAGATACCGCCGAAGTTCACCCCGTGGTAGCCCTTGATGCGGCCGATGAGCCGGGTCTTTTCCGGACGCCCTTTCGCCCGCCAGTAGGCCCGGGCCATCTTCAGAGACGTGTCGGCGGACTCGGAGCCCGAGTTGGTAAAGAAGACGTAGTCGAGGCCGGCGGGCGTCAGCCCCTTCAGCACATTGGCGAGCTCGAAGGAGAGCGGCTGACCGAACTGGAAGCCCGGTGAATAATCGAGGGTCTTCAGCTGCCGGTAGACGGCCTCGGCAATCTCCGGCCGGTTGTGGCCGAGGCCGCAGGTCCAGAGCCCGGAGAGGCCGTCCATGATGCGCCGGCCCCGGTCGTCGATGTAGTAGATGCCCTCGGCCCCGACGATCATGCGCGGGTCGTCCTTGAACTGGCGGTTGCCCGTGTAGGGCATCCAGTGGGCCTCGAGTTCTGCCCGGGTCAGGGCCGGGCGCGTGTTGGGTACCGAGGTCATGGGCGGGCCTCCCGCAGAATTTTCGCCGTGTCGCCCAAGCGTAGCGCATGCGCGCGCCCGCGGGCACTACTACTCCGGGGGGATGTCCGTGAGGGCCGGGGCTGTCCCCGGCGCCTCAGCGGTCGATAGTGGTCTTGACGAGATCGAGATCGGCGATGGAATCGACGTCGATAGCCGCATTGGCGTAGGGCAGGACCACGGCGCGGATGCGCAGGCCGAGGCGCTTGCCCAGCTTGGCGAGCGCCTCCTCCAGCGGCAGGATGCCCAGCCGGTAGCGGATCACCGCCCACCAGCCGAGCATGCCGATGACCCGCAGGGGCTTCTTGCGCTGCTGCTCGATCTTGCGCCAGAAGGCGGCGATCTGGCGCCCCTCGGGGGTGAGGAAGGCGAACAGGTTGCAACCGCAGAACTCGCCATCGCTGAAGCGAAGCACCGTCTTGCGGATGCCCGGGTAGCCCTCGAGCACCACGGCGTGCGGCGCGAGGCCCACGGTCACGTCGACGTCGTCCGCCAGGCTCTGCCGGGCAAAGGCATCGACGATTTCCGCGGTGAGCAGCGGATGGTCCGCAGTGGTGAGCAGTACCGGCTCCTCCGGCGGTATCTCCTGCATCACCTCGTAGGCGCTGGTGCTCGGGGACATGCGCGGCGGCTGCCACTCGACCGCCGCGCCGTCGAGGTAAGACACCAGGGCCGGCGCCCGGTCCACCGCCTCCCGCTCCGGGCCGGCGAGCACCACGCGGCGGATGGCGCGGGCCTCGCCGAGGGCGCGCAGCACGCGCAGCACCATGGGTTCACCGCCGAGGTCCAGCAGTGCCTTGGCGCCGGCGCCGGAGCGCTCCACCAGGGCATCGCTTTTGCTGCGGTCGCCGGCGAGGACGACGGCGGTCATGGGATCTTGGCCGGGGTCGAAGGGCATGGGGCTCAGAGGTCCTTTTCGTAGACGCGGTAGCGCTTGTACGCCTCGCCGCCGATGGTTTCGATGATGTTGCGCATGCCGGCATTGTCCTCGAGGATCCAGCCCATCTCCACCTCCGTCACGCCGCGGCCGTGCAGCGCCTGGCGCACCGCGTCGATGATCATGAAGGCCACGGTGGGCCCGAGCCGGGAGTGCTGGTAGGCCTGGGTCACCCCCATGAGGGGGATCCGCGCCGAGGACACACCGCTGACCTTGAGGCGCCAGAGAAAGCGGAGCCAGCCGAAGGGCAGCAGCCGGCCGTCGAGGTCGCGGGCGGCTTCGTTCAGGTTGGGCAGGGCGACGATGAAGGCGACCGGTTCGCCGTCGACCTCGGCAAACTGGATGTAGTCCTCGGGCAGGAGTTTGGCCAGCGTACTCACCGTATCGGCCCAGGCGGCGGGGTCCAGCGGCGCGAAGCCCCAGTTGTTGGCCCAGGCGTCGTCGAAGATGCGGCGCATGGTCTCGGCTTCCTGCGCCAGGTCGCGGCGGCGCAGGCTGCGGATGGTCACCCGGCGGGAGGCGCGTTCGGCGAGCCGCGTCATGACCTTCGGGGCTTCGAAGTCCGGCCGCGTGCGGTAGGCGAGCAGGTCCTTCACGCCGGTAAAGCCCGCCGCACGAAGCGCCGCGTCGTACCAGGGTTTGCCGTGGCCCATGAGCACGACCGGCGGAGTGTCGAAGCCCTCCACCAGCAGCCCGACTTCCTCGTTGATATGCAGGTTCAAGGGCCCGCGCACCCGCGTCTTTCCTGCGGCGCGCAGCCAGTCCGAGGCCGCCGCGACGAGCGGGCCGACCGCATCGGGCCGATCGGCCTCGAGCATGCCGAAGTAGCCGAGCGACGGATCGCGCTCCAGGCGGTCGACCTGCGCGGTGATGCGGCCCACCGGGCGATCGCCGGCGAGGGCCAGCCAGCCCTGCCAACGGGCGTGCGCGGCATAGGGGCTCTTCGGCGAGAAACGCTGGCGCTGCTCGAAGGCCAGGGGCGGAATAAAGCAGGGATCGTCAGCGTAGAGCTGGCGCGGCAGGTCGATAAAGCGGCGGAGGTCGCGGGGGCCCGCCAGGGGCACCACGGTCAGGGACCGGTCATCTGCCTGTCTCTGCTCGCTCACACGCCTCTCCCTGTCGCCCGCTGTCCACCGGCCCCGCCGGGCCGAGGCGGCGAGTATACCCGCCAGCGCCACGAATTGCCGCCGGCCCCGGAACTTTCCCGGCAGCGGTGTTGTCAGAGGCTCTTATCGCGTTGCCGCCGGTGTTTGCCGGCGGCTCGAGAGGGGGCTGCCGGGCCGGGGGAAAGCCGCCGGAGAAGTTCAAGTAGAGCTTCCCCGGAACGAGATAGGTTATTGACTGGCTTGGTATTATTTCCTGTTTCCGCGCCGTCGCGGAATGCTACCATGGCCTCCCGAAACGAAGTGTTATGACGCTGTGCTCCCGCGGGAACGCAGCGGCAGAGGGATATTGCGGCAGCACGCCCCGCCGGCGCCCGCACCACGGCGCTGCGAGACGGAGTCAAGACCGAAGGGAGACGGATCGTTGCACATTTCATCCACACCCACCGAACAATCGCTGCCATTCCGGCCGGCCGACTTCGCCACGCTGACGGAGGCCCTGGACTACGCCGCGCAGGGTGAAACCGGCTGCAACTTCTTCAATGGCCGCGGCCGCATCTATGACCGTCTCACCTACCGTGAACTGCGTGCGCAGGCGCGGGAACTCGCCCGGCAGCTCCTCGGCCTGGGCCTCTCCCAGGGCGATCGCGTCGCGCTCGTCGCTGAGACCGACCCGCACTTCGTCCGCTTCTTCTACGCCTGCCAGTACGCCGGCCTGATTCCCGTCGCCCTGCCCGCCTCCGTGAAAATCGGCGCGCACGAGGCCTACGTTGCCCAGCTGCACCGCCTCCTCGAGGCCAGCGATGCCGACGTCGCCGTCGCCTCCGAGGGCTATCTCGGCTTCCTCGAGGAAGCGAGCGAGGGCCTGTCGGTGCGCATGGTCGCCACCCCGGACGCGTTCTATGCCCTGGACGTACCGGCCATCGACCTGCCGCAGGTCGCGGCCGGCGACATCGCTTACCTGCAGTACACCTCCGGGAGTACCCGCTTCCCGCGCGGCGTGATCATCCGCCACGAGACCGCGATGGCCAACCTGCACGGCAT
>NZ_CAJXYK010000084.1 GCF_913063425.1 uncultured Thiohalocapsa sp.
GGGATCTCCAGAACCCGGGCGTAGTAGAAGGCGGGCTGTGCCGGGTCGAAGTCCGGATCGCTCCACACGGTGCCGAGCTCCGAGGCGCCGATGGTGTTGGTCCAGTTGGCGTTCTGCACGTCCACCGTGTTGCCCACCGACGGCAGCTTGCCCTCGGCGTCGGGCTCGCGGCCCGCGGACCAGGCCACGTCGTAGACCTGCTCGTGGGTCTTGCCGTCCTTGTCGAGCCAGCCCTTGATGATCTGGATGCGGTCGAGGTTCGCGCCGATGGGGTCGCGCAGGGCGTAGACCATGAAGCTCGGTGTCTGCTTGCCCTTCACGGCTTTCAGATCGCCGCCCATGGGCACGCCCTTCTCGTAGCCGCGGAAGGCCGGCTGACGGCTGTTCAGGTCCGCCGCCGAGTAGTCCCAGCCGCCGAAGAAGCGCACGATCATACGCGGTCCGGTGGTCGCATAGACCTCCTTGCGCGCCATGGCGTCGTAGATCGCCTCGCGGGTGTTCTCCTCGGCCCAGACCCCGGTGTAGCCGGAAGCGACGAGCATATCCCCCCGGAACACGCCGTTCTCGTTCTCGGCGAAGGGATGGCCCATGCGATCCGGCTTGGGCTCGGCGTTGGTGGCCTTGCCGAAGAAGTTGTCCTCCTCGACGGCGGCCAGCGCGGTGTGACTGTCGGTGGAGCCGACCAACCCGAACTTGTATGGGTTGGTGCCGTGGCGCTGCTCCAGCAGGAGCCCGTTCTTCAACGCCTCGCGGGCATACTCGTACTGGAGCATGCCCTGGGTCTTGGCCTCGGAGAGGTCCAGGTTGCCGACGTCCCAGGTCTCGTAGTCGGCGAAGGCGTCATCCGGGGAGAGGAAGGGGTGGGCCTCGCCGTCACCCTTGATCTGGGTGATCTCGTACATCGGCTCCCACTTGGCGCGCAGGCGGGCGTATTCCGCGTCGATCTTCCGACCGGTGTACTGGGCATCCACGGGGAACATGATCCCGTTGGAGAGGTTGCCGTTGTGCGCCAGCGCGAGCGCGGTGCCGCCGGTGGTCTGCTCGTAGTTCTCGAGCCAGGCGTAGAGGTCCAGCGGATCGGTGGAGCCCACCGGCGCCTGGGTCGTGTAGGGCACGACCCGCCCGGCCTTGTCCGCCCCGTCGCGGAAGATCACGTTGCGGTGCAGGTTGGCGCCCTCCACCAGGGAGGTCCACTCGAAGCCGATCAAGGTCGTGAAACGACCGGGGTCGTTGTAGCGCTCGGCCGCAGCGACGACGTCTTCCCAGATCGAGCCGTAGGTCTTACCACCGGGTGAGTACTCCGCCATCATCTCGGGGTCGATCTGCCCCTGTGAGAAGGTGCCGATCAAGTCGAGCGCGGCGGCCGCCGAAGCCTCGCCCCCCTGCTGCAAGCCCTCGTACCAGCGCTTGCCCTGCGCGTGGGCGATGATGCCGGGCTTGCCCGCGGCGAGATCGGTGATGAAGCCCATGCCGTCGGAGTGATCCGCGATCACCAGCCAGTCCAGCGGCCGTCCGAGCTTGGCCGGCTGACCGCTGGAGGCCATGACCTCCTCGCCGCGGGCGAAGCGGTAGGCATCGTCCAGGCCGAGCCGGGCGCCGAACAGTCCGGCGTCCATGGACAGCGCGGTGTGCAGATGCGTGTCCCCCCAGAAGACTCGGCTCGGGAAACTGCGATGGGCGTAGGGCGAGTAGGCCTTCCCGGGATAGACCTCCGACAGAGACTGCTGCTCGCCCAGCGGGACGTACTGTGCCAGGGCCTGGCCTGACAGCAACAAGGGCGCCGCGCCGAGCAGGGCGGCAGTCGCGACGGACGTGAACCGGTTTCTATGGGTCATCACGGATTTCCTCCAGTATTTCGGTTCTGTTTGTGCCTCTGCGCGAGACATCTTTTTTCTTTGTATCGTCTGCGCGACATGACACCATCTGATGAACATGATGCCGAGGCCGCCCCCCTACTCCATTCCAGTTGTAACTACGGCGCGCCAATCTGTGACATTTGCTTAGTCACGTAGCGCGTCGAGCTGACCTTACCCAGCCAACCAACAGGAAAATAATAAGGCCAATTCCTCCAGCTATCCAGCGAACGTCAGGAATCCCAATATCGCGAGACACTGGAGCTAAAACAATCTTCAAGGCTGCCCGTTTATATGGCTCGACCTTCAGGTATTCAGGATCAGTAACCAAGTCAAAAAATGCCCGCCTTCCGGAATAGCGAACAATAAGAACACGATCCCAGTTGTCTAATTCAGGTTCATAGACAACCAGGTTGCTTTTTTCCTGGCCTTCCGAAATTCCTGAGGTGTCCCCGCCGAATAGCGGGTAAGATCCAAATTCAATCAACCTGGCGCCCATAACATCTTCGTAATGTTCGTTAGCTTCCAATGGAGTCAACGTCTCAGGAACTCCAGAAACCGGCTCAATTTCATCAAAAAATCGCATAAGATTCAGCATGTAGACAGGCTTACCATCATCTCTTTTGCCCCAATCCCGCATGCGAGCGATAAATTCATTCCGCTCTTTCATATCGACAGGAAGCGTTTTTTCCATGATGTCGATATAGCGATCGACTTCCGCCTCGGAGAGTGTGTCTGACGACTGCCAAGCCGAGACAGCTAAAAATACCAAAACCAGCACGATACCAAGAACAATCTCTACAGAATATCTCTTCATTTGCATTCCTTCTTATACAGGATCTGTCGAACCTAGGGGTGCGCATAATGCCCCCGGCCGCAGCACGGTCTTGTCATCGAAATCCCAGCCGGCGAAAGCACGGACGGTGATGCCCGAGCCGGTCGTCGGTTTCGTTGCGAAAGTCGTCCCCTTCATGGAACGACCGTATCCGGGGAGCGCTGCTTCAGGGCTCCTCGAATAATTCGAGGAGCCCGTGCGGGGCAGGATGCCCCGCCATTTTTCAAGCGCCCAAGCGCTTGAAAAATGGAGCGAAGCGGAAACCGCGTTTTCGCTTCGCGTCTTGAAAAATTGCCAGGACGGCAATTTTTCAAGGTCCCCTCAGTCATCCGGCATCACCGGAATGGCCGCCTGCGGCGCCAGGTTCTCGAAGTGCAGACGCGCGAGCCTGCCCTCGAATTCAAACGGCGCCTTGTCGAAATAGGCATTCGCTACGGGAGAACTGGTATCCATTCCGACGTCGAAGGTCTCGGAGGCGGTGAACGTAGCCGGCACGGTGCGGCGGACGGTGCCGCCGCTGGCGGGCTCGCCGTTGATCCAGAACTTCAGTTCCGCGGGCGCTGCGCGTTCCATGGGCGTGCGCATCTCCATGGCGATGGAGACCTCGCCGGCTGGCAGCGGGCCTATCTCGATCATGTCGCGCTTGAGCAGCAGGGCGCTGTACTCGTAGAAGAGCGTGCCGTCCACGGCGAACAGGCTGACGCCGCCGGCGTAACCGCCCATGGCGAAGATCACCCCGTTAACGCCCTCGGGCACCACGGCCTCGATCTCGGCCCGCAGGTTGCCGTTGCGCACGTTGGGCGCCTGGCTCTCGGGGATGCGGGTGATGCCCTCGAACAGGGCCCATTCCGTGTTCGTGCTGCGCTTCATCTCCTGGGGGTTCAGGCCCGTGAAGAGCCCCCCGCCGACCGGCAGCACCTGGTTATCCCGGGCCACCTCCATGAACAGCGCCTTCAGTTCCTCCAGCTTCTTCGGATTGTCCTCGGCGAGATCGTTCATGAGCGAGTAGTCGCTGCGGGTGTCGAACAGCTCCCATTCGTCCTGCATGGGGTCCCACTTGCTCAGGTCCGGCAACTGCGCAATCCACGGCGTCCGGGGCCCGAAGGTGCTGGCCATCCAGCCTTCGTGGTAGATACCGCGGCTGCCCAGGGTTTCAAAGTACTGCGTGCTCTTGCGTTCCGGCGCCTCGGCGGAGTCGAAGGTGTAGGCAAAGCTCACCCCGTCGATGGGGTCCTGCTCGTGGCCGTTCACCACCTTCGGCGGGGTGATGCCGAGGATCTCGTAGATCGTGGGCACGACATCGTTCACGTGGGTGAACTGCGGCCGCGGGGTTGCGTCCGGCTTGATCCGCTCCGGCCAGGACACCACCATGGGCGTGCGCGTGCCACCCCAGTCGGCGGCAATCAGCTTGGTGTAGCGGAAGGGGCTGTCGCCCGCCCAGGCCCAGCCGGCGTGGTACATGTTGTCCATCCTCGGGCCGCCGACGGCGTCGAGGCCGCCGAGCCCCTCCATCACCGCGATGTGCTCCGCGATCGTGGAGGGAATGCCGTTCTGGGCATTCAGCTCCGCCACGCTGCCATCGAGACCTTCGGCGGAGGCGCCGTTGTCGGAGACGATGTAAAGCACCAGCGTGTTGTCGCGAATGCCGCGGGCTTCCAGCTCGTCGATGAGCCGCCCGACCTGCGCGTCCGTGTGCTCGAAGAAGCCCGCGTAGACCTCCATGAGCCGGGCCTGGAAGGCCTTTTCGTCGTCGGGAATATCCTCCCAGGCGGCGATGCCTTCCGGACGCGGCGGGCGCCGCGCGTGTTCCGGGATCCAGCCCATGGCCTTCTGGCGCTCGAACACCCGCTGCTGGTAGGCGTCCCAGCCGTCGTCGAACTTGCCCTCATACTTATCCGCCCATGCCCGGGCGACATGATGCGGGCCGTGCACCGCACCGGGTGTCCACCACATCAGGAAGGGCCGGTCGGGATTCATGGCCAGGTGGCGGCGCATCCAGGTGATTGCCTTGTCGGCCATCGCCTCCGTGAGATGAAAGTCCTCGTAGTTCTCCACGTGGGGCATCGAGATCGGCGTGGTGTTCTCCCACAGGGTGGGCTCCCACTGCGAGGTTTCGCCGGCGATAAACCCGTAGAAATAGTCGAAGCCCCGCCCGGTCGGCGTCCGGTCGTAGGGGCCGTTGGCGATCTGCTCGACCGGGGTGTTGTGATCTTTGCCGAAGGCGGAGGTCGCGTAGCCGTAGTGGCCCAGCACCTCGGCAATCGTGGCCGACGACTTCGGGATCACGCCCGTGTAGCCGTCCCAGTCGTTGGCGAACTCGGCGATGATGCCGGCGCCGACCCGATGGTGGTTGCGCCCGGTCATCAGGGCGGCGCGGGTCGGCGAGCACATGGCCGTGGTGTGAAAGCGGTTGTAGGCGATGCCTTCCTCGGCCAGTCGCGTCAGGGTCGGCGTGTGGATCTCGCCGCCGAAGGTGTCGGGCTGCCCGAAGCCCGCGTCGTCGAACATGACGATGAGAATGTTCGGCGCATCTTCAGGCAGGTAACTCGGGGTCTCGCGCCACTGATGCACCGACTCCTGCAGGGTCGGGCCGACCTTGCCGCCCATGGGCGGGTCGGGGAAGGGCAGGACCTCCTGGGCCAGGGCCGGCACGGTCTGCAGGGTGAGCAGCGCCCACGTGGCGCCGAGTAGCAGTTGTCCTACCATGTCGCGTCTCCATCCGTTCATCGGTCATGCCTCGCTATCTAATGAAATCGCTGTGCCGCAGTGGCTTTGGCGACAGCTCGGTTAGGAAAAGGTGTGCATTCCTCAAATCCGAGAGTGGCGCCAAATGAATATTCTGGGCACCATCGTCGATTAACTTTCAGTGTTGAGCGGGCTACTTGTCCGTCGCCTTGCCAGGGTCCACGACCGGGCCGCCCGGCAACGTGACGATGGTCATGGTGCGCTCCAGGGCCGCGTGCTTATGCATGCCAGCGCTATGGTAGCCCTCACTCCTTACCAGCTTAAAAAACGCATCGCGATCAGGATAGTAGTTGACCGAAATCATGTCCTAGTCTTGGTTCTCGGGAATCACAGGCCGGATACGGATCCTGAGCTTCGTGCCCTCGTCAGTCAGCCCGATGCTTCGGTCCCGGCTGATCTGGATCGGTAAGGTCACTCGATCGGCGACCAGGCTCCTTGGCTCACGGGCCAGTTCGGAGGCGCTCGGCTCGGCGCTGGCAGCGACGGGCAGCGCAGTCAATGCGGCGGCGAAAAGGCTTCCGCCCGACAGGTAGCGGATCTTCATTCGAGTGGAAAGGTGCTGTGCTCGGTCGCCGCGGGCGCCGCGCGGCCCCAGGGAGCAACACAGGCACTGAGTGTCGGCTCGTCCGGTGGCCGTGGCAGGGCGTCCTTGCGCCCGTATTCTAGGCGCTCTTCGGCCACGGCCTCGCCGCCCCCTTGCCCTGTCGCAAGGGAAGGGGGCGCGTCGCCCACTCAGTCGATGTTGCCTTTTTGGTGCTGGTCGTACAGGTAACCACCGACGGTACCGGCCCCTGCGCCGATCAAGGCGCCCCTGCCAGCATTGGCGCTCATAGAGCCGATAAGGGCGCCTCCCGCCGCACCCATGGCAGCGCCGCTGCCGGCTCGTGAGCCGGTCGTCGAGCCGCAGGCGGAAAGTAAAGAAGCTGCCGAAATCACAGAAATCAAGGTAATAGGTTTCATTGTTTTCTGTCCGATCAGAGATCGATCAAATTGGTGCTTGGACGCCTCCTCCGATGAAGCCCCGGCAGCCCGCCGTGGCCGCCTCGCAATCGGCGCTACCGCGGGCTACGGCACAGATGGCATAGAGGTCACGGACCTTGAAGACCTCCGAATCTGCGGCCTGCTGTCCGAGCGCACTGCCCGACGGCAGGATGAGGAAAAGCAGGACGCCACAAATCGGCGCAACGCAAAACGGTTTCACTCTTGTCGTGTCCTCATGCTGGTATCAGTCGTCGTGACGGGCGTGAGCGGCAGCCCTCTGCCAAGCACCGAGTCTATGGCATTGTTCAAGGCTTGGCCTGTCATTCTGTGCCATGTCTTCGCCACGCTTGGGTATCCGCAGCTGCGTCACTTCGCCAGCTTCTCAAATGCTGCCAACGCGTTGTCGGTGGGGTTGTCCAGGCAGTAGTCAATGAAGCGGTCGGTCAGGTCGGACAGGACCTCCACGTCGAACTCTGTAGTCCCCATCTTCCCCAGCCTGTACCCATGCACCAAGGCCAGTGACACTTCCCGCTCGCTGCCGGATAGGCGCATGACGTCCTTGCACAGATATTGATTGAGGTCTCTGTCGGTTGTTGGCTCCTCGGCGAGGGCGGCGGCGGTTGTGCCGAACAATAGGGCGGCGGTCACTGTGACGGTCAGCAAGCGACGAAACGACTTGGACATAGGGGTCTCCTGTGCTCAGGGTTTAAGCTCAATAACGACGGGCCATACAGTCGTCGTACACGCGCCGGTAGGTGTCGTTCCTCCTCACCGCACCGGTCGTCCCGCCGACAGCGGCACCAATGCGAGCCCCCTTCCTGGCGCCCTTGCGGGAGTTGTCGCTGACGATCGCACCGATGGCGGCTCCACCAACGCTGCCGGCAGCGGCTCCGCCGATGACCCCGCCGGTATTGCGGGCCGCCCGCTCGGCCCGGGCGGCACAGTCTGCTGGCGATTGGGCATGGACCGATGTCGCCGCGGCAAACGCCATCAGCGTCAGGATGATGGCCAAAGGGATTCGACTGGGACTTCTCTGCATCATCACTGGTCTCCGGTTCTTCTGCCCTTGTTGGCGCCGGCCGGCTTGCGGCGCCAGTCGTTGTGAGTGATGGCCGTGCAACGCCGGCCGCCCGGCGATGCGGCATCGTCAGAAGTCGTAGCGCAGCGTCCCGCCCAGGATCGCGAGCATGTTGGTGTCGTAATCGCCGCGCAGGGTCACGCGCTGGGCGGTCTGCTCCAGGGCCGAGTCGCCGACGAAAACGAGAGTCGCGCCCAGCGCGAAGGCCAGCGCGTCCTTGTGTCTCCAGGCGTAAGAGGCCGAGAGCTTCCACTGCTCGTCCACCGGGAAGTCCAGGGTCCGGTACTTGTCCTTGACCGGGGAGCTCTCATAGGACAACCCGAAGGACACGAAGGACGTCGAGCTCAAGGCCCGAACGGCGGCAACGCCCCCATGCCAGGTGTTGTCCCAGTTGCGGTCCGAGACGACGACCCGGTCGTTGCTGAAACCGAGCTCGTTCTCACTGAATTTCGACCACTCCTGCCAACCGGCATTGACGTAGAGCTGGGTCCTGTCGTCGAGGCGATAACGCAGCCCCGCCTCGAGCCACTGCGGGTTGCTCCAGCCGATCTTGACATCGCGCGGCAGTGATGCGGCAAGCTGTCGGTTACGCAGCCCCTCGTACTTGATGTCGCCTTCCAGGTTCGTGTCCATCTCACTGCGGTACACGATCCCGAGCAGCAGGTCGTCGGATAACGCATAGGTCAAACCGAGGACGGCCTGAATCCCCCAGTCCTCCAGATCTTCGAACTTGATGCGGCCGTCGAGCGCCGGGTCCGGCGCGCCCTGGCGCAGCGCGATGGTCTGGCTCAGGGCCGAATAGACCACCGAGGCGCCGGCACCGATGGAGAGCCGGTCGCTGACCCGATAGGCCAGCGATGGGGTCAACGCCAGTCCCGCCAGCGCCACGTCCTGGATTGCATAGCGGCCGACGAAGTCTTTGCCGTAGTCCACGCCGCCGCCCAGCGGGGCCGTCGAGGCGAGGCCGAAGCGAAGCCGATCGGACAGGGGCCGAACATAGAAGAAGCTGGGGATGGGCGCGATCTGCCCTGCATTGCCGCCGCTGTCGCCGCTGACCGGCCCCAGGCGCCGCGGCAGGCTGGCATCGTTGCGGGCACCCTTGACGTTGAACTTGACGCTGGGAACGATGACTTGAAACCCGGCAATGACGTGCTGCCGGTCGATCCCGGTCATGCCGGCCGGGTTCGTCCACGAGGCATCCGCGCCCCGGGTGTTGGTCGGGTTGGCGACGCCCGCCGTGCCCAGGCTTCCTGGCGTGCCCACCGATGGGCTGTAGAAGCCCGCGCCATGGGCGGCATGCGTCGCCGCCAGCAGCACCAAAACCAAACAGGCCGCTCGCCTGCCGTACGTTCGATCTGCCACGTTGATGGAACCTCATGTTGTCGGGCGGACCGCCGGGGTCCAAACGGTCCTGCCGCTCACTCGCCGAACAGCGGCACCTTCGACCATACGGGACCGGAACTACCGGCGTTAATAAGAAAACGCGCAACCCCCACTCCGGTCCGATCAAGGGGTACTCCGACCAGTCCTCCCCAGCGCCGCACCCAGCTGTCGATGCCAGGCCCAAGCCGGTCGTCGCGCATGGCGGGTCGCTGGCGTGAGCGGTTCGTTCGCCCGATCTCGGGCCGGCGCGAGCGCGGTACTCCGCCTCTCGGTCCATGGGAGTATCGCCCCAGTGGCGGAAGCGCGCCTGTCATCTCGTGCCAATCCCATGTCCGACACGCCGCTTGCGCGCGGCACGGCGGCGGATATGGAGGACTCAACGACGTTCGGCGGCCTTGCGGAAGACCGACGGCGAGACGCCGATCGCGCGGCGAAAGGCGCGGGTGAAGTTCGAGGCGTCCGTGTATCCGAGATCGAGTGCGATCTCCACAACCGGCTTGTCCGTACGCTGCAGCCACTCCGCGGCTCGGCGGAGCCGTAGATCACCGAGCAGGGCCGTAAAGCTGGCCCCTTGATTGGCGAGACATCGCTGAAGACTGCGTCCACTCATCCCGAGACTTTCCGCCAGCAGCTCCAACGTCACCGCGTTTCCGGACAGCAAGGACTCGATCTGCAGGCTGACAAGGCCCGCAAGATCGTCTGGAAGGGATGGCGTGACAACGGACTGCGCTGCCACCGACCCCTGGACAGCATCACAAAGCCCCTGCCCGAGCAGTGCGCGGGGGAATTGGAGGTAGGTCTCGCCCGGTCGATAGGCCACGCGAGTGCCGTCGAAGATCTCGGCAGGCGGGAGCGCCTCCCCGGGCCTGAAACCGAAGCTGATCTCCTCCGGGGCCCAACGCGGTCCCGCGAACCTGCGGATGTTGGCGATCGTGATGGCAAAAGAATTGAGCTGTGACTGGTAGTCGCCAAGGGTCGGCTGCCAAGGCGAATCCAGATGCAACCGGACCTGAGCGCCTCGCGTCGACAGCCGGAACCTTTGTCCGAGCACGACCGATCCGTACAGGGATACGCCCTGGTGCAGGTACTCATAAAGCGTGTGTGCGCGCGAGAGAACGCTGCCGTAGGGGCCGAGATCCTCATTCGCGGTCGCGTCCGCGACGTGGAGGCCCAGCTGCTGCGTGCCCAGCGACTGGCACGCCAGCTCGACCCAGCGTAAGCCCTTCTGGAGCGGAAACAACGTGTTGGGGTGCTGGAGCAGCTCCGGGCGGATGCCTGCTCGCACCAGAAGCGCCTCGGCGGGTGCTCCCAGCCTCTGCACAGTCTCGACCCAGGGTGCGATGATGAGCGCCCGGGCGACTGGGAGCGGCGATGACATGGCGCAGATGTCTATGACGTTTCTCTTAAGGCCGAGGATCTAGGTCAAGCGTAGCCTCTGCGGTCGGCTGGCGCCATATGACAGGCCGTTGCGCTTCTGTATCGTTGCAGCGCCCTGTCCGCGCGTGGCGAGGGATCACCGACAAAGTTGAAGGATCGCATCCGGGGATTCGCCCCGGCCGCTCCGGATGGATTTCCCTGCGCTCTACCGACTAAGGCGAATACTTGCCCAGTCTCAGGGCGATGTCACGAGCGCACCTGTGCTCACTGACGCGGCAACAGCCGGTCGATGAGTGCCTGATCCATCAGCCCGGCCGCTCCGAAGCGCCGCGCGGCTTCCACGTACTTGGGCGCAGCGGACATGAGCGCCTGCGCCAGCTCGGCGGCCGCCGTCTCGTCCCCGGCGTTGGCCAGCACGATGGCGCGCCACCAGGAGAGGTCCGGGTCCATCGCCGGATCAACCGCTTCGTCAGGCAGCGCCGCCAGGGCCTCCGCTGCGTGACCGTTCAAGGTCAGCTCGAAGGCCTCGACCGTCTGGTGATAACGCCAGGTGTGTTCCACCAGACGCCGCAGCTCCACCAGCGGCTCGGGGTGGTCGTCCACCCGCAGGTCGATGCAATGCCCGGCCGCGGCGACACAGGCCTCGCCGGTGTAGGCCGCGACATTGCCGTGCGCGTCCACCATGGCCACCTGGCGGCGCTCCGGGTGCGGGTCCACGCTCTTCAGGGACGTGAGCGCCTCCTGCGCGGTGAGCCCCGCGCTCAAACCGGCCAGACCAAGCTCTCCGTACATGGGCTCACCCATGGACTGGGTGGCGATCACGCCATGCCCGGGTGCGGCCCAGGACACGCTGCTGCCCACGGAGAAGGCCTGCGACTGCGTCGCGATGCCCATGTGGCCGTCCGCGGCATCCCGCGCGACGATGGAATAGGTCATGGCTCTTGACGCCCCGATAATTGATTGTCGATTTGGTCATTTGAATGAAGAAACACGCGAAATGCGCGAGCGCGCCAGTGGTTTCACGCTTCCGCGCCGGACTTTTTCGCGCTCTTCACCTGTTTCGTAGTTGGTTAGATCCGCGTAATCTACTCCGCAGGGATGCTCTGTCCAGCGATGAGCCCCCGCCGTGCCACGCCGGCGGACGCCTGCCCCAGCAACCCACAATTCGGCGTTCAGGTCGCTTGTGAGACATCTCGCAGGGACGCCCGGGTCAGCGCGGCGCCGAGCAACAGCAACAGCGCCGAGAAATAGACCCACATCAGCACCACCAGCAGCGAGGCGGCAGCGCCGTAAGCGGACGCGATAGCCGTGGAGGAGAGAAAGGCCGCGATGCCGTAGCGCCCGGCGCTCAGCATCAGCGCGGTGACCAGCGCGCCCGGCAGGACCTCCCGCCAGTTAACCTGCTTGTCCGGCAGCTGCGCCGCGATCCGCCCCTGCGCCGCATCCTCCCCGAGAACGACGCCGATGACCGTCACGGCGATGATCAGGGTCGGCGCCAGCGAGAAGAGCTGAAGAAGGCCAGCGCCCCCGCATGCAGAAAGGCATTGTGCTCCAGCCACAGCCCGACGCCGTCGCGGACGACCTGAAAGGCGCGTTGAGCCGGCTGAATCATGGGTTCCTCATCCGGCGATCGCCGCCGGATACAACGGCAACAGCCAGGGCACCAGGGCGACGCTCATCGCCCCGACGATCATGATTAGGCTCTTCATCTGGATCGAGCGATAGGCCTTGTCGAGGTCGATGCAGCCGAACAGCCCTATCATCAGGCAGCCGATCAGCGCCGCCTGCACGTTCAGCAAGATGCCGGTGGCCATCAGCACGACGACGACCAGCAGCGTGAAGACCGCATATGGCGCGCGCTTCGCCGCCGGCAGGTATTCGTCGAACTCCTGCGGCAGGTTCAGCAGCACCAGTTCCTGACCACCCTTCTGCAGCCGGCGGATGGACCGCCAGGGGCCGGCGAGCAGCAGGGTGTCGCCCGGCTTCAGCTCCTTCTCGCGCAGGTGATGGGCTCCAGCACGCCACGGCGCCGGCGCATGCCAACCAGGGTCAGCTCGAACTGCGACTCGGCTTCCGCCTCGGCGACGGTCTTGCCCATAAAGGCGGACTGGTACGGCAGCATCACCTCCACCAGGCCCACGTCCTGCGACCGGTAAGCGTCCGGCCAACTACAGGATTGCCCCCTGCGGCTTGATGTCGTCCAATTTCAAATTGTGCGGCAGCAGTGC
>NZ_CAJXYK010000085.1 GCF_913063425.1 uncultured Thiohalocapsa sp.
CGCCACATCCGGCGAGATTGGCCCGGAGAAGCGGAAGGTGCCGTAGGCGGTGAGGATGGGGGTGTTGAGGAGGTAGAGCATGGCATACCGATCGTGATGGACTGTCTGCTGTATTTGCACACATCAACCTGGACGGCATGCCGGCACCGCCTGGGATCGCGGGCTTTCAGCCGGCTTCGCGCGCCGGGGGCTCGGTGACGCCGGGGTGCGATCTGCGGCGCTGACACCAGCGGATCACACCCATGCAGTGCAGCATTGCACGCCCGGCCGCTCTTGCACCCGCGTCGCGGCGGTCGAAGCCGCGTTGGACGACCAGAGTGCGCAGGTCAAGCCCGGGCCGTGTTCGTCGCTGCCATGGCCCCCGGGTTGCCGGAGACCCGCCGGATACTCGCCGTTTCGGACTGTGGCGCGCCGTTGCGGTATTCCACGCTGACGTAGATGCTGTCGACCTTGGCCTCCTCCGCGGCCATGAAGGCGCCCAGGCTCATCGGGACCTTGCCGCCCGTGACGTCCACGGCAACGTTGGTCACGCCGCTGGCACTGAGCGCGGCCAGCAGCTCTCTGGCGGCTGCGACGGCCTCTGCCGGGTCGTCCGGATCGCGGACCAAGCGCGTACCCACGACGCGGATGCCGGCCTCCGCCGCCACGTGCTCCAGTGCCTGCACGGGCTCCGCCTGGCTCTGGCTGCCGATGAAGCCGACCCAGGACGGACGGGTCCGCTGCATGACCCAGGTCGGCACCTCCTTGCGGCTCACGGTGAACAAGATCGCAGTCCAGCGCGCATCCTCGCGGACCAAGCCGCCCACGGCCGGAAACCGATTACGGCGCAGCCAGGCACGCAACCGGTCGCGCTTGATCCAGGCCAGCACGCCCAGCAGCAGCGTCAGGGTCGGCAGCGCGACCCCGAGCAGAATGCCCGCTTGATCCAGCAGGTTCCACGTCGCTTGGCTCCAGCCGAAGAGCTGGCCGTTGTCGCCGGTCAGCATGGCTGCAAGCCCCGGCCAAGACGGACTCCGCACCGGGGACGAGCCACTGCGCTCAAGCGCGGGGTGCGAATGCCGATGCCGCGGGCACGGTGCGCGTGGCCTGCGCGCGGCGGCCCATCTGCCTGCGCGCCCCGAGCGCTGCGACGCAGCAGCCGTGACAGTCCTACCCGCTGCGCAGCCGAGGACAACGGTGGACGTCGCCGCCCAACCGCGAGCCGCGCCAACGCCACCAGCTCAACCCAGCTCAGCATCGTCAGATCAAGCATCGGCGCCACCCCGGGCGGAAAGTCGGTCATAGAGCGAACGGGCATCGGCCGCAAAGGCCGGGATCACCGCGGCGACCTCTGCTGCCTTGGCCGCGTCATAGGTCTGCGACGTGATGCTGCGCTTCTCCCGGTACAACATCCAGGCATCCACATCGTTCACCAGGCCCTGCTCGGCCCCGGCCCGCATCAAACCACGCCAGGTCATGCGGTCCACCTCCTGCGCATCCGGCAGATCGAGCTGCAATCGTCGCTTGCGCATCTTCCATGCCAGCTCGAACGTAAACTCAAAGCGCTGGATGCAGGCATCGCGCAGCTCCTCGTCCAGCGGCGCCGCCTTCCAGCGGACGAGGCCGCGGTCGAGGGCGGCGAGGGCTTTTGCGAGGGGGGTGAGGTCGAGCATCGTTGCGCTGCGCTTGAAGGGTCGCCCGGCAAGACTCAGTGCAACGCCGCCGCCAACTGATCCACCACAAAGACCCCATCGTCGAAATAGCCGAACAGTCGCTTGGCCGCGCCGCTGGCCCAGGCATCACATTCGTGGGTCCAGCGGCCATGTGGCGTCTTGAGCTTCGTGAAGTCCAGGCGATCCGGGTTGTACTGGTTGTCATGCAGGCGCCGCGCAAGATCGCTCAGGCGCTCGTTCACCATGCGCAGCTCGTCGGCGCTGCACTTGGCGACGCTGCGCTCCAGCTCCTCCCCATAGCGCAGCTTGTCGTCCACCGCTGGCCAGAGCCGTTCTCCGAGCAGCTCGGGGCCTGCCTGACTCCAGACGACATCGCCCCACACGGACAAGGTCACTTGGCCGTCCAGCTCCATCGTCAGCGTGTCAGGCAGCTCGGCTGCGTCTGCCACCGTCACCGGCAGTCCCGCCGCTAGCCGCCGAAAGACGTGCTGATGCTCGTGAACCAGTGTATCGGCGTCGATGGCAATCGGCAGACGCGGCAGCCGCAGCAGCTCTCGGGTGCGCTCAAAGACGTACACGCTTTCGTCCGCGTACAGCATGCCGAGCGCCTGCATGAATCCCTGCACGCTCTTGAAGCCGCCGGTGAGGTTGAAAACAACCCGCCAGCCACCCTGTGCCATGCCACGCAGCTCCTGGGCGCACAGCCGCGCAAGCTCAGCCATGGCCGCGCGGAACTCGCCCAGGTCGTCGGTGCGCAGATCGGCGATGCGCTTGACCTCGACGCCGTGCCCGGCCGTCTCCAGCACCTCCGAGATGAGCTCGGCAATGGCAGTTCCGAGCCAGGTGTCGGTGGCGATGAGCCAGTGATGGTCCCCGCCGTCGCCGAGCCGCCCGTCGTACAGGCGCAACAGCCCGTTCAGCTCCGCGGACAGGCGTTCCTGGGCTTGCGCATCCGCACCGGCCAGTTCAGACCGGCCGCGCTGGATGAGCTGCTCCAAAGCCGCACGGTCCTCTGCCGGTACTTCAGCCGGCTCGCGCGCATTCGCATGGCGAATCACCAGCCCGCGCTGGTTACCGGCGAGGTTCGTCAACAGGCTGGTGCCGCAGGTTGAAACGACCAGTTTTCGCATGGTGAGCCGCCTCCGCAGGCGTAGCGCATGGTTCGACCACCGCTCTCGGTCTAAAGGACTCGGCCGAGCAACGTGCGTAGGAAGTGAGCCAAACAGACTATCCGTCGACGTCGCCGCAAAGCGGAGTCGCGCCTTAGCTTGTGCAAATGTCTATTGCGGGTTTTCGATGAGTGTAGGCAGACCGCGATCCTCTGCTGCGAGATCCGGCAGGCTGTAGCGTTCATCCCGTCTGCGATCCCTTGCCTCATTCTTGACGAACCACTTGTAGCTGTCACCGACGGGGCCGTTCTGATCGTCCGTACGCGGATAGTGGGTTGGCAGGTTGCCGCCCCGGAGCGCATGTCGGAGGGCGCGGATCAATGGCAGCGAATCAAACCCCGTGCCGCCCGTTCCGATGGCGTCGGCGAGGGCGGCCTGGTACGCAGAAATGACAGGTTCGACGTGCGTACCTCCAGTGATGCGGCGCCCTGCGTTGCTGCGGCTGCCGAAGCCAGCGTAATCTTCCTTCAACGCCTCGCCGTCTCTCAGGTCAAGGGATGTGGCACTCAGGTTTGCCGAGCCGAACCCAAGGGGCTTGCCGCCGCCGATGCGCAGATGACCCGTCTCGAATTCCCGCAGCAGCCACAACAGCGCTCCGAGCTCGACATCATTCAGGTTCGTAACATGGATGTCGAAGACGAAGCGAGTCCCTGGCTTGATCCAAGCCGTGATGGATCGGTTTTGATCCGAACGTTCGCCCTCATGGCTCAGCCATTCCCGATAGACCTGACGATTGTCGAGCTGCGCTTGCAGCGGCTCCGTCACATCGTTGCTCTGCTCCCAGTACCCCGACAGCTCAGCCTGCCGCTGATGTGGGTAGAACTTGCGTCCGCGCAGCCCGCCGCCTTTTCGGTATGCGTCCCTTTTGTCCACGCCCCGCGGTAGGGGCTCGCCTTGGGAGTTGCGAGCAGCGTAGAACCGGGCTTGCGCCGGCTTCGGCTGGCCGAGAATGGCGAGCGGTACGCCAGAGTTGGGATCGAAGCGTTCGACGGCACCGGCGCCGTCCGGGCAAGTTACTGCGCCGATACGCAGTTGTCCCTTGAAGCTGCCATGACCGCTTTGGTTTACCCAGCCAAACACCCGGTCGGCAGGCGAAAGGGCCTCCGGCGCTTCTGCGGGCTTGAGGGTTTCATTGAGAAGCTTGCTCGGCGGGTCATCGAAAAGCATACGCGTGATGGAAACAGGATAGAGGGCGAGGACTCGCTGAGGCCGGTCGTTGCGATCTGTTTCGATGCGCGCGTAGCACAATGTCCCTGCGTTGAGGGTCTCGGCGCCCGTGGTGACAACGTGGCGCGAGAATCCCGTCTTGCCAGGTTCGTGGTCGAGGTAGTCAGAGGCCGATGTGTTATGCGCCTTCCGCTGCTGGATCTCGTCGCGATGAATGGCCTGATAATCTTCGATCAAGCGTTTCCAGTTCTGTATATGCTCTTCTTGCAGGG
This sequence comes from uncultured Thiohalocapsa sp., assembly GCF_913063425.1. Lineage (GTDB taxonomy): Bacteria > Pseudomonadota > Gammaproteobacteria > Chromatiales > Chromatiaceae > Thiohalocapsa. The sequence goes on from NZ_CAJXYK010000085.1 coordinate 4,261, forward strand.
GCAGGCTGATTCGCTTCGGTGTGAGGAGAAACACCCGCTCCTCGTGCTTGTTCATGATGTTCGGGCCAGACACGAAGACGAAGCCTTCGTGCCATCCCTTAGGACAGGCCGCTTGCTGCGCCGCGGGCACAATCTCTCGTACGGCGAGAAACGAGAATCGGCGCGAGCGATGGGATCGCCGCTCCAGGCGGACGTACACGTGGTCGCCGTGCGCGGGCAAGCTGCCACTGGGATAGCGCAGGGCTTCCTGGCCCTCGTGCTTATCGCGTCTGGGTTGGGAGGTCCGGTCGTATTTGCGGTAGCGGTGAAGCCACGCCCCGTACATCAACGAGTCCTCGCCGCGACCTCTAGGCCTGCCATCGCGCCCGACATCCGACAGCCCCGGTAGCAGCTCAGCGCTCAGGGCGCCGTTACTCGCGTTGACGATGCGACAGGGGATGAGCTGGACGCCTTCCGGCGCAGGCATGCGCAGCGCCAACCGCTCATCATGGGCCTCTAGGATGCCCATCCGGCTGTTGGTGCAGGCTTCGTACATCGAGCGCAAGGCACCCTTGATGCTGGTCGGGGGCAGGATCGGACTGCCGTGCTCGTCCACCCGCAGCCCGAACGTCTTGTGGTCATTCGCATCTGCACGGCCCAGATCCGGCACGAGCAGCGGCGTGTTTGTGGTCAGCTCAACGGTGATGCTGCCGCTCCAGTGTCCCGGGTGGTAGCGGTGATGCCCTGCGGGTGTCTTGTCGCCCAGGGTCGGATGCTCGCGAGTCCTGGGCAACACCGGGATGAAGTTGTAGGGGTTTTCGAACTTACCCCTGTCGCCCGTGTTCTGAGACTCCGCGCGTCGTCGGTCGGGGTTCTCGGGGCGGTGTTGGTCTGGCCGGGCAGGCCCACCGCCGCTCTGTGAATCCCGCCTGGCACTCGGCGCAGACACATGCGAGCCATCCCATTCCTTGCCGGCGTCCCAGACCTTCTGGACTTGGCCGCCCTCCATCAGGTATTCGACTTCACGACCTGCCAAGGACCTTGGCGCATTGGCAAAGACATCGGCGAGCTCGCGGCTCAGCTTGTCCTTGTTCAGCGGGACATCGCGTGTGCCTTTCTTCGTCGGCACGACGATGTAAGCCTGCGGGCCACTTTTGACGTCTCGGACCTGGATTTCGGCTTTTGCCGCTTGGTCACTCATGGTGCCACTCCCTCATCTCGTGCAATCTCTTCAGCCGCTTCTGCTGGTGTCAGGATGCTCAGCAGCCTATGCTCGACGATGATGCGGTTTCCGTCAGTACCCGCTGGCTCCGGCGCCCGTCCGATGTACTCACAGACCCTATATCCGCCGAGTCCGCCCGGGACCTGCGCGCCCGGAAAATCATTACCGTAGCTGAGGATCTTCCCGCCCCTCAGCGTCTCAAGGTCAGTGAGGCTCGGCAGCGCCGTAAAGCCCACTGGCGCAGGCGCGTCAGCTTCCGTGATCCACGCGGCGCGTCCCGTGCCGGGTGCCTCGGGGTCGCGAAGCCAGCGCAGCTCTCCGTCTTCGTTGAACAGCCTTGCCTCGTAGACCTGTGAGAGCAATGAGCCGGCTTCGTCGTCATGGAGGTGCGGCCAGGTGACCAACCGGATGGCTCCGGGCGCCTGGAGCAGCCCGTGCAGCTTCACCTGTGCGAAGGATTTTGCGAGACAGTCGGCCAGCGGCACATCAGCGCAGGCGAAGCGGTACAAACAGGTCATGCTGTTGCTCCCTCGGTTTCGGACCGGAGCCAGGTTGCCCAGGCATCTCTCAGGGCGCTGATCAACGGCTCGATACTCGTATCAACGAACTCGCCGCCTTGTACTTCCAGGGTGAGCGGATCCGGACAGCCGTCACAGACCGCCCCAAGGCCATCGATACTTACACGCTCGACTTCGAGGTCGCCATAGCCACGGTTGACCCCATAGCCCAGCGGGATGCGTCCGGTGCAAAAATCCCGCAGGACAAGCCAGAGCAGGGCTAACTGTGCGCGAGGCTCGTCCGCGAGCTTCAGCCGCAGCACAAGGGGCTCCCAAGCGATGCCCATGGGCTCGACCGCATTGTACAGTAAAGAGTCCGCGGCACCCCCGGTCCAGCGATCCACGGCAACGTGCATGGCCATTGCCATCGGGCGCTCTGAGCTGGGAGCCGGTCGCCACAAGCTCTCTTCCCGCTCCAGCTCATCCCATTGCTGGGACGACAGTGCGAAGCGGGCGTAACAGGTTTCGAACGCGAGTTGGCCCTTTGCCGGCGACCCGCCAGCGGCTTTGCCGCCGCGCCGGTCGGGGCGCCGCGCGCGACCGAAGAGCTCGGACACGAGCGGGACGTCCACCTGTTCGTGATGCTTGTCGGCAACGTGATCGCGATCAAGTACGGTGCGGACGATACGCTCTGCATGCGCGCGCCAGGCACCCTTGATGCCGGCACCCGGCAGGGCCAAGGCGAGCCTGCCGTCGTTGCGGCGGCTGACGAAGGGTAGGCTGTCCACGACCACGCCATCCCGGGCAGAGCGGCTCATCAAGGGACCCTTGGGCTGCCAGTGGATTGTGATGCGGATGCGTGGTGGAGACGAGAGCGCATGCAGATCCCGATTGGTCTGCCAGCCTGATCGGCAGTCAGTTCCGGGCGTTCCCGACAGCAAGTGGAGAATGCCTTCAGGGGTCGCCCAGTCCTGCTCCGTGCATTCGGCCCCGATCAGCTTGACCCGGCCCAATCCGCGCGTAGCTGAAGCGCCGAGCGGCACCTCGCCGGCTTCCAGGGCGTCCAACAGTTGCGCGAGCAAGCCCCGATGCAGATCGGCGTCTTCGTCTTCCAGCACTTCCAGCGTCAGCCTGAAGTCGAAGGCTGTCCCTTCTGGGAGCACTTCTCGGTCGTACTTGATGTTGTCTGCCGCGGTGCCGGAACGCCGGTCGATGCCGTTGCCGTGCCAGAGTTCCGATGCCGGGGCATCCAGCGCCGGCGCATCATCGATCACCACCCGCGAGGCCGTGCCTTGGTCCTCGCCCAGTGCATAACCCCAGAGGGCGTCATCCGGCGCAGCTTGGGCGTAGGCGCGGATGGCCCCAGCCAAGGATGTCCCGGGGATGTAATAGCGGCCGAGCCCATCTACCGCCAGCGCCATGTCGGTGATGGCGCCGGTCTCGGCACCGCCGACGTGGATTGGTGTTTGAGACACAAGCCGCCCCTTGATCGTGAGTGTGCGGGCAATCTTACGCGCCATGGCTGGCCTCCTGGCGGGCACTGCCGACGGTTTGTGCGCGATTATTCGCGTTCAGCTGTCTGGAGATGGCCGTGAGCCAGAGCGTCTTGATGGCCTCGATGCGCAGCTCTGCGGCCAAGGTCTCCCGGTTGTGGTTGGCGAGGGGCTCCGGACCGCCCGGCATCTCGAGCGATGCCCAGATGCTGTTCGGGGTGTCATCCCCCAGGTGGCGGTTGAGCGTTCGGATTGTCGCGTTTGGCCACTTGTCGCGTCGCTTGTCGTTGTTCTGGGTTGCAGCAAGCCAGGAGCGGATACGGTTCAGCCCCCCGACGTCGTGCAACGACTCCAGCAGCGCGCGCAACGCGCCCAGCTGGGTGTTGGGGGGCAAGGGGGCGTCGCCGCTGCGCCAGCCGAGCGTCTCTCGGAACCGGGCGTCCTGCTCAAGCGCCTTACGCCGGATGGCGAGTCGGCCGGCGCGGCGTTGCAATGCCTGAGAGAACTCGGTCGGTTGCAGGGTCCCGGCGGGTTGCTGTAACGGCTTGTCTGCGGCAAGCTCAATGCGGCTTAACGGTTTGTGGGGCGGCTCCGCAAGCAACGGTGCGTTGAAGACGATCTCACCATAGCCCTCACCGCGGCGCTCGCCGAGCCCGTGCGCCTGCACTCGTGCGAGCGCATCAGCGCTGGGCTTTGCCTCGGCATCGAAGGCGAAGCAAGAGCCCGGCGCCAGACCGAAGCGGGTGGGCCGGCGCATCTGCCAGGCGTTGTTCCAGCCGTCGTCGCGCCAGGGACGGAGGAATATCCCCTCGCCGTCGTTGCGTACCTTGACGGCCACACCCAGTGCTGCCGTCAGCGCTTCGGCGACGCCATGGGCATTCAACACGGGCGAGAGCGCTTCGTCGCGCAGCAGCAGGGGCGATGCGAGCCAGAGCGTCAGTCCTTGCGCTGCTGCCGTGGGCTTGCCGGGCGCTGTGATCTGCTGGCAGGTGAGCGCGACCCGCCCGTAGTCATCCTTCTTCGCCCGTCCGATCCGCAGTGACCGCGGTGCCTGCTTGAGCCAGTTGTCGAAGTCGACGTCAGTCGGTATCAGTCCCGCATCGATCCACAATTCCGACAGCAGTCGCTGCCCAGGGCGCAGCGCCTTGTAGCTGTAGACGCCACCAACGCCCGACGTGGGCCGCTGCACATCGTCATCGATGGTTGCGTGGGTCGTCGCCACGGTGTTGGCGGTCAGGGCGGCTTTATCGCCATTGGGCAGACCGTCCGTGGCCACGAAGCCAAAGCGCACCTGCTTTCGCTGCCGCTTGTCGTCGGGCGGGCCGTGGAGCTGGCTGATGGTTTCTATGCCCTCCTTGAGCTTGAACAGCGCGGCCGGGGCCGGCAGCAAGCGTCGCCCGCCGGCGGCAAGGTACGCATTGCGTACTTGAACGGCGCCACTCGCGAGTGCACCGGTCGTCTTGTCCCCGAGAAGCTTGCGCAGCCATTGGTTCAGCGCCGGCACCAACAGCGATCCAGGAATATGGTCGTGGGTCGTGACCATGTTGCCGAGGGTATCGGCGGGCACGACCACAGGTGAGCTCAGGTCCAATACCAGGCGGACGATCCGCCAGTGCGCACCGGCACCTCCAGCGGCCTCACCGCCGAGATGCAGTGCCGGCGTGGACGCCTGCTTGTCGTCGGAAGGCGGTGTTGCCTCCTTGAGCGCTGCCTGGAGCTTGTCACTGGACAACCCGCCTTCCAACGTAAGCTCGCAACGTCCCGCACCGCGGCGCCGCTTCGCCCCCAATCGATCTACCGCCTGTGTACCGGCGGCGAGCAGTGCCAGGGCCGAGCGCCGCCGGGGCCCGGAAAGCGCCAGTGCCGATTCCGCGCTCAATTCAGCACCCGCGAGCACCGCTTCTTCGAAGCGCAGCATCTGGGATTCCGCAACTCCAAAAGCGTCGAGCTTGACGCCCGGCTTCAACAGCACCAGTGCCTCGCGCATGTCGGCCTTATTCGCGATCGCATCGCGGACCTCCGGCGCAAAGCGGGCGGCACCGACGGAAAGCTTTGCGGGGCGCGCGGCGCGATAAGCTTCGCCATCCTGCTGGTTGCTGCCGAAGATCTCTCGCAGCATTTCGTGCCAAGGGCCGGCGGCGTCGCCGCGATCCAGCCCATAAGCGATGCGCTCGCAGCCATCTCGCAGGATGCCGGTCAAGGTCTTCGCCGGGCAGTAGGGCAAATCGTCCTCAGGATGGCGGCGTACCACCGCATCTACGTGTCCACGCGCCCCGGCGCCGTCGCCGATGTGCCAGTCAGACAGGAAGCGCAGCTTGAAGGTCAAGGTGTCGGTCATTGTGGGCCTCCGCTTTGTCGCAGGCTCTCGGTGTCCTCAGCGTGCTCGCCACCCTCGGTCGCTGCTCCATCATCCGCAGGCCAGAACCCGGCGCCGTTGACCGCATCGACGAATCGTGTTGCCCACACGCTGCCCGACTTTACGTCAGACCGCTCAACAAACAGCGATTCGCCCGTCTCCACCAGGGTGGCAAGCCCCTGCCCGTCCAGCCAGCGCAACTCCTTGAGCCGGGCATCGCCGACGGTCTTGCCTTGCCCGACTGCCTCTCGCAGTGCGTGCATCTGCGTGCTGGGCAGGCACGCCCGCTGTGAGTCCTCATCAACAGCGTTCAGGGCTTCGAAGCGCTTGATAAGCTTGTCAAAGTGGTGGGAACTCGCCCAAGCGCGACCTGCCGGCGGTGCGTTCTGCAAATCGTCCAGCGAAGTCACGACGTAAGGTCCCCCGTACAGCCGCGCCTTGCCATGGGTGGTCATGCGGTGCTCGCGAATCGATTCCAGATCCGTATAGGACGCGTCGAAAAGCACGTGGAAATCCAACGCTGAAGCAGGGAACGGCGGCGGCGTCGCATCAGCTGTTGCACTTGAGTCGCGATAGACCACGTTCTGCTTGACCTTCTTGGCGGACTTGAGGAGATCGTCCGCCAGCTCGTGCGCGAGATGGAAGGGGAAGTGATGCTTGACCAGCGCGACACCCGCACCCGCCGAGAGTCGCGGGCCGCCGAGAGCGATGTCCGCGATGGCTGAGATTGTCTTGCATTTCCGGGTCTCCTCTTCGAAGCTCCGGAGAAATGTCCGGGTAAAGGCCAGGGCATACTCGCCTTCGACGAGAACGGTCATATCATCGCCGGCGAGTACCAACGGAATGACGGGAACCGCGATTCGGTTGTCACGGATGAAGCCGCGATAGCGGTGTCGCTCTGGTTTGGATGCGCCAAGCCAGTGGACGTGCTCACAGGCGGCAAAGAAAGCGTTCTCGGTCGCCGTTTCCAATTCCTCTGAAAAACGCCGCATCGCCTCGAAAACGGTCAGCTCTTCTCCGCCGTTTTGCTTGAGTACTGTCAGATGCTCATCCAGATTCAGAAAAATCTGACCCAGCCCATTACCGTCGGCAAAGACAACCCCGAGCCACTGCGTTTCATCGACCCAATTCTGAAGCTTATCAATATTGCCTGCGAGAAAGAGTTGTGAACAGTCGTTTTGCTGTGACACACGCTGCATCAAGCGGCCGATATACTGCTTCCACCCGCTGGCGGCTTCGCGCTTACGGGCAGATTCGGCCGAACAGGGGAGCGTCGTCCTCCCTTCCGTGCAGTACTCAGCGGCAGAAAGTCCGGATGTCGCGCAGGGGTGCGTCCAAGGGAGCACCGGCGCGCGGATCGAGCCCATCGCGTCCCGATTCGCATCGAGCCGTTTATGCACCGCGGCTATGCTGTCTCCGTGCGACCCGCTCAATGGCGCGATTGCACCTGCCACTTGCATACCGGGTGCCTCCTTGAGCGCCTTGGTGGTGATCTCCGCAATCAGGCGCTCGCCATCAGTGCGCTCACGCACCTGGACCAGCGCTTTTCCGGACGTAGCCAGCACGATGCCGGCTTGATCAGTGACCGCGCTCTTCACCCACTCACCGACGCGTCTTGTCAGTTCCGAAGCGCCGACGTTCTCGCGCAATTTATTCGTCTTGAAAAGGTATCGCTGGTTGCCGGATGTCTCGATCAGGACCAGGAAGTTGTAACCATTGTTCTCCGCGTTCACGTCAGGATTTCTCCCTTATTGCTGCACTTCACGGGTGGGTGAGAAAAGTGTCAATCTCCTACCCCGAGAGTTGTAAACCCAACTCCCTCGCCCGGCAATGCCAACTGGTATCTTGTATACGGCCGCTCCCCACCGTCATCGTCGATGAGGTACGGCGCGGCGAGCTGCTGGCCGAGGGCTGCGCGGATGGCGGCGTTGGTGCGGGTCTTGAGCACCTGGAACTGCTCGTCGTCCATGCCGCGGGCGTAGGTCTTGTCTTCGGCGCGGGCGACGGTGCCGGAGTCTGGGCCGCTGATTCGGCGCAGCTCGTCGAGGTAGTGCCCGGTGAAGCCATCGGTGTCGTGGCGGGCGGGTGGCTGGCCCT
>NZ_CAJXYK010000086.1 GCF_913063425.1 uncultured Thiohalocapsa sp.
TTGCGACAACAACATTCCTCAACGCCCCGCCCGACGGCGCCGTTGCTGGGGAGGCTCGGTCATGCTTCAGGGCTGGCTATCCGACACGTCTCGTCTTCCGGCTCAAGGCCGGTGACAGCGACTGGCGCGTCTACGACGTGGTGGCGGAAGGCCGCTCCATGCTCGCCTTCTACCGCGCTGCGTTCGAGCGGCTGATGGAGGCGGCGCCACGGGATTGAGCGCGGTGGACCCGGGCGCAGCCGCCGGCGTCCCGCGATCGGCCTGTGCGCTGGAGCGCCGGCGCCCCGCAGCGGGTGCCCCTCAACAGGCGCGACCGCCGTCCCCATCTAGCGCCCATGGCCAACGACTTTCCGTCCACTCGCGACATGCCCTCGCGCCTCGGCAAGGCGATGCTCATCGCCGCCTGGGTGGTGGGCCTCGCGCTCCTGGTGCTGCTGTTCCAGAGCCACCTGGAGCGCCAGCACAACCCCAATCCGGACCCGACGCTGCGCCTGGACGCCGCCGGCGTGCCCACCGTGGTGCTCCAGCGCAACCGCATGGGCCACTATGTGACCGGCGGCACCATCAACGGCGAGCCGGTGACCTTCCTGCTGGACACGGGTGCCACCGCGGTGGCCCTGCCGCTGACGCTCGCCCGGCGCCTGGAGCTTGCTCTGCTGCCGGGCGGCATGAGCAAAACCGCCAACGGCTTGGTGCGGACCTGGAGCACCCGGCTCGACAGCGTGGACGTGGCCGGTCTCACCGCCCATGACGTGCGCGCCGTGGTCATGCCCAACATGCCGGGGGACGAGGTGCTGCTGGGCATGAACTATCTGAAGCGCTTCGAGCTCATCCAGCGCGGCAACACCCTGACGCTCAGGGCGCCGGGCTGAGCCGCCCGGACCGGTGCACGAGCCTGCGACGCCCGGGCCTTTCTCGCCCTCTTACCATGTTGCGTACCGCGTTTTCCGAATGCATGACGGCGGCAGGCATCGGGTCGCCCCCGGGTACGCTGACTTCAGTCGGCACCCTGGGGCTGGCGGACTGCAGTGCGCCGGTGGCAAACGCAGGCCCCACCTCAGGTGTTTCGCAGCGTCGCCCGGGTCCCTGCGATTGCCCGCGCCACGGACACGGCGCCCGCTGAGCGGTTCAGCAGCCTCCGAGCACCGCCATGTTCACGAGTCCGCCCTTCGTCCTGTTCGGCTCAGCGCACCTCATCACCTTGGCGCTCATCGCGGCGGTGGCGATACTGCTGCCGCTGGCGCTGCGCCGTTACGCCCCCGCAGCGCTGCGGCCGGTGGCCGTCGTACTGGCGGCACTGCTGCTCGCGCAGGAGGCGGTGGACGTGGCGATGCAGCTGTGGCGCTTCGGTCCGTCCGTGCAGCTGTTGCCGCTGCACCTGTGCACGCTCGCGCTGCTCGTGACGGCCTGGATGCTGGTGACGCGCAGCCCGCGGGTCTTCGAGGTGGCCTACTTCTGGGCACTGGGCGGTACCACCCAGGCGCTGGCGACACCGGACCTGCGCCAGGGCTTCCCGGACCCGGCCTTTCTCTTTTTCTTCGCCGGCCACGGGCTGGTGGTCATCGGCGTCGCCCACGGGGTCTTGGCGCTGGGTCTGCGGCCCTATCCCGCCTCCATCGTTCGGGTCGCGCTCATCACCCTCGCCCTCGCCGCGGTGGTTCTCCTGATCAACCTGGCGCTGGGGACCAACTTCCTGTACCTGATGGCCAAGCCCGCGGGCGCCTCGCTGCTGGACTGGCTCGGCCCCTGGCCTTGGTACTGGCTCGGCCTGGTGGCGGTGGCCCTGGCCTCGTTCCTGGTGCTCTATGCGCCCTTCTTCGCGGCGGATCTGCTGCGCGCTGCGCGGCCTGCCGTGGACAGGCGCTCGCGCGGGCGCGGTTGGTCCTGAGCTGCCCGGATCCTGATCCCAACCCGGCCGCACCGGCAGCTGTCGATCCGACCCTCGCCGCGCGCTGCGCTCTGAGGTGTATCCCCCGCCCCGGCATAATGACTGTGCGGAGACGACCGCCGCCGAGCCACCGGTCGGCGCCGATTCGCCGACGCTCGACCGCTCGTGTGCAGATGGCGGCGGTGTCCAAAGCACCCGCCGCGCTAGCATGTGTCAAAACAATGACAGCTGCTGTGTCGGCCAGCGCCGACCCCCAAGGCCGCCTGCCACCGCGGGCCACCATGCCCCCGGCGGGCGGACCGCGAGCAGCGCCCAGAGTCCAAAGCCACCACTGCAACCATGACCATCGAGCAGCACAAGCGCGAGCCGGATGCTTCTGCGCACCAGCGCGAGCCTGCTGCGTCCGCGCAGCAGCCGGGGATGCTCGGCCAAGGGGCCGGCCCGGCGGTCGCGCCCGTGGACAGCGGCGTCGCCGAAACCGATGCGTCGGCTGCGGCGCAGTCCCTGCTCGCCCTCGCAGACCACCTGCCGGACGTGGTCGGACGGGTGGACCGGCGCCGGCGCTATGTCTTCATCAACCGCGTTGTTACAGACATCACCGGGCGCTCGCGTGAGGACTACCTGGGGCGCACCGACGAAGAGCTCGGCCATCCAGCGGCGCTCTGCCGGCTGTGGCGCCGGCAGTACGAGGAGGTCTTCGCGACGGGGCAGCCCAACGAGCTGGAATTCGTGTACCAAGCCCCGGACGGCCCCATGCATTTCCACAAGCGCGTGGTGCCCGAGCCGGCACCGGACGGCAGTGTCGCCACCGTCGTCTTCATCGCGCGCGATGTCACATCGGTCAAGCAGGCGGACAGGCAAGATCTGATCCAGGGGCATGCGCTCGCAGAGCTGAACCGCATTTATGCGACGCCGACGGCGAGTGAAGAGCGCCTGCGCGTCTTGACCGAAACGGCCACGCAGGCCGTCTGGGAGACCGATGCGGCGGGCAGGGTGGTGACGGATTCACCGAGCTGGCGGGCCTACACGGGCCAGTCCCTGGATGCCTGGCTCGCCAACCGCTGGGCCGACGCGGTGCACCCCGACGACCGTGCCTGTGCGCAGCGGTGCTGGCGGGATGCCGTGGCATCGGGGCAGCCCCTGGACGCCGAGGTGCGCCTGCGCACCGCGGCGGGTGCCTGGCGTTGGAGCAATGTCCGGGCGGCGCCTCTGCGCGCACCGGATGGCCGCATCCGCAAGTGGGTGGGCATGCACCTGGACATCGCCGCGCGTAAGGAGGCGCAGGCGGAGCTGGAGCGCAAGCGCCTGGAGGCGGTGCTGGAGGCAACGCCGCTGGCGGTGGTGCTGATCGATGCGGCGACCCGGCGCTGCACCTACCAGAACCGGCGTGCCGTGGAGCTCGCCGGCACGAGCTTCGGCGGCCGGGACCTGGCCGCGCATGCCCATCAGCTGCAGGTGATGCACCCGGACGGCAGCCCCTGCCCCATCGAGGAATGGCCGGTGGAGCAGTCCTTCGCCTCCGGCGAGGTGGTGCATCAGCGCGAGATGATCCTGAAGCGCCCGGACGGCGTCGCTCTGCCGGTGCTGGTGAGCACTGCTCCCGTGCTGGACTGCCGGGGCGAGATCGGCGCTGCGGTCGTCGTATTCGACGACATCACCCAGCGCAAGGCCGGGGAGGCGGCGCTGGTGGAGCTGAACCGGGCGCTGGAGGCCCGGGTCGCCGAGGTGAGCCGGCAGGCGGGCCAGCTGCGCGGTCTCGCGAGTCAGCTGAGCCGGGTGGAGCAGCACGAGCGCCAGCGCCTGGCCAAGATCCTGCATGATCACATCCAGCAGCTCATCGTCGCCGCGCAGATGCGCTCCGCGACGCTGTTGCGGGACGCTGCCACGGAGCGCCAGCGCGACGCGGCCCGCGCCGTGCAGGATGTCCTGGCCGAAGCGCTCGAGGTGTCGCGCTCGCTCACCGTGGAGCTGAGTCCGCCGGTGCTGCGCGAGACAGGTCTCATCGGCGCCCTGGATTGGCTCGCCGGACGGATGCAGGAGCAGCACGATTTCACCGTGCGGCTGCATGCGGAGACCGGCACCGAGCCGCAGAGCGAGGAGATGCGCTTCCTGCTGTTCGAGTGCGCCCGCGAGCTGCTGCTGAACGTGGTCAAGCACGCGGGCGTGAACGCCGCGGACCTGATGTTGCTGCGCCCGCGCCCGGGGGAGCTGTCGCTCACCGTGAGCGACGAGGGCCGCGGCTTCGAGCAGGAGGTGGTGAGCCGGCGCGGCGACGACGAGACCCATTTCGGCCTGTTCAGCATCAAGGAGCGCCTGGCCCATCTCGGCGGGCGTCTGGGCATCCTGAGCGAGCCCGGCCGGGGTACCCAGGTCACCCTCAATGTGCCGCTGACCCAGACGCCGGCTGTGGCGGGTCTGGCTGAGGCCGTCCGGCAATCGACGGCGGCGGCGCCGGACCCGGCCGACAGGCGCCGGGTGCTGGTGGTGGACGACCACCAGATCATGCGCCAGGGGCTCGCCGGCCTGTTTCAGTCAGAAGACGACATCGATGTGGTGGGCGAGGCCGCCGACGGCGAGCAGGCGGTGGCCATGGCGGCGGCGCTGCACCCGGATGTGGTCATCATGGACGTGAACCTGGGCGATGGCATGGACGGCGTCGAGGCCACGCGTCGCGTGCTCGCCGCGGAGCCTGGCGTGCGCGTCATCGGCCTGTCCATGCACGTGGACAGCGCCGTCGCCGACGCCATGCGCGCGGCCGGCGCCGCCGCCTATCTGACCAAGGGCGGGCCCTGCGAGGAGCTGCTGGCGGCCATCCGCGCCGCCACCCCCGCCTAAGCCGCGGCGCGCGACCGCCCGGAGCTGCGGGGAGCTCAGGCCACCAGGCGCACGACACCGCCGCGGCGGGCATCGCCGGCGCCGTGGAGCCCGCCGTCGGCGTCGATGGACACGCTGTGCGCGCCGCCGAAGAAGACGTTCTGGCCCCGCCACACCTGCAACCGCGGCCAGTGGGCGGCGAGGGCGGCGCGGGTGTCCGCCGCCACCGGCGGCTCCAGGCTCAGCACGTCGCCCTCCAGGTGCAGGCGGGGTGCCGCCACGGACTCCGCCAGCGGCAGGTGCAGGTCGATGCGGTTCACCAACACCTGCAGGATGGCGCTGCGGATGCGGTTCGAGCCGCTGGAGCCCGTGACGGTCCAGCCGCCGTCGCCGTGGTCCACCAGCGTCGGGGACATCATGGAGCCGACCCGGCTGTCTTCAGGCCATTGGTGGAAGCCGCCGCCGGCGAGGTCCGCCTCCCCCAACATGTTGTTCATGATGATGCCCGTGCCGGGCAGCACATAGGCCGTGCCCTCGCCGTTGGACAGGGTCAGGCTCGCGAGATTGCCGTCGCGGTCGGCGATGCTGATCTGGGTCGTGCCGCGGCGGCAGAGCGGACCTGTCACACCCAGCGCCGCGAGCCGCGCCGCGAAGCCCTGCCTTCCGGCCGCCTGGTGGGCCGCGTCCGGCGGCTCGCCCGGCGCCAGTGCGGCGCGCACCTCGCTGGTGGCCGCCATGGCGGCTGCCAGCGCCAGGCGGTGCCGCGGGCGGCCGAAGCCGCTGTCCGCCAGCGGTGCTGCCGCGAGCAGCTCCAGTGTCAGCGCCAGCAGGGGGCCGCCCACGGCGGGCGGCGGATTCAGGTGCAGCCGGGCGTCGCGATAGTCCAGCGTGAGCGGCCTGCGCTCCGCCACCCGGTAGTCCGCCAGGTCCGCAATGCCCAGATGACCGCCGCCGGCCGCACAGTCCGCCGCCAGCCGCTCCGCCCAGGGCCCGCCATGCAGCAGCGCCGGCCCCGCCGCCACGAGCGCGTCCAGCGCGGTGGCGAAGTCCGGCCAGGGCACGCGCTCGCCCAACGCGGCGAGCCGGTCCGGCTGCGCGGGCGACGCAAACAGCGCGAAGGTGGCCGGGTCCGCGCGCAGGATCGGCGCGACGATGCGGGCGATGCCGCGCTGCACAGCGTTCATTGCCACGCCGCGGTGTGCGAGCTGCCGGGCCGGCGCCAGCAGATCCGCCAGCGGCAGGCGGCACAGGTCGGCGTGGATGGCGAACAGGCCGGCCACCGCCCCGGGCGTGGCCATGGCGGCGCGGCCGATGTGGAACTCCTGGGTCGCGTCGCCGAAGTCGGCCTGCACGGGGTGGAAGTGCAGGTCCGCCGCCGGCGCCTTGCGCTGCGGGGTCTGGGCGAAGAAATCCAGCACCAGCGGGGCCGCGCCCGCCGGGCGGGCGTGCAGGAAGCCCCCGCCTCCCAGGGATGCCAGCACGGGCTCGGCGATGCAGGCGGCCGCGAAGGCGGCCACGACCCCGTCGAAGGCGTTGCCGCCCGTCGCGAGCACGGCCGCTGCGGCGGCTGCGGTGTCCGGATGACCGGCGGCGACGATGGCGCGGGGCATGGCTCGAATGCGGTTTGCCGTGGCTCTGTGCGGCACGGAGCCGATATAGTGTTGCGGAGCGGGTGCCGGGCTTTGGCCGCGGCGCCGGCGTTCACGAGCATGTTAACCGGCCTGCGATGGCCGTGGTGACGCCGCAGTCGGCCTCGGCTGGCGGTGTCCGGCGATGGAGGCACAGGTATCCATGGCGCAAGATCCGGCGGCGCGTATCGCCGCACTCGAGGCAGAGCTGGAGCGCGTGCGCGCCGAGGCCGAGACCGAGCGCGAGCGCTTCGAGCGCCGCCTCAGGCTCGCCCAGAACGCGCTGCCGGAGCGGCGTGATGCGCGTACCGTGACCCAGAACATCGCCGCGCAGCAGGAGATCGAAGCCCTGCGCGGCGCCTTGCGCGAGCGCGACCGGGTGGTGAAGGAGCTCACCGAGCAGGTGCGCAGCCTGGAGGACCAGCTTGAGGACAGCTACCGCCAGACGGACGCCGTGCGCCGCGAGCTGGGCCAGCGCGACCAGGCGCTCGCCGACGCCCGCCGCCAGGCGGACCTGGCCGCCCGGCGGGCCGCGAGCCCGCCGACCCCTCTCCAGCAGGCGTCGGTGCAGCAGCCCGCGACGGCCCAGGTGCCTGAGCCGCCGGCGCCCATGCCGGCGGAGCGCGTCGATGCAGTGACCTTCGTCGTCGGCGTGCTGGTGGGCGGCCTGCTCGCCTGCGCGCTGGCCGTCGGCCTGTGGTGGACCGGCCACTGGCCGGCGGCACCCGAGGTCGCCGCGCTGGGTGACCAGGCGGGCGCCGTCGGTGCCCGTGTGGCGGGCTTGCCGTGGCGCCATGGCGGCTGACGTCGGCAGCCCCGGCGGCGTGCTGGGCGTCGGCATTGCCACGCTCGACATCATCAACCGCGTCGTCGCGTACCCGCCCGAGGATGCCGAGGTGCGGGCCGAGGGGCAGCGGTGCGTGCGCGGCGGCAACTGCGCCAACACCCTGGATGTGCTGGCGCAGCTCGGCCACCGCTGTGCCTGGGTCGGCGTGCTGGCGGGCGATTCCGGGGCGGACTTCATCGCTGCGGACTTCGCCGGCCGCGGCATCGATGCCCGCCACGCGCTGCGCCTGCCGGGCGGTGCGACGCCGACGTCCTACATCGCGCTCAGCCGCGCCACCGGCAGCCGCACCATCGTCCATCACCGGGACCTGCCGGAGCTTTCCGCCGAGCACTTCGCCCGGGTGCCGCTGGCGGGCTGGTCCTGGGTGCACTTCGAGGGCCGCAGCCCGGCGGCAACCGCACAGATGATCGCCCGCGTGCGCCGGGAGCGCCCGGACCTGCCCATCTCGGTGGAGATCGAGAAGCCCCGGGACGGCATCGAGGCCCTGTTCACCGGTGCCGACCTGGTGATTTTCGCCCGGGCCTACGTGGAGGCCCTGTCCGCCACCCCGGAGCCCGATCCGACGGCCTGGCTCGGGCGGCTCGCGGCCCGCACCGACGCCCGGCTCTGTCTGCTGCCCTGGGGTGCCGCAGGTGCCTACGGACTCGCCTCCGGCGGCGCCGATCCGGTGCTCGCGCCAGCCCACCCGCCGGCGCTGCTGCGCGACAGTCTCGCCGCCGGGGATGTCTTCAACGCCGCGGTCATCGACGGTCTGCTGGACATGGGCCTGGACGCCGCGGTGACCGATGCCGGGCTTGCCGCACTGCTCATGCGGGCCAATCGGCTGGCGGGATTCAAGTGCGCTCGGGACGGCCTGGACGGCCTGGCTGCGGCGGCGCGGGAGGCCGGCGTGATTGCGCATAGGGGCGGCGCATGAGCCGGCTGCAGGACCTCGGCGCCGTTGCGGACCTGCCGGACCCGGGCTCGCGGGCCTTCGCCGTGGACGGCGTTGACGGCTTCCTCGTGCGCCGCGGCGGCCTGGTCCGCGCCTATGTGGACAAGTGCCCGCACATCGGGGCGCCCCTGGCCTGGTCGCCGGATACCTACCTGGACGCGGAAGGCGAGCTCATCCAGTGCGCGATGCACGGCGCGCTGTTCCTGCCCGACTCTGGCGAGTGCGTGCACGGCCCCTGCGCCGGGCAGGGGCTGACGCCCGTGGCGATCCGAATCCAGGACGGGCGCGTGCTGCTGGATCCGGACGAGCTGCCGGAGATCGACTGAGGCCCTGGCGCCCGCTGGCCCCCGGGGCGGCAGTCGCTCAGCGCAGCGCCAGCGCCACGGTGTAATGCGATCCCTGCTTGAGTTTGTCGTAGTTGCCGAAGACCTCGCGCAGGTGGCGCTTCATGAACTCCCGCAGGCCGTTCACCGTGACCACGTAGACCTGCCCACCGGGGTTGAGCCGGGCGCGGGCGTCGTGCAGCAGGATGGTCAGCAGCTCCTTGCCCACCTTGGCGGGGATGTTGCTGGCGACGAGGTCGAAGCGCCGCGCCGGGTCGATGTCCGCAAAGCCGTTGCTGAGCTGGGCCGCGGCGTTGTCGAGGCCGTTCAGCGCCGCGTTGCGCCGGGCGAAGTCCACGGCCACGAAGTCCTTGTCCACCATCAGCGTCTGCCCCTGCGGGGCAAGCGCCGCGAGGGTGCAGCCGATGACGCCGTAGCCGCAGCCGAGGTCCAGGCAGTCGGCATCCGGCGCCACCTGCAGATGGCGCAGCAGCAGCGCGGTGCCGGCGTCGATCTCCCGCGGCGAGAACAGGCCCCAGGTGGACTCGAAGCGCAGCCGCCGGCCCGCCGGCTCGGCCTCGAAGCGGATGGGGGCGCGCAGGGCGTCGAGCTCGGTCTGCGACAGCATGTCGATGGATGCGGCGGCGGGTGAAAGCGCGCAGTTTACATGGCCATGTCCCCGGGGCGGGTCATCTACACTCCCAGGTTGTCACCCTACCGCCTATCGCACGCAAGCCGACGCCAGCCCTGCCCGTGTCCGACCTCGCCGGCCAGCTCGACATCCGCATCCAGCCCGACCCTGGCTCCGACGCTGCGCCGCCCGTGCGCATCGCCTCCAGCCGCCCGCTGACGGCGGCGCGGGTGTTCGCGCGCAAGCCGCTCGCGGCGGTGGCCGGGCAGCTGCCGCTGCTGTTCAGCATCTGCGGCACCGCGCAGGCCCTGGCCGGCGCCCGCGCCTGCGAGGCGGCTCTGGGGCTGGCACCTGCGCCGTCCGCGCAATGGGCGCGGACGCTGCTGCTGCGCGCGGAGACCGCCAAAGAGCACCTGTGGCGGCTCCTGCTCGACTGGCCCCAGGCCCTTGCCGGGCTCGAATCCGTCCCACAGTGGGAGCCGCCGGCGGCGCAGCCGGCACCGGGCGAGGCGGCCATCGCCGCGGCCATGCGTGCCTTTCTGCAGCTGCGCGCCCTGCTGGGCACCGCGGGCGATCCCTTCCTGCCCGGTGCCGACGGCGTCGAGCCGGCGCCCGGCCCCGTCGCGTCCGCCTGTGCGACCCTCACCGGGACCGCAGCGGAGCAGGTGTTCGGGGCGGCTCCGGCGGAATGGCTCGCGGCCACCGGCTCCGCGGCCGATCTGCACGAGTGGGCCGTCGCGGCACCGACACCCGCCGCGGCCCTGGTACGGGCGGTGACGGAGGCCGGGCTCGCCGATCTGGGCCGCAGTGCCATCGGCACACTGCCGGCGGTGGGCGACGCCGGCGGGCTGCTGGCGCAGCTCGCGCCGCCGCTGGCCGCCGCGGATGCAGATGCCTTCATCGCAGCCCCGGAGCTGGCCGGCCTGCCCGTGGAGACCACGCCCTTCGCCCGGGAGCTGGCACGCCGCGGCCTGGTGGCGGAGCTGGCCGCGGCCCACGGCAACGGGCTGCTGCCGCGGCTCGCGGCGCTGCTGGTGGAGCTGGCGCGTGACGCCGCGCTGCTGGCGGCGCCCTGGTCGGAGGACGCCCGCGCGCCTGCGGGCGTCGGGTGCGTCGCACCGCAGGGGCAGGGCGCCGGCACCGATGTGCGGGTGGGATTGGGCGCGGCCCCCGCGGCCCGGGGTCTGCTGGTGCATCGGGTGGGTTTGGCACCCGCTGCGGTGCCGGGCGCCGCGCGGGTGCTGGACTATCGCATCCTGGCCCCCACGGAATGGAACTTCCACCCCGCGGGTGTCGTCGCCGCAGGTCTCGGCGGCATTGCCGCCGCCGACATCGCGCCGCCGATGCAGGGCTCGGGCTCGACCCTGCGCGGCGGCGCCGCGCCGGCCCGTGCCGAGCTCGAAGCGCGCGCGCGGCTCTTCGTCACTGCGGTGGACCCCTGTGTCGATTATGAGTTGTCGGTATGCTGACACCCCGAGCGGTGTGCCCGGCGCAGTGCCGACCCCACACAACCGAATCCGGAGCAGCCCATGTGCCTCGCCATACCCGCCCAGATCCTCGAGCTTGAGGAGGGCACCGATCAGGCCGTCGTCTCCCTGGGCGGCGTCCGCAAGCCCATATCCCTCGCGCTGGTGGACGACGCCGCCGTGGGCGACTATGTGCTGGTGCACGTGGGCTATGCGCTCAACAAGGTAAGCCCGGAGGAGGCGGCGCGTACCCTGGCGCTCATCCAGTCCGCCGGTGAGCTGGACCCGGCGGAATTCGACCACGACCTGACCCCCGGGGAGGCGCCGCAATGAACGCCCCAACGCCGCACACCGCCGCGATGAGCACCGGCGCCATGAAATACATCGACGAGTTCCGCGACGGCGCCCTCGCGCGGAAGCTCGCCCGCACCATCGCCGCCGAGGCCGACCCGGCCCGCACCTACCGGCTGATGGAGTTCTGCGGTGGCCACACCCACGCCATCTACCGCTACGGCGTGCAGGACCTGATGCCGGAGAACCTCAAGTTCGTGCACGGCCCGGGCTGCCCGGTGTGCGTGCTGCCCATGGCCCGCATCGACCAGGCCATCGCCATGGCCGCGGAGCATGGCGTGACCCTGTGCACCTATGGCGACCTGATGCGCGTGCCCGCCAGCGAGCGGCAGAGCCTGCTCAAGGCCAAGGCCGGCGGGGCGGACATCCGTATGATCTACTCCACCCAGGACGCGCTGGCCATCGCCCGCCGGCAGCCGGAGCGGCAGGTGGTGCTCTTCGCCATCGGCTTCGAGACCACGACGCCGCCGACGGCCGTGGCGCTCAAGGTCGCCCGCGCCGAGGGGCTGGGCAATTTTTCTGTCTTCTGCAACCACGTGCTGACGCCGCCGGCGCTCAAAACCATCCTGGCGTCCGCCGGCCCGGACGGCGTGCAGCTGGACGGCATCCTCGGCCCCTCGCACGTGAGCACCATCATCGGCAGCCGGCCGTACGAATTCGTGCCGGCCGAGTTCGGCAAGCCCGTGGTCATCGCCGGCTTCGAGCCGCTGGACGTGATGCAGAGCACCCTGATGCTGGTGCGCCAGAT
>NZ_CAJXYK010000087.1 GCF_913063425.1 uncultured Thiohalocapsa sp.
TAAACCGATTCGTATATTTTTTGGCAGTAGCATACGGATGAGACCGAATCCTGAGCCTAAGTCGGACAGGCTCCTAGACAGGAAACATGGTGCGCCCCTGAGGTATCCCCTCAAAATCTAGAGCTTAGACAGTGAGTTAAATGCGGTTTCGAGCAAGGCGCTGAACATGCACGAGGGGCCGCTGTCCCTGGCAAGTGACCAAACGCACAGGAGACCTCCCGTGCATGCGCTGACAACCCTACACCGGTGCCTCGACCCAATGCTCGCTGGCGTGCATCGGCGCCGCCGCGGGACCTTGTTTGCGGCGGTCGCCGCCTGCGTCAGCGCTCCGCTGGTTGACGCTGAGCGATAGCGGACGGCGATTCACGTCGAAGACGCGTCTGCGTCACGGCATCACGCGCGCCGACCGCCTGCTCGGCAACGGCAAGCTGCAAGGCGAGCGGCGGACGTTCTACGCGACCTTGTGCCGGGTGCTGTTGGCGCCCGTCGCCGAGCCCACGATCTTGGTCGACTGGTCCGATCTCACGGCGGATCAGTCGGTGCACCTGTCTCTAAACGGCCAGACAGAAAACATGGTGCGTCCCCATTTTATGGGTTTCCTTGACGCGGACATGCCAGATCTCTACAGTTCTTGGGTTTAGTAAAGCACTGTCATCGCTCATATTCGAGCAACCATCCACCTCCCGGCTTCAGGCGTAGTTATGCCCAACTGGCAGCCCGTCACGCAGGATCGCCATGGTCACAGGCACTGGCGCCGCGCCGCCGACTATCACTTCGCGGCCGATCGCATCGTGGTGCCCGTCGCCGCGGCTGAACTGTCGCAGGTGGCGGTCGAGCTGCCCATGGCATTCCTGAAAACCGAGCAGCACTACACGCTGTGCGTTGTGCTCGGTTTCGAGCCCGGACACAACCTCTGCGTCGACGTCAACGGTCGCTGGCTGGTCGGCTATGTCCCAGCGGCCCTCCGCGCTTATCCCTTTGGCCTGGGCAAAACCAACGAAGACCAGCTGACACTGTGCGTCGATGAGGACAGCGGCCTGCTCACCGAGCCGCCGGACGGGGAGGCGTTTTTCAGCGCGCCGGACGAGCCGGCGCAAACCACGAAGGAAGCGCTCGATTTTCTCGCCCACACCGAGCAAAGCCGTGCGGCCGTGGTTACGCTGAGCGCGCAACTGCACGAGGCCGGACTCATTGCCCCGTGGCCCCTGGAGGTCACCACGTCCATCGGTAAACAGCCGGTAGACGGCTTGTATCGCATTGACGTCGGCGCCCTCGACGCCTGCCCCGCCGACACGCTCAAGGCCCTGCAGCAGCGCGGCGCCCTCAGCGCCGCCTATGCCCAACTGCTCTCCATGCAGCGCGTGCAACGGCTTGCTGCGCTGGCCCAACGCCAGGCCCAAGCAGCTCAACAACACCAAGGCGGGCTGGACTTTCTGGGCAGCGACGGCAGCATCACCTTCGATCCCCTCGGCTGAAGCACCGCCCGCCCCTTCATCATCGCCGCCCGACGGCGGCCCAGAGGATGCCCGTCAGTGCGCAAAGACATGTCTAGCCATCAACGCCCAGGCCAAGCGCAAGACGAGCTGCGTGCCGCGCTCAGGGCCAGTCGCGGATCATTCCTGTTCGCTGGCCTGTTCAGCCTCTTCATCAACATGCTGATGCTGCTGCCGGCAATCTACATGCTGCAGGTGTATGACCGGGTGCTGGCCAGCGCCAGCGTCTCCACCCTGGTGGCCCTCACGGTGCTGGTGGTGGCGCTCTTCATGGTGATGGGGCTGCTCGAGATCGCGCGCACCTGGCTCTTGGTGCGGGTGAGCGCGCGCCTCGACATGAGCATGAGTCAGCGACTGTTCACCGCCATGTTCGACGCCGGTCTGCGCTACGGCCGCCCCAGCGGCACGCAGCCGCTATCCGATCTCACCAGCCTGCGGCAGTTCCTCACCGGCGCCGGCCTGTTCGCCTTCTTCGACACGCCGTGGATTCCCATCTATTTGGCGGTGATCTTTCTGTTGCACCCCATCCTGGGCTGGGTCGGCGTTGCCGGGCTGGTGGTCATCGTCATGCTCGCGGTGATCAACGAGCTGTCCACCCGCAAGCCCCTCAACGCCGCCAACGGCCTGACGGTGCAGAACAACCAGGCGGTGGGCGGCCATCTGCGCAACGCCGAGGCCCTCGAGGCCATGGGCATGCTCGATAACGTGCACCGACGCTGGCTGGCGCGCCACGCCGATATGTTACGGCTGCAGGCACAGGCCAGCGACCGCGCGGGCGTGCTGGCCAACACCAGCAAGGCGTTTCGCATCACGCTGCAATCGCTCATCCTCGGCACCGGCGCATACCTGGCCATCCAACACGAGATCACACCCGGGGCAATGATCGCAGGCTCCATCCTCCTGGGTCGCGCGCTGGCGCCGGTGGACATGCTCATCGGCTCTTGGAAGCAGTTCCTCGCCGCCCGCAGTGCCTACGACCGCCTGCGCGATCTGCTGCTCAGCATTCCGGCGCGCAAGCGTGCCATGCGCCTGCCCGCGCCGCGCGGCCACGTCGTCGCCGAGCAGCTCACCGTGGTGCCGCCCGGCGCACGCACACCGGTACTGCAAAACGTCAGCTTCGATATCCCAGCCGGCAACATCGTCGGCATCATCGGCCCCAGCGCCGCCGGCAAATCCACCCTGGCGCGCGCGGTGCTCGGCGTCTGGCCACCGGCCGCGGGCAGCGTGCGCCTCGACGGCGCGGCCATCAACGACTGGAACCGCGACGAGCTCGGCCCCCACGTCGGCTATCTGCCCCAAGATGTAGAATTGCTCGAGGGCACCGTCAGCGAAAATATCGCCCGCTTCGGCGACATGGATCCCGACGGCGTGGTCACCGCAGCGCAGAAGGCCGGCGTGCACGAGATGGTGCTGCGGCTGCCCAAGGGCTACGACACACCCATCGGCCAGGGCGGCACCGTGCTCTCGGGCGGACAACGCCAGCGCATCGGGCTCGCCCGCGCCCTCTATGGCAGTCCATGCCTGGTGGTGCTGGACGAGCCCAACAGCAACCTGGACGATCATGGCGAGGCCGCGCTGGTCAGCGCGCTCGGTCATCTCAAGCGCAGCGGCGCCACGGTGCTGGTGATCACACACCGGCCCAACCTGCTGCACAGCGTAGAGCGCATCATGGTGCTGCGCGACGGTCGCATCCACATGTTCGGGCCGCGCGATCAGGTGCTCGCCGAGTTCGCCCGCCCCGCGGCGGTGAGCAAGCAACGCCCTGCGGGCGTACCGGCCCGCGCCTGACGCGCAGCCCCTTCACCCGTAGCGCCCAAAGCCGGCCAAAGCCGCGCCCGAGTCACGCCATGAGCAGTCCAAACCCACACAACTCCGCCGCGCAACCGGCCGCTGGTGGCGATGCCGAGCAGGCACAAGAACAAGACCCCAAGCCCACAACCGCATCGGGCAGGTCATTGGACACCACCCCCTCGAGCCCATCGGACGCAGCCGCCACCCCCACGGCGCCAGCGCCGGCGGCGCCCGACGCCGGCACCGACGGTGCAGGCACGGGGGGCCTACGCACCAGCGACACACCCGAGCGCCTGTTCGGCTTAGTCGTACTGCTGGTGGCATTCGGCGGCTTCGGCATCTGGTCCATGATGGCGCCCATCGATAGCGCCGCGGTTGCACCCGGCGTGGTCACCGTGGAATCCGCGCGCAAAACCGTCCAGCACTTCGACGGCGGCTTCGTCGAACAGATCCTGATGCGCGAAGGCGACCACGTCCGCAACGGTGACGTCCTGATGCGCCTGGACGCCACCGACATCCGCGCCCAGCTCGAGATCGCCCGCGGCCAGTACTACGCCCTGCTGGCCGAAGAAGCGCGGCTGGTGGCCGAGCGCGACGACGCTGGCAGCATCGATTTTCCGCCGGCGCTCACCGACCACACCGACGACCGGCGGGTGCGCGAAGCCATGGCCGGTCAGACGCAAATCTTCAACAATCGGCGCACCGCCCTGTACGGCGAGAAAAGCGTGCTGCGCCAGCGCATCGAAGAGCTGCAGGAGCAGATCAACGGTTACCAGGCACTGGCCGGGCGCTGGGCGCAACGCGCCGAGCTCTACCGCGAAGAGATCGACTCGCTCAAGCAGCTGTTCGAGCAGGGCTTCAGCGACAAGGCACGGCTGCGCGAGTACGAGCGCCTCGAGGCCGAAGTGGAAGGCGAGCGCAGTCAGCATGTCGCCAGCATCGGCGGCGCGCGCGTGAAAATGACCGAGACCGAGCTGCAAATCGTCCAACTACAGCGCGACTTCGACACCGAGGTGGCCAAGCGCCTGAGCGAAGTACAGCCCGCACTGGCGGACCTGCGCGAGCGCATCCACGCCCTGAGCAAGACCCTGGAGCGCACCGAGATCCGCGCCCCCGTCGCCGGCGCCATCGTCGGCCTTGCGGTGCACACCGAAGGCGGCATCGTCGAACCGCGTCAGAAAATCCTCAGTATCGTCCCCGATGGCGAGCAGCTCATCATCGAGGCCCAGGTCTCGCCCGCCGACATCGACCAAGTGTTTCCGGGCCTACAGGCGGATATCCGCTTCACGGCGTTCAACATGGCCGACACCCCCACGGTGACGGGCGAGGTGCTGACGGTCTCCGGCGACCGCCTGGTGGACGAAGCCTCGGGCCAGCCCTACTTCCTGGCCCGTATCCGCGTCACCCGCGACGGTATGGCCAACCTCGAGGACCGTACCCTGCTGCCGGGCATGCCCGCCGACGTCATGATCAAGACCGGCGAGCGCACCTTCTTCGCATACCTGGCCAAGCCCATCACCGATCGGCTGGCGACGGCCTTTCGCGAGCAATAAGCGCGCGCGCCGCCGCCCACTCCTGCGCCGCGGCGACACCGTCGCCCCGGTGGTGCAGCGGCCGGCCCCGCCGCAACCCCCGCAGCGGCCCGTCCCCCCCAACAGCCCAAGACATCCGCCGCGGCGGGCGGCGCAACGCCACAAGCACAGCCGCGTGCCCGTGGCGTCGGCAGGCAGCAGACCGCGGGCCCGGACCGGGGCGACGGCGTAAACCCTGCCCCGCCACGCCCATAACGCCCTGCCACCGCAACGCCGAATGGGCAGCCCCCACCATGCCACGTCGCAGCCGAGCCAGCCTGCGCGGGCCTGGCGACGTCCTTGGCCACCGGTATGGGGACCACATGAATGCAGAAAGGATGGATGGCACAGTGGCGTCAGGCCACCGCGCCTGACGATGCGCGATCCGCGGGCCGCAGCATGTAGGCCCGCCGCCACAGCGGGCAATGGCTCATGTAGTGGTGGCCAGCATCATCCAGCGCCCGGCTGGCGGCGCGCCGCAACACGCCGCCGCTGCGCCCCGGGCTGACACGCCGAGCCCTTCGCTGCCTAGTCGCTCTGCTGCTTGGGCAGGGCATCGGCCAGCGCTTTGGCGTACGCGACGCGGGCCGTCTGTGCAATGGCCAGTTGCTGACGCAGGCGGGCGATCTCTTCATCGCAGATGCGCACATTCAACAGCTGGTTGCGTGCTTCCTGTGACAGGTCCGCCATGGCGTACTGCTGGCCGTCGATGGTGACGGTGGTTGGTGTGGGTGTGGCCATCGTCGGGACTCCCGGTTGCGGTGGAGCACCTGCGTGCTGCTGTGCAAGCGCGTGCGATTGTGTGCCGGGCGCAGCGCCTTAGCGCCCGTACGGCGACTCAGGTGCGATTGACAATAAAAAAGCCCCTCCGCGTGAGCGGAGGGGCTGCTCGTTGGCTGCGGCTAGTACGGAGCCGTAGGTACGTTAGGCTGCGAACACAAAGTTCTCACTAATACCGAGGTCCGTCGTAACAACACCGACGAGCTCGATCTCGAAGTTCAAATCGCCCGAGGATGTGATCGTAGTATTAGCACCATCATCCACAACGACGAGATCCGCCAACCCTTCCACACCCAGGGCTCGGAAGTCCAGGATCGAAAGATTGCTCAGTCCGACGCCGGCTTCGTTAAAGCCCCGGAATCCCTCGATCTCCCAGACTTCAGTATTATCGACAGCATCCGTGGTAAGCCGATAAGTCGTGATCATATCGAAGGGGGGGGGGAAGGGGACAAAGTCGTCGTATTGATCATTGATGCCAATACTATATCCGTTTAGAACCACTTCGGTGTTAGTAGTATTTGCAGGAACAGCGGGTCGGTCCAACACAACATTGCTCACATCGCCAACGAACTCAGAGAAATCAATTCGCGCGAGTGAAAACGGTAAATCATTGGCGATTAGACTGACAGAGTCACCTTCACCACCGCCCGAGAATGACAGCGTCGCTGCATAGTCATCCACATCGAAATCAAGGGTGAAAGCATCACCAATGGCATCCTCGCCGACGAGATCGACATTCAACGTTCGGACATCGTTTGTCGTCACTCTACTAGTGTAACCGTCATCACCCACAGCCAGGTTGACAACGTTGCCTGTAGCCTGAGCCGCAGCGGTGAACGTCAGGGCTTCATTCGCGGGTCCATCGCCATTGACTCTGGCATTTATCGTGCCACCGATATTGTCCAGCGTCGTCGCACCGTCCAAACGCTCAAAGTCATAAAGACCTACGCCTGAGACGTTTGCCGTGTCGAAGATACCGCTGAAACCTAAGGCTAATGGGGCAGCGAAGGGCGCACCGAATTGGATGGTCTCGAAACCAGAGATCGAGGCAGCACCGTCCGAGCCTGGGTCAGCCCCGTACAGCTGGAGCAGATCGCTCTCGCCGTCTGTGCCAGTCACCTGATCGTCGTTCGCACGCGTCAACAGATCCGCATTGAGTGCAAGCGTCAAGTTGCCCGTCAGCGTGCTGGCGTCGATGGATAGGGCTGGGCTCTGGCCGGCCGTCACGGGCGATTCGGCAAGGCTCGAGATATGGAATCGCAGATCCTGCGTCCCTTGCAGCGTGACGCTGGTGACTGCCTCGCCGTCGAAGTCGTTCACGGTGTTGAACGTGTTACGTTCACCGGTGGAGTCGATGGTAACGGCGCGTGTCTGACTGTCATCACCGTCAACCAGTATCTGATCGACTGTCAATTCACCGTCGATACGATCACCATTGACATCGACGTTGGCGAGCCGCGCCGTGTTATCCAGCGTGATGAAGCGGGTGGGACCAGCGTCGTCCGTCAGCCGGATTTGCCCGAAAAACTGATCGTCAGTGCTAGCGTTCCCGACAGTCTGATTTTTGCCGGTGACGGTAACATTCTGGTCAACCTCAAGGTTGATCAGCTGTGTACTGACGCCCCCCACGGTTGCGATGACGACATTGGTGACGCCCGGCATACTCTCGAAGTCGTGGACCGTCGCGAAAGTGGGTCCTTCCACCTCATAGGTCTGGAAGTTAGCGAAGGCGGCAAACGTGTTGACCGTAGTCGTACCGTGGCTGTTGGACACCTTGATGGTGTTGTCGCCTTCGCCACCGTCGACGGAGACCCGCTGGGCCGTCGGGGCGTCGATGATGAGGATGTCGTCACCCGCGGCCATGTCCACCTGCATGGCGAAGTCTTGGTCGGCACCGACGCCGCCGGCGGAGCCCAGGTCTGCGATGTTGAAGATGTCGTTCTGTGCCGAGGCACCGTAGACGAAGTCGACTGTACCGGTGGCTTCGTCGAGGTAGCGCCCGATGGCGTTGTCGTCCAGGGTGATGGCTATGTTAAGCGCACCGCCAAAGGCTTCGCCATTGACTACGCGGACGTTGTTCAGTCCGGAGACGAAAGCGGCCGCCACGCCGCCCGGCACGCCGGTTTGGGAACTCAGCAGGCGGCCGTCGATCGCAGTCGGGTCCGTGATACCCAGGGCCAGATCACCGGCGGCCTCGAGGCTCGAGAGATTCACCACCTCCAGGAACTCGTTGGGTTGACCATTGCGTAAAAGGGCGGTTTCGAACAAGCCAGTCGCAGGGTTGAACTGGAACTGTCCAGGAGTCTGGTTGAACGAGGTCAACGCAGTGAGGTGGCTATCCTGGCCGACGACGACGTCCACAACCTCGATGCCGCGCAAGCCGGACATGGCGCCCAGGTTGAGTGCGCCGCCCTGAGAACCGCTACCTGCGCCGTCCAGGACGGCGGTGGTTTCGGTGGGAAGTTCGTCGATGATCTGGCCAACGTCGACGCGGTTGCGCACGTCAATGTCAGCAGCCGCGCCGAAGATCAGCGCTTCGCCTTGATCGACAGCGAAGATACCGCCAGCGGTGTCGTCGATGACAAAGATGCCGTTGCCGCTATGTGTGACCGTGAGGTCTGCCAGACCCGCTGTGGTCAGCGCCTCTTCGATGCCGAGCTGCAACTCGTCCCAGGTGTTGGCCGCCGTCATGGCCTCGTTGCTGAGGCTGTATTCGACGCCGTTCAGGGCGAAATTGATCTCACGAACGGAGATATTTTCCAGCTCGGTCACCGCGGGATCCTGGCCGCCGGTGACTTCCTGGATGACGATGGTGATGGAGGACTCGATCTCGTCGCCGCCATCGACGAAGAGCGGGTTGAAGTAGGCCGTGTAGTTCACGCCCGGATCAGTGAGGCGCATGCCGAAGGTGGTTTGCGACGGCAGCGAGCGGATGTCTTCGATGACGATGTCGCTGCGACTCTCATCGGACCACCACTGCTCGACGCCGGACATGTTCTGAGCGTCGATGGTATTGATGCCGCCGTTGCCGGTCTGGGCACGGAAGTACACTTCCTGGATATTCGCCGTTGTCGCGGAAATCGGCGGGGTTGCGTCGAAGGGCGTGGTCGCCGACTGAATCAGGTCGGCGATGAGCACGTTGCGGCCACCACCGCCCTGCAGCACGTCACCCGTCTCGAAGGTGTTGGCCAGCACGCCGTCACCGGTCTCGTTTTGGGTCACGGGCGCCAGGAACGTGTTGTCCTGGCTGTTGCCAGGGATGTTGTCGGCCTGCTGCGTGAGCACGAAGGTGTTGCCATCCACGGGCGGCGGGGTGACGCCCGGTGCCGAGTCGCGACCTTCTGCGGCGCCGAAGAGCACGAAGTGATCGTAGCCACTTTCGAAGATCCCGGCGGCTACGGCGGCGGCAACATCGGGGTTCTGCGCCAGGTAGTACGCCTCCTCAAAGACGATGATACCGTTCGAGCGCCCCTCGGCAGCGCCGAACATGGAGTAGTGCTCCAGACCCGTGCTGAAGACGCCAGCGTTGACAGCGGCCAGCACGTCAGGGTTTTGGGACAGATAGAGGCTGGGGTCGAAGAACGGGTTGGGCATGCGTCCTTCGGCCTCGCCGAAATAAATATAGTGCCACTCGGCGCTCGGCATGGCGCCCGAACGGACCGCTGCCAGGACGTCCGGGTTGTTCTCGAGGTAGTAGTTCGCTTCGAAGGCTTGAAGTGCCATGGTCGGGGTTCTCCGTGTTGCGGGTCTCGGGTTTGAGGGGCGAAGCTCGAGGGAGCGAAGGGTTTCGTCTACTGGTCAGTCACGGCGCCCGTCGCGGGCGTGCGCAGCTGCCCATCGCTAATGTCACTGGCTGGCGTGGACATCGCGGCTGAGGCGGCCGGTTGCGGTCATGTTCGCCGTCGTGCGCGCGCCTGGCCGGCGTTCGCCGCATTGTAGCAGCGTCCAACCTGCGCATCTGTGTGGCTCTGTCGAAGCTCATGGGTCGGGGCCCAAATTACGTGAATATCCGTAGGTATGTTACCGGGTTTGAAGGGTGCTGTGAATTAGGTTTGGCGCGACGGCTGCCGCCGGGGGCTGCAGTTCGTCGGGCTGGGGCCCTACTTGTCGGGTTGGTGCCCTACAAAAATACAGGCCGTTGCCTGGCTCAGGCATGCCATGCATTTGAGAAATACCTCGCCCCTGGACTGATGGGCGTACCGCCGGCCCATCGCGGGCTTCGCGCCCAGTGACAACTGGCTGGTGCCATGGCCTGTAACACACGATCGCGACCCGCCAAGCTTGTTGCCCGTAAGCTACGCCAGGAGAGTGAAGGCAACGGTGCCACAACGCAACAGCCGCGTCAAGCTATAATGTCGTGGCGTGTAGCAACGACGGCGCCGACGGCATCATCGGCACCATCAGGGCCACACCGTATCAACGCATCAACAATGGCTTATGGGGGCTTGCGGGGCAAGGCAAGACGGTGAGCCTGAAGCACGTCATGCGGGCGTGACCGACGCTGAAGATGTATAAATGCAACACGTGGCGGTCGACGCGATTCAGGCGGTATCCACCGGCAGCGCCCGCTTGGTCGACGGGCACGCTGCCCGCCAACACGACGACGCCGTCGCCGACACCTGCGCCCAGCACAGCGCCCACGGCCCGCCGCCCAGGCGGCGGGCCAGGCGGAGGGATGGACGCGGCCAAACGCCACTCAACCGCTCAACAGAGCCCACCGAAAACCATGAACGTGATCAGCTTCAGTCTCTGGGGTGACCTGCCCATCTACAACGTCGGTGCGGTGGAGAATGCCAAGCTGCGCAGACTCCTCTACCCGGGATGGACGTGCCGGTTCTACGTTGACGCGAGCGTGCCGCCACAGACGCTATCGGCGCTGCGCGCGCACGCCGCGGACATCGTCGAAATGGATGCCGAAGCCGGGTTTAAGCGGTTGTTTTGGCGCTTTTTGCCGGCACAGGAGCGAGACGTCGACCGGTTCATCGTGCGCAATTGCGTCTCGGCTACATTACGCTGACTCTTTGCGACGGCAGGCAACAATTTGAGCCTCCGCTTGCGCTGCATCGCGGCGGGCGGCGGCCGCGCCGACACGCGCCCGCCCACCATGCGCCTGTTGGCTCTTAGTCGCCAACGCAAGGTCCTTGGTGAGCGGCCGGGTTGCCAAGCGTGGGACGATCCGCTCGCGCTGCCGACGGGCGTTTCGCTCAAATCCGCGTCGACCGCAGGCTGCTGCGCCGCGAGGGGCTGTACTCCTCTCACTTGACCACCTGGCGGCGCCAACGCGAGGCGGGGGCCTTGGCGGCCCTGGCGCCGCACAAGCGCGGCCCCAAGGCCAAGCCTGAGGGCATCGCGCTGGCGCGCCTGCGCGAGCTTGAGCGCCAGAACGCGCAGCTGCGCGAGCGCTTGGCGCAGGCCGAGACCATCATCGACGTCCAAAAAAAAATCTCCAGCTTGCTGGGGCTCAGCCTGAGCAGCCCGCTGAGCGGCGCGAACGCCTAATGCGTACTTCTACCTCTACATGATCCTCGATGTGTTCAGCCGCCATGTGGTCGGCTGGATGGTCGCCACCCGCGAGTGCGCCACCTTAGGCCCAACAGTTCATCGCCGAGATCTGCGCCAAGCACCACATCGCCCCCGGACAACTCACCGTGCACGCCGACCGCGGCCCAAGCATGACCTCCAAGCCGGTCGCCTTCCTGCTCGCCGACCTCGGCGTGACCAAGACCCACAGCCGCCCCT
>NZ_CAJXYK010000088.1 GCF_913063425.1 uncultured Thiohalocapsa sp.
TGCTGGACGACGCCCGCCGCGTGGTCGGCCTGCTGCGCGTGCAGGACCAGGATGAGCAGGGGGCGGTGGCCGACATCGTGCAGGTGGAGGCGGCCCTGCAGACCCAGACCGTCACCACCCGCTTCGCGGTGCTGGCGAGCGCCGCGGTGGCCAAGCTCGGCTGATGCCGGCCACCCGCACATGCGCCCGCCCGCGGCAACCGACATGGACCCCCTGACCCTGGGCGCCGATGCGCTGGTGATCGGCCGCTTGCACCTGCGGGCAGCCACGACGCAGCGGCAGGCGGCGGTGAGTGCCCTGGAGCAGGCGCACTGGCCGCATCCGACCGACCGGCGCTGGGTCTTGCTGCGCCGGCTTAAGGTCCAGAGCGGCCTGAGCCGGATTGCCGCCGAGGCCGCCGCCGGCACCCGTGCCGCGCTGGATTTGGCCGTGCACGGCGGCAACCCCGGAGCCGGCGACGCCGGCGCGGTCTTCTTCCACGACCTCGACGACCTGCTGGCCCACCTCGCCCGGGACCTCGCCCTGGGGCTGGTGGGCGAGCGCTGGTTCTGGCACCGCCTGGCGCCCAAGCTGCTGGGACGGGACTGGGCCGCTCCGGGCGGGCCCGCGGCCCGCGGTGCTGCGGTGCATCGCCTGCTGGCCCAGGTGCCGCTGCGCCTCGCCGCGGTGGCGGAGCGCCTGCACCGGCTTACGGCCCTGCCGGCGGTCTGGGCCAGCCTCGGGAGCGATGGCGCAGCGGACCTGGCGGCCCGGCTCGCCCACGCCACCGGGCTCGACCTTGCGCCCCGGGCGTCCGCGCCCGAGCCCCTGCCGGAGCCGCCGCCCGCGGCGCTGCTGCAGCGCTGGCGGGCGGCCGTCACCGGGCTCCCGACCGCCGATGCCCGTGTCCATCTCAGCGCCTGTCTGCTGCTGCTGGAATGGCGGCCCGCCAGGCTCGCCGCGGCGCCCGTCGCCAGCATCGTCGCTGTGGCAGCGCTGCTTACGACATCCACCACGATGCCGCCGCGACGCACGCTGCGTGCGCAGCCGGCTGACGCAGCAGCGCGGGCAGGGCTCACCCGCGAGACGCCGCCGCCGGACCCGGCCCGCCGCGCGCCGAGCAGTGCACGAGCATCGGCAGCCGAGCACGCGGCGCCGTCCGCCGCCACCCCAGCATCGACACCGCCGGCGCCGGCCAAAGCAGGTCAGCACACCACCGACATCCCGGCGCAGCCCGCGGCCGCGGACACCCGGGCTCCAGCCTCGCAGCAGGCGCCCAACCCAGCGCCACCCAACCTGCCGCAGCCACATCCGCTGCTGCGCATTCGCGACGCGGCGCCGACGCCGCGGCCCGCAGCGCCGCCGGCGCCCACGCCCGCATCCGGCCCGGACGAGGTGCCGCAGCCCGTGCCCGACGGTCCGCAGCCCATCGCTGCGGACACATGGCAGACCGGCCCCACCGATGCAACGCCGGAGGTGCCCATCGCCGAGGCCGGCGTCTTCTACCTCATCAACTTCCTGAACCGCCCGGAGGCGGCGGCGCTGCTGGCGGCGCCGGACACGCCGGAGGACGGCTGGCTCAGGCTCTGGTGGCTGGGTTGCGGGCTTGGGCTCGCCGCGGACGGCGCCGCCGCGGGCTTCCTCGCCGCACGCCTGGGCCTGGACGACGCGGCAGGCCTGCCGCAGACGCCGCGCTGGCCCGCGCTGCCGGCGCTGCTGGACCTCGGGCGACGGCTTTACGCCGAGGCGGATGACCTGGGCGAGGTACACAGCGGCCTCTGGCAGCCCGAGCTGCTGCGTGTCCCAGGCCAGGTGGCGCATCCACCGACGCATCTCGACGTGCGCTTCCCGCCCTCGGCCGTGCGGCTCGCGGTGCGGCTCGCGGCCCTGGACATCGACCCCGGCTGGGTGCCCTGGCTCGGCCGTGTGGTGCGCTTCCACTACGACGCGGCGGAGCCGCCGGCATGACGGCCCCGGCGCTCAACAAGCCGGCCGTTGCCGCCGAGTCCGCCGCGGGCGCGAGCCCCGACAGCGCCGGGGCCACGGCCGTCGGCGTCGCCCTGGCCGCGCTGCTGCTGCTCTGGCGCCGCGCCCTGCCGCAGGACGACGACTGCTGCCGGCTGCTGGTGGAGGCGCTCGGCACGGCAATGCCCCAGCCCGCGGACGCCGGCGCCCCAACGGACTCAGGCCTGCGCCGGCACATCGCCACCGGCCTCACCGACCTGCGCGCCATGGACCTGCCCCTCGCGCGCATCGCCGATGCCGAGGGCCATGCCGACGACGCCCTGCTGCTGCTCTGCATCCTGGGCAGCATGGAGCGCTCGCACCCCGCCTGCATGGCCGTCGCCGCGCTCCAGGCACCGGCGCGGGAGCCGCGGCCAACCCTGCACCTGTGTGATGCACTGTTGCAGGCGGCGCTGGGGCTTGATCGGCCGGACGCGGCCCGGGCGCTCAAGGCACCGCTCGCCATGGGCCTGGTGACCACCCGCGGCGACCTGCCGCTGCCGCTCACGCCCCTGGGCCTCGCGCCCAGGCTCTGGGCCGTGCTCTGCGGCGGCCTGCCGGACTGGCCCGGCTGCGCGCCGCCGCCGGCACCGGGGCAACTCCCTGCGGCGCTCAGCGCCGCGCTGCCGGCGTTCGCGGCGCGGCTCGCAGACGGCACCCTGGATGCCGTGCTGCTGCGCGGCGGCCCGGGCTCCGGCCGCACGGAGACGGCGGCGGCCCTGGCACAGGCGCTCGGGCGCAACGCGCTTTGCGTGCCGCAGGACACCTGGCTCGAGGACGCCGAGCTGCGCCTCGGCTGCGCGCTGGCAGGGTCGATGGTGGTGCTGCGGGCGGCGCCCGGGCCGGGCGAGGCCCTGGACCTGCCGCCCGTGACGCCGCCGGTGCCCCTGGTGGTGCTGCTCGGCGAGCAGGGCACGGTGGCGGACCTGCGCACCGCGGAGCTCGCCATGCCGCTGCCGCAGCCCGCCGAGCGGCGGGACCTGTGGGCGGCGCTGCTGGGGGCACAGGCGCCGGCGGCGGCGGGCTCAGACTTGGCCCAGACCCTGGCCAACGCCCGGCTCAGCGCCCCCGCCATCCGCCGCACCGCTGCGGAGGCGGCGCTGGGCGCGGCCCAGGCCGACGGACCGCTCGGCCTTGCGGCAGTGGCGGCGGCGCGCCGCACCCTGGCCGCCGCGGACCTGCGCCGGCTCGCCCAGCCGCTGCCGCGGCAGGTCGCCGCCGAGGCCCTGGTGCTGCCGCCGCCGGTGGCCGCCGGCGTGGAGGAGGTCATCCTGCGCGCCCAGCGCCGCGAATCCCTGTGGGCGGACCTGGGACCGACGCTGGCGGCAACCCCGACCCCCGGTGTGCGGGCACTCTTCGTCGGCGAGTCCGGCACCGGCAAGACGCTCGCCGCAAGCCATGTGGCCACCCGGCTCGGGGCGCCGCTGTTTCGCGTGGACCTGTCCGCCGTCATGAACAAGTACATCGGCGAGTCCGAGAAGAACCTGGCGGAGCTGCTGGACCGCGCGGCGGCGGCCGACGTGGTGCTGCTGTTCGACGAGGCGGACGGCGTCTTCGGCCGCCGCACCGACGGCCGCGACACCGGCGAGCGCTATGCGAACATGCTGACGGACTTCCTGCTGTCCCGCATCGAGACCCACCCCGGCATCGTGCTGCTCACCACCAACAGCCGCGAGCGCATCGACCCGGCCTTCACCCGCCGGCTGGACGTGATCCTGGAATTCCCGCTGCCGGGCTTCGCCGAGCGCCTGGCCCTGTGGCAGAGCCATCTGGGCCCGCGTACGCCGGGGGACGCTGTGTGCCGCTTCCTGGCCGGCAACTGCGAGCTCTCCGGCGGGCAGATCCGCAACGCCGTGCTCACCGCCGCCGCGCATGCCCCGGCTGCCGGCGCCATCCCGCCGCCGGCGCTGTACCTTGGCGTGCAGGCGGAGTACCGCAAGCTGGGCCGCCCGGAGCCCGCCAAGCTGAGCCGCCGCGCAAGTGACCCGGGCGCGAGCGCCGGCGGCAGCAGCACGGCGGCGGTCGACGCGGGGGCGGGCGCATGAATCCGCTGCTGCTGCCGCGGGTGCTGATCCTGGACCCGGCACTGGGCTTCGCCGAGCTGGCGGCGCGCCTGGCCGAGCTCGGCTGGACGCCGGCGGAGCCTGCGCAGACCACCGAGCCCGGCATCGCCGGCGAGCCGGCGCTTGCCACCTGGACCCACGGCGGCCACAAGCCGCATCTGGTCTACACCCTGAATCCCATCGCCATGCTGCGGGTGCTGGACATGGACACCTGCCCGCCGGTGCTGCGCGGGCTGATCGCGGACGCCCTGCCCTGGCTGGACACGGCGGCACTGGTGGGGCGCCTGACCAGCGCGGACGCGGGCACCCGGCTGCATGCGCTCTGGGGGCTGGCCGAGCTGGAGTCGCTGGAGACCGCCGATGCCATCGGCGCACTGCAGACCGACACCGAGCCCGTGGTGGCCCAGGCGGCGGCCCGGGCCGTGGCGCACCTCACCGCGGTGGCCGCCGCCCGCACTCGGGCGCTCGCCGCGCTGGCCGTGGTGGCGCAGGCCGCCGAGCCCGTGATCCGGCGCCTGCACGACCCGGCCTTCACGGCCACGCTGATGCCGACGCGGGAGGACTGCCTGGCGCTGTTCGACGCCTCCTTCGCCGAGTCCCTGCTGCCGCTGCTGGACGACGCGCAACGCCGTCCACCGCGGCTCGCCCCGGGCGCCGGTCTCACCGAGCTCGACATCCAGGCCGCCAATGCCGGCCTGTTGCGGTTCCCGAACGAGGCGAGCAATGCCTTCCCCACGGGCTGGCGCGACATCGCGCCCTGGCTGCTGCCGGCGCCGGTGTGGCTGTGCTGGCGCTGGTCGGCCCCCGGCGCCGACGCCGGCGTCGCCGGCGACGGGCTCACGCGCCTGGGCGAGCGCTGGCTGTGGCTGCCGAAGCTGCCGCGGCGCATGGCCCCGCTGTTGGCGCAGGCCCTGCACCCGCACGGCCTGCACTGAGCCGCCGCCATGCCGGACGCGGCCCTGCTGCCCGCTGCTGCGCCGGCGCCCGCCCCGCAACGGCCCGGAGCCTTCGGCCGCGGCGCTGCACCCGCCGACGCCGTCCCCGGCCGCCGCGACCCGGTGCTGCGGCTGCGCCCCGATGGCGACACGGCACCGGACCCGGCGGCAGCAGCGCCGACGGCGGACACCGATGTCGCCGACGCCGCGGCCCCCCCCAGCTATCTCACCGGCGCGCCGCCGCAGCAGGACGCGTCGGCCGGCGACAGCAGCGCTGACGACGCGGCGGCACAGGCGGACGACGCCACCGACGCGGGTGCGGACGGCGCCGACGGGCCGACGGCGGAGCCCGAGCCGGGCGATGCAGACGCCGACCAGGCACCGGCCGGGGAGCAGGCACAGCGCGAAGACGCTGCACCGCAAGAGGACGAAGTGCGGAACGAGGACGGCCAGCAGACACAGGGTGCCGCCGGGGCGCAGCCGCCGGGCGCCCCGGCAGTCGCCGCCGGCGACGGGGCGCTGGCGCGGACCCGGGCAGAGGAGGCGCTGCCGGAGCTGCCCATCGCGGTGCTCGGCATCGCGCCGCCGGAGGTGCCCTCGCCCCCCGCCGCCGCCCGGGAGCGCGCCGAGCAGATCCGCACCCGCACCGGTAAGCCGCCGGCGCTGCACCATGCCCAGGTCCGCCAGGCCATGGCCGCCCTGGTGGAGGAGGCCCGGGCCGGACAGCGCCGCATCGTCTTCGACACAGAGCACCTGGCGCGCGAGACCGGCCATGCGCTGCTGCTGCTGACGCAGCCCGTGGCCGCCGCGCTGGCGGGCGGCGTCGCCCGCATCGAGCACGGCATCGGGCAGGCGGTGGGCGCCGTGGACCGGGTGGCGGACGCGGCGCTCGCGCACCTGAACGCCCAGGAGCAGCAACAGGACGAGCAGGGCCGAAAGAAGCGCGCCGAGGTGGTGCAGGAGGTCCATGACCAGCTCGTCGGCAACGATGCGGCCATGCGGGAGGCCTACGACGCGCTGCGCCAGGCCTTTCGCGACCAGTACCTCGCCGACGCCAAAAAGAAGGTCACGCAGATCCTCGACACCGGCAAGGTCGAGCCGCTCGAGATTCCGGATTTCCCCCCGCCCAAGGGCGCCAAGAGCGTCGTCTCCGACAAGCCGCCCGAGCCGCGCTGCGCCAAGCCCGAGGTGTCGCGCACCATGGATGACGCCAAAGAGCGGCTTGCGCAATGGATCAAGGACCAGGACAGCGGCGCCGTGGGCCGCTGGGTCCAGACCCGCGCGGAGCCTGTGCTGGAGCGCGATCACAAGGTGGCCCACGGCCAGCGCAAACAGGAGCTCGACCGCCGCGCCGCGGCGCTGGAGACCTACGCCGGGCTGTTCCTGAGCGTTGCCCTCGGCATCACCACCCCCGTGGGCACCCGCTACGGGGCGCTGATGAAAAAGCGGCCCAAGGAGGCGCAGCAGGCCTTCGCCACCGATGCCGAGCGCCGCGCTGCGGACTTTGCCCGCTACCGCCGCCAGCTCGAGGACAAGCGCCGCGGCGTGAAGGACTATCTCCGCGGCGATCTGAAGCCGCGCCTGGTGCGCGGCCTGCGCAAGGCCGCCCGCAAGGCCATCGCCGGGCTGCGCCGGCAGGCCCGCAGCGTGGAGCGCTCCCTCGCGGCGACGGCACCGGCGCTGGCAGAGGCCTATCCGGAGCTGGTGGCGCGGGCCGCGGCGCTGCTGCCGCCGGGGCAGTTCCTGGACGTGCGCCGGATCGGCCCGCTGTTGCAGCAGGCCCGCGCCAGCGCCGCGGGGCTGCCGGCGCAGCAGCTGGCCATGCTCACCGAGCGCGCCCAGGGCATGCACGAGCGCATGGCCGCAGGCGCCGCGGACACCGCCGCCAAGCTCAGCGAGCAGGCCACCACGGCGCTGCGCGGCATCGACGACGTGAAGCAGGGCGTCGCCGTGGACATGAACCTGTTCGTATCCCAGAGCACGGGCGTGCTCACGGCGGCCATGGGCGAGACGCTGGCGGCGGCACAGGGCTATGCCAAGCGCCGCATCGAAGCGCTCGCCGCCACCCGGGACGACCCCGAGGGGCAGCTTGCGCGCACCATGGCGGGCTTCGCCGCCAGCATCAACCAGGACCTGGGCTGTGCCTGCAGCGCCTACAACGACGCGGTGGAGGCCTACCGCGTGCGCATGGCGGACCAGACGCTCGCCACAGTGGTCACCGCCACCCGCGAGGATCTGAACAAGCGCGCCCAGCAGGCGGACGACGCCATGCCCCGGCGCAGCCTCGGCACCGGCGGCATGGTGGCGCTCACGGTGGCGACCCCGATTGGCGGCGCCTACTACGCCTACGCCACCCGCGCCAAGCCGGACCAGGTGTTCGACGCCATCGGCGGGCTGCCCTGGCCGGGGCCGTCGGCGGTGGAGGCCACCTTCGACACGGAAAAATCCGACACCCTGCGCAGCCGTGCCACCGAGGTGCTGGACGACGACGACGCGGACACCGTCACCAACCTGCTCTCCAGCAACGCGCTCACCCGCAAGCGCGGCCGTGATCAGGTGGTGGAGGATTCCCTCGGCATCTTCTCCGGCGATGCCTGGTTCGGCAACTCCCGCAAGACCCGCGAAAACCTGCTGCGCGCCCAGGCCTTCGAGCTCATGCCCGGCGGTGCGGCGGCGGGCCAGGTGAGCGCGACCGAGCGCGAGCGCACGCAGCAGATGCTCGAGGACAAGCTCTCGGGCCCCGCGCTGACCATCTCCACGAGCTACCTGGACCTCGACCCGGCGGCGGCGCTGGCGGCGCGCATCGAGGAGCGCCGTGTCGAAGCCCGGGACCGGGGCGACGAGGAGCTGTTCCGCCTCGGCGCGGACCTGGAGCGGATGACCCGCGAGGAATTCGCCCTCTCCGAGCACGGCGCCGCGCTCACGCCGGATGAGGTCCAGGGCCATTTCAATGACGCCGTGCTGGCCTTCGCCAGGCAGCGCACCGGTGCCGACCAGCAGCCCGCGGCCTCGGGCCAGACCCCGGAGGAGGCCCAGGCGCAGGCGCAGGCCACCTTCATCCACGCCATGACCGCGCCGCGGGACCGCATGGCCCGGGAGCGCGCCTTCGCCGATCCCACCGCCGGCCTGAATGCGCACAACCGCGGCGAGGCCGTGGGCCGTGCCACCCGGCGCTACATCGAGGATCTGACCCGCCACGGGCTCGCCAGCGACGAGGCCTGGGCGTCCAAGGCCGCCTACGAGATGCAGCGCGCCGAGGGCGAGACCTTCGGCCCCTCCGAGGACAGCGAGCAGCGCGTGACCCTGGCGCTGGAGGACCAGCGCCTGGCCCGGCTGCGGCGCGATCTGGAGGAAAAGCGGGACTACTACGCCGCCAACCCCGCCGCGCACCAGGCCGCCCTGAACGCGCTGAGCCAGGCGGAGCAGGACCGTGCCAAGCGGCTCAAGCTGCTCGCCACCCGCCTCGCGGCGGACGACGCCGCCCGCAACGCAGCCCCCGGCGAGGCCGATCAGGCCGCCACCGCCGCCGCGGCACGCGTCGCCGACCTGCCAGACGACCAGGTGACGGCGAGCATCTCCACCCGCACCCAGCGGCTGTTCAGCGGTGTGCGGGACCTGCGCGGCCTGCGCACCGATGTCACCGGCGCCGCCGACCTTACCGATGCCGAGAAGCGCGCCCGCTACGCCCGGGAGCTGGTGGAGGGCGGCCGCGCCAGCGTCGCCTCCACCACCTATCTGGCCACCGCCGGTGCGGGCACCAACGAGGCCCTGCTGGAGCATGGCTTCACCGGCCGCAGCGCCGGCGAGATGGCGGCGGCCCGCGGCCAATGGCGGCGGGAGGAAGGCAGCGACTTCGACAGCTTCCTCGGCCTCGGCGAGGAGGGCGGCTTCGGCAGCGAGGTCTCGGGGGATCTCGCCGGCCGCCTCACGGACCTGGCCTACGGGGAGCCGGTGACGGACCGCGACCACATGGCCCAGGCCCTGCGCCGGGAGCGCTTCCAGCGCGTGCAGGGCACCGGTGGTCTCGGCCGGGCGGCCATGGCCGGCAGCGACGAGCAACAGTTCATGCAGCGCAAGCGCTCGGAGCTGTCAGAGCAGATCATCGCCGCCGCCCGGGCCAACGCCCCGCCCGGCACGGAGATCCCGAACGACCCAGGCGCCGTGCTGGGACGCGACGGGCGCATCGCCGAGCCCTACGCCACCTATGCCTTCGGCCCCGGCCCCAACGACGCGACCCTGCCGCCCGGCAGTCAGGGCGGGCGCTTCCGCGGCAACCGCATCGCCATGCGCCGCAGCATGGACCACCTGAACAACGCTGCGCGCAATTACCAGGCGGAGCTGGACCGGCAGGAGTCCATCATCACCGGCGCCATCACGACGCTGGCCGTCGTGATCTCGGTGGCGCTGATGCTGATTCCGGGCGTGAACCTGGTGGCCGCCGGCGTCATCACCGCGCTGGTGGCGGGCGCCGCCACCATGGCGGTCAAGGCCGGCATGCGCGGCGGGCGCTACGGCTGGGAGGAGGCGGCGACGGATGCGGCGCAGACCGCCATCGAGGCGACCCTGGCCGGCGCCGGCGGCGCCCTGGCGGGCGGGCTCGGCAGCACCGGGCGGGTCACCGGCAAGCTCGCCGCCGTGGGCAACAAGCTCACCGGCAGCTTCGGCCGGGTGGGCGGCGCCGTGGTGCGCGAGGGCCTCACCGGCGCCGTCGGCGGCGTCGCGCAGACGGCCATCCAGGACCAGACCTGGCAGCAGGGTATCGGCAAGGGCTTCGAGGCGCTGCTCGAGGCCGGCGGGCGCGGCGCCGCCGTGGGCGCCGTCGCCGCCGGCGTCTCCGAGGGGCTGGACGCCAAGCTCACCCGCCAGCTGGCCCGGGGTGCGGACCCGGACGACCTCTCGCGCATGGCGGGCCTGAGCCGCCGGCTCGGCCCCAAGGCGGGCGGCATGCTGCGCGAGGGCATCGGCGAGTCCCTGGGCAGCATGGCCGGGGAGACCGCCGGGGTGCTGTTCGACGTCGGCACGGGCAAGCACAAGGGCACCTTCGACGATGCCCTGGCGCAGATCGGCCAGGCCGGGCTCAAGGACCTCTGGGCCGGCGCCGCGCGCAACCGGGTCATGGCCCGCAACCGCGCCCGCTACCGAGAGCTGCACGCGGCGGCCGTGCGCTCCGGCAGCCCGAGCGACGCCCAGCTGCGGGCGCTCAGGCTCGCCGGCATCAGCGCCGGGGAGGTCTTCCCGCGGCAGGATCTCGACAGCGTCGCCGCGGGCATCCAGGCCACCCGCAATGCCGCCGCGGTGCTGCCGCCGGCCCTGCGCCGGGTGGCGCTGGACCAGGGCATGAGTGCGGAGACCATCCAGGGCCTGCTGGCGCGGCTTCAGGGCGACACGGACGCAGCCGCGCCGGACCGCCGCGAGCTCATTGCGGATCTGGTGGAGAAGCACCCGGGCCTGGACGTGTCCCGCTTCATGGCGGACCTCGATGTGCACGTGGACCGACATGAGCGCGCGCAGGCCGCGACGCAGGCAGCGCCGGACCCGGCGCGGCAGGCACAGCGCGCCGCCGCCCGTGGCGCGCTCACGGCAGAGCTGCCGGCGGCGGTGCGGGAGCGGCTGGGCGAGCTGGACCCGGGGCCGCTCGCCGGGCTGCCGCCGGCGGGGCTGCGCACCGCGGCGGACATGGTGCAGCGCGGCGTCTACGACGCGGACACGGCGGACGCCCTGCTGCGGGCCGCCCGGGAGGCGGACCCCGACCTGGACCAGGCGGGCTTCCTGCAAGCCCTGCGCGGCGCCGTGGCGCTGGCCCGACATGCACAGGTGCAGGCGAGCACGGACGCCCTGCGCGAGCGCCGGCGGGCCGAGGTGGCCGGGCTGCTGCCCGCCGCGGCCCGGGCGCTGGTGGCGGACCTGGACGACGGCGAGGTCCAGCTGGTCCGCCGCCTGCTGGAGACCGGCAGCACCGGCACGCCGGCGCAGCGCGCGGACCTGCTCGCGAGCCTGCGCGAGCGCCACCCGGACCTGGAGGCCGCCGCGCTGGAGGGCGTGCTCGCGGCGGGCGTCGAGCGCCCCGGCTACGACCCCGCCGCGCATGGCGTGGGGATCGTCCATCTCGGGCTCGGCGCCTTCGCCAAGGCGCATCTCGCCGCCTTCACAGACGCCGCGCTCGCCGAGGCGGGCGGCGACTGGCGCATCG
>NZ_CAJXYK010000089.1 GCF_913063425.1 uncultured Thiohalocapsa sp.
GTCCGACCGATGACCCGTTATGAAGGGGATTGAGACGGGGGCGGGCGAGATTTGCCGAGCGGAGCTCGGCGGCCCCAGTGGCGCACCCGCGGCGTTTGCGTGGGCTGGAGCGCGTTGTGGCGGGTGCCGAGCGGAGCTCGGCGCCCCCAGGGGCGGAGCGTCGCGGCGGCTACATCGGGTCACACGGCGGTATGGTCCCGCCGCCGAGTGCCCTGGCGAGGTACTCGATCTGCTTGGCCAGGTCGGGGGGTGGCGCATCGAGGGTGGCGTCCATGCCGTCGCGGACTTCCTGGGACATGGACCAGCCCAGCGGCGGCTCCAGGTATTTGCGGCGGATCTCGGCTACGTCTGCGTCGGTGAGGGGCTCGGTGGCAGCCGCCCGCGCCGCCGCGAGGCGCACGTCGAGCACTGCGGCGAGCGGCATTTCCACCACGCCGCCGCCCATGGCCTCCACCAGCCGTGCGGCCTTGACCTCGGCGATCTGCTGGCGGGCGCCGCGGGTCTCGAACAGGGCGCGGATGGGGGCGGCGACCTCGCTGACGGCGGCGTTGAAGCGGTCGCCCTGGAGCTGGTCGTCGGCGCCGTTGTCGCGGCGACAGAGGGCCGGGGCTGTCGGGTCGTTGTTGATGACGATGAGCAGGGGGCGGAACGGCGGGTCGCTGTCGCGGGAGCCGTTGCGGAGGCTGTCATCGAGCAGGGCGATGAGGTCGCCCATGGTGGCGGCGCCGGAGTTCTCGAAGTAGCCGCCGTCCACGAGCCGGATGTGGTCGTCGTCGGCGATGTCCACCCTGCCCGCCGGGCTCACGTAGGTAAAGCGGGCGCTGGCGCCGGCGGCGGCGCTGGTGCGGATGGCGGCCAGCTGGTAGCGGCTCTCGAACAGGTCCACGACCCCCGGCAGGCCGCCGACCTTCAGGTCCGACAGCACCGCGCGCTGACCGGTCTCCACCACGGTGGTGTTGAGCAGCAGGCTCGGCAGCTCCTCACCGGCCGCACCGGCGTAGAGGTTCTGGAAGGGGCCGCTGAAGAGCCGGCGGGCGTCGCCGTGGAAGGCGAGCTCGAAGGAGCGCTCCAGGAAGCGCTGCCGGTCGGCGAGGCTCACCGGAAATGGGAAGAAGCGCTGCGCCAGATCCGGGAACAGCAGCCCGGCCACCACCGGCGACAGGAAATCGTTGCCGAGGACCCTGCGCACGGGGTCCAGCAGCGGGCCGTCTTCGCCGGCGTTCAGCTGCGCGCGCTTCAGCGTGACATAGGCCGCGGCGCCGACGCTGCCGCCGGAGACACCACTGATGGCGAAAAGGCGCTCGCTGAAGGC
Source organism: uncultured Thiohalocapsa sp. (assembly GCF_913063425.1). Taxonomy (GTDB): domain Bacteria; phylum Pseudomonadota; class Gammaproteobacteria; order Chromatiales; family Chromatiaceae; genus Thiohalocapsa. The sequence goes on from NZ_CAJXYK010000089.1 coordinate 1,313, forward strand.
CTCCCCCAGCTCTGCCTCCAGCGCTGCCAGCACCGAGGCGGTCCAGTACGCGGCGCGGATGCCGCCGCCGGCAGCGGTGACGAACACCACCGGCTCCGCCCCGCCCGCGGGCCCCGTCACAGCCCTGAAACGCTCGGCGGGCGCCGGACGCCACAGGGCCCTGACGGCATCGCCACCGGTCTCATCGGCCAGCCGGATGGGATGATTGTGGTTCCAGAAGCCGAAGAGCACCGCCAGCAGCAGCGCGGTCAAGGTCGCGGCCGGGCCGCCCTTGGACATGGGCAGGTAGGTCAGGACGGCGGTGCCGAACAGCGCAACACCCATGACGCCGAGCACGGCGATGGCAGGCGCCCCGAGCCCTTGCGGCAGGTACACGGGCACGGCGATGAAGGCCACCAGCAGCACGAAGGCGCTGAGGAGCAGCGCGCGGGCACGCCTGCGATGGGCTTCCGGCACCTCCTCCAGCCGCTCAGCGATCATGTACTCCCGGGAGATGCTGAACAGGCTGCGGCGCAGCACGTAGAACGCGAGCAGCAGGATGGCCATGGCGAGGTACGCCCGCGAGAGCGTGACCGCAAGCGCCGGACCATCCGCGCCGACCCCGTTGAAGGTCCAGGCGATGGCGAGCGGCACCGCAGTGCCCACCAGCCGTGGCCACCAGCGCCGGCCGAGGTCGGCGTAGGGCGACGGCAGCGGATAGCTCGCGTAGTCCCGCGCCAGCAGCAGCCGCGAGGTGTACCAGAAGGTGAGCGACGCCGCGAAGGTGCCGACCAGCAGCAGCAGGTTCCACAGCAGGCCGTTGTCGTCCAGACCGAAGCCCCGCTCCGCACTGATCCGGAGCATGTCCTGCCCCTGCGAAGTGAGGCCGAAGAACCCCACCAGCACCAGCGCACCGCCGAGGTTGTAGCCGATGAGCCAGGGCACCCGCAGCAGCGAGTACCAGACGAATTTCCGAAGCTGCGTGAAGGGGCTGTCGCTCTGTACCGACGTATTCATGGAACGTCCTCCCGGACCGGAGATCAGGGGTCGCGGCGCGCGCCGCGGAAGCGTCGGCGCCGCACACGGGCGCCTTCAGGGAGTATAGGCAGCGGCAGTGGCGGCGCTCAGCCGCGCCAGAGCAGCGGCAGCCGCAGGTGGCGCTTGAGGGCGGCGCCGAGGTAGGGCCAGAGCCGGCCCTTCTCCCAAAGCATGCGGGCGTAGAGGGAGACGGGCCGCGCCGGCGGCTTGCGGTAGCCGTGGCGGGGCTTCAGGGTGATGGCGCCGCGCTCGCAGGTGGGGACGCAGACACCGCAGCCGAGGCAGATGTGCGCGTCCACCTCGGCCCAGCGCCGGCGCTCGCCGTCCCCGGTCCGCCGGCGGGCGCCTTTGACGGCATGCTGGCGGGCATCTTCGATGGCATGCTGGCGGGCATCTTTGTTGGCATGCTGGCGGGCGCCGGCACCGAGCCCGATGCACTTGGCATTGCAGGCGCGCAGGCATTCGCCGCAATAGTCGCAGTGCTCCGGGTCCACCTCGGCGATAAAGGGTGTCTTGCCGAGGCCGTCCGGGTAGCCGTGCTGCACGCCGGCCATCAGCTCGCAGCAGCAGCGGCAGCAGTTGCAGAGGAAGGACGGCTGCTCGCGGACGTTGTCCGTGACGTGGGTGAGGCCCAAGTCGCGGGCGTGATCGAGCGTCTCCAGCATCGCGTCGATGGTCTTCTCTTCGGCGAGGCCCCGGCGCACCAGAAAGCGCGCGCCCTCCCCCAGCACCATGCAGATGCCGTCCACCGGCGCGCCCTTTTGGCAGGACTGGCCCAGGTGCTCCTTCTTGTGCCGGCAATAGCACATGGTGACGGCCCGGAAGCTCGCATTGCGGATGATCTCCCGGGCGTCTTCATAGGGCGTGATGCGGGAGGTGACGGGGATCTGCTGCTCGTCCACCACGGCGCGGACAATGGGTGTGGGGCTGCCGAAGAACTCTTTGGCCTGGCCGCTCCCGTCGCCGGCCCGCTCGCGCAGGTACTCGGTCATCAGCTCGGCGACCCGCGCCACGGGCAGGTCCGTGCGCCGGCGCATGAAGGTGAGCTCGAAGAAGCCGATGAGCCCAGGCATCAGCATGTAGTAGGTCTCGCCGGCATAGGGCAGGTCCATCACCAGGCCCTTGTTGGCCATGGACTCGAGGATGCCGTCCAGCTCCGACGCCGGGATGCCCGTGGCCTCGGCAAGCTCCCCGAGCGTCGCCTCCATGAGCGGGAAGCCGGCGGCCACCTGCGCCTCCCGCGCATCGAACAGCAGCGACAGGATCTCGCGCAGCTTGGCGTTGTCCACCAGCCCCACCGGATGGCGGTTCAGGCGGTCGATGAGCGGCACCAGCTCGGATTTGGCGCTGAGAAGGTGTCCCATGGCTGCGGGCGGGCTCGGCGGCGGTTGCGGGCGCTGGGGCGATTGCGGGCACTGGGGCGCGGTTACCGGCAGTATAGGCAAGGCTGGCCCGGCGCGAATTGACCCAGGCGCTGTAGCACCGCGTTTCAAAAGAAGCTGCGCCCCGGGGGATGGGTTTCGCTTCGCTGTTCCCATCCTACGCCCCACCAACAGGAGTCTCCCATGCGACGCGATCCGAACCTCCGCCGACTCTCACGGGACCATCACACGGGCCTGGTGCTGGCCAAGCGCATACGCGAGCTGTCGGCTGCCGACGCCGCCCGGCGGGACGCCGCCTGGACCGAGGCACAGGCCCGCTTCGCCGACGCGCTGGAGCCGCACTTCCAGCTCGAAGAACAGGGGCTGCTGCCGGCCCTGCGTGCCGCCGGGGAAGACGCGCTGGTGGAGCGCACGCTGGCCGAGCACGCCGAGCTGCGCCGACTGATCCGCGGTCCGGCCGCGACGGTCGCGGAGCGGTTTGCAGAGGCGTTGACCGCACACATCCGCTTCGAGGAAGCAACGCTGTTCGAGACGGCGCAGCGGGTGCTCGACCCAGACCTGCTCGCGCAGCTCGGCGCGCTGCACTAGCAGGCGGCGCGGCCCGCGTGTGCCTTGTCGGGATCGGAATCGGGCTCGGGATCGGAACCGGGATCAGCGCGAGGCGACGGGACGCTCTGAGCCCCGGACCCATCGCGACCGGGCGAGCCACCATCGCAGGCGCTGTCGAGATCGATGCGGCAACCGGTCCGAAACCGCATGCACCCTAGTGCGCGTCTGGCCCCGGCATGTCGGGACGGTCGTCTGAGCCGGGCCGGGGCCGCAGCCGGAGCTCCCGCCCCGGTCCACCCGGGAGACAGCGCTCGCCGTAGGCCCGCGCAAAGGCCTCGCGGGCGGCGTCGCCGGTGCAGTGCGTAGGCACCACATAGGCGACATCCAGCTCCGCCAGGGCGCGCACGCAGCGGGCGATCTCCGAGCTCCCGGCGTACATCAGATGAAAGCCGCCGATGGCCCAGTCGATGGGCCGTGCGAGCATCGCAGTACCCCGCTCCACCATCCGTTCCATGCCGGGGTGGGCGCAGCCGCTGATGACGGCGCTCACCGCCACCCCGTCCGCCAGGGCCGCATCCAGCACCAGCCCCTGCTCCGGCGGGTCCTGCTGGGTCGAGCGCCCGCTCAGCATGCCGGTGCTGAGCAGCCCGGGCACCAGCGCCCGGGGCTCCGCGCCCACCACCACCAGCTCCCGGCACTGCCCGCGCAGGTCGGCGATGAGATGCCTGGAGAAGCCCTCGTGCAGCACCAGGGTCAGACCGGGGTTGCACTCCAGCACCGAGTCCAGCCCGCCCATGTGGTCCCAATGCGGATGCGACAGGAACAGCAGGTCCAACGCCGCCGGGTCCACGCCGAGCACCGCCATGTTGCGCAGCAGCACCCGGCCATTGCTCCCGCTGTCGAACAGGATGCGCTGCCCACCGGTCTCGATGAGCGCGGCGAAGCCCCAAAGGCTCTCGAGCCCGGCCAGCCCGGGAACGTTGTCGAAGAGGATGGTCAGTCGCGGTGGCTGGCGCATCATACGGACTCCTGGTGGCGGAGCCGGCCCGCGCGGGGTGGCGGCTCCGCGGTGGGTTGCCCGGGATGCGTCACTGTGGCGCCCCGGACACGGGCGGGATGCCGGCGCCGGTGTTGGCGAGGCGTTGCCGGGCCTGTCCCAGCAGCATCTCCTGCGCAGGAGGACAGACCCGCCGCGACCACCGGCGCAGTGCGCTCAGAACGAGCCCAGCGCGTCAGAACGGCGGCGCGTCGTCGAACATGGGCGGCTGCTCGCCGCCCTGATCGAAGCCGTCGTCCTGGCCTGCGCCGGCGGGCTCGACGCGCCACGCCTTGACGTCCGTGTACCAGCGGCCGTTGTACTCGCGGCTTTCGAGGTCGAAGTGGACGGTCAGCTCCTGCCCCTGCTGGATGCCGAGCTTGTCGATGCGCTCGCCCCAGACCATGAAGCAGACCTGCTTCGGGTACTCGCCCGGGATCTCGATGACGTACTCCTGCTTGCGCCAGGGGCCGCGCGCGGAGGTGCCCGACTTCTCGGGCAGGATTTGGATGATCTTGCCGGTCAGTTCCAAGGCTCGTCGGTCTCCAATAAACGTGTATAGGTGAACTGGGTGCCGTGGCTGCCACGACCACCGCCCATGCTACCGGACAATCCCGACGGACGCCGAGGCGAGACCCGGCGCTCGCCACTGACACCATCCGCGCTGTCCGGCCGACCGGTCCGCGGCAGACCACCCGCGCGCCCACCACGACTTGCCCGCACGACGCCGTGCACCGGCAGGCTTTGCGCGGATGATGCCTGTCGGCAGCATCGGCCCGGCAACGGGTGACCACGGCCCCTATACTGTCCGGCTGACCCGTTGCCGCCGGCGCTCGGACTGGACCGCTGTGATCCAAGCCGACAGACGGGGCGGCGGCCGTCCCGGAGCGGACGGCGCACGCACTCGGCCCGCGGAGCAAAGACCCCGACCGCCAAACCCGACCAGCGCGCCAGCCCCATGCGCATCCTCACTTACCGCGGGCTCGACACCGCGGCCATCCCCGGCATCGACAAGCTGATGGACCGACTCGCAGCGGATGACTTCCGCTCCGCCGATGTCAAGAAGGTCGGCGACAACCTGTACCGGGCCCGCCTGGACCGCAGCAACCGGCTGCTGTTCTCGCTGTTCCGCCACCAGGGCGAGCGTTGCGCCCTGCTGTTGGAGTACATCCCGAGCCACGCCTACGAGAAGTCCCGCTTTCTGGCCCAGGGCGTGGAGATCGACGAGGCGCGCATCCCGGCAGCGGCAGCCGAGGCCGCCGACTCCGCGCCTGAGCTGTCCTATCTGAACCCCGCCCTGCCGCGGTTCCATCTGCTGGACAAGGTGCTGTCCTTCGATGACGACCAGGAACTGATCTACCAACAGCCACCGCCGCTGGTGATCATCGGCTCCGCCGGCAGCGGCAAGACGGCGCTGACGCTGGAGAAGATGAAGGATGCCCCGGGCGACGTGCTCTACGTCACCCGCTCGCCCTTCCTCGTGCAGAACGCGCGCGACCTCTACTACGCCAACGGCTGGCAGCGCGACGACCAAGACGTCGACTTCCTGTCCTTTCGCGAGTATCTGGAGAGCATCCAGGTGCCGGACGGCAAAGAGATCACGGCGCGCGCCTTCGCCGCCTGGGCCGCACGCCAGCGTCTGCCGAAGGCGCTCAAGGACAGCCAACAGCTCTTCGAGGAATTCCAGGGCGCCATCACCGGCGCCGACCCGGCGCAGGCGTACCTGAGTCGCGACGCCTATCTGGCCCTCGGCGTCAAGCAGTCGATCTACCCGCAGGAGGCCCGCGCCGAGGTCTACGACCTGTTCGAGAAGTACCTGCGCTGGCTCGACGAGCAGGGCTGGTTCGACGCGAACCTGATCAGCCACGCCTGGCTGTCACGGGTGACGCCGCGCTACGACTGGGTGGTGGTGGACGAGGTGCAGGACCTCACCAACGTCCAGCTGCTGCTGATCCTGAAGTCCCTGCGCTCCGGCGACAACTTCCTGCTCTGCGGCGACGCGAATCAGATCGTCCACCCGAATTTCTTCTCCTGGTCCAAGATCAAGAGCCTGTTCTGGCAGCAGCAGGCCGACAGCCCCGGCGCCCCGGCCGATCTGGTACGCATCCTCAACGCCAATTTCCGCAACTCCCCGCAGGTGACGGAGATCGCCAACCGGCTGCTGCATGTCAAGCACGCCCGCTTCGGCTCCGTGGACCGCGAGAGCAACTACCTGGTGCGCAGCTGCGGCCCGACACAGGGCCGCGTCGGGCTGCTGCAGGACAGCGACAAGGTCAAGCACAACCTGGACCAGCGCACCGCCGCCTCCACCCGCTTCGCGATCCTGGTGCTGCACCCGGAGCAGAAGACGGAGGTGCGCAAGTTCTTCCGCACGCCGCTGGTGTTCTCGATCCACGAGGCCAAGGGCCTGGAATACGAGAACGTGCTGCTGTACGGCTTCCTGTCCAGCGAGGAGAAGCGCTTCCGCGACATCGCCGCCGAGCTGACCGAGGCGGACCTGCAAGGCGAGCTGCGCTATGCCCGCGCCCGCGACAAGGGCGACAAGTCGCTGGAGAGCTGGAGAAGAAGCACTTCCTGCCGTACACCCTCAAGCACCCGAGCGCTGTGCTGCGCGAGACCGAGCAGTACGGCGTGGACTTCCGCAACGTCTTCGACCAGACCCCGCTGATGGTCGCAAGCCGCATGGGCAACGCCGAGCTGATCGAGGCCCTGCTGGACCGCGACGCGGACACCAATCGCACGGACGCGAACGGCCTGAATGCCTTTCAGATCGCGCTGGAGCGCGCCTGTGCCGACGAGCGCTTCGCCCGCAGGCGCCTGCCGGCGGTCTACGAGCGCCTGGCCCCGCCGAGTCTGGACATCCAGGTGGACGGGCGCCTGTTGAAGCTGGATCGGCGACTGATGGAGTATCTGCTGTTGTCCATCGCCATGGTGCTGTTCTATCAGCGCCTCGGCGAGAACTATGCGACGCGCCGCGCGCTCATGTCCGCGGCCGACATCGAGGCCATCCTGGCGCAGTTCCCGGAGTCCATCGTGCCGGCCCGGCGCAAGAAGCGCCAATACATCTCCTCGATCCTGGCCAAGAACGAGATCGACCGCGACGACCCTTACAACCGCAAGCTCTTCCTGCGTTGGCGCCGCGGCGAGTACATCATCAACCCCCGCCTCTCGCTGCGCATCGAAGGCGAATGGCGGCGCATCTACGAGGTGCTCTCGCCCGAGCGCCTCGGCGCACAGCTGCGCGACCCGCTGCGCTGGGGCCAGCACATCGTGCATGACCCGAACGCCGCCGCCGAGCAGGCCCTGGACTCGCTGCGCGCGCAGCTTCAGGCCCTGAGCGATGGGCAGACTCCAGCGGAGTCATCTGCGGGGTCCCTTCGCCGATGAGGCGTCCGCCGCGCCCAGGCGGACTGCGGTCGCGGGCGCTGAGCCTGGTGGAGCTGCGCAAGGCCGACCGGTTGGGGCAGCTGCCGGCGGCACTGGCCGTCAGGGTCATCCTGTGGTCGGCATTGACGGATGACGCATGGGATCGCCCGCCGGGCCGAGGAAAACCTGCACGCGCCCAGCGAATGCCGGTCGACCCTGCAACCGCTGGCAGCCAGCGCATCAGACCCATTGCAGGCGACAGCACACGCGACCTGGCGCTGGCGTGCGCCGCCGCTTGCGGAGCTCAAGGTGCGCCATCCGGGTCTCGCTCCTGCCGAGCTGCACGGCATTCCCTCGCAGGAGCATAGATCGAGACATCATCCTCGACATCCTGGCGGGGGGCACGGCGGGCGGGCAGCTCGACCTAACGTCGAGATGAGATTCGACGCCATTGGGTCTGGAGCGCTCGCGGCACCTACTATCTGCCGAAACCGGCCGGGTCGCCCTGTGGACCAGATCCACCGAAAGCCCACATTGTTGTTGCGGTTGTGTGGGTTGTTGCGGTTGCAGGCGGCGGCGCGGCAGTTGTCTTGGTTGTTGGAGCAGGCGCCGCCGCGCAGCACCCGGAGCCGGTCAGGTGCGGCCCTGTCCCCGCAATGCCGCCGCCTCGGCACCGCGTTCGCCGGCTCTGCCGGCAGTGAGCGTCCCGGGCGGCAGAGCCGCCGGACGGCGTGCCGAGGCAGAGCCTCGGCACGAGGGCAGCAGCCGCCGCGTGAAGTCGTGGCGGTGGGCGCGCGGAAAGTTGTGGGTGGCGGGCAGCAGCCAGGACAGCAGGTCGAAGGTGCGGGAGAAGATCGGCATCTGCCGTGGCTCGCTCATGCCAGCACTCTACGGCAAGGCTGCCGTCCACGACAGCACCGCCCGTCACCCCATGGACGACGAGGTCAGAGGGCCAGAGCTCAGAGGGGACAGAGATCAGAGGTATGGGGACCAGACCAGCCGAAAGCCCACATCGTCGTAGCGGTTGAGTGGGTTGAAGCGGACGCGGGCGGCGGCGCGGCAGTGGTCATGGTTGCTGGAGAAGGCGCCACCGCGCAGCACCCGGAGCCGGGCATCGGGCGCGTTCGAGGCTCGGTCCTCCCGATCTTGATCATCGGGATCGTAAGGGTAGTCGAAGTCCGGCCTGACAAAGTCCCGGCCCCAGAGGCTGCGGGTCCATTCCCAGACGTTGCCGGCCAGATCCTCGCAGCCGTCCAGACTCCCACCGGTCGGGAAGCTGCCCACGGGGCAAACGCGCTTCTCAATGCCGGTCTCCTGCACGTTGGCGCGCGTCCCGTCGAACCGATCGCCCCAGGGCCAGATTCTGCCTTGCGGGAACGGCTTGTTCCGCTCGTCATCCCGGTTGCCCCGCGCGGCCTTCTCCCACTCCGCCTCGGAGGGCAGCCCCGCCTTGACCCGACCATTGGCCACGTCCGTCCAGAACCGGTAGGCACTCGCCAACGCTGACGACTGGGCATCCACGGACGCCAACGCCTCGATCCGGCCCGGTGCAAGCCCGCGCAACTCGCCCGCAAGCCACTCGATGTAGGCGACCGCTTGCGGGTAGCGGACGAAGGTCACGGGCAGCGAGGGCAGCGCCGTGAGCCATGACGGCTCCGCCGGGAACCCGGCCACTTCCGCGGGGAACCCCTGCGCGCGCAGGAAGGCCCGGAACTGGCCGACCGTGACCAGCCAGCGTGCCAGATAGAAGGTCCGCAGATGCAACGGCTGCGGTTGCTCCACGACGCCGAACTGTGGCCAATACTGCTCGTCAAGCCCCCCCTCCACCTGATGCCGCGGCGTGCCCATCAGAAACTCGCCCGCCCGCACCTCCCGAAACCCGAGCCTGTCGTCGTCCGGCAGGTACCAGTGCAGCGGGTCGAAGCGCGGGTCGCCTAAGCGGGCGAGGCCTTTGGCGCAGTCGGTGCGTCGCTTCGGCCTGCCCGCGTGGTCCGCGAGCACCCGCTCGAAGGAACGGCTCAGGAACCGGCGCCGCTCGCGCTGCGCCTGCCATTGCTCGGCCGTGGCGGGCTCGGGCAGCAGCGGCGGCTCGGGCGGTTGCGGCGCGCCGGCCGCGGCTGGGGCGGCATCATCGCCCGGCTCATCGTCGGCCTCCGGCTCGGCGCGGTCTTCCGGGACGAAGCCGAGGAAGCGGTCGTCGCCCCAGAGCCGGCCGTCGGGCCGCCCGGCCTGCTGCCATGCCGCCAGGTCGCGCCGCAGCAGCCAGTCGGCGCGGAACCCGGGGTCGAGAAAGGCACGCTGCTCCGGCGTCAGCGCCTCGCCGAGGGCCGCCATCGCGTCGCGCATCTCGTCCACCTGCACCGCGGCGGCCAGGTAGCCGCG
>NZ_CAJXYK010000090.1 GCF_913063425.1 uncultured Thiohalocapsa sp.
CCTGCGTTCCGGCAAGGCGACACGCTCGGCGAGGCCCGGAAGCACTGGTTTCGGGCCAAGTGCTTCCAGCAGTATCGACTCTTCTACCGCTTCAGCAGCGAGGCCAGGATCATCGTGCTGGCGTGGGTGAACGATGAGACCACCCTGCGCGCCTATGGCAGCCGGACCGATGCCTATGCGACCTTCAGAGGCATGCTCGACGGCGGCAACCCACCCGACGATTTCGACGCGCTGATGCAGGCTGCAAAGGCGGAGTCGGCGCGGCTCGAAGAGGCGCTCAAGGCCGCGCCGGACCGGGCCTGATCAGCGCCCAAGGCGCGCCGCGACATCGGCAAAGCCGGGCGCTTCGGCATCGATGCCTTCCAGATTCCTGCCGCGCGCGCCGCACCGCCTCGGACACCCGTCAGCCCCGCTGTTCGGTGTTGACCACACATCCCGCCCCTGCGATTGCCCTTTCCCAAGCCACCCTGGGCACTCAGGGTGGCTTCGATTTCCTATCCGTCTATCCGTCCGGGTATCCCCCGGAAAGCCGTGTGCCTTTTTCAGGACGACCCCGCGTAGCGTCGCCACGAGCCCAGTGCGGAGATATCCTCGGCGTCCGGTGTGGCGGCTGCTGCCTCGCAGAGAAACCCAGGCACCTGGTCGCCGTCGGCCAGTCGCACCTGCCCCAGGCCGAGGGGCGCGGGGATGCCGGTCAGAAAATCCCCGACCGCGCGGCGCGGAAGTGTCCAGACCTCGAGCGCGATAGCGCTGCCCCCGTCGTTGACCCGGACGAGGCCGGGCCGCGTCGGCGGCCCGCCGGGCAGGGCATACAGGCGATACTCGGGTGCCGTTTGGCTGGCGCGCAAAAAGCGCCCGCCGCGCTCGGTGAGTTCGTGATTGAGCGGGAGGCCGCTCATGTGGGCGCCGCATACGGCGATGCGCAGGCGGTGCTCGCCGTGATCCGGCCAGGGCTGCTCGCTGCTTGGCACGGTTCGCTCGCTGGTGCCAAGCGGCAGCGCCTGCTGGCGCTGCAGCCGGTCGGCCAGGTCCAGTAAGGGGCGGTCGAGAAAAGCCGGCGCGAACAGCGTGATGCCAAAGGGCAGGCCGTCCGGGGTAAAGCCCGCGGGTGCCGCAACGGCGCTCAGGTCGAGCAGGTTCATGAAGTTGGTGTAGTAACCCAGTTGGCTGTTTATGCCGATTGGATCGGCTTCCACGGCGGCGAGCGTTGGTAGTGTTGGCGCCGTGGGCGTCACGATGCAATCCACGCTGGTCCAGACGGCCTCGGTCTGGCGCCGCCGTTCTGCCAGAAGATGCTCGGCCGCGAAAAGATCACAGGCGAGGGGCTTGCTGCCACTACCGATAATCTGGTGCGTCACCGATAGCAGCGCCTCAGGTCGGGACTCGATGAAATCGCGGATCGCGGCGTAGCGCTCGGCAACCCAGGGGCCGTCGTAGAGTAGTCGGGCCGCCTCTAGAAAGGGCTTCAGATCGATCGGCTCGGCAATGCCCCCCAGGGATTCGAGCGCGCTTACCGCGGCCTTAAAGGCGGCATTGCCTGCCTCGTTGCCAAAAAATGCCAGATCGGTCTCGGCCGGCACACCGAAGCGGAAGCCATTGGCGGGGATATCGGCGCGCAGTGGCAGCGGCGACTGCAGCGGGCGTGACTGGGCATCCAGGGGGTCAAACGCCTGCGTCACGGCAAACACCCGCTGCACGTCGTCGGCGCAAAGGCCGAAGATGCTCACGCAGTCGAGGCTGCGGCAGGCCGGGACAACGCCCCGGGTGCTGAGCAGGCCGCGGCTTGGCTTGAGGCCGACGAGGTTGTTGAAGGCGGCGGGCACCCGGCCCGAACCGGCGGTGTCGGTGCCGAGCGAGAAACTCACTTGGCCCAGCGCCACGGCAACGGCCGACCCCGCGCTTGAACCGCCCGCGACGCGCTCGGGATCAAAGGCATTGCGACACGGCCCATAGGGCGAGCGTGCGCCCACCAGCCCCGTGGCGAACTGATCCAGGTTGGTCTTGCCCATCGGCACCGCGCCGGCCTCGATAAGATGCCGGACCACGGTGGCCGACCCGTCGGGCTGGTAGCGATAGTCGGGACAGGCGGCGGTGGTCGCCAGCTCCGCCACATCAATGTTGTCCTTGACCGCGAACGGGACGCCGTAGAGCGGGAGCGCCGCCGGGTCCGCCTGCTCGAGCCGGGCAATATGCGACTCGAGCAACGGCTCATCGATCACGGTGATCCAGGCATTGTGCGGATCGGACCCGGCAATGGCCCGGCGGATGCCGGACAGATGGGTGCGTGGAGTGAGCGCGCCAGTGCGATAGGCCGCCAGCAGTTCGCTGATCGTGTCCATCAGTCAGTCTCCCATTCAATGATAGCCAGGGGCTGGCCCGGTGTGACCGGGCGACCCGGCTCGCAGAGCACTCGTCTGATCACCCCGGCCTGCGGGGCATAAACGGGGATCTCCATCTTCATCGACTCGATCACCAGCAGAGCGGCGTCGGGGGTGATGCGATCGCCTGCGCGGACATCCACAGTCCAGATGCTGCCGTGGACGTCCGCCGCGATGGTCCCCTCGCCATCACCCAGATCAGGGCCCTCGTCGACCGGCGTCGATGGCTCCGACTCGGCGGCGAAGTCGGCCTGACCGTTGGCAATCCAGCGCTGGCGCTCGGCCTCGAATGCGGCCTGCTGGCGTGCCTTGAACGCCTCGATGCTTGCCTGGTTGTCGGCAACAAACTGCTGGTGGCGGGCCAGCGAGAACGTGGTTTCCTCGATGTCGAGCCGCAGTCTGCCGCCGGGGAAGTCGGCGCGCATCTCCATGAGCTCGTCTTCACCGACCTCGGAGAAGCGGATCTGGTCGAAGAAACGCAGCAGCCACGGCTGCTGGAACTCAGGCGTGGTGCGATAGCGATTCCAGATCTGCAGCGTACGGCCGACGAACTGATAGCCGCCAGGCCCTTCAATGCCGTAGATGCACAGGTACGAGCCGCCGATACCCACCGCGTTTTCCGGCGTCCAGGTGCGCGCCGGGTTGTACTTGGTGGTCACCAGACGATGCCGGGGATCGATTGGGGTCGCCAGCGGGGCGGAGAGGTAGACATCGCCCAGCCCCATCACCAGATAGGAGGCGTCGAAGACAATGCGACGCAGTTCGGCCTCGTCCTTCAGCCCGTTGATACGGCGAATAAACTCGATGTTGTGGGGGCACCAGGGTGCATCCGGGCGCACCGACTGCATGTACTTCTCGGTAGCAAGCCGGGTCTGGCTGTCATCCCAGGCCAATGGCAGATGGATGATGCGCGAGGGCAGCTCGGCCTCGGCCAGGTTGGTGAGTTCGGCCTCGGACTGCTCCAGGATGTCGAGCAGTCGGTCGACCGGGAGCTGGCCGGGGTCGAAGTGGATCTGCAGGCTCCGTACGCCGGGCGTCATGTCGATCACACCCGGAATGGCGAGTCCGGTGAGCCACTCCAGCAGTGCCTGGACGCGAAAGCGCAGAGCAAGGTTGAGCACGATGGGCCCGTATTCGACCAGGAGGTAGCGATCGCCGGCCGCCCGATAGGTCACTTCGGGTCGCTGCGATGAGGCCTCACGGCGCTTGATGACCGGGCTGGCGGGTGTCGTTGGCATGGGTTCGGGCCGCGGCGCCGGCGGCTGCAGGGTGGCAATCATTGCCGCCTGCTCGGCGGCCGCCTGACGAGCCTCGTCCCGGCTGACTGCCTGAAAGCGGATGGTATCGCCGGGCCGCAGCTGACCCAGTTTCCACAGATCGGCGTCGATGACGGTGGCCGGGCAGACAAACCCGCCCAGGCTGGGACCGTCCGGCCCCAGAATGACCGGCATGTCCCCGGTGAAGTCGACGCTGCCAATGGCGTAGGCATTGTCATGGATATTGGACGGGTGCAGTCCCGCCTCGCCCCCGTCGTCGCGCGCCCATTCCGGTTTGGGGCCGATCAGGCGCACGCCGGTGCGACTCGAGTTGTAGTGCACCTCCCAGTCGGCGCTGAAGAACGCCTCGATGTAGGCGGGGGTGAAGAAGTCCGGCGCGCCATGCGGACCGGACATGGCACGCAGGGTCCAGTGGCGGTCGATGGTCGGGATCAGCGCTTCGGGCAGACGGGGTCCAGGCGCCGTCGCCGGGGCTGTCGGGGGGACGGCTGCGGAGCCCGGCAGCAGCACGTCGCCGGCCGTCAGCGCGCGGCCGCCGTGGCCGCCGAGTTGGCCTAGCGTAAAGGTCGCCCGGCTGCCCATGTGCAGGGGAACATCGAGCCCGCCCTCCACGAGCAGGTACGCCCGGATACCGGTTACACCGGCGCCGCCAATAGCCAGGGTCTCGCCAGCGCCAACCGTGAATACCTCCCAGAGGGGCACCGGGCGATCGCCGCAGGTTGCCGTCATGGTCGCCCCCGTGAGCACCACTCGGGTGGCGCTGGAAAAACGCAGCGTGGGCCCCTGCGCCGTGATTTCAAGACCGCTCGCGGTCTCGGGGTTGCCCAGCAACCGATTGCCAAGGCGAAAGGCCAGGCTGTCCATGGGGCCGGAGGGCGGGACGCCGATGTCCCAGTAGCCCACCCGGCCGGGCCAGTCCTGCACCGTGGTCAGGGTGCCTGCGCTGATGACATCGATTCGGGTTGTGTGATGCCGGAAATCGGTCAGACTCCGGGTGATAGCCTCGCCGGCCTGCAATGCCGGCATCCTGATCACCGCGCGCAGATAGTCGAGGTTGGTCATCACGCCATCGATGCGCATGTCGGCAAGTGCCCGGCCCAGGCGCTCGAGTGCCGTGTCGCGGCCATCGGCATGGACAATGACCTTGGCCAGCATGGGGTCGTAGTAGGGCGTCACCTCAAGCCCGCGCTCGACCCAGGTGTCCACGCGGCAGTCGGCCGGCAGGACCGCCTCGGTGATGAGTCCGGTGGCGGGCTGAAAGTCCTTGCCCGGATCCTCTGCATACACACGGGCCTGAATGGCGTGGCCATCCGGTGGCCCGGGGCGGCGGTCGCTCAGGCGGCCCAGCTCGCCGGCGGCCGCGCTGACCATCCAGGCCACCAGATCCACGCCGGTGACGGCCTCGGTAACGCCGTGTTCGACCTGGAGCCGGGTGTTGACCTCCAGGAAATGGAAGGCGCCGGTATCGGCATCAAACAAAAACTCCACTGTGCCGGGGGAGCGATAGGCGACGCTCCGGCCCAGGCGCTCGGCGGCATCATGCAGGGCCTGGCGGGTTGCCGACGGCAGATTGGGCGCGGGCGTCTCCTCGATCACCTTCTGGTGGCGGCGCTGCAGGGAGCAGTCGCGCTCGCCAAGGGCAATGACCTCGCCGCTGCCGTCACCAAAAATCTGCACCTCAATGTGGCGGGCGCGTGGAATGAATTTCTCGAGAAAGATGCCGCTGTCCGCAAAATGGTTGACGGAAAGGCGCTGGACCGAGGCAAAGGCCGCCTGGAGCTCCGCGGCGTCATCACAAAGCTGCATGCCGATGCCGCCGCCGCCGGCGGTGCTTTTCAGCATGACTGGGTAGCCAATGCGCTCCGCCTGCGCAAGCGCCTCATCAACATCCACCAGGAGCTCCGTTCCGGGCAGCAGTGGCACGTTGTTCGCCTCGGCCAGGGCGCGGGCGGTGTGTTTGAGCCCGAATTCCCGGATCTGGGTCGGCGTGGGTCCGATAAAGGCGATCCCCGCCGCTTCACATGCCTCGGCAAAGTCGGCGTTCTCCGAGAGAAAGCCATAGCCGGGGTGGATGGCATCGGCGCCGTGTTCTCGCGCCACGGCAAGGATGCGCGCGGCATCCAGATACGACTCGCTGGCCCGGGCGGGGCCGATCAGGACGGCTTCATCGGCCTCGCGAACATGGCGTGAGACGCGATCCGCTTCGGAATAGACCGCCAGGCTTGCTACCCCGAGCTCGCGAAGTGTGCGCTCGATGCGGCAGGCAATGGCGCCGCGGTTCGCAATGAGTACCTTGCTGAACATGTTGGATTCGGCTCTCGAAGGCGGGTCGTCCCGCCGCTGCGTCAGGCGCACCGGGGTGGTCCCCGGTGGCCGGTGTCAGTCCCAGATGATCATCTCGAGCGGCGTCGGGTTGAAGCCGCTGCAAGGGTTGTTGAGCTGCGGGCAGTTCGAGATCAGGGCGATCACATCCATTTCGGCGCACATCTCCACATATTTCCCCGACCCCGAGATGCCATCCTGAAAGGATAGTCCGCCGTCGGCCGTGACCGGGACATTCATGAAAAAGTTGATGTTGCTGACCACATCGCGCTTGGTCAGTCCATAGCGACTCTCCTGGACGGCATGCAGGAAATTGTCCCGACACGAGTGCATCGACTTCTTGTCGAGCGCATAGCGCATCTGATTGGCCTCGGCCGAGCAGGCCCCGCCCAGCGTGTCATGGCGGCCGCAGGTGTCGGCGGTAATGGTGAGCATGACGTTGCCGCGGTTCGAGACGAGCGGCGAACCAGTGGTCAGATACACGTTGCTCTGGCGCTGCGTGGTGTCGATGGCGCTGTAGCGCTCACCGCTGGGGTCCGCCAGGCTGTAGAATAGGGTGTCGGCCGCTTCGTTGCCCTCGACATCCACGATGCGCAGGGTCTGGCCTTGACGCAGCTCGGCAATCCACCATTCACCGGCCGGCACGGTCTCGCGACTGACGGCATCCTTTGGGTCGAGCATGCTTTCTTGCAGGTTCATTGCAGGCACGAGTCTCACTCCTGGCAGCTGGCGATCAGCGTGTTGGCATAGGCCCGGGCGTTTTCTGGGGCGTGGTGGATGCAGAAATCGTCATCCGTCACGGGTGCCGAGCGGAAAATCGACACCGCCACCGGCCCCGGTCGGTAGTCGGGACCGGGCGCCATCGGGTGCGGGGCCGTGGCAAGCACCACCAGGCTGTCGGCCTCGGCGCGCAGATCCACGCTGGCGCCCGGGTGGCTGTGATCGGCGTGGTAGTGCAGATCGCCGTCGTCGTCCACGCTGACCTTCTGAAAGAAATTGACGGGGATCGTGAGATCACGCGGCCCCAGGCCCCATTTGGCCAGTTCAATCAGAAAGAGTTCACGGCCATCGCGGTAGAAATCGTTCCAGTGATCCTGAAAACTGGCGATGCCGTAGCGCGAGCGGATCAGCCCGGCATCACTGATACCGCCGATTGGGTCGTGCCAGCCCACGCTGTCTTCGGTGATCGAGAACATCGCCCGGCCCATGTCCGAGAACAGCATGTTGCCGCGGGTGAGACGGCTGACATGCTGACCCTTGAGCGTGTCGGCCATGTTGTAGCGCTCAAGCGGGTTGTGCGGGTTGTAGGCCAGCAGGGCGGCATTGGCGCGACCGTCGACGTCGGTCAGGCGCAGCGTGAAGCCACGTTTGATCACCATCGACCAGTAACGGGCGCCGGGCACCGTCTCGCGGTGCACGATGCGGGTCTCGGCAATGGGGGTTGCGTGCATCAGGCACTCTCCTCATCGGGGGTGGATGAAAGCTCGCTGCGCACGCTGGCCGGCAGGCGCTCGGCTGCCCGTGCCCCGTGCTCCAGCGGGATGTCGTAGGTGATGGTGGCGCCGTAGGCTCCTGGTGCATGCGGGTCGTGGCGCACCTTGTCGAATACCAGCAGCCGGGTGCCTAGATCGAACCCCTCCTTCAGATCGTGGGTGACCATGAAGATGGTGATGTCGAGCCGCTCCCAGAGCTCGAGGATGAGCGCATGCATGTCCTTGCGGATGCCGGGGTCAAGCGCGCCAAAAGGCTCATCTAGCAGCAGTACGCGCGGGTTTTTCATGAGCGCCTGGGCAATGGCGAGGCGCTGTTGCATGCCGCCTGAGAGTTGGCTAGGATATTTATGAGCAGCGTTTGTGAGGCCGACGCGTTCGAGCATTTCGCGTGCCCGGGCCAGCGCGTCGCGGCGCGGCCGGCCCAGCAGTCGGGCAATGAGCGGGGCTCGCGCGAGTTCCTCGGCCAGCAGCACATTGCCGAGCGCGGTGAGATGCGGAAACACCGAGTATCTCTGGAAGACCACACCGCGGTCGGGGCCGGGCTCGTCGGGCATCGGTGCGCCGTCCAGCCGCAATTGGCCGCGGGTGGGTGTCTCCTCGCCAAGGAGCATCCGCAGGAAGGTGCTCTTGCCACAGCCCGAGGCCCCGACAACCGTCACGAAATCGCCGGGTGCCACGCTCAGATAGACATCCTCAAGCACGGTGTCGCAGCCGTACTCCTTCCACAGGCCCCTTGCTTCGATGATGTTCACTTGGCCCTCCCCGTCGCATACCAGGGGAAGAGCCAGTAGTTGAGGCGTCTCAGCAACCCGTTTAGCGTAAACGCCAGCAGCGTGATCCACGCCACGTAGGGGAGGATGGTCTGCATGTCGAGGTAGCGCCGTACCAGGAAGATGCGATAGCCCAGCCCCTGCTCGGCGGCAATGGCCTCGGCCGCAATCAGAAAGAGCCAAGCGGCCCCCAGTGACAGCCGCGTTGCATCAAACAGCCGGGGCAGTGTTTGCGGAATAGCCACGCGGAGCAGGATCTGCCAGGTCGAGCCGCCCAGTGTCTGCGCCTTTACAATCTGTTCGCCCGGAATCTCCTCAACGCGCTGCTGCAGGTCACGCATCATGAACGGCAGGATTCCGAAAACGATGAGCACCACCTTGGACAGCTCTCCCACGCCGAACGCGATGAACAGAATCGGCAGGATGGCGAGCGGTGGGATCATGGCGAGGGCCGCAAGAAACGGTGAGAGCGTGCGACGCAGATAGGGGATGAGGCCGGTGGCAGTGCCAACGGCCAGCGCGAGCATCATGCTGATGGCGACGCCCGTCAGCAGCCGGGCAAGACTGGCGGCCGTATCGGCCCAAAGCAGGATCTCGCCGGTGCGGCGCGAGGGCTCCGTGGCCAGGCGAACCAGCGCATCGGCCATGGTCATCAGCGACGGTAGCAACTTGTCGTCGGGATTGTCGGCCAGCCGCGCTGCCGAGGCGGCCACGTACGCCAGCAGTACCAGCGCAAATGGCAGCAGGGCAAGGGTGCTGCCCAGCACGCGCCCGGGGCGTTGGTTGATCAGTCGTTTCATGATGTCTGCTCTGCGCGCAAAAGGGTCCGGAGGCGGCGGCGGCGCCTCCGGGATACCCATCGGCCCTACAGCTCACCCTCGGCGGCCATGCGCATGTACTTGTCGGTAAAGCGCAGTTTGACGTTGCTGGATGACCCCAGAATCGACCCGTCCGCAAACTCGATCCCCACGAAGTCGGGACTCTGGGCACTGGCCCCGAGCAGACCACGGTCGAAGGCGAATTGCCGGACGTTGTCCATGGTGGCCCGTGGCTGGTCGCTGGTCACGAATGCCACCGCATCGGCGGCGTCATAGAACATCTCGGTGCTATCCAGCTGCAGCTCATAGCCGGCGAGATCGGTGCCTGCGGCCTCCGCCATCTGCGTCCGGGCCTCAATGCCGATCGCGTCATCCGCCGCCATGTTGGCCATGATTTCGTACCAGGCGCCGGCCAGGGCCATGCCCAGTTCGGGGTTGGCCTCGAGCACCTCGGTGTTGAGCGCGAGGGTGTCGATGATCTCGCCGGGAATGTCCGAGGAGTCGAAGACCACGTTGGCGTCTGGCACGGCGCCCAGCTCGCTCAGCTGCGGGTTCCAGGTGACCGCCGCGGTGACATCCGGGCTTGAGAAGGCGCCGACGATATCGGCATCGGAGGTATTGACCACGGTGACGTCCCGCTCGGTCATGTCGACCGAATCGAGGGCGCGGGCCAGGAGGTAGTGCGACACGGACAGCTCGACCAGGTTGACCCGGCGGCCTTCGATGTCGGCCAGGTCGTAACTGCCTTTCAGGACTACGCCGTCGTTGCCGTTCGAGAAGTCGCCCACGAGGGCCAGCGTGGTATCCACACCACTGGCCGAGGGGATGGCGAGTGCGTCCATGTTGGTGACGGTAACGCCGTCGAACTCGCCGGCGGTGTAGAGGTTGATGGATTCGATGTAGTCGTTGATCTGCACGACATCGATGTCGATGTCGTAGCGATCGGCCCATTTATCGACAATGCCCGAGCTCTCGCCGTAGTCCCAGGGCATCCAGCCCACGTAGATGCTCCAGGCGATGCGGAAGCTGTCGCGCTCCTGCGCCAGCCCCAGGCCGGGCGTGGCAAGAGAGAGTGCGACAAGCACGGGGGTGATGCGGCGCAGGCCGCGGCGTAGGGACTTGCTGGGACGTTTCATGGCCGTCTCCTGTCGGGTTGGTCGGGAAATACACACGGGAGCTCCTCGACGAATCTCCCGGGCTTTTGTCCCGCCGTGTAACCCCTTCGGAAGAGGTCGGATGCTCTCGGACCAGACGCCCGCCACGCGGACCGGAACCCTAGCGTCCCATTGCTAACCAGATTGTGGCGGCGGCCTGCCAGGGCAAATCCGCCGGGGGCTCGTGTACCCGCATACAACTTCGCAATATTCCTGCCAGTTTTTTTGCAGCGCACTTGGTGACAGGGGTTGAGTGTAGGCGTGATCGGTCGAGTGGGGGGGATTGACCAGAGATTTGCACTGGTATGGTTCAGATCCTGATCAGTCAGCACCATGTCGGGGCGCCGTGAGCAAAGCCGGATGTCAGCCGGACGCGGTTGCCCCTGGGAGGCTGTCCGACTTATGGGGCATCGGCCGGGTACAGTAAGGCCGGGTTCTTGCAGACGAGAGTCGTTGCCATGGCGGTCAACTTCGTGACGGTGGATCGGGACACGCCGGACCTGTTCCCGGCGAGTGTGCAGGAATACCTGCCCGAAGACCACTTGGCGCGGTTCGTGGTCGAGATCGTCGATCAGCTCGATCTCAGCCATCTGGTCAGCGCGTACGCCGGTCGCGGCTCGCGGCCCTACCATCCGGC
>NZ_CAJXYK010000091.1 GCF_913063425.1 uncultured Thiohalocapsa sp.
TTGTCCTGCGCGCGGGCCAGGTCGAGCGCCTCCTCGCACCAGGGCCACCAGTCCACCGGGTTGGCGGCGTGCTGCTGGAGGTAGGGGCTGGTGGCGTCGGCGAGGCGGTTCCCATGGGGCTCGTGGGGGGCGGCGGTGTCGGTCATGTCCGGGCTCGTGTTGCGGCGGGGCGTGTCCTGAGGGAGCATGACGGCGACAAGAGAGGATTTCCAACCGCGCGGCCGTTGGGATCAGCTGGTGCCCGCAATGATGGCGGACAGCGCGAACGCCCGTCGGGGAAGCTCGGCATGCAGCTCGAACGCACGTTGGACGACCTGGTGGCGTCGCTCAGGAACACCCTCGGATACAACAGGATCTCGCGGACATCCTCGGGCTCAATGAGTCCGCTGCGGGCGAGCCGTTGCCGCCCCCGCACGCGCGCCTGTTCGGCCATGGCGGCGACGGGCGCTGGCGCCAGTTCAGCGGCGGGGCGAAAGCGCAGGGATTGAGGGACATCACTGGCGTCGTCGAGCGGCTCGAACACCTGGTCGATGACGCAGCAGCCCGTTGGGACTGACCGCGGAGATGCCGCAGGCCGCCCTCGATGTGCTCGCTGACGGATCAGGCCTCCGGCTGAGCGTCGCGGGGTTGGCCCGCGCGTCCGGATGTCAGGTGTCTGGCACCTCCTTGCTGTAGAGCACTGACCACTCCGCCACCTCCTGCACGGTGTCGCCCGCGATGCGCTCGGCGGCGTGCAGGGTCTCCAGGGTCCAGCCGCCGATGTCGTCATCCGCCGCAGCGCGGCAGTTGGCGGCGCGGGCGGCGAGGCGGGTGACGCCGGCATGGCGGCCGTGTGCCGGATGCGTTGTCGTCTGCACCAGATGGCGCGGCTGCCGCCGCCTGGCGATGGCGCGGCGCAGCGGCTCGCCGAGCCCGGGCGCTACCGCGGGGTCCGGGCGCGGCGGCGGCGGACCACCCAGCAGACGGCGCAGATGCTCGGAGCGCTCGGCCAGGCGGTGGCATTCGCTCTGGAACTTGAGCCCGGACAGGGCCGCCACCGCCGCCGGCAGCAGCGCCGCCAGCACCATGAGCCAGGGCGCGGCGAGCCGCTCCAGGCCCTGACCCCAGGGCGGCAGCCAGCCGCTGACCTTCGCGCCCACCAGCGCCAGGTCCAGCACGACGATGAGGATCACCGCGAGCCCGACCCCGCGGCCCAGCACGTCCGTAAAGGCCTCGATGCGATGCATGGTGCCGGCGTTCTTCGCGTGGTAGGCGACCTGCCCGGCGGTCCAGTCCCGGCGCAGGATGTCCAGTGCCCGCAGTGGGTCCGGCCGCCAGACGCAAAGCTCCAGCTTCCCGCGGCCGTCGTGCGTCGGCAGGGTTTCGCGCCGGCAGAATACCGTCGGGTCCACCGAGCGCACGATGGCATCGAACAGCCAGTCCACGGCGCTCTGCCGCGTCGCGCGGCTGGCGTAGCCCTGGGGCGCCGCCGCCGGCGGCTTAAGGCTGCCGGCAAGCGGCAGGTAGGTCATGGTGCGCAAGCGCTCGGCGAGGTAGCGGTAGTCCACGGCGAAGTCGTTCCAGCGGCCGGCATTGGCCTGCCGGGTGTTGTGGGCGAGGATCATGACGGTGGCGAGCTTCGCCGCGGCCAGGGCGATGAGCAGCCAGAGCAGCCGGCGGCGCCGATCCGGGTCGTCGCCACCCGCGCCGCTGTCCCGGGGCATCGCCGCGGCGGCGTCGGGTGCGGTGGCTGCTGGGCTGCCCAGGGTCTGAATCAGCTTGGCGGTGTCGGACTGCTCGTGCTCGTCATTGGCCATGCCCAGCACCACCAGGCTCAGAGACGCCAGCAGCACCGCGAGCACCGTCAGCGCATAGGCGAGCACGAAGGCGCCCCGATAGCGCCCCCCGTGGTGATAGTTGAGCTGGCGGGCACGGTCGCGGTACGGGAAAAAGGGCGAGCTTGCTTCGTCGAAGTCCGACGTGCAGACCGCTTGTCGCGGACCGCCCGCGGCGGTGAGCCCGAGCCAGTGAGCGAGCCCGCGCGGGCGGTCGTGCGGCAGGTCCTCGAACCGACGGCGGAAGGCGTTCCAGCAGAATTCCCGGAAGCCGACCCGCCGCTCGCCGCGGCGTGGTCCCCAGCGCCGGCGCGGTGGCAGGTCCGCGCCCCGGAAGTACTCGGTGAGCAAGCCGCGGCCCGGGGCCGCCGCGTGGGGGGCGGCGCCGTCGATGGTCGCCTGGGGCAGGTCCGGCCCTGCCACCAGCCCGCTCACCAGCCGGCCCAGCACCGCGGGCAGGTCGTCCTCCGGAATGGGCGCCTCGCCGAGGGCCGTGTCCAGGCTCATGTCCGGCTCCACCAGGCGCACCGAGCAGTCGCCGGTGTGCACGAAGAGCACCGGCAGCTCAAAGGCCAGCGCCCTGGCCATCGTCTCCAGCGTCCCACCCGCCTTGCCCTCGGCATCCGGGTCGGCGGCGGCCACCAACAGGTCCGCGTGGCGCAGCAGCAGCGCGGATTGGGCTCGGTAGCCCTTGCGGCGCCGGCGGCGGCCAAGGTTCCGCCGCGCCTTGTCGAGCGGGTCATCCGGGTCGAAGTCGGGGCCGTCCTCCGGCTTCTCCCAGCGCCCGTCCAGCACCTGGATGTACTCACAGCGGGCTGCCTGGGCGTCGAATTCGTCGCGGAAGTCCTGCTTCCGGCTCGTGCGATAGGCGTCCACCGCGAAGGGCAGCACCGCCGCCAGCCGGCGCGCCAGGCAGGCCTCCGGCGGCGCATCGCTGCCGTCGTTGGGGCGGATGCAGACCTGCTCCAGCGCGCGCGCCGCGGCGGCGTCCGCGCCCTCGCAGAGCCCGGTGACCACCCGCAGCAGCGGCGGCTCACCGGTGGCGAAGAAGTCCGCCACCTTGGTCACGGCGGCATCCACCACCGGCACCCCCGGCGTCAGCGCCGCAAGCCGGTGCCCGAGAAGCGTGAAGACCCGCACGAGGGCCTCTTCCAGCCGCGCCTCCTCCGCCGGCTCCAGCTCACGCCGGCCCGCGAAGCCGATGCGCAGCACGGCCCGCGGCCGCGCGGGCAGCACGGCCGGCCGCGGACCTGTCTGCGACGGCTGCGCCTGATCCTGCATCCCCCCTCCTGCTCAGCGGCACCTGCGCGGCATTCTGCCGGATCATCGCCTCCCTGTGCACGTGCTCCGGGTGCGAGCCCTCCGGCCATACCTGATGCGCCCGGCCGCGACGACGTTCAGCGCATCGGCGCCCGCGCTCCGCGCCGGGGAGCCCGCTTCCAGGATTCCGCGATGCCCGCCACCGGCCCCGATCGCCCCTTCGAGCTGTTCGTCAGCTACGCCCAGGCCGGCGAGCGGAATCTGCACATTGGCCGGCCGCGCGAACAGCGGCAGCCACTCCAGCACCGTGCAGGTGACGAAATGCGGTGCCGTGCGGTCCAGGATGCGGTGGCGGTCGCGGCCCATGGTCAGTGTCCTCGTGCACGGGACGCTGGAGCGTCCGGGCCTGCGCTCACGCTCGGGCGTGGGAGCCAGATTGGGGCTCGCTCACATCGGGTCGGCCACACGTGCATGACTTGGGTAACGCAGCGCGTTCTGCACCGCGTCGAGCAGCAACAGCAGCTCGTCCAGGACCGGTCCGTTCAGAAAGGCCATGCCCTGGCTGCGCCTCGCATGCTTGCGATACCAGGCTTGAACCTCGGGGTGCCAGTCCGAATCCGGCGCGGGCTTGGCCCTGGGCGCGCCCCGCGCCTTATCGGCATCGCGGCCGATGGCGGTAATCATGTCGGCGAGCTGCCGCTCCGTGCCCGCGGTGGCTGCCAGTCGGGATCTGGACCGCAGGGACCGCAGGAGCTTCAGACGGACCCGTGGGCCGGAGACAGATGGCACAGCAAGCCTGTAAGCGGCCTGGGACAGCTCGATGGTGCGCTTGCCCCGCGCCAGAAGACTGGTGCGCAGGTCTGAGACGAAGGCGGGGAGCAGCGCAAGATACAACACAGCAGTGATGGCGAGGGTTACGCGGCCAGGGTCGATGCCTTCGATACGCTCGATCAGGCCGGTGCTGCCGGCAAAGATGAGCAGCCCGAGCACCGGGACCGCAAAGATGCTGAGCCTGACTGTGTACATCGAGGCAGAGGCTGTTGCGCGACGCAGCCCTGCCGCGATTTGTCCAGCCGTCGATTTCGCCTGCAGGAAGGGCTCGAGCACGACCAACGGCCATTGCCAGGCGGCGGTGAACCGACCTGATAGGGCGGCCAAGGGGGCGCAAAAGCCCCAGAAGGACCAAAAAATATAGATCGGCAGGACAGGGCCGGCAGGCCCAGCAGTAAGAAAATGGAGTGCACCGAGCAGACTAATTGATTGAGCATTTACAAGATTAACATCATAGACTGCGTAGAAGAGACCTGCAAACCCGGCGAGATAGAACAACCGCCGAATCGCCCGAGGGAAGACGCGCGTACACCAGGCGCAGTCCGCCGCTGACCGTGCCGAACAGAGGTGAAGGTGTGTGCGCGCACTCATTGCTTCACCAAAGTAACTTAGCGTCATGGGTAGGCCGAAAAAGATGCTCCCTAGCAACAGCCCAAAAATCAGAACTGAGCCCCAAGAAACGAGTGGATTCTCAATCTGCGGAGGGGAGTTGAGGATGGCAACCACATATACGCCAATCACCCAAGACAGCCAGATGTAGCAGTAAAGCGCTACATCAATTCGATTGGTCCAATTCAGCAGCCGCAGAGATTGTGTCAATCCTCGGGTCGGATCAAGCAGCTTCAGGCGCTTGCGTGTCACGTGCGCAGTGGCGTTGGTGAGTTCTCCCCTTGCCCATTGCGCTGCGAGTGACTCCCGAATTCTCGGCAAAATCGATCCTGGCAAGGCAGGCATCAGCTTGGCCTGTTCCATGGCCAAGTTGCTGAGCAGTGCGCTGTTACTCTCGAACGCTGCATTCAGCAGCCAGAGCACCCCGTCGCGACTCCCGGCATGGGCCAGCTCCAGTGCCGTCTTCTGGAGGAGCCGCTTGCCGGACATGAAGGCGGCGAGCAGCAAGCGGTCCACGTTGGCGGCGGTGGCGGGGTCCTGGCGGGCGCCGCGGGCGCCGGCGTTGTTGAGGATTTCGAGCGGGTGCAGGCTGTCGTCCGGCCAGCAAAAGTCCCTTGCTTCATTGTCCCGTGGGATTTCCTGCAGTGCCTGTCGGAGCTTGAGCGGGTCCATGGCGGTGATCGGGACGCCATCGATGTTGCTCGGGAGTCCCCGGGTCTCCGCCCAGTCTCGCGTGAGGCGGCGCAGTTCCTCGCGGACACCGTATTGATCTTCGAGCTCGGCTGTTTCCAATAGGGTAACTGCCGTATCACGCCACTTCTCGCCCCAGAGCAGCTCGCTGACCGTCAGGCGACCTGGATCGGCGAGCACCGCCCGGGTGGCAAAATACTCATGAAACCGCCGGTGCGGCTTGAAGCGGAACTCCGCGGCTCCGTCCACGCGCTCGATGCCCGCCAGGTTTACCTCGATCAGGACGTCGACGATGCGCTCCGGCGGCACTTCCAAGGTCCAGGAGCCGTCGTTGAGGGTTGCGAGCAACAGGCCCGGGTCCGGCTTGAGGCCGAGGCCCCGCTCGGCGGTCATGCGGAAGGCGATCTCGGCGGCGCCTGATTCGATGGCCGCCGGGCTCAGGCCCATGCCGGCCAGGCGGTCGGCGTCGTCGGCGAGGCGGCGCCGGACAAAGCCCTGAAAGGCGTCTGCCATGGTCTCCGGCGGGCGGTCGTTGTCTGCGCGGTATCGGCACACCAGGTCGAGGAAGAGCGGATTGCGGAGCAGCTCGCCGAGCATTTCCCAGCGCTCGACGAGCTCCTGGAAGACGTGGTCGGCGAGCTGCCTCGAGCCCTGCGTGGGCGCCTTCGGCCCGAAGCGCCGGTCTACCGCTTCGCGAATGCGCTTGTCGTCCAGCTCCTTGAGCCGGAGCTTGGGCCAGAGCAGGGCGTCGGGGCTGCGATAGGGGCGGGAGGCGACGACCACCTGACACTGGCCGAAGTCGGGGTTGGCGGCAAAGGCCTGGATGGCGAGGCCGTATTCACGCGCGGTCTGGCCCGAGTCCTCGGCGGCCAGCAGTGCCGGGATCTCGTCGAAGCCGTCGAACAGGATGCGAAAGCGGCCTTGTTTGAGGCCGAAACGCAGGCAGCGCTCGTAGATGGCAGCGGCGCCGGTGCCCTGCTCGCCGCCTTCGAGGCCGGCGCCGGACTTGATGACGTGCTGGAGGATGTGCTCAGCGGTGGCCGGCTGTCCGTCGGGCGGGGCCGGCAGCCGCGACAGGGAGATGAAGAGCGGTATCGGGACTGATTTCTTGCGCTTGTCGGCATGCGCAAGGGCATCGTTTGCGAGCTGTGCGAGCGCGACGCTCTTGCCCGCGCCGGGCTCCCCCTCCAGCAGCAGCGGCAGGCGCGGCGCGTCCTTCAGCAAGGACAGGATGGCCTGTTGCACACGCCGGCCGCGGTAGCGCCGCTTGCCAAGGCTGCGGATCGACGCGCGCAGCCCCGTGGTGCGCTCCACCTCCACGTCCAGATCGATCAGCACGGTGTCGCGGCCGAGGCCGAGGTCGAGGCCGTCGATGCGCGTCTGCTGCCAGGTGATGAATGCGGCCCAGTCGGCTTGGCTCGGCGGCTCGGGGTCGAGTGACGCGACGGGATCGAGGTCCTCGTCGTGGAAGCTCTTCAAGAAGCGGATGGCGATGTCGCGGGCGTCACGGAACTCGACCGGCGGCGAGCGATCTTTGCCGAGGCTGCGCAGGTGGTCGATGTGGACGTGCTGTGCGGCGACGGATTCCGGCGTCGCCTGCCACCCCGGCTCGCGCAGGCTCGCCGGCGTCGCCCGGAAGACGTAACAGTCGCGCCGGTGATAGAGCGCGAGGAAGGCTTCCCACTGCGTGTAGGAGAACGGGCAGCTGTCAGGGTCGATCCACGGGGCCAGCTCCGGCAGCACCTGCGGCAGGTCAGGATGGCGGCGCAGCAGGTCGCGGACCTCCGCCGGCTTTGCGGCGGTGCCGACGCCGTCCCCCACCAGATGGATGACGGCGTCGCAGCAGCGCAGGTAGTCGTCGAGCTTGGCGAGCAGGGTGCCGCCGCCGTCGGCGAAGTCCTCCTGGACCTTGATCTCGATGTTGCGGGCGGTCAGCGCCTGCCGCAGCGCGCTGCGGTAGCCGCGGAACTCATCGGACACGCAGGAGATGAAGACAACACGCATGGCGGGTGCCTCTGTTCCGTTCGCACAGGCAAGCGACCAAGTTTGACGATTCGATTGCCTTTCGTCGGATCGTAATGGTACTTCGGCAGGCGGGATGCTGTCCCGTTTGTTTCGGTGAACGTGCGAGCTCCCCTCCGGCTCCCAGGCTCCACAGACTGGGAAAGCATTCGCCAGCAGGCGGTTGCACGGGTCGTCGCACCATGCCGTGCGTAGGAAAGATCAACCTAGAAGGGGCAGTTGACCGCTTCGACGTTCGAGCAAATGCCTCCATGGCTGAGCGTTGGGTGGTATTGGAAAGTCACCTGTTGGGTGAACGGCGCTACGGCCGCCGTGGCACGCGCCGCGCGGCAGCTGGCTGCGTTACAACTCCTCAGAATAGAACGACTATTCTGCGTCGTTTTGCCTTGCCAGCCACCACGCGGGACGCACCCTGACGACCGTCCAACCGCTCCTTCTGGGATCAGGAGCTTACGTAGGCCCTGACGGCAGATGCACTTCGCTTACAGGATCTGCGCCAGATACTTGCCCGGTCTCTCCAGCGTGGGAGCACGTTGCGACGCTCCAGCCGGCAGGGTTTGCTGGCAGAGCGGGATTAGAGGAAGGGCGGTGTTCTCTCATTCCGCGGAGCCCGACACAGCATGCAGGACGCAACCCCAGCGTATGCCTGCTCCAGCCGTACGGAAACGCAGAGCCCGGGTAAGTCAAAGTGACGTGTTGTGCGTCTCTGACGTAGACTTCAAGCCACGTTGATCGTCGCGGAAACCCCGGTCTTTTCCAGGCTCTGGCCGGACTATTGGACAGAAGATGATCGAAGATGCCAAAGACTGAGACCCAACTTCTAGAGCGCGACGCGGGCCGGGACATCGGCGCGGAGCTGCTGCACTCGATCCGGGAGATGAAGGCCGGCGGAACCGGCAGGGTCCACGGTCCCGTGACCATTGCACGATACCGGGTCAAGATGTCCCAAAGCGAGTTTGCCAAGCTCCTGGGCGTCTCCGTGCGAACGCTTCAGGAGTGGGAGCAGGGTCGCCGAGCGCCCAGTGGCGCAGCCCGCTCCCTGATCCGAATCGCCCAGGAGCGCCCCGAGGTCTTGCGGGAGCTCTTTCTCGACGAGGTGGCATGAGCACTTTCTGGGCGCGGTACCCGAGCGGGTCCGGTGGTCGATGACCTGTCGGCGTTGCTTAGGCTCGCCCTTGAACACAACGACGCGTGTACGCCGGCAACCACGACCCGGTACCCGACCACCTGGGGAGACGACGATTATTGGCCATGCCTTTCCAAAATCGGCACGGGAAGCGAAAAACGTGGTTTTCGCTTCCCTTCATTTTCCGCAACTTGCGTCGCTGAAAACGGCGGGCCGTCCTGGCCCGCACGGGGAACCCCGATTTATCGGCATTTCCCCGGCGCTGAATGCAGGGGCGCGGCCTATGCCGTCGTCGCTCCGGGGCTCCAGGCGGCAGCCATCTGACCGCCGATCCGGTCCCGGTGGATCTTACGGCGGACAGCTGTCGCGCCAGACGATGTCCAGGGGGCGCAGCGCGCCGGCGTGGCGCAGGTAGACCGGCAGCCGACCGATGCCGGCGAGGCCCTGGGCGGACCCGAGCGGCGTGTCGCCTTCGCCCTGTACCTGCACCTGGACCTGATGGACGTCGCGGGTCGCGGTGAGCCGGAGCCGGCCGAAGGGCTGTACCGTCACATCGCGCACCGCCGGCTCGTCGCCGGGCGCCGGCAGCGGCAGGCAGACCTCGGCGGCGCCGGCGGGCGCGACCACCCCCGCCGCGAGCATGGCGGCGGCGAGCCGTAATGGCCGCCGCGGCCCGGCGGCGCCACACCCACCAACTATGCCGGTGCCCGGACGGACCTGCCGGCGCGGTGCGCCCGGTGCCCGTGGCGCCAGCCCCCTCATGGCGTCACGGTCACGGTTTGCGCCGAGCCCGGGAAGCTGGCGTTGAAGTCCAGCGACTGGGCGCGGATCACCGTCGAGCCCGCGGTCTGCGGGTCCAGCGCGACGCCGCCGTCGGCGACCGTGCCCGCGGAGAGGTAACTGCCTTCCTCCACCTCGATGGTCACGTCGGTGCCGTGGGCGGCCAGGGTGCGGTTCAGCGCCACCGTGCCGTCGCTGCTGGTCAGCAGCACCTGGACCGGCCCCTGGCCGGGTGCGACCTCCTGGTAGGTCTCGACGCCGGTGTTGGACGTGTTGGCGATACCTGTGTAGATCCGGTAGGGGTCATCGGCCGCCGCGGCGCCGATGGAGGTCGGCAGGTTATCGAGCTGGAGCACCGGCTGGACGATCTGCGTGTCGACCTCCGTGGTCTGGAACAGCGCGTGGCTCAGCGTCAGCGTGACCACCCCGCTGGCGCCGGCCACACCCTGCACCACGAAGCTGCCCGTGGTCTGCCCGTCGGGCACCGTCACGTCGATGAACGCCGAGCCCGGCGTGCTCGTGTCCGGCGCGATCAATGCCTTGCCGGGGTCGCTGCTGGTCACCCGTACTGTCACGCCGCCGTGGTTGCCGCCGGAGAGCGAGAAGCTCGCGGCATCCTGAAGCGCGGCGCCGATGCGCGCGGCGAGCCCGCCGACGGCGATGGTCGGCGAGCTGACGCTCACGCTGACCGTCTGGCTGAGCGGCACGAAGCCGGGCGCGGAGACGCTGAGTGTGGTCGTGCCGTCCACCGGCGGTGTCGGGAAGGTGGCCCAGAAGTAGTCGCTGGAGTAGCTGTAGGTCTGGTTCGCGCCCAGCTGCACCGCGACCGAAGCCCCCTGATCCACCGAGGTGCGCAGCGCGGCCACGCTCGGGTCGCTGCTGGTGGCGGTGACGGTCAGCGGTGCCGCCGCGGCGCTGACGCCCTGGTAGGCGACGATGCCGGTGCCGTCCGCGTTGAGCACGCCGGTGCGCACGCTGAAGCCGTCGTCGGCGATGCTCTCGAAGCTGGTGACCGAGTGACTGGTCGAGAGCCCATGATAGAAGCCGAAGGTCGCCGGGGCGATCTCGGTGTTGGCGGTTGCGTCACTGAACAGCGCCTGGCTGACGGTGACCGTCACCGCCCCGCTGGCGCCGGCGACCCCCTGCACCACGAAGCTGCCCGAGGTCTGCCCGTCGGGCACCGTCACGTCGATGAAGGCGGCGCCCGGCGTGCTGGCGTCGGGGGCGATGAGCGCCGTGGCCGGATCGCTGCTGGACACGCGCACGGTCACGCCGCCGTGGTTGCCGCCGGAGAGCGAGAAGCTCGCGGCATCCTGAAGCGCGGCGCCGATGCGCGCGGCGAG
>NZ_CAJXYK010000092.1 GCF_913063425.1 uncultured Thiohalocapsa sp.
CAAACTCCAGCCGCAGCGGTCTCGCAATTTGCCGACCTCCAGAACGCCTTCCCGCCGCGAAACAGACTGCCGCGAGCACAGGTGTGCAATGTGAGACCTGACCCCGTGTCGGGTGTGCAATGTGAGACCTGACCCCGTGTCGCGCGTGTCGTGACCCCGTGTCGCGAAACAGACTGCCGCGAGCCCAGGTGTGCAATGTGAGACCTGACCCCGTGTCGCGGGTGTGCAATGTGAGACCTGACCCCGTGTCGCGCGTGTCGCGAAACAGACTGCCGCGAGCCCAGGTGTGCAATGTGAGACCTGGCCCCGTGTCGCGTGACCCCGTGTCGCGAAACAGACTGCCGCGAGCCCAGGTGTGCAATGTGAGACCTGACCCCGTATCGCGCTCGCTAATTCTTGCGTAGAGAGCACTCTGGCGCACAATGCGATAAAGTAAGACGCGCACACCAAGTATCATTCTATGTTGCGAGGATGCGCTAACCATTGCGCCAGCCCGACCGCCAACTGGCCAGCCGCCGCTGACGCGGGCGGCTGGCCAGTTGGCGGCGGGCTGCGCACAACGTTCGCGGGTGCCCGCTTCCCGCGGACCGATGCGCGGATCTCCCTGGTTACCGCGTGTTCTCAATGTCAGGCTCGACACGGCCTCGGACCCCGGGGAGTATCCGTGCCGCTCGCCAGAGCGCGACACGCATTGTTGCCTACCGGCGGGACAAAACCGTCGGCACTCACCAACCGAAATTTTCGGGGCTCAACACCTTCAGGGTCGGCTTCACCCGTTACCTTTGCCCCTCGCCTGCTGCTCTGGCCTACGCATCGACGTGTCCGTTACTGTCCACGCTGCAAGGCTCGATACTGGGCTCGCGGCTCACGATTACCCAGGCGGGCCTTCCACCCGCTGGAACACGCGGCCTTGCCAGGCCGCACTGACCCCATGTCTTCTGCGGATCGGGTCTGACGAGATCGTGGTTGCCGGGGACGGCGATCAGCTTTGCGTGCCCCGCGCCCAGTTCCTCCAGCCGCTGCCAGAGCGGGTCCAGCACCTGTTCCTGCATCGCCCTGAACTATTGCGCCTGGCCGGACTGCACCAGATCGCCGGTGAACAGCACGGCATCCCAGGGGCCGCAACGCCCGTGCAGTTTGGCGATGTCGTCCAGAAAGGGCTGGCGGAGGTTGGGCCAGAGGCAGTCCTGCCCGCTGAGCCCGTAGTGCGGATCGGTCAGGTGGAGCCATGCGAATCCGTCTCGTTGCATGCGCTCAGTTGTCTCCTTCGTCACGGTCGCTGCGGTCCTACTCCAATGTCGGGACGACCACCGGTACGACGCTCCCGAGCCTGCTGGCTCGACGGGCAAAGCGCCGATCATCGAAGCTGTACAGGGCCTCGCAGTGCTGAGAGCCCGCCAGGTGCAGGGCGTCGGCGAAGTCCATCCCGGCCACGGCCAGTGGCAAGGCGGCGGCGATGCGCTCCGACTCCTCGGTGTTGACGTGGCCAAGGCCCAGGAGGTGCTCCAAGACCTGGACGATCTGCGCCGTCTCGAAGCGATAGAAGGCCCGCAGAACCCACTCCAACTCCAGCACCACCGTCAGCGGGACGAAGAGGCTGGGGCGCTCGGTCAGGATCTGCCTCGCGATCGGGCGCTGCTTGGCGGCCTCCGGGTCGCCGGGGTCGTCGACGTAGAAACGGGCGAGGATGTTGGTGTCAAGGGCGATCATCGTCCTCGGCCCGCATCGCCTCGGCCACATCGAAATCCGCCAATCGCCGCTCGCCGGCAAGGTCGCAGCGCAACATGCCGTAGCCGTCTTCGACCCGGGACAGTGGTATCGACTTCAGCGGACGCACGCGGATGCTGTCGCCTTCCATCTCGAAATCCAGCTTGCTGCCCGGCACCAGGCCGAGTCGGCGGCGAATGGCAGCGGGGATGACGACCTGACCTTTGTCGGACACGGTGACTGTCGGCATGAGCGGCCCAACCTCTTACCCAGTAAGCTGCTCGACAGGCTAGCACAACGAAATTGCCGTGCCCATCGCCCTCGATCCGCGCCTCGGCCATCGCCGACCCCAGCGCTGGGAAGCGGCGCACGTGCCCTTGCTCCGACCCCGAGTACAAACCCACGGATGAGTATCAGGGGGCGCGTGCCGATCTCGGTCGAGCCAGCGCTGACGGCAAGAATCGATCCTCAAAACTGGCTCTCATAGACGTCGCGCGTCGCATCGTCGCGGTAGGGCGGCGCCTTCACCCTTCCATGCGGACTAGGGGTCACGGACTAGGGGTCAGGTCTCACATGTAACGCGGACTAGGGGTCAGACTAGGGGTCAGGTCAGACTAGGGGTCAGGTCTCACATGTAACGGCGGCCTTCTCGTCGCGCTTGACCGCGCGGCTCACCGTCAGCCGGCTGACGCCGAAGTAACCGGCGGTGGTCTGCATGCTGTAGGCATCGCTGCGGTACGCCTCTGCCATCGCCCGGTCGCGGTCTGAGCAGCAGGCGGCATATTCGGACAGCGGCTTGGCCGGGGCGCGGCGCTGGCGTTTCGGCACCTCCCGCAGCGAGCGCTTTGGGTCGATCCACCCCTGCAACTTCTCAACGAACTGATCGGAGCCTGGGTAGATCTGGCTCTTGAGCCCCTGCCACGGGCGGGCGGCGCCGATGCCCGCGGCGACGAAGCGCCGGTAGCCGGACACGGCGGCGGCGCGCCGGCAAACTCCAGCCGCAGCGGTCTCGCAATTTGCCGACCTCCAGAAGGCGTTACCGCCGCGAAACAGACTGCCGCGAGCAGAGGTGTGCAATGTGAGACCTGACCCCGTGTCTGTGCAGAAGGCGTTACCGCCGCGAAACAGACTGCCGCGAGCAGAGGTGTGCAATGTGAGACCTGACCCCGTGTCTGTGTGCTGCAATGTGAGACCTGACCCCGTGTCTGTGCTGCGATGCACTGGAACCGCCCCGCTTCTGGCGGCCAATAATCTGCTTCTCCTTGGCGTGGTCCGGCTCTGATCGCTATCGATTGAGCGCAGCCAATTGGGCGATCTGTGTCCAAGGCAGCGCCGTCGCCGCGCGGCGCTGCTGCATCTGCGAGCCGCCGTAGAGGAGCCAGCCCGGCGCGGCGGCCTCCGCTGCCAAGGCCGCGAAGCGCTCAAAGCCGGTGAAGAAGTCGCCGCCCAAGGTCTGACCAGACTTGATCTCCACCGGTACCAGGTCGGTGCCCCGATCCATCACGCAGTCCATCTCCAGCCCACCGCGGTCCCGCCAAAAATACAGATTGGATGGCAGGCCCGCGTTCGTCCTGGCCTTCAGCAGCTCCACGATGACCCAGCCCTCGAACAGTGCCCCGCGGAGCGGGTGCGCGCTTAGCTGCGCCGGCGCGCGGATCTCCAGCAGCCAAGCGGCGAGCCCAGGATCGAGAAAGTACAGCTTTGGGGTCTTGATCAGTCGCTTGCCGAAATTGCGGAAGTGCGGTCGCAGCTGCATGAGCACGAAACTGGCCTCCAGCACCGAGAGCCATGCCTTCGCGGTGTTGTGGCTGATGCCGCAGTCCGCAGCGAGGCCGGACAGGTTCAAGAGCTGTCCGCTACGCCCGGCGCACATCCGCAGAAAGACCTGAAAGCTGGACAGGTCGCGGACGTTCACCAGTTGCCGCAGGTCTCGCTCCAGATAGGTCTGAACGTAATTGGCATACCAACGGCTCGGGTCCAGCCCGCGATCGTAGATCGGCGGATACAGGCCGCGGACCAGCAGGTCGTCGATGCTGACCGGTGCGAGCTTTCGGGGCAGCTCCGCGTAGCTGAACGGCAGCAGCGTCAGCAGTGCGGCACGCCCGGCCAAAGACTGCGAGACGCCGGCCATCATGTCGAGCTGCTGCGAGCCGGTCAGGATGAATCGGCCCGGTTGCGGGTCGCGGTCCACCATGCCTTGGAGGTATGACAGCAGCTCCGGCGCGCGCTGCACCTCGTCCAGCAGCGCGCCGTCCGGGTACTGCGCCAGAAACCCGCGAGCGTCCTCCAGCGCGAAGCGTCGCTGGTCCGGGTCCTCAAGCGTTGCATAGGGCCGATCCGCAAAAGTCGCCCGGCACAGGGTCGTTTTGCCGGACTGGCGCGGTCCGGTGACGACCACCACGGGGTAGCTCCGTGCGAGCTCGGCGAGGGTCTTGCCTGCGGTGCGGGGGATCAGCATGCGTTCGGATGCTGGCGATCATAAGGCTGATTGTCAATTCAACTTACAATCAGCCGGACACGTGGCCCGGCAAGGACGCGCGCTTCCTGTTTCGCGCCATCGCGCTGCATGGAGACAGCGCATGCGAGGCTCTCAAGGAGACCTTGAAAAATTGCCGTCGCGGCAATTTTTCACGACGCGAAGCTAAACGGCGGTTTCCGCTTCGCGCCATTGTTCAAGCGCTTGGGCGCTTGAGAAATGGCGGGTCGTCCTGCAGCGCACGGGCACCTCGATTTTTTCGAGATGCCCTCCAAGGGCATGCGGCAGTTGGATGGCATCTCACGCAGAACGTCGACCGCACCGATTCCCGGGTCGGTCCTCGCCTGCAAGGGCGAGGCGATTTGGGCGCAGGTGTGAGACCTGCCACCGGCTCTTCGCGGCCCTAGGAGCGGTGTCGCAAAAGAAGCCGCCCCTCGAGGGCGGCTGGCATCCCCTGCCGGGCAGGGGCGAGGGGTCAGGCGCGGCGGCGGCGCGCGGCCAGGGCGCTTTAGTCTCGGTTCTGTGGGGACCCGGACATGGCGCCGACCGAAGGCGGCTTGCGCGGCGAGCACCGAGCCGCAACGCTAGCCCGTGCTGCGACCAAACCCGCCGCCGGACGCCGATTGCCCTGCGCCGCGCCCGTGCCTAGACTCGGACGCATGTCTGCTTTGAGCGGCGGCGTTGCTGCCCCGTCGGGCGAGCCTCGGTTTCCCTCCCGCGTGCGCTGGTGACGTGCCGCAAGCGGCGCTCGCAGCGACGGCTTTCGGCGCCGCCGGACCCTCTGACCGGAGATTCCCGATCTCGATGCCTGCCCTCGTGCCGCCCGCCGGCGGATTCACCTGGAGCGATTACCGCCGCTGGCCCGAGGGCGAGCGTTGGGAGCTGATCGGCGGGGCGGCCTTTGCCATGTCGCCGGCACCCTCGATCAGGCATCAGGAGGTTGTTCTGCGTTTGTCCAGCCGGCTCGAGCAGCAGCTTCGGGGGCGGTCCTGTCGCCCCTTCGTCGCCCCGACGGACGTCAAGCTCTCCGAGTCAGACGTGGTCCAGCCGGACATCCTCGTGGTGTGCGACGCCGCCAAGATCGCCCCGACGCACATCGAGGGCGCGCCGGACCTGATCGTCGAGGTCCTCTCGCCCGGCAGCTCGGCCCGGGATCTGCGCGACAAGAAGGCACTCTACGAGCGCTCTGGGGTGCGCGAGTATCTGGTGGTCGATCCGCTGGAGCACTATGCCATCCGCTTCCTGCTGGGGGCCGACGGCTACGACAAGGGCACCGTGTTCGCCGCCGACGAGCCGCTCTGCTTCGTCACCCTGGAGTCGCTCCAAGTCCCGCTGTGGGAGCTGTTCGACCTGCCGGGCCCGGCGGCCGGCGACGCCGCCACCCCGCGCGGCCCCGATGACCGCGGAGCCGACGCCGGCTGATCCGGCTCAAGGCCCAGTGGCGCCGAGGCCGTGGGGGTAATCGTCGCCGACGATGGCCCGCAGCGGTGCCAGGTGGCGCTCATAGGCGCGCCAGCGGGCCACGGCGCTCTGGTACAGCGGCATCTGCACCTGGGCGACGCTGGCGGTGCGCACCAGCCGACGGTTCTCGTGAAAGCGCAGGCAGGCGTCGTCCCACTCGAGCCCGATGTGGGCGATGACCCGCCGCGCCTGGGTCTCCAGGTCCGCCACCATGGCCTCGTAGGGTAGGTGCAGCAGCATGCCCGGCGGCAGCACCTGCTGCCAGTGGTGCATCAGCGCGATGTACCGATTGTAGTGGCGGCCGAGCTCTTGCAGGTCGTATGCGAACTCCATGGTGTCGTTGAAGAGCCGCGTGTAGTTGGACAGGCAGCTGTCCATCGGGTCGCGCATGCTGTGGATGATGCGCGCGCCGGGCAGGCAGCGGGCGATGAGGCCGAGGTAGTGATAATTGCCCGGCATCTTGTCGGTGATGCGCAGCGCATCGGCGTCGTGGGCGCGCAGGCGCGTCAGGTATTCTGCGCCGATCTCCCGGCAGTGCTCCTCGGTGAGCCGCGGCAGCCAGTGCGCGACGTCCACCGGCTCACCGGTGGCCGGATGCTCGCGCACCACGTCCACAAAGTCCCTGAGCTCGCCGGCGCCGTACACCCGCGGGTGGCTGCACAGTACCTGCTCCAGCAGCGTGGTGCCGGAGCGCGGCATGCCGACGATGAGCACGGGTGTCGGATCGCTGTTCGGCGGGGGCGACGGGATGCTGCCGGCGGGTGAGGCGGCCTTGAGCGCCGCGCACAGGCGCTCGGCGTGGTCCTCGTTGTGCGTGAGGGTGGCGCGCTTCAGGCGGTTCGCCTCCTGGAACGCGAGGAAGGCGAGGTCGGACAGCCCCAGATCATCCCGCGCCTTGCCGACGGCGAACAGCAGCCGCATCCGCTGCTCGCCGTTCAGCGTGTTGCGGGCACAGAGCTGGCCTTCCAGAAAGAGGTAGTGCGGATCATCGGCGCGGTACCTGGTCAGCGTGGCGATGTTGTGGTGCGCCTCCAGAAAGTCCGGCCGGGCGTCGATGGCGAGGCGCAGCCGCTCGCGGGCGGCGTCCAGCTCGCCGCGCTCGATGAGGATGGCGGCGGCGTTGTTCTGCGCCTCCGCGTGCCGCGGGTCGATCTCCGCCGCGCGCAGGTAGGCATCCAGCGCGGCGTCTTCATCACCGAGGCGATTCAGCACACTGCCGAGGTTGTTCCAGGCCAGGTTGTGGCGCGGGTCGTGCCGCACCGCCCGCCGGTAGGCGTCCCGCGCGCCGGCCGGATCGCCGGCGTCATCCAGCGCAATGCCCAGGTTGTACCAGGCGACGGCGTCGGCGGGCGCAAGCTCCGTGGCGGCGCGGCCGTGCTCCACGGCGGCGTCGGTGCGGCCCAGCCGGCGATAGAGCTCGCAGAGGTTGCGCCGGTACGCGGCGACAGCGGGTGCTCGCGCCACCGCGGCGGCCATGAGCTCCGCCGCCTGCTCGCCCTTGCCCACCTGATGGGCGAGCAGCGCCAGGCCCTGGTAGGCGGCGGCGTTGCCCGGGGCCGTGGCGAGCACCTGCCGATAGGCCGCCTCGGCCTCGGCGAGCCGGCCCGCCGCGCGCAGCTGCTCGGCCGCCGCCAGCGGGTCCGCCTTGCGGGGCTGGCGCGCCATCAGTCCGTCCCCCGGGCTCCGCCGCGGGTTCTCCGCCGGGCGCGCGCGGCGGACCAGCCGAACAGCCCGAGCCCGATCAGCGCCCAGGTGCCCGGCAGCGGCGTGGTGTACAGATCCACGCCGTCGGCGGTGTACTCCAGATACACGCGCCGGCGGCTGTCGAAGGCGTAGACCAGGTCGCCGTCGGCGTAGTTGCTGAAGGTGCCGGTGCGGGTGCCGTTGGCGAACATGAGCATCAGGCGGTCGAGCGCGGAAAAGGCAAAGCCCGGGTCCAGGTTCAGCAGCAGCTCGCCGCCGAGCACAAGGTCGCCGCCCGTGAGCAGCGGCACGCCGGTGTAGTCGCCGAAGCTCAGCAGGGTCATCGCGAGCGTGCCGCTGGGCTGGCTGAAGTCGCCGAAGATCGTGGATGTGCTGGTCACGAGGTCCATGTGGCCGGTGTTGGTGACGTCGATGCCGCGGCCCGTGCCGTCGTCGCCCAGGATGTTCAGGCCGCCGGTGACTGTGCCCGCGTTGCTGATGCCACCGTAGACGTCGGCCAGGCTCACCTCAATGGCGGTGCCGGCGCTGGTGATGGTGCCGGTGTTGATGATGTTACCGTAGACGATGCCGACTGCGTTGACGGCGATGCCGCGCCCCCCGGCCTCGATGGTGCCGGCGTTCACCAGATCCTGTTCCAGCCAGGCGTCCCGGGTGATGCGGATGCCGTCTTCGGCCGCATGGATGGTGCCGTCGTTGTTGAGGGCGCCGCGTACCCTGGCACTGTTGCCGAGGCGAATGCCGTCGCTCGCCGAATCGATCTGGCCGGCGTTGCCGATGCCGCCGAAGACGTTGCCGCCCTCGACGGCGATGCCGTCGTCGCCGTTGTTGGTGGCGGTGTCGATGCGGCCGCCCGCGGCGTTGGTGATGCCGTCATTGACGGTGGTGCCGGCATAGACGCCGATGCCGTCGTTGCCGTAGCCGGCCTGGTTGCTGGAGCGGATGGTCCCGGCGTTGCGCACGCCGCCGTTGATGACCGTGGAGTCGGTTGCCCAACGCCCTCGCGAGATGATGATGCCCACATCGCCCGCATCGATGACGCCGCCGGTGTCGTTGACGATACCGCCGCTGACTTCGGATGAGCTTTGGACCGCGATGCCCCACATCGCGTTGATGTCCCCGGCGTTGCGGATGCCGTTGGCGACGGTGGAGCTGTCGACAAATATGCCCTCGTCGTCCGCGGCGGTCAGGCTGCCGGTGTTCTCGACCGCGCCGACGCTGGACTCCCAGCCGATGCTGATGCCCTGCCCGCCACTGGTGCCGCCCACGCCGGCGACGATGGTGCCCGCGTTGGCGATGGTGCCCTGCACGGTGCTCGTGTCGACGTAGATCCCTCTGTAGCCGCTGGTGATCTGACCGCCCGCCGCGTTGGTGATGTCACCGTCCACGGCGCTTGTCGTCCAGACGCGGATGCCATGGTCCCCCGCGGTGATGCCGCCCGAGTTTCGGATACCGCCGACGGTGGAGGACGATGTGACTTTGACGCCGTCTTCATCGGCCTCGATGCTGCCGGCATTGCGGATGCTGCCCTGGACGCTGGCAGCGCTCAGCAGCAGCACGCCGTCGCCGTTTGCGGTGATGGTGCCGCTGTTGCCGATATTCCGGCTCACGGTGGCACCGGCGATCTGAATGCCCTCGTCGCCGCCGGCGATGAGGCCGTCATTACTGAGGCTGCCCTGCACGCTGGCCCCGCCGCGCAGCAGCACGCCTTCGCCGTCGGCGGTGATGCTGCCGGTGTTGCTGATGCTCCCGGCCACGATCGCGCTGTTGTCGACCTGAATGCCGTCGTCCGCGGCCCCGATGCTGCCGGCATTGCTGATGCTGCCGATGCTGGCGCCGGTCGTGGACTCGCGTACGCCGTCGTTGCCGCTGCCGCTGCCCGGCGCGGTGATGCTGCCGCCGGCGGTGATCTCCAGGTCATTGCCGCCGCCGATGAGCTGGGTGCCGTTGACGGCGGTGTTGATGGTGATCACCGCGGCGGCGGCCGGCCCCGGCGCGG
>NZ_CAJXYK010000093.1 GCF_913063425.1 uncultured Thiohalocapsa sp.
GGCGCGCAGCTCCGCCGCCAGCGCTTTCAGCTGATCGGCGTCCAGCCGGCGCAGCTGCGCCGGGGTGTCGATGGTGGCGAGGAGGGGGTAGGTGTGCGGTGCGGGTGAAGGCGTCGAGTCGGTCATCGTCGGCGTGACCTCGGGTCCGGTCTGTAACCCGTAAAGCCTAGAGCAACGGCCTCTCCGACGGCACCGTTACACTTGTCCCGCATCAAGCAAAGGCATCGCGCGGCGGCGATTTCCGTCCACGCCACGGCCGAGATCAGGCAGGCATCAGCTCCAGGTGCGCGATGGTGGCCAAGGGCCGCCCTCCAGCCGCAAGCGCCGGGACGGCGGTGCGCAGGCGTCGGCGCCAGAGCAGCAGGGCGAGGAGGTCCGTCTCGGCGCGGTGGCGCAGCCTGGGTGCCAGGTCGGGCGCCAGCTGCACGTAATCCCGCGTGTCTGCAATACCGAAGCGAAAGCGCACGCGCATGCGCCGGAAGCCGTCACCGAAGCGCGCGAAGGCCAACAGCGCCGGGTGGTAGCCATCCACCAGCAGATCTGCACCCTGCGGCGCCAGGTCCGCCAGGCCGCGCAGGGTCGCCGTCACCTGGGCATGATCCAGATAGGGCAGGATGCCCTCCAGCAGGAACACGGGGCGCCCGGCGCCGAGCTGCCCGGCCAGCGCGGCCAGGCCATCCGGCAGCGCGGCGCTGGCGTGGGCGATGCCCTGGACCGGCGGCAGCAACCGGTCGCGGAGCGCCGTGACTGCCGGCAGATCGGCACAGAGCCAGTGCGCGCGCTCGGTGCCGACCCGCTGCGGCAGGGTATCCAGTCCGCAGGCGAGGATCACCACGCTGCGCGGCCGAGCAGCGGTGGCCAGCAGCGCGCGCAGCTCACGCTCCAGCACCACCGAGCGGGCGATGCACAGGCGCATGGTGAAGTGGTCCCGGCCCACGGCGCGCGTGTCCAGAGCAAGACGGCCGGCGAGGGTCTGCGCGGCGGTGTCGTGGAAAGCGACCTCAGGCAGCAGGCGGGCGGCATGGGCACGGGCGTACAACGGAATCAGCAGAGTGCGGCTGACGCCGGCGAGGGTCTCGTCTCGCCCGACACCGACCTTGGGCGGCGTATCCGGCTCCGTGTCGGGGCGCTGCATGGCTTCAGCGTGCGTCGGCACGCACCAGGAGCGGCGCCGTGGGCACCAGCATGCCGGCAAAACGTGGCAGCACCGGCCCGGCATCGCTGGCTGCCGGCGCCAACCGAACGCCACGCAGCAGGGCCGCAATCACCAGCACCCCCTCCAACAGCGCGAAGCGCCGGCCGATGCAGCTGCGCGGGCCGCCGCCGAAGCCCAGATG
The DNA here is from genome assembly GCF_913063425.1 of uncultured Thiohalocapsa sp. Taxonomy (GTDB): domain Bacteria; phylum Pseudomonadota; class Gammaproteobacteria; order Chromatiales; family Chromatiaceae; genus Thiohalocapsa. Next base: position 1,338 of record NZ_CAJXYK010000093.1, read on the forward strand.
CTGTGCCTGGAGCATGGCATCGCTGTTGAAGCCGACGTAGCGGCCGGCATCGAACTGCCCGGGGTCCGGCCATTGCGCCGGGTCCTGGTGCAGCGCCGTGACGCTCAGCAGCAGCTGATCCCCGGCACGCAGCCGATACCCCCCCAGCACGTGGTCGGCGGTGGCCTCCCGCAGCAGAATGGGGGGCTGCGGATAGAGCCGCAGCGCCTCCAGCAGCACGCCGCGGATGAGCGGCAGCCGGTCCAGATCGTCCAGGCGCTCCGGCAGGCCCGGGGCGGCATCGGCCTCGGCCTGCACGGCCGCCTGCAGATCGGGGTCGCGGGCGAGGTGGTACAGCGCCCAGGACAGGGCGATGGCGAGGCTGTGATGGCCCGCGATGAGCATGGTCATGAGCTCGTCGCGCATTTCCTCCGCGGAGAAATGCTCCGCCTCGCGCCGACGCTGCAACAGCCACTGCCCGAGCAGATCCGCCGGCGCGTCCGTGTCGCTGAGCGTCTCACGGCGGGCGGCGATGATGCCGGCGAGAATTGCGTCGGCCTCGGCGACGCGGCGGCGGAAGCGGCGATTCGCCGGCGTCGGCCAGGACAGGGGCGGCGCCGCCAGCGCACTGCCCTGGCGCACCAGCTCATCGAGCAGGCTGTGGATGACGGCGCTGACGCGGGCCAGCCCGTCATCGCTGGCACCGTCGCCGGCGCGCACACCGAAGATGCTGTCCAGCAGGCTCGTGAGTGTGGTGCGGGAGAGCTCCTCCATCAGATCCAATGGTACGCCGGCACCGGTCTGCCGCCAGCGGCGGACCGTCGCGGCCGTGGCGGCGTGCATGGCAGGCACGTAGCGCGGCAGGGCGCCCGCGGCCAGCGCGGGGTTGGCGAGCCGGCGATGGCGCTTCCAGCGCTCGCCATCGTTGATGAGCAGACCCTCGCCGGTGACGGCGCGCAGGCGGCGCATCAGGCTGCCCTTGCGATACACCCGCGCCTTGTCCAGCAGGACCGCGCGCATCAGCGCCGCGTCGTTCACCTGGAACAGCCGAAAGCCGGCCGCGTCCAGGCGCACCAGAGGCCCCGCGCCGGCGGCATTGTCGAACAGCCGCAGCAGATCACGCCGCAGCAGCGGCGGGAGCGAGCGATGCAGGGGCAACCGGGGCGGCCGCCGCCCGCGCCCGGAGCTGTCCGGGGCCCGCGCACGGGCCGGCGCATGCCGCGGGGACCGGGTGGTTGAGGCGGGACAGGTGCCTGCCGCGGACTCGGAACTGCTGAGGCGCGATTGCATTGCCCGGATGAGCTCCAGAAACCAGGCCGCCGCGGGTAGGGGTTGGCGGCGGCGAACGGCGTGCCACCGCGTTGCTGTCCGGGCGGTGGGCACGCAGACAGGCGCACCCCTTGGGGCACGCACTCACCGCAGCGCCGGCGGCGAGGGGCTCGCCGCCGGCGCTGCGGTGTACAGGATACGTGATCTGCGATTGTGCTGCGGTGGGACGCCGCAGTCGCAGCGGCGCCGACGTCGGGTCGGCGCACAGCACGCCCGCCCCGGACACGGACCACCTGGCGCTTGGCGCACAGGCGGCGCCAGCACATCGGTCGTGCTGCACACCGCGGCGTGTGCCGCCGCGGTGCGCGCCTTGCCGATCAAGCCATGCGCTGTGCCGGAACCGGCGTCAGCCGATCGACCGGTCGGGGCCTCAGACGCCGCCGAGCCAGTTGAAGTCGGCGCTGCTCAGCAGGATGAAGTGGATCAGCAGGGCCAGGATCAACAGGAAGCCGAAGAGGGCCACCAGGGTCCTGCGTGGGTCGAAGATCTGCCAGATCTTATGCATGTGTCATCTCCGAATGAGTGCTGTGGACTGTCGCGCGCTCAGCGCTGACGCGTGCCACTTAAATGAATGAGAGCCAGGAATGGCGTGGCTTACAGCCAGGGGCGCCAGAACCATGCCAGCAGGTGCGCGAAGGCTGCGACACCGATGAAGCCGGACATGCTCTGCACGAAAATGCCGTGGAATTCCTGAGCCTCTTCTTCGGTCAGGCCGGACAGGCTTTTCTCTTCAGCCATGGATTACCTCCAGTTTGCTCGATCGGCCGTCAAGGCCGTTGCCGCGACGGTCCCCCGCGGCGGGGTTGCCCAAGGGGCTTATCCGGCGTCTGCCGCCGGTTCCAACCTCGATGCGCCCGCAGGCGCCTTGCCTGCGGCCGGTGGTGCATACACGCGCCGGCCGTCCAGGCAACGGTCAATTGATGGTCCGTGCCGGCGGCATCGCCGACATGTTGGACGCCGGCGCCTGCGCCTTGGTGGTGCTGATCCAGTTGTATCCCGGAGACATCAACAGGATGAAGTGGATCACCAGCGCCAAGACGAACAGGAAGCTGAACAGCGCCATCAGCGCCCGGCGCGGGTCGAACCATTGCCAGATTCGATGCATGTGATTCCTCCGCTGAGGACTTGAGGCAGGCGGGACTCACGCCCGCCGCCGTGGGTGGAGCACGATGACGCGCGGTTACAGCCAGGGGCGCCAGAACCAGGCCAGCAGGTGCGCAAAGGCCGCGACACCGATGAACCCGCTCATGCTCTGCACGAAGATGCCATGGAATTCCTGGGCCTCTTCTTCGGTCAGACCGCTCAAGCTTTTCTCTTCAGCCATGGGTATTACCTCTGTTCGTCGAGTGGTGGCCGGCGGCGAAGCCGACGACCGGTTTGGACCGGGTGGTCCCTCACCCCTGAGGTCCTGGTCTGTTGCCGGTGCGTGCCCGCTGTCCTAGCGCGGGGCCGGGGCCGGCGGGTACTGCAACGGCGCCGGCGGGTACTGCATCATGCTCGGCGGCGGATAACGCAGCTGCGGCCCGGCTGGTGCCGGCGCAGGCGCGGGCGCTGCCTCTGCGGGTGCCGCTTCCGCTGCCGGCTCGGCTGCCGGTGCCGCGGCTTCCTGGGCCGGCTTGGCCTCTGCCGGGGCCGGGGCGGGGACCTCGGCGGGCTCGGCTTTCGCCTGCTGCTCCGGTGCCGCTGCGGCCTCTTTCGCGGCCTTGACCGCTTCCAGGCCACCCTCCGGCAACGGCTGCGCCAGGGCTGGGTAGTCCTTCAGCATCTGCGCGCCGTAGAGGGGCTTGTAGGCGCCCTGGTGGCAGGTGGTGCAGTAGATCTTGTACACGTCACCCAGCGGCCCCTTGCGGCTGTCCGGGATGATCTCGGAGAGCGGCACCACGTAGTCGTTGTTCATCTCCCGCACGTGCCGGATCGCGTACCACGCGGTGGTCCGGGCCGGCGCGCTCTGATCCCAGGAGTAGAACGAGCGGCTGTTGTGGCAGTAGGTGCAGTTCACCCCGAGCGCCGAGGACATGTGCATCATCAGGCCATAGGTCCATTCCGCCTGCTTGATGGAGCTGCGGTTGCCCTGCGGCAGCACCGTCTCGCCGATGACGCGGATGTCGTTGTCCTGCATCAGGAACGGCGTGAACGGGTCATAGGGCAGTGACGCATAGGCCACGGACTTGGACGCGACGTTCTGCCCGGTGGGCGCGATCATCGACGGCTGCCCCGGACCCGGATCGCTGGTCCAGACGTATTCAGGCACCGGATTGCCGCGGTGGCAGGTGTAACAGGTCACACCGGTGTCCGCGACATGGTCCTTCCAGTAGGCATTGGTGTCCTGCGTCATCTGAATCATGCGCCGCGAGACGACCTTGGTGTAGATGCCGTCGTACTCGAAGCCCTCGTTCACATGGCAGTAATAGCAGCCTTCCTCCGGGGCAACCCAGTTGGTCAGCGCCACCATGATCCGGTTGAACTCGGCAACGGTCAGCTCACCCAACACCTGGACGTTCTTGTAGAGGTCTTTGGCCTTGGGGCCGCCCGGCGTGGCTGCCGGAATGGGCTCCGGCGGCACGTTCGCATCCAGCGACGCCTGCAGGCGATCGGTGTTGTAGTTGGTCTGCATGCCGAGACCGCGGTAGCCGTTTTGGACCACCTCCGGCGGCGGCGCCTCGCAGCCGGCCAGCAGCGCGGCTGCGCAGAGGGCTGCCAGAACCAGCGTTTTGCCATTCAGCATCTTCATTGCGACACCCCCTGCAAGAGGCTCGGATCCTGGAGCGTCAGCTCGGACGGATAGGGCGCCACGATGCCGTGCTTGATACCCCAGAGGTACCAGTTCTCGACGACGGTGCCCGTGAGCAGAATTCCGATACCCGCGGTGATGGCCACCAGCACTGCGAACCACCAGGCCCAGCGATGGATGGATTCCATGGTTGCGTTGAAGCCCATGGTCCAGCGCCACAGCAGCATGGCACGCTCGGCCGCGGTGCCGCGGTCGGTGATCTGGTCGATCTCGCGGTCGCCGCCGTAGCGGGACACGGCCAGGATGGTGCCGCCGTGCATCGCGAACAGCACGGCGGAGCCGTACAGGAAGACGATGGACAGTGCATGGAACGGGTTGTAGTAGAAGTTGCCGTAGCGGATCGAGATCGCCGCGGTCCAATCAAGGTGCGGGAAGATTCCGAACGGCACCGCCTCACCCCAGCTGCCCATCAGCACGGGCCGGATCAGACCGAGCGTCAGGTAGAAGAAGATCGCCGACGCGAAGGCCCAGGCCACGTGTGTGCCGGTGCCGAGCGCGATGGCGCGCTGGTAGGTGCGGATCCACCACAGGATGATGGACGCGGTGAGGAAGAAGCCGGCCATCAGCCACCAGCCCCCGTCGCCGAGCGGCGGAATGCTGAGCCCGTAGGCGGGCGGCGGCGGCTCCAGCGCGAGCCAGAAGAAGTTCTTGACGAACTCCACCGGGCTCCAGTTCACCGACGCCAGCATGTTGAAGCCGATGATCTCGATGGCGATGAAGCCGCAGACGAGGGACGCCACCCCGGCGAAGCCGAGGTAGAAGGGTCCAATCTGCGCATCGCCGATCTTGCCGATCCAATAGTTGAAGAGCGGCTTGCCGAGCCGCGGCATCTCACCCTTGGGGAGCGGGACACCGGCGTAGCCAGGCTCACGGACCTGGACTTTGTTGAAGATGTTTTGATATTCGGCCATGTCGGTGTCCTCTTATGACCAGAACGGCAGCTGCAGCCACCAGTTCCACCACTCGGGCCACCCGCGCGTCCAGAACGGGCCGCTGAGTACGATACAGACGGCGCTCCAGAAGCCGGCGTTGATGGCCAGGAACAGGCCCAGGCGATGGATCGCCAATGCGCCGATGGAGTAACCAATGAAGTCACGGAAGAAGGTGTTCTCGTGCTCCGAGGTCTTGACGGGCTCACCCTCCTGCGGGTTCACCATCGACAGGATGAGCGACCCGTGCAGTGCCAGCGCCAGCGCGTTCGTGAAGAAGAACGTGATGGCCAGCATGTGCGCCGGGTTGTAGTGGAAGTGCAGGTACTGGTAACCCACATTCGACACCCAGTCCAGGTGACTGAAGATGCCGTATGGGAAGCCATGACCCCAGGCACCCATGAGCACCGGGCGGATCACCACCAGCGTGACGTAGGCGAGGATCGCGAAGCTGAAGGCGAAGGGGACGTGCAGCCCGATGCCCAGCTTGCGGGAGATCTCGACCTGGCGCAGCGCCCAGGACACGAAGGCACCGATGGCGCAGATGGTGATGATCTGCCACAGTCCGCCTTCGGTGAGCGGCGCCATCATGAGCCCGTAGCTCAGGTCCGGCGGCGCGATGTTGATGCGCCAGACATTCCAGGTGGGGCCGATGGCCGCACCCCAGATGATCAGCAGGGTACCCAGTGTGGCGAAGAAGACCGACGTGACCCCGAAGAAGCCGACGTAGAACGGCCCCACCCAGAAGTCGAATAGATCCCCTCCCACCAAGGTACCGCCGCGGACGCGGTATTTTTTCTCAAAACTCAGCATGGCCATTATGAATTCCTCTGCTTGGATGCCGCGGGGGATGTGCGGCACCCGCGTCGCGAGCTCGACGGCGGCCGCCGGCCCCTGCCGGCGCCACCGTCACTGTTCAGGCCCCTACATCTGCTGTGGCACGGCCGGCGTGGTCGCGGTCTGGACCGCCGGGATGCCGTCTTCCAGCCAGTTGAAGTCGGTGGTGCTGAGCAGGATCAGATGGATCGCCAGCGCCAGCACGATCAGGAAGCCGAACAGGGCGAGGAGGATGGTGCTCGGGTTGAAGATGAGCCAGATCTTGTAGATTGCGTTCATGCGTACTCTCCGGGTTACGGGTTGAGTCGAGCCAGGTGCATCGGAGGCCGACCGTGCCGGTGTGCGGCGGTGTCGGAGTCCCGCGAGGGCCTCAGTTGCCGGGGCCTGCCGCGATGCCGATGCGTTTCAAGACGACGGTGCTCCGCGCGGACGACGACGCTCAGAGCCAGGGGCGCCACATCCAGGCCAGCAGGTGCGCGAACACCGCGACACCCACGAAGCCGCTCATGCTCTGGACGAAGATGCCGTGGAACTCCTGGGCCTCTTCTTCGGTGATGCCGCTCAAGGACTTATCGTCTGCCATGGGTTAACCCTCCAGTGAGGTTCAAAGGGCCGTCAGGCCGGCGGCGCACGCTGGCGTGGCCGCGGGGCTGCCGGAGGCGGGCTCCGGCGGACCGACCAACCCGCGCCGCGGGATGGACAGACCTGGCGAACATTCGGCCGTCGCACGGCGCCCTGCGCCGTGGCATTGCGACCGGTTATCGCGGCGTCGAGCCGCTGCGCTGCGCCCGTTGCGCAGTTGTGCGGGCAGCGTCATGCGGCGCGCCCGCCGCTCGGCGCGTCCCGTGCAGCACGGACGCGCGCAATCGTCACCTGCTCCTCGCCGGCGTCGCGGGCGGCCTGCTCGGCCGCATCGCGCAGCCGCTTGGCCGCGGAGATCCGCGTCAGCACCGGAAAGGCCTCCAGCAGCCGGTCCAGGTGCAGCTTGGCCTCGGCGTCCCAGGGCAACTGGCGGTTTTCCACCGCCAGACGCGACGGCGTCGCATCCACCTGATCCAGGTCGGTGCCGAGGGGCAGGATGTTGAACAGCGCATCGAACAGGGCGTTGCAGACTTCCTGCACCAGGTAGGTCGCCCCGGCATACCCCATGAACGGCGTGCCCGTATGGCGGCGGATGATGGTGCCGGGCAACGAGGCCGGGATATAAGCCGCACGCCCGCCGATCTCGGCGAGGTACATGCGCTCGTTGTAGCCGCCGAGAAGGATCAGCGGCGTGTTGTCGTGGATGGCCGCACGCACCGCGTCATTGTCCGGCTTGTGGCCGGGCCGGCGGGCGAAGGCGAAATTGCAGGGTAGCCCCAGCTCGTCCTCCAGGAAGTGGCG
>NZ_CAJXYK010000094.1 GCF_913063425.1 uncultured Thiohalocapsa sp.
GGAACGGCTCGGCGACATCCGACATCGCCGCGCCGGCGCCGCCGGCTGCGTTGGCGGCCGATCATGCTTCAGGGCTGGGGTGTTGCGGCCGTGGTGGACCTGCGGCGCCCGTTACATTATTGTTTACCGTTTGAGTCGGATGCGCCCCACGGGCAGGCGCGTCCGCGCCGCCGCCGGATCGCGCCGCACTGACCCAGGCCGCACAACGACAACAGCAACGGAGCTGCCCATGCCGTCCTTTGACGTCACCGCAGAATGTGACCTTCAAGAGGTCCGCAACGCCGTGGACCAGGCCAACCGGGAAATCCAGACCCGGTTCGACTTCAAGGGCGTGGACGCGCAGTTCGAGCTTGCCGAGGCGGGCGGCGGCAAGAGCGTGCAGCTGCGCGCCGAGCAGGAGTTCCAGCTGCAGCAGATGATGGACATCCTGCGTCAGAAGCTCGTGAAGCGGAAGGTGGATCTGGCGACGCTCGACGTGCATGAGCCGGTCACCACGCTGAATGCAGCGCGCCAGGAGGTCGGTCTCAAGCAGGGGATCGACGCCGATACGGCCAAGCGCATGGTCAAGGCCGTCAAGACCGCCAAGCTCAAGGTTCAGGCGCAGGTCCAGGGCGAGCAGCTGCGGGTCACCGGCAAGAAGCGCGACGACTTGCAGCAGGCCATCGCACTGCTGAAGGCCGAGGACTGGCAACTGCCGCTCAATTTCACCAACTTCCGGGACTGACCGAACGGCGGCGAGCGACCGCCGTCGGCACCGGGGCACCGTATCCAGACAGGAACTACACTGAGGCAATCCGCATGATCAAACGCGTTGTACTGACCGGCCTGACCGCCCTGGCGCTGGCTGCGTCCGCCGTCGTCGTCGCCGACGAGGCGGCCACCATCCGCGCCGCCCTGGCCAAGGTGCTGCCGGACTTCAAGCCCACCAGCGTCAAGGCGACGCCGATGGAGGGGCTGTACGAGGTGGAGATCGGCCCGCAGGTGATGTTCGTCACCGGCGACGGCCGTTATCTGATCGACGGCGCCATCGTCGACCTCGAAACCCGCGAGAACATCGCCGAGACCGCACAGTCCCGGGCCCGCGTGCGGGCCATCGAGCAGGTGGGCGAGGAGAACATGGTGCTGTTCGACGCACCGGCCGCGGAGCACACCGTCACTGTCTTCACGGACATCGACTGCGGCTATTGCCGCAAGCTGCACGAGCAGATTCAGGCCTACAACGATGCCGGCATCAGTGTGCACTACATGTTCTACCCGCGCGCCGGCGAGGAGTCGAAGTCCTTCGACAAGGCCGTGTCCGTGTGGTGCGCCGATGACCGCCAGGCGGCCATGACGCAGGCCAAGCAGGGCGCCGACATGCCCAAGCGCAGCTGCACCAACCCGGTGGCCAAGCACATGGAGCTGGGCCAGCTCATGGGCATCCGCGGTACGCCGGCCATCGTGCTGGAGTCCGGCGAGATGGTCCCGGGCTATGTGGAGCCCAAGCGCCTCGCGGGCCTGCTGGAGCAGACCACGGCCGCGACCAACTGAGCCACCGCGCGCACCCGCCGGACGCGTTCTGCCGGACCCGGGAGCCCGAGCCGCATGAGCAAGCCGCCGCTGGAGCTTGTCTGGCGCAGTGACCGGGGGCGCGTGCGCCAACGCAACGAGGACGCCGTCGCCTGCGTACCAGATGCGGGTGTCGTCGTCGTGGCGGACGGTATCGGCGGCGCCAGCGCCGGCGATCTGGCGAGCCAGACCGCCGCCCGCGTCATCAGCGAGCGCTTCGGGCGGCAGCCGCCGCCGGTGGATGAGCCCAGGCGGGCGCAGCTGCTGGCGGAGGCGGCTGTCAACGAGGCCAACGGCGCCATCGTGGACCTCTCGCGCAACCGCCAGGGTTGTGCCGGTATGGGCACCACGGTGGTGATGGGCTATTTCGGCTGCGACTGGCTCATGTATGCGCACGTTGGGGATTCACGGCTGTACCGGCTGCGCGCCGGGGCGCTCACGCAGCTCACCAGTGACCACTCCTTCATCCAGGAGGTGGTGGATCAGGGCTTCTTCCCGTCCCTGGAGGAGGCCCGCGAGTACGGTATCAACGAGAACGTGCTGACCCGCGCCGTCGGCTCCGCGCCCTATGTGGCGGCCACCACCGCGGTGACGGACATCGCCGTCGGCGACATCTATCTGTTCTGCACCGATGGCCTGAGCGGCATGGTGGCGCACGAGGACCTGCGCGCCGTGCTCGCTGCGGCCAAGGGCGGGCTCGGCATCGCCGCCGACGCCCTGGTGCACTACGCCATGGAGAACGGCGGCGCGGACAACATCACCCTGGTGCTGGTGCGGGTCAACGCCGTTGAGAAGCGCCTGCTGCACGCCACCGCCGACAGCGGCTCGACGCAGCCGGGCGGCCCCGGCAGTTCCGCCGCGCCCGGCTGAGCGCGCCGCAGTCAGAGCATCCCCCTGAGCCGATAGAGCGCCTCCAGCGCCGAGCGCGGCGTGAGCTCGTCGGGGTCCAGGGCCTCCAGCGCCGTCAGTGCCGGATGCGGCGCCGGCGGCGCGAACAGGCTGAGCTGCGCGGGCGTGTCGGCGGCGTCCGCCGGCGCCTGCGTGGCGGCGTTTTCTTCCAGCGCGCGCAGGCGCTCGCGGGCGCGCTCGATCACCGCCTTCGGCACGCCCGCCAGGGCTGCCACCTGCAGGCCGTAGCTCTGGCTCGCCGGCCCCTCTCGCACGCTGTGCAGAAACACGATGCGCTCGTCGTGCTCCACGGCGTCCAGGTGCAGGTTGGCGATGCCGGCATGCTCCTGCGGCAGGGCGGTGAGCTCGAAGTAATGGGTGGCGAAGAGCGTGAGGGCCCGCACCCGGGTGGCCAGCTCCACACCGCAGGCCCAGGCCAGGGACAGGCCGTCGAAGGTGCTGGTGCCGCGGCCGATCTCGTCCATCAGCACCAGGCTCTGCTCGGTGGCGTTGTTCAGGATGTTGGCGGTCTCTTCCATCTCCACCATGAAGGTGGAGCGCCCGCCGGCGAGGTCGTCCGCGGCACCGATGCGCGAGAAGATCCGGTCCACGGGCCCGATGCGTGCCGCCGCCGCCGGCACGAAGCTGCCCACATGGGCCATGAGCACGATGAGTGCCGTCTGGCGCATGAAGGTGGACTTGCCGCCCATGTTGGGGCCGGTGATCACCAGCATGCGCTGGGCGTCGTCGAGCCGCACGGGGTTGGGGATGAAGGGCTCGCCGCCGCCCGCGGTGAGCATCCGCTCCACCACCGGGTGGCGGCCGTCGGCGATGTCGATGACCACCTCGTCTATCAGGTCTGGGCGGCGCCAGTGGAGCGTCGCCGCGCGCTCGGCGAGGCCCGCCAGCACGTCCAGGGTTGCCAGCGCGGCAGCGAGGCGCTGCAGCGCCTCGATGGACTCGCGCAGGGTCGCCAGCAGCTCGTCGTACAAGGATTTCTCCAGCGCCAGCGCGCGCTCGCGGGCGGAGAGCACCTGGTCCTCGAAGCGCTTCAGCTCCGGGGTGATGTAGCGCTCGGTGCCCTTAAGCGTCTGCCGGCGCTGGTAGTCGGCCGGCACCTTGTCGGCGTGGGTGCGACCGATCTCGATGTAATAGCCGTGCACGCGGTTGTAGCTCACCTTGAGCGCGGCGATGCCGGTGCGCTCGCGCTCGCGGCGCTCCAGGTCCAGCAGGAATTGGTCGCCGTGCTCGGCGAGGTCGCGCAGCTCGTCCAGCGCCGCCGACCAGCCGCGGGCGAGCACGCCGCCGTCGCGGATCAGCGCAGGCGGGGTCTCCACCAGGGCCCGGCACAGCAGGTCCAGGGTGTGGGGATGCTCGCCCAGGTCCGCATCCAGCGCCGCCAGCAGCGTCGGGGGCAGGGCAGGGGGCGTGCTGGCGAGGTCTGTGTGGACCAGGCAGGCGTGCAGGGCGGGCAGCCGCGCCAGGGCGTCGCGCAGGGCGGTCAGGTCCCGGGGGCGGGCGGAGCCGATGGCGATGCGCCCGACGATGCGCTCGACGTCGGCGATGGCGGCGAGCTCGTCCCGCAGCGGGGCGCGTGCGGCCTCGGCCAGCAGGGCGTCCACCGCGTCGTGGCGTGCACGCACTGCGGTGGCGTCGCGCAGCGGCCGGCCGATCCAGCGGCGGAGCAGCCGGGCGCCCATGGCGGTGCAGGTGGCATCCATGACGGCGGCCAGGGTCTGCTGCTCGGTGCGATCGGCATCGGCCCGGTCCGTGGCCGCACGCAGGGGCGTCAGCAGCTCCAGGTTGCGGCGGGTGGCGGCGTCCAGCAGCAGGGCGTCGTCACGGCGCTCGGTGCTGAGGCCCCGCAGGTGCGGCAGCTCGCTCTGCTGGGTGTCCCGCACGTATTGCAGCAGGCAGCCCGCGGCGCCCACGGCGAGCGGCAGGTCGGCGCAGCCGAAGCCGGCGAGGTCGCGGGTGCCGAACTGCCGGCACAGCAGCCGCTCGGCGCTGTCGGTGTCGAAGAGCCAGGGCTGGCGCCGGGCGATGCCGCCGTCGAAGCGCAGGCGCTCCGCCAGGTCGCTCCCCTCCGCGAGCAGCAGCTCCGCGGGCCGGATGCGCTCGAGCTCCGCCGCCAGTGCCGGCAGCCCGGACAGCTCCAGCACCGTGAAGCGCCCCGCCGCGAGCTCCAGCACCGCGAGGCCGAAGCGGGGGTCTGCGGTGTCCGTGGTGTCCCGCGCCGGACTGGCCTCGGCCACTGCGCAGAGCAGGTTCTCGCGGCGATCGTCCAGCAGCGCCTCGTCGGTGAGGGTTCCGGGTGTGACCACCCGTACCACCTTGCGCTCCACCGGCCCCTTGCTCTTGGCGGGGTCGCCCTGCTGCTCGCAGATGGCCACGGACACCCCGGCGCGCACCAGTCTGGCAAGGTAGCTCTCCGCGGCGTGGTAGGGCACGCCCGCCATGGGGATGGGCTGGCCCGCGGACTGCCCGCGCTTGGTGAGCGTGATGTCGAGCAGTCCCGCCGCGCGCTCGGCGTCTTCGAAGAAGAGCTCGTAGAAGTCCCCCATGCGGTAGAAGAGCAGCATGTCCGGGTACTCCGCCTTGATGCGCAGGTACTGCTGCATCATGGGCGTGTGCTGGCTCTGCTGCTTCTGCGGCGATGGCTCGGGGTGCGTCTGATCGGTGGCGTCGGGCATGGGGCAGGGCGGTGTCGCTGGGTTTGCGAGGCATGCCGCGGGTGGCGAGGCATACGGGCATGATTGTACGGGCGTTGCGCCTGCTTGCGCGCTTGGCCAGCGGCTCTCCGGTGCAGGCCGGACGCAGGCGGGGCGTAGGCGAGAGACTGTGCAGGTATCAGGACAGAGCAGTCCCGTTGAATGCGTCGTCGCGGCTGGTGCCCGAGCCCCGCGGGGTGCAGTCTTGCCGCCCCGTGCGACAGGCGTTGCGACAGGCTCACTGGGAGCGGCTCTATCGCCTGGAGGCACACCAGGACATTTGAGCGGGCACCCGCGCTGCTGCGCCGCCGCAAGCGCGGCGGGGAGTTGGTCGAAACTGTCGGTGCCGGCGGTCATCCGGGCTAGAATGGCGGGGTTATGCGCTTCAAGCTCCCCCGCACCTACAAGCTGCTGCTGTCGCTGGCCATCGTCGCCGGTCCCTTCTATTGGCTGATGTTCACCGAGGACGGCCGCCGCCGCAGCGACCTGTTCATCCTGCACATCCTGGGCAAGCCCAGCTTCAACATCGGCTACGACCGCCTGAGCGGCGCCGTCACCCACGCTGACATACAGGAACAGTTTCCGAAGGTGGACTTCCAATGCGCCGAGCGCCAAAGCGCTCTGGGCGACGAGGTCTGCGGTGCCGAGATCGCCTCCTTCAACGGGCTGCCGGCACGCCGTGCGCTGCTGCACTACGGCGCGGGCCGGCTCACGGCCCTGCGGCTCGACTATCGCCATGCCTACCACGAGCTGCTCACCCAGTCCCTGCGCAGCGGCCTGGGCCAGCCCAGCGAGGAAGCCGGCGGCAGCACGCTCCGCTGGCAGGCTGAAGGCGGCACCATCGTCGTGCCCGCAGCACCACCGGGAACCGACGCCAACGCTGCACTGATGTGGCTCGCCCCCGCCCTCACGGGCAACTACTGAGCTGCTGACTGGGCGACGTGATCCGGTGACAATCCGGTGACGGTTTATTCAATAAGCATGCTCGGTGGTGCACCCATTCCCCCTTAGAAAAGCGGGGACGAAAAGCGGGGACGGTATATTGAATGGAAGCTTTGCCTCGCGACACCACGCCAGCGGTGTCGCGCCTCTCCGGGGCGCGGCGCGCCGGTGACACGCTGGACAGACTGTGCAGGTATCCGGCGTAGGTCGGGTTAGCGATAGCGTAACGCGACAATCAGCGAGTTACGGGCGCGCGCAGTCGGGCTGCGCGGCGCTGACACGACCCACCGCAGCGCGATCTCGGCGGGCGCTTCACGGAGAAGCGGGGACGAGAAGCGGGGACGGTATATAGAACGCAGGCGTCATGCGATCAATTGAATATCCTGTCCCCGTTTTTTTCGCCGTTTTCCTAGGTGGTCTCGGGCGCTGGGGCATGCTGGTCCAGGGGTCGGCGTGCGATGAGCGCGAGGGCCTCGACGGGGCGCGCGCCCTCGTGGCGGAGCACGATGCGATCGATCTGCTCGACTATCAGCCCGGCGCCGGCGAGCACCCCTGTCAGATAGCCGCGGGCGTGGCGATAGCGCCCCGAGGGCTGCAGCTCCCAGGTTCCGCCATCGGCCTCCTCGGTGGTGGCGATGAACAGGCCATCGGTCCGCAGAGCCCCGGCGACAGCGGCGGCGAGGGGCGCGAGGTCGCCGAAATAGATCAGCACATCGGCGGCAATCACCACATCCCAGCCGGGGTCACCGGCCGCCAGAAAGGCCTCGGCGTCGGCCTCGTGCAGGGCGTCGTAGACGTTGCGCTCGGCGGCGCGGGCCAGCATCGCCGGCGACAGATCCAGGCCCTCCAGGCGCTGAACGAGCCCCCGCACCGCCGGCCCCACCAGTCCGGTGCCGCAGCCGATATCGAGCAGGGTGTCGGCGCCGTCGGGACGGGCCGCGCGCAAGCGCTCCGCGACCACCTGCGGGCCGTCATAGCCGAGCGCACCGAGACGCTCGTCGAAGCTCTCGGCAAAGGCATCGAAGGTGGCGCGCACATAGGGCGCGCTGGCCCGCTCGGGTGGCGGGGCGTCCATCAGCGGCGGCGCCAGATGCTGCGCCGTGGCGCTGTCCGGATGGGTTTGCAGCCAGGCCGCTGCCTCCTGTTGCGCCCGCTCGGCGCAGCCAGCGGCACGCAGGGCATAGAGTGTCTGTCCATGAACCGTGTGGGCGGTCTCTGAGTCCGGCCCGAGCGCCAGCGCATGCCGACCCGCATCCAGCGCAATCTCCAGGGCGCCTGCATCCTGGCCGGCCTCGGCGAGCCCGATGCGCGGGGCCGGGTCTTCGGGGGCGGTCTCGGCGGCGGCGCGGAAGGCCGCCATGGCCTCCTGCGGTTGCCGGAGCCGGCGCAGCGCATTGCCGAGCATCAGATGCGGCTGCGGTAACTGCGGCGCTTGGGCGATGGCCTCCCGCGCGGTCCGGGCCGCTGCCTCGTCCTGCCCCTTGCGCCAGAGCGCCGCCGCGAGTCCCGTCAGGGACGGAGCGTGATCGGGACGCTCGGCCAGTGCGCTGCGGTAGCGGTCTTCGGCCTCGTCCAGACGGCCGGCCTCGCGCAGGGCATGGCCGCAGGCGCTCAGCACCGCCGGGGAATCCGGCGCCAGCGCCGCCGCCTGCTCCAGCGCCGGAAGCGCTTCGTCATGCCGGCCCTGCGCCTTGAGCACGGTGGCCAGATTGGCGAGGATCTGCGGGCTCTCCGGGGCCACCGCGAGGGCGTCCCGATAGGCCCGCTCGGCAGCGGCGGGCCGGCCAAGATCCTTGAGCGCGAGCCCGAGGTGGCGATGGATGTCCGGGTTGGCCGCATCGCCCGCTAGGGCCGCGCGAAAATGCCGCACCGCCTCCCTGGGCCGGCGGCGCTGGTGTACGGCGATGCCCAGACAATAGAGCGCGCGGGGGTCGCCCGGGCGCCGGCGCAGAATGCGCCGATAAGCCTTCTCCGCCTGCGCGAGCTTGCCGGCCTGGTGCAGGCCGGCCGCCTCCGCCAACGCCTTGTCGGCGCCGCGGGCCGTTGCGGGTGAGCCGGTACGCTGTGCCATGAGACCTCTCCCAGCCTGCCGGTGAAAACGCCGAAATTGTGTTTCCGGCTGCGGCGGGCCGTCAATGGTCGTGGCCGCAGCCGCCGGAGCCCCTGACCGATGGCTGTCGATGGTGACCAATGCAGCGCTGCCGGAACCTGAGGCCAGGCGATGATGTGCCGTCGGCGGACTGAAGTCCGCCTGCCCCAGGGGGCCGACTGAAGTCGGCGTACCCGGGCGGCCTCGCGACTTGCGCAGTGGTGCACTTGACCCTAAAAAGAGCAGTTGAACCCCTCGGCCGGCGAATTTCGCAGGCCGATGCAGCGCACAGGGCGTGCTCGCGCAG
>NZ_CAJXYK010000095.1 GCF_913063425.1 uncultured Thiohalocapsa sp.
CGACGCCGGCGGCGGCGCGCTCGGGCGCCAGTCGGTACGTCTCGCACACGTCCTGGCACGTCTCATCGAAGTCCTCACCGCGCGGCGTATTGATCCAGCCGCGGGTGCGGTGCGGCTTGAGGTCGGCCTCGCGCAGAAAGCGCCCGATGGAGCCCGCCGAAATGCACTTGACGATGTCGCGGGCAACGGCCGCTGCGGCCAGATCGTCCAGCGTCCAATGGGTCAGCTCGCGCCCGTCACACGACGGCGGTTCACACGCCAGCGCGATCATCGAGCAGATCACCTCAGGCGTGAAGGTCGGCGGCGTGCCCGGGCGCGGCGCGTCCACCAAGCGCTCAAGCACCGACGCCGTGCCGACACTCGCCGACCAACGCCGACCAACGCCGACCAACGCCGACGCCAGCGTTGCACCGTTGCGCGTCCGACCGACAGCTCGGCTACCGTTGCGCGCACACCGCACCCCGCCGCGGCGACCTGCGCGGTGACCCGCTGCGCCGGCTCCGCGGTGCCGTTGCGCACCTGCGCGCGCAGGAGAACCCGGCCTCTCCCCGGCGAATTCGCCGGGGCCTCAGTTGCGCACCTGCGCGCGCATTAGAACCTCGTAGCCGGCGCGGCCCCGGGAGATGACGTCCACCGGGGTCAGGGTAGGCTCCAGCGCGGCGACCCGACTGATGCCGATTACCGCGATCAGGAGCCGGTGGAGGTTGCGCAGCTTCATGCCGGTCTCCGCGACAACCGCCCGCCAGACAGCCCGCCAGCCAGCCAAGCCAGCCAAGGCAGCCAAGCCAGCGATGCGTGTGGTACTGAGAGAGCAATCAGTGCTCCCCTTAGATTGCGGAAAGACCAGCAGAGGAGCGTGACGGCCAGGTGAAGGCGTCGGGGGCCGCACAGCGCCCTGCGGCAGGGCTCTGGCGAGGCTTGACTCTGATCAAAAGATAAGGGACTTACCTAGTCCCGTGACCCTTTTGCTGCCCACGTCGCCCGTCATCCAACGTAGTCTCTGCCGCCGCCGAAGATTCAGGCACCAGGGTTCGAGGGCCAGCCCATGCTCAGCACCGCCGCCCGACTGCTCCCCGCCTTCGTCTTTGCGCTCGCCACCGTCGTGGGCTGCGAGCGACCAGGAGGCTCGCTGTTCGATGGGCAGCAGGGGCCGCCCCGCGTGCTGACAGCGCCGGTCGTCGAGCGCGAGCTGGCGTTCCGGCGGCAGTTCCCGGGCCTGACACTGGCGCGCCGTCAGGTTCAGTTGGTGGCGCCGGTCCCTGGGTTCCTGGTGGAGCAGTCGGCCGCGGACGGCGCCTTCGTGCAGTCCGGCGACGCCCTCTACCAGGTCCGCCGCGCCCGCTACGAGGCGGAACTGGAGCGCGCCGTCGGCGAGCTGGCGGCGGCCCGGGCGGCCCTGGACAATGCCGAGGTTGCGCTGGGTCGGCAGGAGGCCCTGTGGCGGGACCGCAACACGAGCGAAGCCGATCTGCTGGATGCCCGCGCTGATCGAGACGAGGCCGCGGCCGCGGTGACCGAGGCCGAGGCGGCCGTGGAGCTGGCGCGCATCTCGCTCGCCGACACACAGATCGACGCGCCCTTCGCCGGGCAGCTCGGGCGCTCGGCGGTCAGCACCGGCAGCTACCTCAATGTCGGCGAGCCGGTGGGGAGCCTGGTCCAGCTCGATCCGATCCAGGTCCGCTTCGAGATCCCGGAGCGCGTTTATCTCTCCCACTTCGGCGATCTGAGCGGGATCGACAGGGTGCGCGTCGGGCTGTTGCTCGCAGACGGCGAGCCCTTCGCCGGCAGCGGCCGGATCGCCTTTTTCGACAATCGCGTCGAGTCCGCAACCGGCTCCATCGCCACCTTCGCCGAGCTGCCGAATCCACAGCACCGCCTGCGCCCCGGCATGTACGTCAAGGTGCTGCTGGAGCGCGACCTGCGCATTCCGTCTCTGCTGATCCCCCAGGCGGCGCTGCTGACGGACCAGCTCGGGGACTATGTGTACATCGTGGACGCGGACGGCCGTGCGCAGCGGCGCGATGTCAGCGTCGGCCAGACGGTGGACGCGCACATCGTGGTCACCGCCGGGCTCGCCGCCGGCGATCGGGTGGCGCGCTCCGGATTGCAGCGCCTGCGCCCCGGCATTGCCGTGGACGTCGCTGATGCAGACGGCGCCGCCGGGGCGGGGGCCGACGACAACGCCGGATCGAAGCCCGAGCCGGCGCCCGACCCGAAACAGCCGGCGACGGACGCCGATGGCGAGGCCCAACAGGAGCAGCAGCCATGATGATCGGCCATTTTTTCATCGACCGGCCGAGGTTCGCGATCGTCATTGCCGTCATCACCGTGCTCTGCGGCCTGATCGCGATGCGCTTCCTACCCGTGTCCGAGTACCCCGACGTGACGCCGCCGACGGTGGTCGTCACCACGAGCTGGCCCGGCGCCGCTGCCGAGACCGTGCTCGAGAGCGTCGTCGCGCCGCTCGAAGACGCCATCAACGGCGCCGAGGGCATGCTCTACATGAGCTCCTCCAGCTTCAACGACGGCAGTGCCAACATCACCGTTACCTTCCGCATCGGCACCGATCCGAAGCTCGCCGCGGTGGACGTGCAGAACCGGGTCTACGGCGCCATGGCGCAGCTTCCCGAGGCGGTGCAGCGCCAAGGGGTCTCGGTGGACCGCAAGTCCACCGATATCCTCTGCGTCATCTCGCTGTATTCGCCGAACAACGCCTACGACACGGTCTTCATCAACAACTATGCCGACATCCATCTGCTGGATGCGCTGCGGCGTATCCCCGGCGTCGGCGCGATGGCGCTGTTCGGCGACAAGACCTATGCGATGCGGGTCTGGCTGGACCCGGAGCGGCTGGCTGCCTACGCGCTGACCTCGGCCGATGTCGCCGCCGCCATCGAGGCAGAGAACATGCAGGTTGCGGCCGGGCGCATCGGCGCCGAGCCGGCGCCCGCCGGCCAGCAGCTGACCTACGGCGTGCAGCTGCGCGGGCGCCTTGCCACGCCCGAGGAGTTCGGCGGGATCCTGGTCAAGACGCTGCCGGACGGCAGCGCCGTGCGGGTGCGCGACGTCGCCCGCGTCGAGCTCGGCGCCCGCAACTACGACTCCACCGGCTTGTTGGACGGCGAGTACCCGGCGGCCCTGATGATCGTCAATCAGCGCCCCGGGGCCAATGCGCTGGAGGTGGTGGATGCCATCAAGACCGCGCTCGATGCGCAGCGTGAGCACTTCCCGCCGGATTTGCAGGCGACCCTGTATTACGACACCACGGTCTACGTGCGGGCATCCATCGCCGAGGTGGCGGAGACGCTCGCCATCGCCGTGGTGCTGGTCATCGGCGTCGTGTTCCTGTTCCTGCAGAACGCCCGCTCGACCTTCGTCCCGGCGGTGACGATCCCGATCGCCCTGATCGGCACCTTCGCGTTCCTGCTGGTGATGGGCTACTCGATCAATGTCATCACGCTGCTCGCGCTGATCCTCGCCATCGGCATCGTCGTCGATGACGGCATCCTCGAAATCGAGAACGACAACCGCTTGATGCAGGACGAAGGCCTGTCCCCGCACGAGGCCGCCTGGAAGACGGTCAGCCAGACCACCGGGCCGGTCATCGCCACCACCCTGGTGCTGCTCGCGGTGTTCGTGCCGATCGCCTTCTTCCCCGGCCTCTCCGGCGAGCTTTACCGCCAGTTCGCGCTGACCATCGCCGCGGCCGTGTCCCTGTCGGCGCTCAACGCGCTGAGCCTGAGCCCCGCCCTGTGCTCGCATGTGCTGCGCCCGCCGAGCGGGCGGGTTGCCGCATCCTTCCGCTGGTTCAATGCGGGGTTCGGATGGCTCGGCGAGCGCTACGCCCGCGCCGTGGGCGGGGTGGTGCGCCGGGTTCCCGTCATGCTGCTGCTGTTCGCCGTGGTCGGGGTGGCCACGGTCGCCCTTTATCTGCGCGTGCCCACCGGCTTCATCCCGCCGGAGGACACGGGCAAGTTCATGATCAACATTCAGCTGCCGCCGGGGGCCGCGCTGGAGCGCACCACCGCGGTCAGCGATCGGGTGGCCGCGATCCTGGAGGACACGCCGGGCGTTGAGCACTTCATGACCATGGCGGGCTACAACGGACTCAGCCAGTCCTACTCGCCTGCGTCCGCCTTCATGATCGTCGTGCTCGCCCCCTGGGAGGAGCGCGGCAGCCGCGAGACCATGTTGTTCAGCATCATCCAGCGCCTGAGCCGGCGCTTTGCGGACGAGGTGCCGGAGGCCCAGGTCATGCCCTTCATGCCTCCGGCGATCCCGGGCATGGGCATGTCCGGGGGCTTCGAGCTGGTGATCCGCAGCCCCGGCGGCGGCTCGCCGGTGGCCCTCGGCGAGGTGGTCGAGCGTTTCATCGCCGCAGCAGAAGAGCGACCGGAGGTGGCGCATCTGTTCACGACCTTCCAGACCGGCGTACCGTCGCTGTACGTGACCGTGGACCGGCACCGCGCCGAGACCATGGGCGTACCCCTCGCGCACGTGTTCACCACACTCCAGGACGCCCTCGGCTCGCGCTACGTGGACGATTTCAATCGCTTCGGCAAGGTCTATCAGGTCATTCTTCAGGCCGATGGCGCCGCACGGGCGCGCATCGATGACATCGCGCGGCTCCAGGTGCAGAACCGCGACGGCGACATGGTGCCGCTGTCGACGCTGGTGCAGATCGAGCGCCGCTCGGGCCCGAACGAGATCAGCCGGTACAACATGATCCAAGCGGTGACCCTGCACGGCATGTCCGGCCTCGGGTATGCCTCCGGCGAGACCATGGCCGCGCTGACGGCGGTCGCCGCCGAGACCCTGCCGCCGGGCTACGACTTCACATGGACCGGGTTGTCCTACCAGGAGGTCGCCGCCGGCAACACGGTGCTCTACATCTTTGCCGTATCGCTGGTCTTCATCTACCTGTTCCTTGTCGCCCAATACGAGAGCTGGACGCTTGCCTTCGCGGTGCTGATGGCGGTACCAGTGGCGGTGCTCGGGGCGCTGATCGCGGTGGCGCTGGTCAACCTGCTGCTGCCGGTGATCAACAACAACATCTACGCCCAGATCGGCATCGTGCTGCTGTTCGGCCTCGCCACCAAGATCGCCATCCTGATCGTCGAGTTTGCCAAGCAAAGCCGTGAAGCGGGGATGGAGATCATCGCGTCCGCGGTGCATGCGGGGCGGCTGCGCTTCCGACCGGTGCTGATGCAGGCGGCGGCCTTCCTGCTCGGGACGCTGCCACTGGTGATCGCTTCCGGGCCGGGCGGCATGGCGCGCCGCTCCATCGGCCTCGCCATCTTCGGTGGCATCCTGTTGTCGGTTCTGGTCGGCCTGCTGCTGATGCCCGCCGCCTATGTACTGATGCAGCGGCTGGCGGAGGCTCTTGGCGCCGCCAAGACGCGGCGCAGGCCGAGCGCGGAGACGGCTTCCGGGTGACATCGAGGTGTGTCTCGATCACATGAACGTCGTCCGCGAATGCGGCCATCCCGAGGCTCACGCACTTCGCGACCCTCTGGCAGTCGGGTAACCCGGCCATCGTCACGGCCACCACGGCAGGTGGCGCCTTCATGAGCAACATTGATGACCTCACCAACGGCGGGATCGCCGTCGGCGACGGTATGCTGAACGGCGATATTCGCGCTTTCGCCATGATGCCGCGCTCCGTCCCGGAGCCGGGAACACCTGCCCTGATGGCACTGGCGGCGGTGCTGGCATGCCGGGTCGCAGCCGGACGCAGCGCCGGGCGGCGCCGGATGCCCGGATGAGCCAAGCCGATGCCTGACGAGGCCGGCATCACAAGCTCGGCCAGTCCCACTTGGCCAACGACGCCGATGCGGCGGCCTACCGTGCGGACACCCGCCGTTGCTCCAACGGCGCGATCTTCCGCGACATCCTCGGCGAGTGCGCGCGCACCCCAGCTCACTGCGACTGGTGCGGGTACCGGCAGGGCCACACCCGCCGCCCGGAGCGCCTCGGCACTCAACCACTCGATGCCGGGTGAAATCCACCGGCGTGGGGCATAACCCGCAGCCATCTCCGGCGCAATCGCGCAAAAGCTTCGCAATTCAACCCGATCCGGGCTGGCCCCGCCCTTGCAGGCGATGAGGCGAGCGCAGACCGCATCCCGATGCCCAGGACGTGCAAGCGCCTGTCAGCGCGCTTCGGCCTGATGGGCAGCGGTGGCAACCAGGCCTTCACGCCCTGGGAATTCGTCGAATTCGAGATCGAAGGCGCCATCCACACAGCCGATGGGCCAAGCCGCGACCAGTCTGGCCAGCCCGGGCCGCAGCAAGGCAAGCGCCAAAGTGAGGGCCGGTACCCCAGGCTCACGACAATCGAGACTCCAGGCCACGCCGGCACCCGGGGATGCACCGGCATATACCCATGCATGCCGCGCGGCAAAACGCCTGAGACGTGGCACGGAGACTGCGCCGTCAACCAAGTGAGCCAAACGAATCAAGCGAGCCAAGTAAACGGAGGTGACCATGCAATCGAATCGCGCACTCTTGGCAATTCTGGCCGTCGTCCTGCTGATGGCGGCTTACGCGGCCCTGCAGGACCGCACACCCCCAGTCCCGGCCGGGGGAGCTGAACAGGCCCGCACGGAGCGCAGCATGGACAGGGGCTCGCGCACCGGCGCACCCACTGACTCGGCGACGAGCCGGCAAGCTCCCGAGCCCACCGCAGCGGCACCGCGCGCCACCGATACCCCGTCAGCCAACGCCATGGCGCAACCCTTCGGCTTCGTGAGCGAGACCTTCGGCGGCGCCGTCACCGACTCGGCAGCGGCGACTGCGACCACAAGCAGCGCCGGTAATGACCTGCTGGATACGACCCTGACCAAAATGAAGGAAGCCGCCCAGACCGTCGGCGCCGCGGTCACGGAAGCCGCCCAGGAGCTCGGCAAGACCATCGGCGCCGCCGCCAAGGAAGCCGCCGAGGAGACAGGCGCAATGCTCGACCAAACCGTCGAGGACGTCAGCGAGGCCACCCAGGACGCCGCAGACAAGGCCGGGGCCCTGACAACCGAAGGCGCGCAGGAAGCCGCCGCCGCGCTGGAAGAGACCGCCACCGAGGCCGGCGCAGCCGCCATGGAGGCCGGCAAGGCCGCACTGGAAACCGCCGAGGAAGCCGGCGCCGCGGCCTTGCAAGCCGCCGAGGAAGCCGGCGAGGCCACCATGGACACCGCCGAAGACGTCGGCGCAGCCACCATGGACACCGCCCAAGACGCAGGTCAGGCCGCAACGGAGGCCGCCCAGGAGGCCGGCGCCGTGATCAGTGACACGGCCGAGGACGCCGGTGAGGCGATCAGTGAAACCGTGCAGGAGGCCGAGGACATGCTCGAAGAACCCGCCGCGCCAGCCGACGACACCAGGACCGATCCAGCCAAGGACGCCGGCCAGACCACTGCCCCGGCGGGTCAGGGCAGCAGCACCGCAGGCGAGCAGGACTGAACCCACCGACCCGGACTGATCCCCGCGGTCGCGACGGGCGGGACCTCGCCCGCCGCGACCGCGCGGACGCCCGACTCGACCCTGCGGACTCCGTCAGGCCCGCCGCCGAACCGCCCGTGCGCAACACCAACCCCACCAACCGGAGCGCGGTCCTCCCGCCGTTCTAGCCCGCACCCACACGGAGCCGACGGCAAACGCCCACTGCGCCCACCCAAAAGCTCAGCCTTCATCCGGCACCAGCCCATTCGCAGCCATCACCCGATAGACCTTGCGGCTGGTCTGCTCCAACCGCTGCAAGTCCTCAAGGCTCGGCCGCTCCCCCACCGCGAGCCGCGCCTCCCAGCCCGCAAGCTCGCCATCCAGATACTCCAACAGCTTCACCGTGCAGCCGTCGCACTCGCCGGTGCAGGCCTGCGCCGCCGGCAGACCGAAGGGAATGGCGTCCCGGACCTGCGCGATGAGCTGGTGCATGGCAGTGGTGGTGTCGGGCTTCATGCGAGGTGGTGCCGCGTTGCAGCAAGTCTTCGCCGGTGATGGGCTGCTCGGCCCATCACGCACA
>NZ_CAJXYK010000096.1 GCF_913063425.1 uncultured Thiohalocapsa sp.
ATGAAGTGGATGTGGGCGTCGATGCCGCCGGCGGTGACGATCATGCCCTCGCCGGCGATGGCCTCGGTGCCGGGGCCCACCAGGATGTCCACGCCCGCTTGCGTGTCCGGGTTACCGGCCTTGCCGATGCCGGCGATGCGCCCGTTCTTGATGCCGATGTCCGCCTTGACGATGCCCCAGTGATCCAGGATCAGGGCATTGGTGATAATGGTGTCCACCACCTCGTCCGCCTGGCGCTGGCACTGCCCCATGCCGTCGCGGATGACCTTGCCGCCGCCGAACTTGACCTCGTCGCCGTAGACGGTGTGGTCGCGCTCCACCTGGATGAGGAGCTCGGAGTCGCCGAGCCGGACCCGATCGCCTGTGGTGGGGCCGAACATGGACGCATAGGCGTCGCGGGAAAGCCTGCTCATGGCGTGTCACCTCCATCGCTGCCGTCATCGGCATCGCCGCCGTCAGCCGCCGGATCGAGCGGCCCCATGACCTTGCCGTTGAAGCCGTACACCACCCGGGCGCCGGCGTAGGGCACCAGGTCCACCGTGCGGCTCTGCCCGGGCTCGAAGCGCACGGCGGTGCCGGCCGGGATGTCCAGCCGATGCCCGCGCGTGGGCTCGCGGTCGAAGCTGAGCGCCGGGTTGGTCTCGTAGAAATGGTAGTGAGAGCCCACCTGGACGGGGCGGTCGCCGGTGTTGGCCACCTGGACGGTGAGCACTGGGCGGCCGGCGTTGAGCTCGATGTCGCCGGGGGCGGTGAGGATTTCGCCGGGGATCATAGCTGCCTCGCTGTGACTGCGCCTGGCCCTGATTCGGGAGACCGAGCCCGCGGGCCGAATCGGGGGGATCGAAAGCGGAAGCCGCCGCGGGCTCAGGGCGCATACTCGAACAAATGGTACATGGTCGGCGACAGCCCGTAACGCTGTACCACCGGGTCCCGGTATTTCGGCAGCACGGCGCGGGGCCGGTAGCCGGCCTGCTCCATGAGCGGCCCGAAGGGCTGTTGATCGTTGGTGAGCAGCTCGCGGCCGCCGTGGTCCTGCGCATTGGGCGCCACCAACAGCCAGGGCACCCGGTGGCGCGCGAGCAGGTCCAGCCACCAGGCGATGGCCTGCGGCCGGCATTCCGAGAAGCTGTGGATGTTCACCGCGAGCTGCACCGGTGCCGCGGCGAGCTCTGCGTCGATGCGGTCAAGCGGCGCCACCAGCGCGCGCTCGTCCAGGCCGCGGTGCGCCAGGTAGAGCCCGCACAGGTAGGTGGACTCGGGCACCGCATCCGTGCAGATGAAGCGCTCCATCTCCGGGAAGGCGGTGAGCGCCCGATGCGCGAGCCGCCCGTAGCCGGCGCCGATGTCCAGGATGGCGGTCACCCCGCCCGGGCCCAGGCACAGCTCGCGGTCGATGCAGTCCAGCTCCGCCAGGGAGTCCAGCAGGTCCCGCGACACGCGGCGACCCGCGATCTCGTACACCGCGGCGCCGCAGAGACCGTCCTCGTCCATGCCGGCGAAGCGCGCCACGGCGCGCGAGTCGGTGCGCGAGAACAGATGATAGGCCGCCAGCGCATAGGCGTTGATGCTGCGGGAGGCGCCGCGGCGCTGCCAGACGTAGGCCGTCTCGCCGCGGAAGGCCCTGAGCGCGGCCTCGTCCAGGGTGCCGGGCGCCCACAGCAGCGGCGTCGTCACGGCAGGATCGCAGGCCCGATACCGGCTGCGAAGAGCCTCCAGCGCCGGGTCGTCGAGGCGCAGGCGCGACGCCAGCGCCGGTGGCACCTGGGTATCGACGCTGGGCTCGATGCCGGGCGCCCCGCGCTGCCAGTCGAACAGCATGGCGTCGGGCACCAGGCTCTGGCCGGGCGGCGGGCCGCCGCAGCCGAGTCGGCGCAGCAGCCTCTGCACCAGCGGCGGTGCCGGCATGAGAAGCTCGCGGAGGCCGCGGCGCGGGGCTGTCAGACGATTGGGTCGTGGACGGTGACCAGCTTGGTGCCGTCCGGGAAGGTGGCCTCCACCTGCACGTCCGGAATCAGCTCCGGCACGCCGTCCATGACGTCCTCGCGGGTCAGCAGGGTGCGGCCGTAGTCCATCAGCTCGGCGACGCTGCGGCCGTCGCGGGCGCCCTCCAGAATGGCGCAGCTGATGTAGGCCACCGCCTCCGGGTAGTTGAGCTTCAGACCCCGCGCCCGCCGGCGCTCTGCCAGCAGACCCGCCGTGAACAGCAGCAGCTTGTCTTTCTCTCGCGGTGTCAGGTCCATTACGGCCTCGCGTCTCGGGCCCGGCACGCGCCGCGCCCGGGTCGTCAGGTTGCCCAAATACCGGGCGGTACCGCCCCGCGGCCCAGCAGACGCGGGCGCAGGGCGCTCCAGAGCGCACAGAATACCCGCTGCACGGGCTCCGTTGTATCGGCGAGGGCACGGGCGACGAGGAGATCGTCCAGGCGGGTGACGCCGATCAGGACGGCAGCGGCGTCGGCGACCACGGCGTGCGCCGCTTCAAGGTCCGGCGCCGCCGCACCGGTGGCGACGAAGGTGCCGGTCACCGCGTGCCGGCGCAGCCCACTGCCGCGGTCGAGGTCCGCAGGCGTGTCCACACGCAGGCGCTCCGCGAGCTGCGGCCTGCCGTCCCGGGCGAGGCGAAACGCGGCATCCAGCGCACCGTGCCCGAAGCGCTCGCCGATGACGGGCCGGCCCAGGCTGATGAGCTCCCAGGCGATGCAGCGCGCATCGCCGTGCAGCCGGATGTCGGTTTGCGCCCGGACCCGGGCGCCCGGAAACAGGATGGCCGGTTGCGGGAGCCACTCCAGCACGCCGCCAGACTCCACCCTCAGCACCTGGGTCTGGCGCGCCGTATCGCCGGCGCTGCGGTAGAACTTGGCGGCCCCGGGCGTGGTCACCAGGGCATGGGCGCCGGCGGCCACCGACAGGCGGATGTCCAGCGTGTCGCCGCCCACCACGCCGCCGGGCGGGTGCAGCGGGTAGAGATGGCAGGGCGCGCCCTCCGGGTGGAAGGCGCGCTGCAGCGTCAGTGGCCCCCGCTGGTGCTTGCGCGCAAGCACGGTGCGCGGCCCCCGCGGACCCGGGCGTCGCTCGCAGCCCAGGTACAGCTCAGCGCGCCAGCCCTGCCCCGCCCCGTCGATGGTCGTCGCTGTATCCACGGGTGCCAGTGTACTGCTTCCGCCCGCGGCAGTGGGCGCGCGACGGCGTGCTCGCCCCCGCGCAGCCGGGATGCCTGGATTCCGCTGCGCTGCATCCAGGCTGCGCGCTCTGCGGGCGCGGTACGAGCGGGGTGGCCGCGGCGCGGGCGAAGGCGCGCCGCGGCTCGCGTGCGGGTGTCACATCGGGAAGCCGCCGCCGGGTGGGAAGCCGCCGGGCGGCATGCCGCCGCCGGGACCGCCGAGCCCACCCATGCCGGGCGGCAGGCGGCCCTGCATCTGGCGCATCATCTTGGCCATGTTGCCGCCCTTCATCTTTTTCATCATCTTCTGCATCTGCGTGAACTGCTTGAGCAGCTTGTTCACGTCCTGCACCTGGGTGCCGGAGCCCAGGGCGATGCGCTTGCGCCGGCTGCCCTTGATGATCTGCGGATGGGCGCGCTCCATGGGCGTCATGGAGTCGACGATGGCGATGAGCTTGACGACCTCTTTGTCGTTGACTTGGTTTTTGACGTGGTCCGGCACCTCGCCCATGCCCGGGAGCTTGTCCATGAGCCCCGCCATGCCGCCGAACTGGCTCATCTGCTTCAGCTGGTCGCGGAAGTCGACCAGATCGAAGCCCTTGCCCTTCTTGAGCTTCTTCGCAAGCTTTTCGGCCTGCTTGTGGTCCACCTTCTGCTGGACCTCTTCCACCAGGGAGACCACGTCGCCCATGCCGAGGATGCGCGAGGCGATCCGGTCCGGATGGAAGGGCTCCAGCGCCGTGCTGCGCTCGCCGGTGCCGAGGAACTTGATGGGCTTGCCGGTGATCTCGCGGATGGACAGCGCCGCACCGCCGCGGGCATCGCCGTCCGCCTTGGTCAGGATGACGCCGGTGAGCGGCAGGGCATCATGGAAGGCCTTGGCGGTCTTGGCGGCGTCCTGGCCGGTCATGCTGTCCACCACGAACAGGGTCTCCGCCGGTGACAGCGATGCCTCCAGCGCCTGGATCTCGGCCATCATCGCCTCGTCGATGGCGAGCCGACCGGCCGTGTCCACGATGAGCACGTCCTTGAACTGCTTCCTGGCGGCGGCGACGGCGCCCTCGGCGATGGCCAACGGCTGCTGGTCGGCGCTGCTCGGGAAGCACTCGACGCCCACCTCGCGGGCCACCGTCGCCAGCTGGTCGATGGCCGCCGGGCGGTAGACGTCGGTGCTCACCACCATGACCTTCTTGCCCTGGCGCTCCGTCAGGAAGCGCGCGAGCTTGCCCGTGGTGGTGGTCTTGCCCGAGCCCTGCAGGCCCGCCATCAGGATGACCGCCGGCGGCTGCACGTTGAGCGCAAGCCCCTCGTTGGACTCGCCCATCAGGGCCGTCAGCTCGTCGTTGACGATCTTGATGAGCACCTGCCCCGGGGTCAGGCTGCGGGTGACGTCGGCACCCAGGGCGCGCTCGCGCACCCGCTCCACGAAGCCGCGCACCACCGGCAGGGCCACGTCGGCCTCCAGCAGCGCCATGCGCACCTCGCGCAGGGTGTCTTTGATGTTGTCCTCCGTGAGGCGGGCCTGGCCGCGCAGACCCTTGAGCACGTCGCCGAAGCGCTCCTGCAAGCTGTCGAACATGAGTCTTGACTCGGACCTTAAGTCTGATGAAGGAAATCGGGCCGACGCCCGGGGCGTCGGCGGCAGACGTGCCGCCCTCAGCCCGGGCATCGGCGGGAAGCACAGGCGGCGCGATCACCAGCCTGCCCGCAGCGGCAAGCGCCGGCGTTAACCTAAATCAAGGCAGCGGCAAAGAACAGCCCGCCGGCCGTCGCAAGACTGTCCGGGCGCGTTCCGGCCCGGGCGCAGTTGTGCGATGATCCGCGGCCATGAGCAGCGCCCCCATCGCCCTTTTCAGCATCGCCGCCTACCTCGGCAGCGCGAGCCTCATCGGCTGGCGCATGTTCAACCGCGACCTGGCCCCGGTCCAGGTGCTGCGCCAGACCACGCTCGGGCTCGGCTTCCTGGGCCTGCTGCTGCACACCTGGCTGCTGTATCAGGCCATCTTCAGCCATGCGGGCCTGAACCTGGCCTTCTTCAACGCCCTGTCGCTGGCCTCCTGGACGGTGGTGGCGTCGCTGCTGATCTCCAGCCTGAGCAAGCCCATCGAGAACCTGGGCCTGGTGATCCTGCCGCTTGCGGCCATCACCGTGCTGCTGGACCTGATCTACCCCGGCGTCGGCTTCATGAGCGAGGACGCGAGCTGGATCCTGAAGCTGCATGTGCTGCTGTCCATGCTCGCCTACAGCCTGCTGACGCTCGCCGCCGTGCAGGCGGTGCTGCTGGCGGTGCAGGACAGCTACCTGCGCCGGCGCAGGCCGAACACCTTCATCCGCTCCCTGCCGCCGCTGATGACCATGGAAGCCCTGCTGTTTGAGATGATCGGCATCGGCTTCGTGCTGCTCACGCTCGCCCTGCTGTCGGGCTTCGCCTTCCTGGAGAACATGTTCGCCCAGCACCTGGTGCACAAGACGGTGCTGTCGGTGCTCGCCTGGATGGTGTTCGGCGGGCTGCTGCTCGGGCGCCGCGTCTGGGGCTGGCGCGGACAGAAGGCCATCCGCTGGACCCTGAGCGGCTTTCTGCTGCTGATCCTCGCCTACTTCGGCTCCAAGTTCGTGCTGGAGCTGATTCTGCATCGCTGAAACGCCGCTGGCGCGGCGTGCCAGATGGTCTGATTCAAGCCGCGCTGCGACGCTCCGCCCATCCCCGCCGCTGGGACCACGCACTGATCGTAACGCGGCGCGGGAGTCCGGGCAGGGATCGGGCGACCGCGCGGACACCGCAGCCTGGATGCAGCGAAGCGGAATCCAGGTCTTTACGTCGCCCTTGCGGGTGCCTGGTCCAGCCGGCCGCCCGTCAGCAGGCCAGATCCTCCGGCCGGTCCACATCGGCGAGCGGCGCCAGCTCCCACCAGCGCCACCCGAGTCCGGCCAGGCGCGCCCGGGTGAGCGCCGCCACCTGATCACCACCCCAGGGCATGCCCGTGAACAGCTCGCGCGCCGGCTGCCGCAGCCCGAGCAGCACATAGCCGCCGTCCTCTGCCGGCCCGAGCACGGCATCCTGCTGCGGCTGCGCCAGCAGCGCAGTCAGCGCTGAGGCGATCTGGGCCGGCCCGAGTCCCGGACAGTCGCTGCCGATCAGGACCGCGGCCTCGACCCTGAGCAGCGCATCCGTCGCCGCGTGCAGCATCCGCTCGCCGAGGTCACCGCCCTGCTGATCGTGCAGCGACAGGTCCCAGCGCGCCGCCAAGTCCTGGAATGCCCAGTGCCCGGTATCCGGCGCACACCAGAGCTCCAGCGGCGCGATGCGGGCCGGCGCCAGCCGCGCCAGGGTCCCCTCCAGCAGCTCCCGGTACAGCGCCGCAGCGCCCTCGGCGCCCAGCGCTGGGATCAGCCGCGTCTTGCAGGCGCCCGGCACCGGCGCCTTCGCAAACACCAGAATCCGCGCCTGCGGGAAGCGATATCCGCCGCCGGCTTCCAAGGCCCGAAACGCCGTCAGCTGAGCGCCCCGCCGCAGCTGCTGCCCTGCCCCGCCGTGCAGCCGAAGCAGTGCTCGCCGACGCGGATGCCGGCGCCCGTCAGGCCGTCCGCGTCCGTGAGCTCGCTGACGTGCGGGCGTCCATCCCCGGCACTGCCCAGGGGCAGGCCCAGCATCTGATTGAAGTCACAGTCGTAGACATAGCCCTGCCAGTCGATGCTGACCAGGTCGCGGCACATCACCGCCTCCAGGTTCTCGTGCCGATGGGCATCCTTCAGCAGGCGCATGTAGTCATCGAAGCGCCCGGTGGACAGAAGCCAGCCGCCGAAGCGGCGGATGGGCATGTTCGCAAGCGTCAGCAGCCGGTTGAAGCGCACGCCGTATCGCTCCCACAGCTCGCGCTTGTAATCCGCCTCCAGCGTGCACTGCGGCGGCGGCAGCACCGCATCCACCGGGTTGTACACCAGACTCAGCCGCAGCCCAGTTGCGTCGGCATCCTCGGCGCCATAGCCCAGTTCGTTCAGGCGTCTGAGCCCCCGAATGCTGGCCTCGAACACGCCCTTGCCGCGCTGGCCGTCCACGTTGTCCTCCAGGTAACAGGGCAGTGAGGCGATGATCTCCACGCGGTGCGCCGCCAGGAACGCCGCCAGGTCCGCCTGGTCCGGCTCCTCCAGGATGGTCAGGTTGCAGCGGTCCAGCACCTGCACGCCGAGCGCCCGTGCCCCCTCCACCAGTGGCCGGAACACCGCGTTCAGTTCCGGGGCACCGCCGGTGATGTCCAGGGTGGAGGCGCCGCTGCGCTCCACGAACGCGAGCACCTGCTCCATGGTGTCCGCATGCATCTCCTCGCGGCGTTTCGGCCCGGCGTCCACATGGCAGTGCACGCAGGACTGGTTGCAGCGGTAGCCCAGGTTCACCTGCACCGTGCTGAGGTGCCGGCGGGCGATGGGCGGAAAGTCGGTCTCAAGCAGCAGGGGTTTCGAGTCCAGCAAAACAGGGCTCCTCGGCGGGTCATCACAGCTGCGGGCACACGCCCGCCCCGTCTCCGCCAAGTGGCGCCGCCGACACGATTGTCAAAACCGACAACGGTGATAAACTTGCGGGCTTGGGCATCGCAGGCTCCCAGGCCGGCACCGACCCGCCCAAGCCCGCCCGAAATCCCCACGGGGCCGTAGCTCAGCTGGGAGAGCGTCGCGTTCGCAATGCGAAGGTCAGGGGTTCGATCCCCCTCGGCTCCACCA
>NZ_CAJXYK010000097.1 GCF_913063425.1 uncultured Thiohalocapsa sp.
CGCAGCCAGGCGCCGCGCGGGGCGTGCCATGGCGGCCGTAGCGGCGTTCACCCGGATGGTGGCGCGAGAAGTACTCCGGAAGTCTGCGAGGCTCAGGCATTTGCATATGCGTTGAAGCGGTCAACTGCTCTTTCTAGGGTTACACCTCGGTGCGTCGGGGCGCGGACATCCGCGCGGTGTCAATGCGGTATCACGTCCGCCAGATCCAGCGGCGCTGTCAGCGCGCGTCCGTCCAGCAGCACGCGGCCGGCGTCATCCAGGCGCAGCCGGCCGGTGGCAAACCAGCGCACGGCGAGGGGGTAGATGCGGTGCTCCTGCGCCAGCACCCGGGCGGCCAGGCGCTCGGCGTCGTCGCCCGGCAGCACGGGCACGCGCGCCTGGAGCACCGCCGGGCCGCCGTCCAGCTCGTCGGTGACGAAGTGCACCGTGGCGCCGTGCTCGGTGTCGCCGGCGTCGAGTGCCCGCTGGTGCGTGTGCAGCCCGGGATACTTCGGCAACAGCGAGGGATGGATGTTGAACATGCGCCCGTGGAAGCCGGCGACGAAGCCCGGGGTCAGGATGCGCATGAAGCCCGCCAGCACCACCAGGCCCGGATCGACTGCTTCGAGCAGCGCCGACAGCGCCTGATCGTACGCCGCCCGGGTGGGGAAGTCCTTGTGGCTCAGCACGCGGGTGGGGATGCCGGCCGCAGCGGCACGCGTGAGCCCGTAGGCATCCGCGCGGTTGCTGATGACGGCCCGGATGTGGATGGGCAGCTCCCCCGCCCGTTGTGCGTCGATCAACGCCTGAAGGTTGCTGCCGCCGCCGGAGATCAGCACCGCAACGGGCAGCGGTGTGTCGCCGGCGTCACCGGCCACCCGCGTACTCCACCACGGGGGTACCCTGGTGCGGCTCCACCCGGCCGATGATCCAGGCCTGCTCGCCCGCGGTGCGCAGCAGCCCGCAGGCGCCGGCGGCACGGTCGGCGGCGACGCAGGCGATCATGCCGACACCGCAGTTGAAGGTGCGCAGCAGCTCTGCCTGGGCGATGTTGCCGGCGTCCTTGAGCCAGCGGAACACGGGCGGCGGCGTCCAGGTGCGCAGATCGATGACCGCGCGGGTGCCCGCCGGCAGTACCCGCGGCAGGTTGTCGGTGATGCCGCCGCCGGTGATGTGGGCCAGGGCATGCACGCCGCCGTGGCGGATCAGCGCCAGCGCGGGCTTGGCGTAGATGCGGGTGGGCGCGAGCAGGGCGTCGCCGAGGGTGAGGGCCGTCCCGGTCTCTGCATCGGACTGGATGGCGGCTTCAGGGTCGGCTGCGGCCGGCTCCAGCGGGTCATCGAGGTCCGCACCGCTCGCCTCCAGCACCCGGCGGATGAGCGAGAAGCCGTTGGAATGCGGGCCGCTGGAGGCGAGCGCGATGAGGGCATCGCCGGGCTTCACGCGGCCGGGCTCCAGGATGGCGTCCTTCTCCACGATGCCCACGCAGAAGCCCGCGAGGTCGTAGTCGCCGGCGCCGTACATGCCTGGCATCTCGGCGGTCTCGCCGCCGATCAGCGCACAGCCGGCGCGCTTGCAGCCCTCGGCGATGCCCGCCACCACCGCCGCTGCCGTGTCCACGTCCAGCTTGCCGGTGGCGTAGTAGTCCAGAAAGAACAGGGGCTCGGCACCGCAGACCACGATGTCGTTGGCGCACATGGCCACGAGATCGATGCCCACGCCGCCGTGGCGCCCGGCGGCCACCGCGAGCTTGAGCTTGGTGCCGACACCGTCGGTGCCGGACACCAGCACCGGATTGCGGTAGCCCGCCGGCAGCTCGAACAGCCCGCCGAAGCCGCCGAGGCCGGACAGCACACCGGGCCGGCGCGTGGCCGCCACCGCGGGCTTGATGCGCTGGACCAAGGCCTCGCCGGCGTCGATGTCGACACCCGCGTCGCGGTAGGTGAGGGATTCGCTGGTCATCGCTGGCGCCTCGGCTGCGGCAATGGGTCGGAGCGGGGGTGGGAGCGGGGATGCCCGGCGGGTGCGCCGCCGAAGCGTCTATTCTCGCACGCGCGCCGCCGGCGGCAACCGCGGCCGCTGCCGACATTCCGCCGGTCCGGCAATCGGCGTATCAGGCGCCCGGCCGACAGGCATCACCGGTGTGCAGGGGCCACGGACAAAGCGCCGAGAAGCGGCTCAGAAACGGCGGCAGCATGGCCAAAGGTCCCGGTGGAACGGCGAAGCGCATCCCCCGCGGGGACTGGGCGTTTCACTCGAGAATGCGCATGTCCTTGCTGAGCGGCGTCGGCGCCTGCTTTTTCGTCGGGCTCGGCTCGGCGCGCTCCGGCGAGCCCCGGCGCAGCCGCGCTTCCACGCGGATGGCTGCCATGCGCTTTACGTCATTGACGGCCGGATACAGCGGGAAGTACTGATCCACCTCCACCGCATGCCGCTTGGCCGCGATCTCCAGGCGCTCCCGGACAGCCCGGGGCAGGCCATGCAGCAGCAGCAGGATGGGCGCCGTGCGCAGCAGGTAGCGCTGGCAAAGGTCGTGCTCCGGGTCGGACTGCCAGTCCTCGCGCACCAGCAGCGGCGGAAAGTCGCCGGCGTCGCCGGGTGCCCGCTCGACCCAGACGGTGCGCGGCTGAGGGCCGGCCCGGTTGGTCACCATCTCCTGAAAGCGGTGATTCACCGGCGGCTCCTGGCGCGCCTGCTCCGCTGCCGTCGAGTCGATCCGGAGCTTGGAATGGGGCAGTGCCGTCCAGCCGCTTTTCGTCGGGTACGTGGACATCTGCGCGGCTTCGCAGCAGGAAAAGATCAGCGCGAGCGGGGACTCGTCCCGGCCGTCCAGCAGCCAGTACTCGAACACGTCCGCGGCGGGAAAGGGGACCGTCGCCGAGCGCAGAAAGTCCGCCAGCTCGTCGATGCACGCGGCCACCTGGTCGGCGTCCAGCACCGCCGGCAGCACATAGGGCGTGAGACGGCCGTCCTGGATGTGGGCAACCCGGTAGTAGCCCCGGTCCAGCGCATAGCCGAGCGGCATTTGCGGCTGGCCCTGGCCCTGGCCCTGGCTGCGCCGCGGCACGTAATGCACCTCCCAGCTCACGCCGTCGAAGCTCTGCGCCCGCGCGCGTTCCGACTGGGCGATCTGCACGACGCCGGAGAAGGGCGGCAGCAGCCGCTGGGAGTAGGCTCGGATGCTGGACATGATGGCCTTGGGGCTCGGGGCCTCGGTTCTGTGTGGTCATCCTTGAAGGTGACGATGTGCGTGGCGACTCAGTCGGCAGCCGCCTCCAGCACGGTGGCATCAGCATATAGACCCCCCGCAGGATGGCAAGCCGGCAATCGTAAGGCGCTGCCGGGCCTGCGGGGGCTCACGTATCATGCCGGCACTGGTCCACAGCCCTCTCCGGAGAATGCCGAAATGCTCTGTCTGCGCGGTGCGCCCGCCCTGTCCGCCTTTCGTCTGGCCAAGTTGGAGGAGCGCCTGCGGGCGGAGGGCCTGCCCGACGCGCGGCTGTCGGCGGTTCTGGTGCACTTCGCGGATGTGTCGCGCGATCTCACCGCGGGGGAGAGGGCGGTGCTGGAGCGGCTGCTGCGCTACGGTCCGGCGGTGGATGGCGGCGTGGAGATTGGCGCGGAGACCGGTACGCAGACCGGGGCTGAGGCCGGCGCAGAGACGGGGGGGCGGCTTCTGCTGGTGGTGCCGCGGCCCGGGACCATCTCGCCCTGGTCGTCGAAGGCGACGGAGATCGCCCAGCACTGCGGGCTGGATGCGGTGCGACGCCTGGAGCGCGGCATCGCCTTCCAACTGGGCGCCGCCGACCTCGGCGATGCGGCCGTCAAGACGGCCGCCGCCCTGCTGCACGATCGCATGACCGAGGCGGTGCTTCGCGACTTCGCCGAGGCCGAGGCCCTGTTCGCCCACGCCGAGCCGAGGCCGCTGGGGCGGGTGGATGTGATGGCGGGCGGGCGCGACGCGCTGGTGGCGGCGAATGCCGAGCTCGGCCTCGCGCTGTCCGATGACGAGATCGACTATCTGATCGCGAGCTTCGGCGCCCTGGGCCGCAACCCCACCGATGTCGAGCTGATGATGTTCGCGCAGGCCAACTCCGAGCACTGCCGGCACAAGATCTTCAATGCCGACTGGGTCATCGACGGCGCGCCGCAGCCGGGCTCCCTGTTCAGCATGATCCGCCACAGCACCGCGCAATCCCCCGCCGGCGTGCTGTCCGCCTACAAGGACAACGCGGCGGTCATCGAAGGCTGGCCTGGCCGGCGCTTCCTGCCGCAGCCCGCAACCGGCCAGTACCGCCCGAGCGCGGAGCCGGTGCACATCCTGATGAAGGTGGAGACCCACAACCACCCCACGGCCATTGCGCCCGACCCGGGGGCGGCCACCGGCGCCGGCGGCGAGATCCGCGACGAGGGCGCCACCGGCCGCGGTGCCAAGCCCAAGGCGGGCCTGTGCGGCTTCTCCGTGTCCAACCTGCGCATCCCCGGTGCCGAGCGGCCCTGGGAGGCGGGGCAGGACTGGGGCAGGCCGGGCCGGATGGTCTCGGCGCTGGACATCATGCTGGAAGGGCCCATCGGCGCCGCCGCCTTCAACAACGAGTTCGGCCGCCCGAACCTCGCCGGCTGGTTCCGCACCTTCGAGCAGCGGGTGCCGACGGCCGCCGGCGGCACCGAGCTGCGCGGCTATCACAAGCCCATCATGCTCGCCGGGGGCCTCGGCAACATCCGCGGCGAGCATGTCCAGAAGACCGACTTTCCCGCTGGCACGCCGCTCATCGTGCTGGGCGGGCCGGCGATGCTCATCGGCCTCGGCGGCGGGGCGGCCTCCAGCATGGCCAGCGGCGCGTCGGCGGCGGACCTGGACTTCGCGTCCGTGCAGCGGGCGAACCCGGAGATGCAGCGCCGCTGCCAGGAGGTCATCGACCGCTGCTGGGCCCGCGGCGACGACAACCCCATCCTGTTCATCCACGACGTGGGCGCCGGCGGCCTGTCCAACGCCCTGCCGGAGCTGGTGCACGACGGCGCCGTCGGTGCCGATGGCGCCGATGTCGGTGGGGGCGGCGGGGCGACCTTCGAGCTGCGCCGGGTGCCCAACGCCGACCCCGGCATGTCGCCCATGGAGATCTGGTGCAACGAGGCGCAGGAGCGCTATGTGCTGGCGGTGGACCAAGCGCGCCTCGACGACTTCGCCGCCATCTGCGAGCGCGAGCGCTGCCCCTATGCCGTCGTCGGCAGCGCTGAGCCCGAGCCGCAGCTGCGGCTCACCGACGCGGAGCTCAACGAGGCGCCCATCGACATGCCCATGCAGCTCCTCTTCGGCAAGCCGCCGAAGATGACCCGCGACGTCATGCGGCTGCCGGCGCCGTCGGAACCCTTCGACCCGGCCGACATCGACCTCCCCGAGGCCGTGCGCCGCGTGCTGCGGCTGCCGGCGGTGGCGGACAAGACCTTTCTCATCACCATCGGCGACCGCACCGTCACCGGCCTTGTCGCCCGGGACCAGATGGTGGGCCCCTGGCAGGTGCCCGCGGCCGACTGCGCCGTGACGCTCACCGACTACGACGGCCGCACCGGCGAGGCCATGGCCGTCGGCGAGCGCACGCCGCTGGCGCTGCTGGACGCCCCCGCCGCCGGGCGCATGGCCGTCGCCGAGGCCATCACCAATATCGCCGCCGCGCCCATCGACAAGCTCGGCGACATCAAGCTCTCCGCCAACTGGATGGCCGCCGCCGGCCACGTCGGCGAGGACGCCCGGCTCTACGACACGGTGCGCGCCGTGGGCCAGACGCTCTGCCCGGCGCTCGGCATCGCCATCCCCGTGGGCAAGGACTCCATGAGCATGAAGACGGTCTGGCAGGGGGATGACGGCGAGCAGCACGCCATGGCGGCCCCGCTGTCGCTCATCGTCTCCGCCTTCGCGCCGGTGACGGATGCTGCAAGGAGTCTGACCCCCCAGCTGCGGGCGGAGCCGGATGCGGCGCTGGCGCTGGAGGACACGGACCTGGTGCTGGTGGATTTGGGATGCGGACAGGACCGCCTCGGCGGGTCCTGCCTCGCGCAGGTCTTTGGCCGCCTCGGCAGCGCGCCGCCGGACCTGGATGACCCGGCGCTGCTGCGGGGCTGCTTCGCCGCCGTGCAGCAGCTCAATGCCGAGGGCCGCCTGTTGGCCTACCACGACCGTTCCGACGGCGGGCTGCTGGTGACCCTCGCCGAGATGGCCTTCGCCGGGCGCTGCGGTGTGGACGTGGACCTGGCCCTGCTGCCGACGGGCAGCGAGGCGGCGCGTGCGCGCGAGCCGCTGGCGGCGCTGTTCAGCGAGGAGCTGGGCGCGGTGCTGCAGATTCGCCGCTCGGAGCGCGCCGCCGTGCTGGGCTGCCTGGCGGAGCACGGTCTCGCCGACTGCGCCGCCGTCATCGGCCGGCCCACGGCGCTGGAGCGGGTTGTGATCCGCAACGGCATCCACCGGCCGCTGGATGCGAGCCGGGCGGAGCTTCAGCGCCTGTGGTCCGAGACCAGCTGGCAGATGCAGCGCCTGCGCGACAATCCCGACTGCGCCGACGAGGAGCACGCCCG
Organism: uncultured Thiohalocapsa sp.; assembly: GCF_913063425.1. Taxonomy (GTDB): domain Bacteria; phylum Pseudomonadota; class Gammaproteobacteria; order Chromatiales; family Chromatiaceae; genus Thiohalocapsa. The sequence continues at coordinate 6,550 of NZ_CAJXYK010000097.1, forward strand.
CATCGACGCCGAGGACCCGGGGCTGCACGCTGCCTTGGGCTTCGCGCCCGCGGACGACATCGCCGCGCCCTTCATCAGGACCGGCGTGCGGCCGAAGCTCGCGGTGCTGCGCGAGCAGGGCGTCAATGGTCAGGTGGAGATGGCAGCGGCCTTCCACCGCGCCGGCTTCGACTGCATCGACCTGCATATGTCGGACATCCTGGCCGGCCGCCGGGACCTCGCCGACTTCAAGGGCCTCGCCGTCTGCGGTGGCTTCAGCTATGGCGACGTGCTGGGCGCCGGCGAGGGCTGGGCCAAGACCATCCTGTTCAACCCCCGCGCCCGGGAGCAATTCCAGGCGTTCTTCGAGCGCACGGACACCTTTGCGCTCGGGGTCTGTAACGGCTGTCAGATGCTCGCCAACCTGCGCGAGCTGATTCCGGGCGCCGGGCACTGGCCGCACTTCGTGCGCAACCGCTCCGAGCAGTTCGAGGCCAGGCTGGCGCTGGTGGAGGTGCTGGAGACGCCGTCCGTGCTGCTCGCCGGCATGGCCGGCTCGCGCCTGCCCATCGCCGTCGCCCACGGCGAGGGCCGCGCCGAATTCTGGGATGCCGGCCACCTCGCCGCCGCTGCGCCCTACACCGCGGTGCGCTACGTGGAGAACACGGGCGTGCCGGCGCAGCGCTACCCCGCCAACCCCAACGGCTCACCCGGCGGCATCACCGGTCTCACCACGCAGGACGGCCGCGTCACCATCCTGATGCCACACCCGGAGCGGGTGTTCCGCAGCATCCAGCATTCCTGGTGCCCGGACGGCTGGGGCGAGGACGGGCCCTGGCTGCGGCTGTTCCGCAATGCGCGGGTGTGGGTGGGCTGAGAGGTTGTGAAGAAACCCACCGACCTACTGCGGACGCCTCCGGACGCGCCCAGCGGCGTTGCGCAGAGCC
>NZ_CAJXYK010000098.1 GCF_913063425.1 uncultured Thiohalocapsa sp.
GCGACGACGCCTACAGCGCTTGGACCTACTTCAACAACCATCGCCATCAGATGGACTATCCGGGCTTCCTCGCCGAGAACCTCCCGATCGGCTCAGGTGTCACCGAGGCCGCCTGCAAGAGTCTGGTCAAGCAACGCCTGTGTGCCTCCGGCATGCGCTGGAAAACCAAAGGCGCCAAGATCGTGCTCAGCCTGAGGGCACTGACCAACACCGCCGGACGCTGGGCTCAGTTCTGGCAGAAGATCGACCAGTTCGGGGCCGAGTGCTTCGGCTGAAGACATTATTGGGAGGTCGCACCCAGGCTGTCGCTATTTTGACGCGGGAAGAAAAGGCGACATGCCCGCGCCGGAGACGGCGACGCCGATGCGCCGTGGCCAGCAAGCGCCCAGCGCCACGGTATGCAGCGCGGAAGGGCACCCCTGGCCGCAGGCGCCGCTCGTGCGCGCTTTGGCGATGCCGCGTTCACGGTTTACGGGCGATCAGGGCAAAGTCCTGCGGACCGCACAGCAGGCCGTTGAGCCGCTCCGAGGCCGGGTCGGTCCCGGGCAGACGGGCGGACTCCGGGTACGGATGCAGCCGTTCGACCTGAGGCTCCGCGAACCCGCTGTAACGCAGCAAGAAGCACATCGCCGTGGGTGTCAGCGGATTGCGGTGCGTGGGGTCGTGGTAGAAGGTGTGACCCGCCACCAGCAAATTCTCAGGGTTCGGGGTTTCAAGGATGAGCAGACCGCCGGACACGAGCACCCGATGCGCGTGCTGCACGAGCCCGAACAGCTGCGGGAACGGCAGATGCTCTGCCAGATGGAAGGCGGTGATGGCGCCGACGCTGGCGTCGTCCATGGCGGCGAGGCTGTGCACCGCATCGCCGCGACGCACGTCCATCCCGCGCTCGCGGCACTGCTCGACGAGGGCGGGGTTGCTGTCCAGCCCGACTGCCGGCAGGCCGGCGGAGGCGAGCAGATCCAGCCACTCGCCCCGGCCGCAAGCGATATCCAGGGCGGGCGTGTGTGCGGTGACGGTGCCGGCGGCGCGCAGCGCTTCGAGGTAGATGGACTGCCCCGCCTCGATGTCCTGTCGGTCGCCACGGAAGGCGTCCATGAAGGCGACGTAGTATCCCTCCAGCGCGTCGTCGCGGTGCAGGCGCGCGATGTCCTCTGGCGCGAGTGCTGCCGCCGCAGCATCGGTGGGCGCGCCGGGTTCGGCTGCCGCTGGCTCCACGGAGGGCGCCTGCGCGCTCCAATCCCGCCCCGCTCGCAGCTCACGCATCAGCTCGAACATGCGGCTGCGATGGTAGAGCATGTCGCTGCGGGCGAAGTCATACTCCCGCACGAGTCGGTTGAGGCGTTGATCGAGGCCGGCGATATCGCCCGTGAATTCGTCTTGGCGGTCGGCTTGGCTCTGGATGCGATCATCTTGGCGATCCAAGCGTGCCTGGGCCGTCTGCAAGTCGCCCCGAAGCATTGCCAGCTGGTGGTCGAAGTGCTGGGCTTGGTGCGCGATCTTCTGCTCGAAGCTGTCTGCCTGCGCGGCGAGGTCCGAGGTGAGGCGCTCGCGAAGGCGCTGCGCCTCCAAGGCGGCTGCGAATTGTGGCCGCCGGCGATAGAGGCGTCGCTCGCGCAGGCGCAGCCACAATCGCATCAGGCGCTTGCCGGGCAGCCGCCGCAGCGGGCGCATCCACTCCAGGCCGTGGAGTCGAACGCCACGCGCGCGGGCTTCCGCTGACCAAAGCAGGTTGGTCAGTACCCAACTGCGGTGGCCGGAGGCGGTGACGTCGGCTCCGTAGGTGCCCCGACCGGCCTCGTCCAGCGGACGACCGAGCAGCGCGGAATAGGCCTTGTCGAGGAACGCCTCGCCTTCATAGCGGAGCAGGTCCGCGAGCTGGACCTCCCGCGCGGCAGACTGCGCAGCCGGCACCGCTGCCACACGCGTCTGCATGGCTGCTGCGGCTGCGTCGGGGACGTCCTCGCCGTCCAAGGCCTGTGCTTCGCGCTTCAATGCGGCGACGAGCGCATCGATGTCGAGTGCGCCGTTGTCGTGGTGGAAGGCGCTCATGTCGGCTCGCCCTCTCTCACGTACAGCCTCGGCACCAGCCGGGCGACGCCGTAGAAGGTGGGCCCGCGAATGCCGGCGACTTCGAAGCTAATCAGATTGTCGCACCACTGGAAACACTCCTCCAGGTGGTTGTCGCGGCTGTGCAGCGCGGCCGTGAGCGTGTACTTGCCCGGCGCCAGGTTCATGTCGAAGCGCCACTGTACCAGCAACTGCTCTCCGCGGCGGATGGATAGCGGTTGCTGAAGGAAGAAGCTGTTGGTGCCATAGATGTCTCTGCCGAAGCGATCCCGGATCAGAAAGCCAAGGGTGAAATCGTCGACATCGGCGTTGCCCGTCACTGTGAAATCGAGCTGCGCGGGCTCGCCGGCACTCAAGGTGGCGGCTTGGGAGTCGACACCCCGCAGGGACCACTCGGCCATTTCCACGGCGCCGCTGCCGTAGCACCGGGACACGAGCGCCACCGGCTTGGGCTCGGCGTCGTCGAGCTCGGCAATCAGCCGGTTGTAGAAGTTGACGGCCGCCTCCGGGGTCGCGTCCACCTGCACCTGGCCGTCGTCGATCACAAGCGCGCGGTCGCAAAGCACTTTGACGGCATTGAGGTCGTGCGATACGAACAGCAAGCTCCCGCCGCGGCTGCGAAAATCTTGGATGCGACGAATACATTTCTGCTGGAAGTGGGCGTCTCCGACCGACAACGCCTCATCCACGAGGAAGCACTGCGGCTCGGCATGAATGGCTATGGAGAACGCCAGGCGCATGGCCATGCCGGAGGAATAGGTGCGCAGGGGCTCCGCGATGTAAGCAGCAAGCTCGGAGAAGTCGATGATGGCGTCGGTGCGACGCTTGATCTCCTCGCGCGTCATGCCGAGCAGGATGCCGTTGCGCTGGATGTTGGCGAGGCCGCTGAGCTCCATGTCGAAGCCGGTACCAAGCTCCAGCAGGCCAGTCACACGGCCAGCGATGAAAACCTCACCTTCATCCGGTCGCAGCACGCCCATGATGATCTTCAGCAGCGTGGACTTGCCGGCGCCGTTGCGGCCCAAGATGCCGAGCGTCTCGCCGGGAGCGACAGCGAAGCTGACGCCGTGCAGGGCGTGATGGGTATGGTGCAGCGGCCGGCGCAGCAGAGACTCCAGCAGACGATGCTGCGGCTTGGCGTAGAGCTTGAACCGCTTATGGATATTCTGGACCCTGATCATCGCCCGCTTTGAGTCACACCAAGTCGCGGATATCGCTTTCGAGCCGCCGCAGCAGCCAACGCCCCGCAACGAACGAGAGCGCGGCCACGACCACTAACGGCAGCAGACGCTGCGGCGCCGTGACTTCACCGAACAACACGGCGTTGTGGTAGGTATCCACGACCGGATACATGGGGTTGAGCCACAGCAGCGGCTGCACCCAGTCCGGCAGAATCTCCACGACGTAAACGATGGGCGTCAGCCAGAACCAGAGCTGGAGCAGCACACTGACGCCCTCTTTGATGTCGCGGTAGAAGACGCTCAGGGCGCCGAGCACGATGCCGAGATTGACGGCGAAGGCCTGCTGCAAGGCGAAGGCTATCGGCACCCAGAGCATGGCCGGGGTAAAAGGATGCGAGATGATCAGCAGATAGAGCGAGAACAGCCCGAAGGAGATGACGAACACGACTGTATCGGACAAGACGATCGCGAGCGGAAACACGGTGAGCTCCAGCGGCACCTTCTTGATCAACCCGCCTTGGTCGATGAACATGGTGGTGGTGCGCAACAGCGTGGACGAGAATGCGATCCAGCCCAGCAGTCCAGCGATGAGGTAGACGCTGTAACTGTGGGCGCCGGCGGTGACCGCCGGCAGGCGCGCCTGCATGATCTGCGAGAAGACCAGGATGAACACGAGCATGTTCAGCAACGGCTGGACGAAGGTCCAGAAGCCGCCGAGCATCGAGCCCGCGTAGCGGTCAAGCAGATCCTGCCTGGCCAACTGCAAGACCAGTGCCGCGTTCATGGGAGCGGAGTGCTTACTGCTCGCGGAACGCCCGCGCAAGCATATGCAAGAAAGGCTTCAGCAAGTAGTCTCATCAGCGTAAGGCCACCGGTCTTGATGAGCACTTCAGCGGGCATGCCGGGTACCAGATTGAAGCCTTCTTCGCGCATTTGGGTGATGCCCTCGGCATCCACCTGGACCTCCGCCTCGTAGTACTGCAGCTCGGACTGAGGATCTTGCATCGCGTCTGCCGAGACCTTGACGACAGTGCCGGTAATGACATGCGTATAGCGCATATCGAAGGCGCTGAAACGAATATCCGCGCTTTGGCCGGCCCGCACACTGTCGATGTCTATCGGATTGACCCGCGCGATCACGACCAGACTACCGCTGGCGGGCACGATTTCCAGCAGCGGGTCGCCGGGCCCAACCACAGCGCCCACCGTGCGCACCCGCAGACCGACGACTTCTCCCGCTACCGGCGCGCGGATGTCGGTGCGCGCCAGGGTATCTTCGAGCGCCAGCGCACGCGTGGACAGATCCGAGATCTTGGTCTGTGTCTCGCGCAGCGTAGAGGTGACTTCTGAAAGGCGTTGTTGCTCGCTCAAGACGACTTGCGCCTCGGCCTCGCGGAGGCGACCTTGAGCTCTGCGAGCCGGGCCTTGGTGGAGGCGTGCTCACCTTCCAGCTCGGCCAGCTCGCGCCTGAGCTGCAGGAGACGGATCTTGTCTGCCAGCTTCGCCTCGTACAAGCGCTGCCATTCGTCGACCTCTCCTTGGTAGGACTCGATGCGATCCGCCTGAGCCACCAACAGCCCCTCCACACCGGTGATCTGCTGGCGCAGCTGCTCGATCCGACGACGGAGGATCTCGCGCTCGTTGTTGAAGGATGCCAGGCGCGCCTCGAATACCTCGCGCTCGGACTCGAGCATACCCTTGACTTCTGGGTCCTCGTCGGCGGCCTCGCGCAGATCCGGCGGGAAATCGATTGCGTCGAGGTTCTTACGCTCGGCTTTCAGTCGCGCCTCCAGAGCAAAGGCGGCATAGAGCTGGAGGCGGACGATGCGCAGCTGAGCGGAAGGCGACACATCGCTCAAGCGCATGAGCATCTGGCCTTCTTCGACCCGGTCACCGTCATTGACGAGGATTTCGGAGACGATGCCCCCTTCCAAGTGCTGGACGACCTTGCGGCGCGCCTCGACCTTTACCTGCCCCGGTGTGACCACCGCACTATCCAGCGGCGCCAGTGCGGACCAGGTGCCAAAGACGCCGAAGCTCACGAGGAGCACCAGCAGCCCACCGATAATGTAAGGCTTGGGATCCGCCGGGACTGCTGATGCGGGAGCGTCGACGACGCGGTTGAACTGACCCTGAAGCGCGGATCCACTCATGACGCCGCCGGACCACGCTTGGCGCTGCCCTGCGCCTTGAGCTGAGACACACCCTGCTGCGGCTTGCCGGTCAAGCGCGGCAGGATTTCGTCGCGGGCCCCGAAGGCGGCCGCGGCGCCGTCTTTCATGACCAGAAGCTTGTCCATGCGCATGAGGATACCCGGCCGGTGGCTGATCAGGACCACCGTGCAGTCCGCCTGCTTGAGGCGGTCGAGGGATGTGAGCAAGTCGGCCTCGCCCTGTTCGTCGAGACTGGCGTTGGGCTCGTCGAGCACGACGAGCTTCGGGCTGCCGTAGATCGCACGCGCCAGCGCGATGCGCTGGCGCTGGCCACCCGAAAGCGCCGAGCCGCCGGGGCCGATCTGCGTGTCGTAATGGTCCGGCAGGCCCAAGATCAAATGATGCACGCCGACGCGCTGGGCGGCATCCACATAATCCTCGGGGTTGTAATCATGGAAGCGGGCGATGTTTTCCGCGACGCTGCCTGCGAAAAGCTCGATATCCTGCGGCAGGTAGCCGACATGAGCGCCCAGCTCCTCACGATTCCAGCGCGAGAGGTCGGCACCGTCCAAGCGCACCTTGCCGGAGGCGGCCGGCCAGACGCCAAGCAAGGCGCGGGCCAAGCTGGACTTGCCGGCACCACTCGGCCCGACGACGCCCAAGGCCTCGCCGGGGTCGAGCTCGAAGCTCAGGCCACGCACCACGGGCTTGTTCGAGCCTGGCGGCAGCACGACCAGTCCCTCGACGCCGAGACGACCTTCCGGCGCCGGCAGGGACATCGGGTCGCCGCGCGCCGGAAAATCGGCGAGCAGCTCATCGAGCCGGGTGTAGGCGGTGCGCGCAGAGGCGAACTGCTTCCAGCCGGAGATGAGCTGGTCGATGGGCGCAAGCGCCCGTCCGAGAATGATCGAGCCATCGTAGACCTGTCGCCAGCGGCCACGCAGCCGCTGCATCATGCCCATGGCCTCGACGACTTCCGCATTGCGCGTTTGACTGGCAGCGAGATTACGCGCCGCCACGGAGTCGTTGTGGGAGCGCGCCAGCGGCACCTGCGTCGACGCCTCGTTGGCCACGGCGAGCGCGGCGAGGATAACCACGGCGATGACGCCGAACACGCCGTACCACACGTGGAAGAGAAAGAGTACAGCGATGTAAATCGGGACCCATGGTAGATCGATGAAGGCGATCAAGGATCTGCCGCCGACGAAGCCGCGGATCTGCTTCAGGTCCTCCAACGGCTGTCCGTGGGTCTGCGACGGATTCACGAGGCTGGCCTTGAACATGGCGTCGAAGACTCGCTCCGACAGTCGCGACTAAAGCTGCGTACCGAGCCGGTTCATCACTCGAGAGCGAACGAACTCGAGCAGTCCCATGGTTAGAAACAGGAACACCACGATGAGCGTCAGCACCAGCAGCGTGGAAGTGCTACGGCTGCTGAGCACACGGTCGTACACCTGCAGCATGTACAGGGGCGGCACCAGCATCAACAGGTTGACGAAGAAGCTGAACAGTCCGACGGCGATCAGTACGGGCCAGAACGAGCCCAGCACCTCGTCCAGCTCGGTGCGCTGTTTGGCACCCGCCGGCTTGGCCTTCGAGAGTAGCGAGAGCATCCGGGGCGGTCGTCCTCTGCTTCGGTTGGGCGCAGGTTTGGCTGAGCGTAGCGGGCGGCGACGGCAATGCCTGGCGAGGCATAGCGCCTTAGGCCCCTTGGCCGCATCAGCCCAGCAGGTTAGCCCATCTTTGACATTTTCCGGCGCGGATTTTCGGTAAGCCATTGATCGAAAGTACACGCTTCGGAAGCTACTGTCAG
>NZ_CAJXYK010000099.1 GCF_913063425.1 uncultured Thiohalocapsa sp.
GGGCTGCCGCTCGCGGACCTCGCGCGCATCGTCGAGAGCATGGCCCGGGCGTGCAGCGAGGCCGGCGTGCCCGTGGTCACCGGCGACACCAAGGTGGTGGAGCGCGGCAAGGGCGACGGCTGCTTCATCACCACCACCGGCGTGGGCGTGGTGCCGGAAGGCCTCGACATCGCCGGCAGCAACGCCCGGCCCGGCGACGCCATCCTGGTCTCCGGCCATGTTGGAGACCATGGTGTGGCCATCATGTCCAAGCGCGAGAACTTAGGATTCGAGACCGAGATCCGCTCCGACAGCCAGGCGCTGCACGATCTGGTCGCCGCCATGATCGCCGCCGTGCCCAGCATCCACTGCCTGCGCGACCCCACCCGCGGCGGCCTCGCCAGCACCCTCAACGAGCTGGCCCAACAATCCGGCGTCGGCATGCAGATCCGGGAGCAGGCCATCCCCGTGCGCCCGGAGGTCGCCGCCGCCTGCGAGCTGCTGGGCCTGGACCCGCTCAACGTCGCCAACGAGGGCAAGCTCATCGCCATCTGCCCCGCAGACCAGGCCGGGACGCTGCTCGCCGCCATGCGCGCGCACCCCAAAGGCGCCGACGCCGCCGTCATCGGCCAGGTCTTCGAAGACCCCCACCACTTCGTGCAGATGGAGACCGCCTTCGGCGGCAACCGCATCGTCGACTGGCTCGCGGGGGAGCAGTTGCCGCGGATTTGTTGATCAGGGACGACGCTTCAAGTAGTCCCGCAGTATGTCGTTGATCCGCGTCTGCCAGCCTGGCCCCGTGGCTTTCATGGCGGTCAGCACATCCGCATCGAAGCGGATCATCGTCGAGACCTGACGCACCGGCGAGCGTGGCCGGCCGACCCGCGTACCGGGCTTGGCAGCCGCCCACTCGTCGTCGGTCAGGGGGCGGGCATCAGGGTCGGACATCGCGGCCTCCGTAATGGCAGCGTCCTCCTCTGGTGTCGGTACGACGGTATCTGGCTTAAGACGAGGCATAACGCTTGACCTCTGCATTGTTCGCTTTGCGCAGACTGATGATGCGGAGCCCGTCTGCAACCTCCACGAAGACCACCACGTACAAGCGCAGGCCCACATAGCCGATGGCGCACTGCCGGTCTTCCCCGGTAATCCTCGCGGCTGTCTGTCCAAATCAGCGCCGTCTCCCATTCGAACTGCTCTGCCAACGACAGAGATACACCGTGCTTGGCGGCGTTCCTCGCGTCTTTGCGGGGATCGAACGTGACCTTCATCCCCAGTATTGTAGTAACAAGAATCCTTGGACCGTACAGGAAGCCTGAGCGGCGGTCCTGGATGGCTCGGTCACGATGCGTGGAGTCCGTGGCCGGGCTCGGCATCCGGCCGCCACGTAAGCCGCCTTCGGCGGCAACCGCATCGTCGACTGGCTCGCGGGGGAGCAGTTGCCGCGGATTTGTTGAGCGAGCGCTGCGGTAGAATGCCGCCCTTGCGCCGCCTCATGCCCGTCGCCGCCGGAAAGGAGCCTCCGTCCCCTCCATGTCCATCGAGCAGACCTTCGACGTCCCCTTCGTCGCCGCTCTGGCGCTCAAGGAAAAGCAGATCCAGCAGAACTACCGCCCCATCATCGCAGTCCACAAGTGGTTTGCGCGGCGGCCCGGGACACTGTTCCGGGCGTTGCTGTTGTCCGAGCTGGGGCAGGGGCGGCTCGCAGATGCCTTCTACCGGCCGCAGGACTTCCCTGACATCCAGATCGCCGACCCGTTCATGGGCGGCGGCACGCCGTTGATCGAGGCCAACCGCATCGGCTGCGATGTGCAGGGCTTCGACATCAACCCGATGTCCGCCTGGATCGTCCGCGAGGAGATCGAGCACCTGGATCTGGATGCCTATGTGGTCGCAGCGATGACGCTGACGGAAGCGCTCGCCGACAGCGTCGGCTCCCTTTACCGGACGGATTGCCCGATCTACGGCGACAAGAACGTGCCGGTGAAGTACTTCCTGTGGGTCAAGACGCTGGACTGTGCCGGCTGTGGGCAGCCGATGGACCTGTTCCCCGGCTACCTGCTGGCCGAGAACAAGCGCCACCCGAAGAACGTGGTCGTCTGCGCCCGCTGCGGTGACCTCAACGAGGTCGATGACCGCAAGCACCCCGGTGCCTGCGCCGGCTGTGGTGCCGCGCTGACGGCCATCGGCCTGGCGCGCCGCAACCGGATCGACTGTCCGGCCTGCGGCGAGGGCAACAGCTATCCGCGACCCGAGGCCGGCCCGCCGCGGCATCGGCTGTTCGCCATCGAGTATTACAATCCGGCACGCAAGGCCCGGCACCGCGGGCGCTTCTTCAAGAAGCCGGACGCGCGGGATCTGGCGCGCGTGGCGGAAGCTGCTGCACGCTTCGAGGCGTTGTCGCTCGACTTCGTACCGGCGCAGCCCATCCCGCCGGGAGATGAGACGGACCGCCTGCACCGCTGGGGCTATCGGCACTACCGGGAGCTGTTCAATCCGCGTCAACTGCTGGCGCTGGAGCTGAGCTGCCGGGAGATCGCGGCGGTACCCGACGAGCGTGTCCGCCATGCGTTGGCCACCAATCTCTCGGACCTGCTGCGCTACCAGAACATGCTCTGCCGCTACGACACCATGGCGCTGAAGTCGCTGGACATCTTCTCGGTGCATGGCTTCCCGGTGGGGCTGGTCCAATGCGAGTCCAACGTGCTCGGCATCCGCAACGGTCACGGCAACGGCAGGGGACCGCGTGCTGCGATGCCGGCCGTCGGGTCCGGCGGCTGGATCAATATCGTCGACAAGTACACCAAGGCCAAGCGGTGGTGTGACGCACCCTTCGAGATCAGACACACCGGCGGGCGCAAGACCCAGGTGCCCGTTACGGGCGAATGGATCGGCGAGCAGCGCAACGGCGCCCGGCGGCGCAGCGTCAGCCTCCGCTGCGCCAGCGCGACCACTGCTGAGCTGCAGCCCGCCAGCCTGGATGCGGTATTCACCGATCCGCCGTACTTCGGCAACGTGCAGTACGCGGAGCTGATGGACTTCTGCTACGTCTGGCTGCGGCGGCTCGTCGGACACGAGGCCGAGGGCTTCGACCGTGCGTCCACGCACTCGCCGATGGAGCTGACCGGCAATGTCACGCAACAGCGCAACCTCGCCGGCTTTGCGGAAGGATTGGCCAGTGTCTACGGGCGCATGGCCCGCGCCCTGAAACCGGGCTCGCCGCTGGCCTTCACCTATCACCACAATCGTATCGAGGCCTACAACGCGGTGGGCGCTGCCATCCTCGATGCGGGCTTGGTGTGCTCCGCATCGCTGCCCTGTCCGGCCGAAATGAGCGGCTCCATCCATATCCACGGCACCGGCTCGTCCATCATCGACACGGTTTTCGTCTGCCGCACCACGGGCGCCACACGCCGGCGCTGGCTGTTCGACACGCAGGCCGAGCTGAGCAGCCTGATCGCTTCCGACATCGCACAGCTCACGGCCGCAGGCCGCACGCCGACCCTGGGCGATACCCGCTGCATCGCCTTCGGCCATCTGACACGCATGGCCATCTGGCACCTGCGTCACGATTGGGACAAGTCGTTACCGATGACCGACAAGCTTGGGCGCGTTGCCGAGGCGACGGCGCAATGGGGAGCGGTGGACGGCATCGTCGCGAGCCTGAAATCTCAAGCCATCGCCGAGCCGGCGCCTCTGCCGTACCCGCCGGCGCACACTGTAGAGCAGGAAGCCAGCGATGCCGTACCCTTTTGCGGTTTCGTTCGACGAGATCCAGGCGAATCTCGACTTCTACGTCGACCAGGTTTTTGCGTGCCTGACGTCTGAGCTCCTGGTGATGCCCAAGGGGCCCGGATTCGTTGAGTTCGCCGTGTTCGACGACGGCTATGAGGCCCTGAAGCGCGCCACCTCGAACTTCCAACAGGTCACGGCGGAGGCGATCCTGCCGGCGGTCTATCAGAAGCCCATCGGGCTGATCGTGCTGCGCTGCATCCTGGGCTTCACGCCGTCAGAATGGGCCTATTTCGCGTCGCGGGAGACCGGTATCCAGATCAGTCAAAGCGCCGCGCGCACCATCGACCGCAAGATTCGCATGAAACCGGATGCGCCGCTGCGGGAGAACGGCGGCGTCACCGAGCAGCGGATTCGCGCGCTCGTGGAGGCAGCCTGCGGCATCCTCGCCACCGGTGCGCCAAGCGTGCCCGGTGATCGCCTGCATCGCCTCGACAAGCCGGATACAGCCGCCGGCATCGACAGCGTCCGCAGTTTTGCCGACTTGGGTGCGCCGTATTCCGTCCTACTGTACGAACGATTTCTCGGCCGTCCCTTCGCCGGCCACAGAGACTCGATCAGCAAGCTCATCGGCAACATCGTCGAGAACGCCATCGAAGACGTACTGAGCCGCAACGGCATCAGCTTCCGCAAGACCAAGCGCGCCGAGCGTCTACCCGGTTTCGACCAGGCGCCTGACTTTGTGATCCCAAATGAGATCAATCCGAACGTGGTGATCGAGGCAAAGCTGACTGAAGAACACGGCACAGCACGCGATAAGGTCACGCGCGTGCAGCACCTTGGATCCCTGAGCCTGCTCGGTCAGCCGCCGGACCAGCCGAAGTTCGAGGTCGTCGCCTGCATCGCCGGCCGCGGCTTCGGTGTTCGACGGGAGGACATGAAGAAGCTGCTGCTCGCAACCCGCGGGAAGGTCTTTACGCTTCAGAACATGGAGCAGCTTGTGGAGATGACGCGGCTGCGGGCGTTTCGGGCCAAGTAACCCCTTTACGCAACGTCCGACGCCGTGCCGGCGCCGCATTCCTTCTCGCGGTTTCTTCTCGGATCTTGCGGCGCGTCATCCGGGCATCGATTCCAAGATGATTGGCGATCCTGCCCCAAGCGCCGCCGGAGCGGCTTGCTCCGCCGGAGCGTCGCGACCATCAGGATCGCGCGCGGCGCGGCGATCCGGGGAGCGGGTATCATTGTGCGAACATCGTCGGCGTCGCGAGGCACGGCTGGCGATGCCACCGAGAGGAGCGCAAGCCATGACACTGGCCGAGGCCATTTCTCGGCGCAGCCTGCGCCTGCCGAAGCACGCCGCGAGTGAGGCGCTGGATTTCATCAGAGTGCCTGGAACAACGCTACGGTGGTGCGGAAGGCGCCGCTGAGGCAACACCGGACGATGAGGCGCGTCGGAGGACCCTGACTGAGCTTGACTGCATCCGCATCGAACGGGGCGGGAAGCCCATCGCCAGCCGTGATGCCCGCTATGACGAGACGCGCGGCAGCAGCTGAGCGAGATACGCGACGCTTGGCGCATCGCGGAGCGTTCCGGCTACGGCCACTTCGACAGCCAGATCATCGCCTCTGCTCTATCGGACGGGTGTCGCACGCATTGGACTGAAGGCATTCAGGACGGCCGGGTCATCGATACGAGGCTGATGCTCGCCAATCCGTTTTCGAGGCCTGATTCGCCCGGCGCTTGAACCGTCTGATGTGGACGCGCCCGGGGACCCGCTGGCTCGCTCAATCTGAAGGCAAGCTTCGCGCGCCGCGGGTTGCGCGCGCCGGCCAAGATGCGCCGCTCGATCTCAGCGGCGTCCTCCCCGGTCTCGATGGCCGTGGACGTGGCGATGGACCGCGCGCGACCATGCTCCGCCCGTCGCCGGTCGCGCAGATACGGGTTGGACTCGGAGAGCACGCGTTTCGTCATGACCGCATGATAGCGCAGGACCTTCACGGCGCGTGAAAGGAGAAATTCAACCCGTGAACACCGCCTCCATCGTCTCCCGAGTCTTCAGCTTCTGCACCACGCTGCGCGACGACGGCGTGCCCGCCAATCCGCCCTTCGGCAAGAAGAGCTCCATGAGCTTCACCAACGAGGAGGGCGGGCAGGCCACCGATGAGCTGACCTACAACCGCCAGGACTTCTGGGCCACGCCATCGAACAAGCAGCTCAACTTCGTCCAGCACATCCGCAGCATGCTCAACACCACCGGCCGTGCCGCTGTGGTGGTGCCGGACAATGTGCTCTTCGAGGGCGGCGCCGGCGAGACCATCCGCCGCAAGCTGCTGGAGAGCACGGACCTGCACACCATCCTGCGCCTGCCCACGGGCATCTTCTACGCCCGGGGCGTCAAGGCCAACGTGATCTTCTTCGACAACCGGGTCGCGAGCCCAAGCCCTTGGACCAGGGCCGTCTGGTACTACGACTACCGCACCAATGTGCACCACACGCTGAAGAAGCGGCCCATGCGCTTCGAGCACCTGACCGATTTCATCCAGTGCTGCAACCCGCGCAACCGCCACGAGCGAACGCCGACCTGGGACCCGGAAACCAACCCGGAGGGCCGTTGGCGCAGGTTCAGCTACGAGGAGCTGATCGCCCGCGACAAGGCGAGCCTGGATGTCTTCTGGCTCAAGGACAAGACCCTGACGGACCACGACAACCTCCCCGAGCCCGAGGCGCTGGCCGAGGAGATCATCGACAACCTGGAGGCCGGCCTTGCGAGCTTTCGGGAGGTGCTGGCGGGGCTTGGAAAGCGGGCGTGAGCTTGGAGGGGCTCAGGTCCTGCCAGCAAGCGCCTCAGCGCTTGCGCGCGAGAGCCGAGACGCGTTCGGCTGCGAATGTTGCATCGCAAGACCTGACGCCGCCATGCCTTGCAAGCGCCTGACCGCCTTGTTCCTGACCAACCCCAACACGTACCGCGAGGGTCGTAACCCACCACGCAAGAACACCTCCGATCACGGTCTGCTCGCCTACCACCGGCGCCGGCGCAAGCACTGCGACTGAACACGCGGTGGCTAAAGTCAATGGCCGCGACGCTGGAGCGCCAGGGCCAGCGCCCGGGCCGTGGCCGGACTTATGATCGACGCCTCATCGCCCCTGCGTGACGCTCCGGGCTGCTCGCCGATGCGTCCCGGTGCTATTTGTCGTCGAAGCCCGCGGCGTGGTACCACTTGCGCGCTTCGTCCATGTCCTTCGGCACGCCATTGCCCTGCTCGTACATCATGGCGAGTGTCGTCATGGAGCCGGTCAGGCCCTGGTCGGCGGCGCGCTTGAACCATTCGATGGCCTTCTCGGGGTTCTGGTCGGTGCACTCGCCTTGCATGTACATGAAGGCGAGGCCGTGCTGGGCGAGGCCC
>NZ_CAJXYK010000100.1 GCF_913063425.1 uncultured Thiohalocapsa sp.
GGCGTCAGCGCCTCGCCGAGGGCCGCCATCGCGTCGCGCATCTCGTCCACCTGCACCGCGGCGGCCAGGTAGCCGCGCTGGCAGTCATGCGCCAGCCAGAGCTGCGTCAGCCCCGCCAGGCGGTGCTTGAGCCAGAGCTGGTCCTTGCGGGCGTCGATCCACTTGGCGAGCAGCGGCCACTCGGTGAGCAAGGCCTCGTGGGCGACCTCGATGGTCACCGGTCGTTGGCGGGAGGCGGCGGTGGCCGGCGCGGGTGCGCCGTCCGTGTCGGCGTCGGCGGGGTCCGGGCCGTCGCTGACCAGGAGCCGCGCCTCGTTCTCCAGCAGCCGGGCGAGCTCCAACCCCGGACTGCCGGCGGCGCCGAGGTCGGACCTGCGCGCGCGCCGCCGGGTCGGGTCCGCGGCGCGGTCGCTGACCAGCACCAGCGCGCCGAACAGCCGGTCCAGGGCCTGGTCGATACAGGTCTCCGGGTGCGCTTCTGCGAAGGCCCCGAGCACCGCCTCGGCACACTCGGCGATGGCGCCCTTGGCGCCCCGGGGGCCGCCCTTCGGGCCGAGGGCCTCGTAGCGCCGGCGCACCTCGGCGGCCGTCAGCGCCCGCAGCCGGCGCTGCACCGCCGCGTCGCTGCGCTCCGCGGCGGGCCTGCCCGCCGTGGCGACCTCCGGGTCCACCAGTCGCTTGAGGGCATAGGCGGTGATGGCCAGCGCGCCGGGCTCGTCGGCGGTGTCGGTGACGATGCGCTCCGCGACATCGCGCGGGAAATGGCCGATGCCGGCGCGCTGGGCCGGGATCAGGATCATGTCCATGCGCTGATGCCGTGTCGCCAGCGGCAGCGGATAGTAGGCCTGCCTGAACAGGGCCGCCAGCTCCGGGGTGTCCGTGACCCGCGGCGCGAATTCCCGCCGCATGGTGACGATGATCCGCGCCCGCGGGTCCTGCACGGCCCGGCTCAGCAGGTGCACGAAGGGCTGCCAGGGCTTGGGCCGGTTGCCGGCCTCGGCAGCGGCGCCGGCACCGGCCGTCATGGTGAACAGCTCCTCGAACTGGTCGATGTAGAGCAGCAGCCGGGCCGCCGGCTCGCGGCCCTGCAGGGCGCGGTCCAGCATGGCGCCGAAGTCCCCCGGCACGGCGTCCCGCGCGATCGCGAGGAGGTCCTGGCGCAGGGCATCGGTGCGGAAGCCGCAGCGCTCCAGCGCCTTCTCGCCGGCCATGGCCACGGCGAGGGAGCGGAACGGATCGCTCGCGCCGTCGCTGCGCTCGGCGCCGGGCTTGAAGCTCAGGATCACCCAGTGCTCGGAACCCGGCACCGTGCCGCGCCGCAGGCGCGGCAGCAGCCCGGCGGCCACCAGGGAGGACTTGCCGGAGCCGGACGGTCCGACCACGGCGATAAAGCGCTTGTCCGGGTCCTTCAGGCGCTCCTCCAGGTGCTCCAGCTCCGTGTCGCGGCCGGCGAATACCCCGTGGTAGCGCTCCGTCAGCGCGGACAGGCCGGGGAACGGGGAGCCGCCCTGCCAAGCGTCGTCGTCCGTTGGGCTGCCGTCGTCGGCGGCTTCCAGGTCGGGCAGCAGGGCCTCGACGGGGGCGCGCAGATCGGCGGCGACGCGCTCGGGGAGGTCGGACCAGCTTGCGTAGGGTTGCGGTGGCGGGGCACTGGGGCCGGCCTCGGCAAACAGCGCATCGATCTCTTGGCAGAAGGCCGTGGCGGCGCTGACGGCATCGCTGTACGCAGCCGGATCGAACAAGCCCGCCGCATCCCGGTAGCTGGATTTCTCCGGAAAGCAGTCTTCCCGATCGCGACGGTAGCAGCGCACGACCCGGTGCGGTGCCGCATCGGCAGCAGACAACAGCTGCGTCCAGCACTCGCGCTGACGCGCCGCCTGCCTGCTACCCGCCTCGCCCCAGGTGCAGCCGAGCACGGCGACGACCAGTGTCGCGTCGGGGTCGATGTGCGGCCGATTCCCGTCCACGGTGACGACCCGCACCCGCAACCCCGCGTCGATGTCCAGATCGGCAGGGAGGCGCGGCAGACGCTCGACGAGCGCCCGCGCCTCTTCGACGGCGTCGGGCGTGGTCAGCAGGTGAATGTCCAGGGTCTTGCTCGGCGCCGGTGGCGCCGCCGGTGCATCGGCCGTGGCAGCGGACGGCTCGGGCAGGCAGTAGTGCGCGATGGGCTGGATGTGCTCGCGCAGTGTCTGGTCGCGCGCCGCCTCGGCCAACACGGCGGCGAGAAAGCCGAGCATCTTGCCCGCCTGCGGCGTCTTGCCATTGCACCAGCTCTTCAGCGTCTTCGTCGTGACGCCGGCCAGACCGGCCACCACCGACAGCTCCGTCTCGACCGTCGCGAGCTGGATGACCCGCACCAGCTCGCCCATCGTCGCGGGATCGATCCGCAGCTGGACGAGCAGTTTGGAATACGTCTCCGCTGTTCCCTCACCGCGATGCAGCAGCGCATCGATCTGCTGCAAGGTGTCCCGACCAGCCTGCGCCGTGTTCATGGCATCTCCCGCAACCGGTATGTTCAACGCCGGTCCTCGATCACAACCCCGCCCAAGGTGCCTCGCCGGGGCAGAGGGTCCGCACAGCGGACCCTACGGCCGCCGTACCTCGCAGGGTCCGCTGTGCGGACCGGTCGCGCGATGGTCGGTCTGGACTTGATAGCGGCGCGACCGCGAATGGTAAGGGAACCATCCACACCCCGCGAGCGCAAACGCCCGGCGTGGGGCATGGGTGCGCACCGCAAGTGCCCCGCCCTCTGTGCAAAGGGCGCGGCAGGACTTCCATTTCTGCCGAAACTTCCACAATTACCGCGCCCCGGGCAGAAAAGGAAGTCCACCGGCTTCGCCTACGTCGGCCGCGTCGGCGGTTTCATGGGGTCGAGCCATCCACGACCCGCGAGGCCCGCCATGCTCGACCTGATGCTCCTGATCCCCGCCGCCTCCATCTCCTGCTACGTCATGCTCGGTCTGCACAAGCTGGCGCCGGGCTGGGTGCCGGTGCCCAAGGACCGCCACCACCACTTCGAGGGTGTGCTCTACCTGCTCATCGCGGTGGCGGCGGCCGTGAAGCTGCTGTGGCCGGGGCACTGAGGCCGCGAGCGCCGGCTCGGCAGGCGCCGCCGCCAATCAGTCGGCATGGCCAAGGCATCGACCCCGGGGCGCTGGCGCGCTCCGGGGATACGGCACGACGCCGAAGCGTCGTGACGGTCAGACACCGACACGAGGCGATGCACTGGCGCGAATGCTAGACTCCGCGTCGGTTCAGAGAGGTTGCCCGATGAAGATATCCCTACCGCCCGAGCTGGAGACGGCCGTGAAGGCAGCATCGGAATCCGCCGGCTCGACACCCGAGCAGGTCGTGCTGGCTATCTTGCGCGAACGGCTTTGCGCATCGGCACTGCCCGGCCCGGCGGCGCCTGAAGAACACCTCGGGAGCTTCCTGGAAGGCTTCACCGGAACGATAGACGGAAGCACAGAGGCCCTCTCGGAACGCTCCGGCGAACGCTTCGGTGACGAGCTGGAGCGGGACCGCGCCGATCACGAGCAACGGGCTCGGCCATGACCCTCATCGACACCGGCCCGATCATCGCGCTCATTAATCGTAACGACCCGAATCACCAGCGCTGTATCGTCGCGACACGGACCCTGCCGGCCGCGCCCCTGGCGACGACTTGGCCGTGTTTCACGGAAGCCATGCACCTGCTGCGACGCGCCGGTGGATGGCCGGCGCAAGCCGAGCTTTGGCGCTGGCAGCGCCATGGGCGTCTGGTCCTCTACGACCTCGGCGATCTCACGCGGCGGACCGAGGACTTGATGTCGGCCTATCGTGATACGCCCATGGATCTGGCGGACGCATCGCTCGTCGCCCTCGCGGAGACCATCGGCGAGCGCCGAATCTTTACGCTCGACCGCGACTTCTACGTCTATCGAATGGCGAATGGATCGGCCTTCGAGCCGGTGCCTGGATCGCATCAGCCCTGATAACCCGGGTACGTTGATCGCGACGACGCTCCAGCGTCCTCGCGCATCCGGGGGCGCGCCAGCGCCGCGTATCCGGCAGCGACAGTGACGGCACCGGCGGCAAGGCCTGGCGATCCACTGCGCCGTCTTCATGGCATCTGCCGCAACCGGTATGTTCAACGCCGGACCTCGATCACAACCCCGCCCAAGGTGCCTCGCCGGGGCAAATGGTCCGTACAGCTGACCCTACGGCCACCGTTCTTCGTAGATACCGCTGTGCGGACCGGCCGCGCGATGGTCGGACCTGATCAAGGCGCAACGTTGATCGCTGAGTGATGGTTACGAAAGGTGATCAGCCCGATTTCTCAGCCGAGCACGAGCGTTGTGGGAGCGGCCTCCGGCCGCGATCTGCGCCGGAGCAACCCGCGCGTGCGCATCGCGGCCAGAGGCCGCTCCCACGGGCCCGTCGGGCGAGCTGAGGCATGGCGCTGATCGCCCAAGACTTCCATTTCTGCCGAAACCTCCACTCTTGCCGCGCCCCGGGCAGAACAGGAAGTCCGTCCGCTTCGCCTACGTCGGCCGCGTCGGCGGTTTCATGGGGTCGAGCCATCCACGACCCGCGAGGCCCGCCATGCTCAAGCACACTCAAGCTGATGCTCCTGATCCGCGCCGCCTCCATCTCCTGCTGCGTCATGCTCGCTCTGCGCAAGCCGGCGCCGGGCTGGGTGGCGGTGCCCAAGGACCGCCACCACCACTTCGAGGGTGTGCTCTACCTGCTCATCGCGGCGGCGGCCGCGAAGCTGCTGTGGCCGGGGCACTGATGCCCCCCGGTGCCGGGCGCGGGGGCCGGGGTGCGGCCGGTCGGCGGCGGGCGACAAATGCCGCGCCGCGGGGCTGGTCGAGGCGCGTGCCACGGGCGGCACGGCGGCGAGGACGGCCCGCCGAGCCGAAGGGACTATAGAGCCGCCTGAGCCGATTCAGTCCGCCGGCAGCCAGTCCTCATCGAGGACATGCGCCAGGTCGTACGGGCAGCCGCCCGGGAAAAGCTCGGCATCGAGGTCTGTTTCGATGATGACGTCCCGTACCGCCTTGCGGTAGACCTTGTCGAGGCTGTCCGCGTCCAGCAACCGACGCAGGCTCGGCGACTGCTCGAGCAGCCGTTCGATGGCGGTGCGCTGGTGGTTGATGGTGAGCCGCCAGCTCTTGCCGCGGCACTCCGGCTGGTACTGGTACTTCAGCAGATGCAGCAACAGTACCTGAAGCCGATTCAGCAGCTCGCGGCGCTCGCTCGCCCCCATGGACTCCAGCTCCTCGGCGATGTGCTCGGCGTCCAGCTCGTCCAGGCGCCCTTGGCGGAGCAGCTCGGCGTTGCGCAGCGCCCAGGCGTGGAAGTCCGTGTCGTAGCTCGTGGCTTCGGTCAAGGGCTGCTTCAGGCAGGTGGTCATCATCCGCGCTCGTTCGTGCCTTCGAGAGTCTGATGGTTGGGCCTGCCGGCGTCGGCCCGACCAACGCCGGGCAAGTCTAATCCACCAGCTCCCCCTCCACCACAGAGCCGAACACCAGCTTGCCGTCCTGGGCATCCACGGTGACGGTGTCCCCCGGCCGGAAATGCCCGGCGAGGATCTCCTGCGCCGGCGGGTTCTCCAGCTGCGCACGGATGGCGCGCTTGAGCGGTCGGGCGCCGTAGACCGGGTCGAAGCCGGCCTCGCCGAGCAGGTCCAGCGCGGCGTCGCTGACGTCGAGGGCCATGTCGCGGTCCGCGAGCCGGTCCTTCAGGTAGCCGAGCTGGATGCGGGCGATGGCGCGGATCTGCTCCTCGTCCAGCGGGTGGAAGACGACGATCTCGTCCAGGCGGTTGATGAACTCCGGCCGGAAGGCCTGGCGGAGGATCTCCATGACGGCGTCCTTCATGTCGGCGTAGTTGGCCTCGCCCGCCTTCTGCTGAATGATGTCGGAGCCTAAGTTGCTGGTCTTGCCGACGCCGGTGGGACCCAGGAACAGAAAGGACCCGATGGGCCGCTGCGGGTCGGAGAGCCCGGCGCGGGAGCGGCGGATGGCGTCCGACGCGGCGCGCACCGCCTCCTGCTGGCCGACGACGCGCTGCTCGATCTGCTCTTCCATGCGCAGCAGCTTCTCGCGCTCGCCCTCCAGCATCTTGGACACCGGGATGCCGGTCCACTTGGAGACGACGGCGAGGGGGTTTGATGGGCCAGATTGCCTTGAGTAAACTTCGGAGATGTACAGAGTTTCCTACAAGCGGCAGGCAACCAGACTGCCGGCGCGCATGTCAGCCGTTGACCGGAAGCGGATACTGACCGCGCTGGAACAGTTGGCGCGCTCACCACGGAGCATCGACCTCGACACCAAACGACTGGAAGGTCGAAACGGCTTCCGATTGCGGGTTGGCGGTTGGCGCGTGCTCTACGACCTGGACGACGACCGTCTGATCGTCTTGGTCCTGCAAATCGGCTCACGAGGCGATGCTTACAGATGAAGGTACAGATCATCGAGAACGCCGGCAAACCGGAATGGGCTGTGATCCCGTACGACGAATACGAGCGCATGCGCGAGCAGCTCGACGAACTGGCGGATATCCGTGCCTACGACGAAGCCAAACGGCAGCTTGCGGCCGGCGAGGACGAGACCATACCCGCCGATATCGTCCAGCGACTCGCCAGGGGTGACAACCCGCTGCGCGTCTGGCGCGAGCACCGCGGCTTGACGCAACAAGCATTGGCCGAGAGCGCCGGGATCGGAAAATCCTACCTGTCTCAACTTGAGACCGGTGCCAAGGACGGGGCCATCGGCACATTGCGCGCCCTCGCTGCCGCGCTGCGGGTCGATCTCGATGACCTGGAGCCTTGGGCCGATGTGACCGGCGAACCATGAGTGCGCAACGTGCTCCCCGGTACGGTTCAGCGGATCAGGGCATGGCCATCGAGCAACTGAAGCGGAGCAGCCGAGCTTGACCATTGCCTTGACCGGAACGCGTCTGAGCCAATCGAGATCGCGGTCAAGGTGTGCATGATCTCG
>NZ_CAJXYK010000101.1 GCF_913063425.1 uncultured Thiohalocapsa sp.
GCGGTTCGGCCGAAGCACCCGGGCGACCCCCGGCGCACTCGCCGCAGCGCTTGGTGACGGCGCCGCCGGCAGCTCGGCGTCAGGTTCGAACAACTCGCCTTGCCCCTCTTTGCTAATCGCTAGGTAGTCTGTCGGTCGCCAAATTCGATGGGGGCGTTCTACCCTCGAAGCCCAGCGGTCTGGCGTTGTGGGTTTTTTCAAAGCATCTCAGCCCTCCGCCCGCGAGGGCGTGGAAGCGGTGTGGTCATCGGCCTCGACCAATGGCACGCTGAGCGCGGCGAATAGGCTTTCCCATTGTGCCGCGACGGATTCCAGACCCAAGGGCTCTACGGCCGCGCGCGCGGCAGCGGCGAGTTGCCTGCGCAGGCCTGCGTCCGATAACACCCGCCGCAGCGCATCGGCCAGTGCATCCACGTTATCCGAGGCAAACACAAGCCCGGTCTCACCGTCGCGGATGAACTCCAGCGGACCGGGCGACGCGTCGCTAGCGAGCACAGCGAGCCCACAGGCCATGGCCTCCAACATAGCATTTGGCATCCCCTCGAAGCGCGATGGCAAGGCGAAGACACTGGCTGCGTAGAGGAGGTCGAAGGGCTCTAGCCGGTGCCCCAAAAAGCGCACCTGCCGCGAGACCCCCAGCGTCTGCGCGCGCTGCTCGAGCACCTCGCGCAGCGGCCCGTCGCCGATGATGTCTAGCCCCCAGTCCGGATACTCGCCGGCGACGCGAGCAAAGGCGTCGATCAGTACGTCCACGCCCTTCTGATGGACTAACCTCGCGATGGTCACGATACGTTGGGCGTGCATCGGCTTGTCGAGGTCGTGTGGCGGAATCACCAGCGGGTTCAGCACCTTTGCCAGACGCTCCTGCGGCACATAGGCAGCCATAGTGTGCAACGCCCCGGTGCTGTTTGCCGTTACCAGGTCGGCACGCGGGTAGACGCGCGGACGCAGAGATTGCCAAGGCGGTTCGAGCTGCTGAATCGCCGGGTCGTTACGCTCGGATATCACCACCTTGGTGTCGAGGCCTTCGGCGCCGAGCAGCGTTTGAATGTTCGTGGCGCCGAGGAAGCTGATGATCGCCCGTGGGCGCAGGGATTGGAACAGTTGCCGCAGACTCATGACTCGGGCGGACCTCCGGACCCGCCGCTCGTTGGCGAAGCGGTTCAACAGCAGGGCCCGTAGACGCCGCACCAAGCGCATCGCGGCGAGCATCGGCGAGGCAATGACGCCGGGCAACGCCCTGTTAGGTTCGCTGAGCGACTGCTCCAGTCGATGATATATGCCCGCGAGCACGCCCTGCGCCCCGCGCGCGGGGTCCGCGGCGAGATCGAAACGACGCACGCCAGCCGGCAGTGCATGGGCATCGTCTTCCGGAAATAGCGTTGCGATACCGATGCGCACGCCTTTCGACTGCCAGTGCCGCACGAGCAGGCTTGCCACTCTTTGAGCCCCGCCGGCACCCAAGTGCGGGATGACAACGAGCAGATCGAGGTCCGCATCCCGCGCCTCCGGCGACGCCTTTTTCAACAGCACTGACATGAGGGCGCGCAGATGCGCGTACAGAGTTGGCAAGCTCCCACACTACAAAAGGTGAGAGCCGATGGGCAAGCGCGCGTCGCGGTGAGACATTCGCGCTGTCCCGATTTGCGGCCGCCCAGGGGCCTCGCCTGTCGTAACCGTTTAGCCCCCCTCTCTCTCTGCGCCCGACCCTAAGGACGTCTTAAAATCATGGAAGTGGAGATGAAAGCTCATGTTGTGTGGCAAGATTGCTCCAGATCTCGCCGACAAGGCGGCACCCTGCGGCAGCGGCATGCATCTGAGCGACCACGATCTTCTCCAACTCGACGACGCCTATCTTGAGGGACTGTCCCCGGAGCAGGCGCGTGCGTTGCTGGCGAAGGCGCTGGCGGACTTGAAGGTCGCGCGGGAACGCTTGGCGCAGAAACCCTCGAACAGTTCGCGACCGCCGAGCTTGCGCGCGCCTTGGGAAAGGGTCGAAGACGGGAACGAGGATCATGGCGACAGCGGCTCGGCGTCGGGCGACGCAGCGGCCCAACAGGGCGAACAACCGGCGCCCGCGGTGGCGTCGCGCGGGCGTAGAGGCGACCGACCAAGCGGCGACAAGCCCGGACGGCGCAAGGGTGCGCCGGGGCACAGTCGCACGCAGGTGTTGCTGATCGATGCCGAGCAGGTGCATGCCACCCGCGCCTTCGCGCTGCTCGTCAGCGTCATCGAGACCTGTCGCAAGCGCCGCGCCTCACCCTGGACCTACCTAGCCGATGTCGTGCGCCAACGACGCCGCAACCTGCCCGCTCCCCCGCTCCCCCGCTGCCTCTGCCTGCCGGCTGACGGCATGACCCCGCAGGCTTCAAGCGCGGGGGGGGGCTAAACGGTTACCGCCTGTCGGGAGTCGCTGAGCTGACGCAGCGACGTATACAGGTAGCTGAAGGGCTCCGGAGCCGTCATGGTCGCTGCAGATGAGAACGTTTCGCATTACTAGCAAGCACCAGTTGGTTGGTCCCAGATGATTGCTTGCGGCGGATTCGTAACCTGAGTGCGTGCGCTGGCACAGGTGCATTGAACGGCTTGCGCTCCACCGCACCCTGCCAGCGCATCTTCGCGGCGCATCAATGCTATGCTCGCTCGCCGATTCTGATCTGACTTTGCGGTCTTGTCCGTCGCGCTATTGTTCGTCCGCCGCCGCCCCATGCCACCGCCGACGCTTGCGATCTTTCTTCCGTCGCTCGCCGGCGGCGGCGCCGAGCGCATGATGCTGAACCTAGCCGCGGGGGCGCTCGCGGAGGGGCTCGCGGTGGCGCTGGTCTGCGCGGATGCGCGCGGGCCTTACGTGCCGGAGGTGCCCAAGGGCTGCCGGCTCGTGGACCTGAAGGCACGTCGCGTATCGCTCGCGCTACCCAAGCTCGCGGCTTGGCTGCGCCGCGAGCGCCCGCGCGTGCTGCTGGCCGCCATGGATCACGCTAATCTGGTGGCCATCTGGGCGCGGGTCCTGGCCGGCGCCGATGCGCGCATGCGGCTCGCCGTCAGCGTGCGCAGCCAGCTCTCCATGGCCGCAGCGAACGAGCCTCACTTGCGCGGGCGCCTGCTGCCGCGGCTCGCGCGTTGGTTCTATTCGCAGGCGGACGATGTCATCGCTGTCTCGCAAGGCGTTGCCGACGATCTGGTGCAGTGTCTCGGGCTCGATGACGCCCGCATCACAGTGATCCCGAACCCGGTTGTCGGCGAGCAGTTGGAGACCTTGGCCCCGGCGCCGCTGGCGTATCCCTGGTTTGCACCGGAGGCACCGCCGGTGCTGCTCGCGGCGGGCCGGCTGACTCGACAGAAGGACTTCCCGACTCTGCTCCGGGCCTTTGCGCGGTTGGTGCCGCGACGCGACCTGCGGCTCGTGATCTTAGGCGAGGGGCCGGACCGCGGCGCGCTGACAGCGGAGGTTGATGGCCTTGGGCTCGCCGAGCGAGTGGCGCTGCCAGGCTTCGACGACAACCCGTTCCGTTGGATGGCACGGGCGCGCCTGTTCGTGCTGTCGTCCGCCTGGGAAGGCCTGCCCGGCGTGCTGATTCAGGCCATGGCCTGTGGCACGCCGGTGGTGAGCACGGACTGTCCCTCCGGCCCGCGTGAGATCCTCGACGAGGGCCGCTTCGGCCCGCTGGTGCCGGTGGGCGATGCGCAGGCGCTGGCGGCTGCCATTGAACAGACCCTGGACGCCCCGCTGCCGGCGGCGACCTTGCGGGAGCGGGCGGCACAGTATCGCATTGCGCCGGTGACCAGGCGGTATCTCGCCGCCCTTGGCCTCGCCGCCGAGCCGGACGCGGCGGCGTGAGGGTCGCGCACGTCATCACCGGGCTCGGCGTCGGCGGTGCCGAGACGATGCTGTTTCGGCTGCTGTCGATGCTGCCTCGGGGAGACTTCGACCCCATGGTCCTGTCGCTGTCGCCACCGGGGCCCATGGGCGAGCGCATTGCGGGCCTCGACGTGCCCGTCCTGAGCCTCGGCATGTCCAACCGGCTGCCGCAGCCCCGGGCGCTGGCGCGACTGGCGCGGGAGCTGCGGCGGTTTCGCCCGGATGTCGTGCAGACCTGGATGTACCACGCCGATCTGTTGGGCGGGGTCGCGGCACGGCTCACGACCTCCGCGACGGTGGTTTGGGGCCTGCACAACAGCACGCTCGATCCTGTCCGCACGCCCTGGAGCACGCGGGCCGTCGTCGCCGCCTGCGCACGCCTGTCCCGGCGCCTCCCGCACTGCATTCTGTCCTGTTCCGAAGTCGCGCGCGGGGTACACACCGCGCTCGGCTACGACGCCGAGCGCGTGATCGTGATTCCCAACGGCTTCGACCTGGGCGCGTTCCGGCCGAGTGCCGCAGATCATGCTGCAGTCCGCGCCGAGCTCGGGCTGGCGGCAGCCACGGTACTGGTGGGCCTGGTGGCGCGATGGGATCCGCAAAAGGACCATGCGAGCTTCATCGGCGCGGCAGCCCACGTCGCCCGCCAGCATCCAGCCATCCACTTCTTGCTGGTCGGCACCGCGGTGGACGAAGCCAATGCCGCGCTTTCCGATCTCGTCGCAGGCACCGGCTTCGCGGAGCGCTTCCACCTGCTCGGCGAGCGCGCGGACGTGCCGCGATTGATGGCCGCGCTCGATGTCGCAGTGAGTGCTGCCGCCTACGGCGAGGCCTTTCCGCTCGTCATCGGCGAGGCGATGGCAAGCGGCGTGCCCTGTGTCGTCACCGATGTTGGCGATTCCGCCGTGATGGTCGGTGCCACCGGCCGCGTCGTGCCGCCGCGCGAGCCGGTGGCGCTGGCAGCGGCCCTGCGCGACCTCTTGGCGCTGACGCCTGAGCAACGGCGCGAGCTGGGCGCAAGCGCCCGCGCGCGGGTCGGCGCGGAATACGATCTCACCGCGGTCGCAGGACGTTATGCGGACCTGTATCGCTCGCTGGTTGCGTGCGATCACTGCTGAAGCAGCCATGCAACCGCATAATGGTAGGCCCACTGCACTGGGGCGCAAGGTCGTCTTCCTGGTCGCAGTGGACTGGTATTTCTGCCTGCATTGGCTGCCGTTGGCGCTGGCCGTGCAGCGTGCGGGCTACGAAATAGTCGTGATGACTGAGGTGACCGACACGGCGCAGGCGAAGTGCATCCGCGCCGCCGGGCTCAGGCTCGTGCCCACCGCGCTCGCGCGCAGCCGACTCAACCCAGTTGCCGAGCTCGCGACGTTGCGCCGGCTGGTGCGGCTGCTGCGTGCCGAGCAGCCCGATCTGCTGCACGCCATTGCGCAGAAGCCTGTGATCTACGGCGCGCTTGCCGCGCGCCTCACCGGCATCCGCGGCACGGTGGCCACCCTGGCCGGACTCGGCTATCTGTTCACGTCCAACGGCCTTAAGGCGCGACTCTTGCGCCCGCTTGTGCTGCTCGCCTATCGCATCTTGCTAACCCGGGGACGGGTTGGCGTCATCGTGCAAAACCCGGATGACGGCCGGCAGCTCAAACAGCTCTCAGGCATGCAGCCGGTCTTGATCAAAGGGGCCGGTGTGGACCCGCAGCGCTTCGCGCCCGTATCGCCGCCGCCGGGTGCCGTGACGGTGGTCCTGGCCTCCCGCATGCTGTGGGACAAGGGTGTGCAGGAGTTCGTGGATGCAGCAGGACTGTTGCGCGAGCGTGGTGAGGCGCCGCGCATGGTGCTTGTCGGCAAGCCCGACCAGAGCAACCCGGCGGCGGTGCCGCAGGCGCAGCTCCAGCGGTGGCACGACATTGGGGCCGTGGAATGGTGGGGGCACCGTACGGACATGCCGGCGGTGCTGGCGCAGGCGCACATCGTCTGCCTGCCGTCGTACCGGGAGGGGCTGCCGACCATCCTGATCGAGGCCGCGGCGGCCGGGCTGCCGCTGGTGGCCACGGATGTTCCGGGCTGTCGCGAGGTGGTGCGCGAGGGCGAGAACGGGCTGCTGGTGCCACCGCGGAATGCCGAGGCCCTGGCCGAGGCACTGGCGCGGCTTGCGGCGGATGCGGCGCTGCGGGCTGCCTATGGCCGTGCGTCCCGGCGGCTCGCGGAGGCGGAATTCGGCATCGGCCGAGTTGCCGAGGAGACGCTCGCCGTCTATGACAAACTGTTCGCCGAGATCAGCGCCGGTCAGGTGACGCCGCCTGACGCGCGACGATGATCTCAGGTAACACCGCTGCAAAGGTCTGCCGCGGAGCCCAGCCCAGCTGCGCACACAGGGCATCCGCGCGATAACAGGCCGAGCCCGCGAGCCGCTGCCAGGCGGCGCTGTTGAGCGGCATCGGCCGCGACAGCAAGGCGCCGATCGCATCGCCCAGCCGCGCGCCGAGGCGCAGCAGCCGGATTGCCAGGGTCCAGCCCGGCACCGGACGACCGAGGGCGCCGGCGATGTCCACGTAGAGTGAGCGGGTCGAGTACGGTACGCCATCGCTGACGATGAAGGTGCGCCCGCGCGCTTCGGGCATATGCATTGCGCGCTGTGCAGCGTCGATCAGATCGTCCAGCCCAACCATGGAGCGCCGGTTGCCGAGCTCCGGCAGCGGCGGAAACCGGCCACGGTCCACG
>NZ_CAJXYK010000102.1 GCF_913063425.1 uncultured Thiohalocapsa sp.
TTCGGCTCCCTGCAACGCCGCATGGCGCGTCCGGAGGCGTCCGCAGCAGGTCGGTGGGTTTCTTCACGACCTCTCAGGCCCAGGCGGCGGCGATGAGCCGGTCGAAGCGCCGCAACAGCGCAATCACGTCCACGGTGTCCCAGTCACAGCCGCGCAGTGCCTCCTCCGCCATGGGCGCGATGCCGCTCACCGCCGGCAGGGGCGCATCGGCCGCCAGCAGGGCGCGGGTGCGGGGGATGAACAGCCACTGCACCCATTCGGTGAAGCGCAGCGTGTCGCAGCAGAAGGGCAGCGGACTCGCGAGCGCGGCCGGCGGAGGCGGCAGCAGCTGCCACTGGCCGGCAGCCTTGAGCGCCATGGTGAGGTCGTCCAGCAGCCGGGCGATGTCGGCACGCACCGCCCGCGCCCCGGGGCTGCCGTCGTTGTTCGCCATCCCGTGGCTCAAGGGCCCATCCCGGGCCTGCGGCGGGCGGTGTCCGTCACGCGTCTCCGTCCAGCGACAGGCGCTGGTGGCGCCGGCCCAGGTTGCACAGTACCTTCACTTTCAGCGCGCCGGCGCTGTCCGCCTTGGTGACGAAGGGGACACCCGCCTCGCCGCCCAGACTCACGGCGAACTCCAGCGTCACCTGCTCCACCTCGGCGTCCACGCCGCGCAGCGCGGCGACGGAGCCGTCCACGAAGCCGCGCAGGGTCTCCTGCACCCGGGCCACGTCAGGGCGCTGCGCGCTGTCCCGACCCGCGCGCTGATAGCCCATGGCGCTGACGGCGGAGCGCGGCACCGAGACCTCGTCATCCGTTTCCACCAGCACGGTGCGGCCCTCGCCCAGATCCAGCTCGATGAGTTTTGCCATCTTCAGGTGTCCCGGTAATCGCATCGATTGCACGCCGGCAGTGTAACCGAAGCCGCCATCCACAACGTCCCCACGGCGTCCCGGCACGGCCGCCGGAGGCGGCCGCCCCGGCGCACCCGCAGCTTGGTTGACACACGGCAACTGCGCCGCGGATCGCGGCGCCAGGCTTGCGCCATGTCAGCGCAACCCGCTCGCGAGTGGACGATCCTGGAACGTCGCCACCCATCGGGGAACCCTTTGGCCCTGAAGCCCTTGGGCCACTCCCCGTCCACCCGCCCCGGCCACCCGCCCCCGGACACCCACACGGAGACCCGAGCATGCCAGCGCCCCGACGCACCCCCTGGGCCGAGCGCCCGTTCCCCGGAGCTGCGGGCGGCCACCCGTGGCAGCGCTGCTCGCCCCTGTGGCGCGGCGCGTGGATCGCGATGCTCCTGTGGCTGCCGCTGGTGGCGGCGGCGGACGCCGGCAGCTGGCCGACGCCGCCGGCCAGCGAGGAAGCACCGCCGCAGGTCTCCGGACCGCTGCAGGGCGGCACCGCCGACCACACCAAGTTCGAAGAGCTCGCCGGGCCCTTCGCCGACGGCTCGGAGGTGACCCAGGCCTGTCTCGGCTGCCACACCGAGACCGGCAAGCACTTCATGCAGAACATCCACTGGACCTGGTCGTTCGAGGACCCGAATACGGGCCAGCAGCTCGGCAAGAAGTACCTGATCAATAACTTCTGCACCAACGCCCGCGGCAACGAGGGCATGTGCACCCAGTGCCACGCGGGCTACGGCTGGAAGGACGAGTCCTTCGACTTCACCGACGAGACCAAGATCGACTGCCTCGTCTGCCACGAGACCACCGGCACCTACTACAAGACACCCAACTCGGCCGGCAGCCCGGCCTGCTCGGTGATGTTCGAGGGCAAGCCGCCCATCGATCTTGCCGCCGCGGCGCAGAGCGTAGACCTGCCGCAACGGGCCAACTGCGGCGCCTGCCACTTCATGGGCGGCGGCGGCGACAACGTCAAGCACGGCGACCTGTCCTCTGCACTCAAGGCGCCGCCGCGCACGCTCGATGTGCACATGGGCGTGGACGGGCTCAACTTCGCCTGCACCGCCTGCCACGTGACCAACAAGCACGTCTGGGCCGGCAGCCGCTACAACGTGGTGGCCAAGGACACCGAGGGCACCGGCCTGCCCG
This sequence comes from uncultured Thiohalocapsa sp., assembly GCF_913063425.1. Classification (GTDB taxonomy): domain Bacteria; phylum Pseudomonadota; class Gammaproteobacteria; order Chromatiales; family Chromatiaceae; genus Thiohalocapsa. The sequence continues at coordinate 2,040 of NZ_CAJXYK010000102.1, forward strand.
GGCAGCGCACGGATGTGGCCACCTGCGAGTCCTGCCATGGCCTTGCACCGCACCCGGTGGATTCGCTGGCCGGCTTCAAGCTCAACGACCACGTGCAGAGCATCGCCTGCCAGACCTGCCACATCCCCGCATTCGCCCGCGGCGGTGTGGCCACCGTCGTCGATTGGGACTGGCGCACCGCGGGCAGGACCCGCGACGGAGAAGGTTTCCACGAGGAAGGCTACATCCAGGGCAACGGCGAGCACCGCTACACCTACAAGTCCATCAAGGGCCATTTCACCTACGACGAGGACATCGTCCCCGAGTACGCCTGGTTCGACGGCCAGATGGTCTACACCACCATCGACACGGAATTCGACCCCGATGCCGCCGTCATCGAGATCAACGGCTTCACCGGTTCGCGGGAGGACGGGCGCTCGCGCATCTGGCCCTTCAAGCGCATGCACACCTGGCAGCCCTATGACAAAGGCCACGGCACACTGGTCTACACCCACCTGTGGGGCGAGGACGACGCCGCCTACTGGGGCAACTACGACATGGCCGCCGCCATCGAGAAGGGCATGGCGGACTTCGGGCTGGACTACTCCGGCGAGTACGGCTTCATCGAGACCCTGTCCTGGTGGCCCATCACCCACATGGTGGCGCCCAAGGCGCAGGCGCTCGGCTGCGGCGACTGCCATACGCCGAGCAACAGCCGGCTTGCCTCCGTGGCGGGCATCTACCTGCCGGGGCGCGACCGCAACCCCTGGCTGGACGGCATCGGCACCATCCTGGTGTTCGGCACCCTCGCCGGCATCCTCATTCACGCCCTGGTCCGCATCTTCTCCAAGCCCAAGGAGGCGCAGCACTGATGGCCCTGCACCGCGTCAAGATCTTCAGCCTGTTCGAGCGCTTCTGGCACTGGTCGCAGATGCTGCTCATCGTGCTGCTGCTCATCACCGGCTTCGGGCTGCACGGCTTCCATGACCTGTTCAGCTTCGAGGACGCGGTGACCCTGCACACCGGTGCTGCGCTGACCCTGCTGGTGCTCTGGGCCTTCGGCACCTTCTGGCTCTTCACCACCCGCAGCTGGCGCCATTTCATCCCGACGGTGCACGGCATGTGGGGCGTGCTGCGCTACTACAGCTTGGGCATCTTCAAGGGCGAGCGCCACCCCTACCGCAAGGCCTACTGGCGCAAGCACAACCCGCTTCAGGCGCTGGCCTACACCATGCTCAAGCTGGTGCTCTTCCCGGCCATCTGGATCACCGGGCTGATCTATCTCTTCTACTTCGCCTGGCGCGACCTGCCGGATGCCACCGCCTACTTGACCGGCGTGGCGCTCATCCACACCGCCGCCGCCTTCGCCATCCTTGCCTTCGTCTTCATCCACGTCTACATGCTCACCACGGGGCATTCCTTCCGCGATCATGTCATGCCCATGATCACCGGCTTCGACGAGGTGGACCTGACGCCGGAGGAAGAGGCCTATCTGCGCAAGGACCAGCCGGAGGATATTCGCTAGACCTTCGCCCTCGGCACCTGGACAACGCGCGCACCAAAGACAACGGGCGCCGGCTGATACGCGGCGCCCAGGGTGGATCAGCGCAGCGCCTGCACCACCCGGCGCTGCCCTGTGTCGGCATCAGCTGTCCGGCGGCGCCTGCGTGTCCGGGTCCTGTCCGAGCATCCGCAGCCTCGCCGCAAGCTCCTCGGCGCGGCGGCGCTCCTGCTCCGCGCGGCGGCGTTGCTGCTCGGCCTCGCGCTCGGCGGCCAGGGCGCGGACCCGCTCGGCCTCCGCGCGCAGCCGCTCGCTCTCGGCGCGCTCGCGGTCGGCGCGCCAGCCGGCCAGCACGAAGTCGGCATAGACCGGATCATCGCGCAGGGCCTCGTCGGCGGGTTGGGCGAGCAGGTCGGCGAGCCGGAAGCGAAAGCCGGGCAGCACGCGGGAATGGATGACACCGTCCTGCGGCGGGATCGGCTCGTACAGGCCGCTGTCATTGCGGCTGTAGAAGGCCCGGCGCTCGGCGTCGGCGTGCAGGATGTAATACTCGGGCACGCCGCCTGCGGCATATTCGCCGTGCTTCTGCACCCTGTCGCGGTGGATGTGCGCCGGCTTGGTGGTGGACAGGGCTTCGATGCAGAGGTCATAGACGCCGTGATAGGCGACGTCCACCGGCAGCAGTACGCCGGGGTTGTCGTTGCGCACCACGGCCAAATCGGGCTTACGGATGACGACCTTATTCTGCAGGGGCAGCCGGAAGCCCATGTCCAAGCCCACCAGCTTGCCGAGCGGTTTGGCCTTCAGGAAGGTGTCGAGCAGCCGCAGCAGCCAGACATAGATGCAGTAGGTCTCGAAGTCCGACACCGGCTTCTCCTCCAGCACGCCGTCGTTCCATTCGTACTGGATATCGGGTTCCAGGTAGTATCGGGTCCAGTAGGTCTCCTCCGAGACGCGCTTGCCGGCCTCCGAGCGGGGCGCCTGTGTCCCGGCGGGCGCGGCGGCCGGTGCGTCGGTCCGCCGCGGCGGCGCCGACTCGGCGCTGACGGGCTGGGTCATGGCGAGGCTCCGGTCTGAAGGGGGTTGTCGCGTGTGGACCAAACCTAGCACGCACCGCAACCAATCCAAAGGGCTTGTCCGGCTGCCCTGCTCCGGCGTGGGCGTTGGGCACGACGCTCCGGCGCCGCGCAACGGGCGCGGCAAAGCCTTGAGACACTCACCGCTGAAGCGCTGCTCGGACGCCCCGCGCCGGCGCGCGGGAGCAAGCCGGCTGCCGAGCAGCGGGCGGACGCCGGATGCGGCAGCCAACCTTCTCATAAATCGGTTTAAAAATACCGCATAAACCGTTATAAAACGGCCAATCGAGTGCATGACAGCGTGCTCCGCCCGCAGGACAGTACCGCAGTTCAACCTTCTGGCGGCGAGCAACCGGGGGCGCCGATTGCACCCTGCGCCCATGCGAGCCGCGCCGCCCCGACACGAGGTGACCGAGCCCATGCGCAGATTGCTGCTGATCGCCCTGTCGGCCGGCATCGCCGGCGCCACGCCGCCCGGCGACGGGCCCACGCCCAGGGTTGGCGGCGCCGCGCACATGGCCGCAACCGCATCCATCTCCGCTGCGCCGGGCGGCCCCTCCACCGCGCCCTTCGCGCTGCTCGGTGAGACCATCCCGCCCGGCAGCAGCCGCAGGCTCGCCTGGGCGGGCACCGAGCAGTTCGAGGGCGTCCCCATCGAGACCCCAGTGCTGGTGGCGCACGGCGCGGCGCCGGGCCCGGTCCTCTGCCTCACCGGCGCGGTGCACGGCGACGAGCTGAACGGCATCGAGATCGTCCGCCGGGTGCTGGATCGCCTGCAGCCCGTGTCGCTCGAGGGCACCGTCATCGGCGTGCCCATCGTCAACATCCAGGCCTTCCGCGACGGCAGCCGCTACCTGCCGGACCGCCGGGATCTGAACCGCCATTTCCCGGGCTCCCCCGGCGGCTCGGCGGCCTCGCGCATCGCCCATTCGCTGTTCACCCGGGTGATCCAGCACTGCGACGCCCTGGTGGACCTGCACACGGGCTCCTTCGAGCGCATCAACCTGCCGCAGCTGCGGGCCGACCTGAGCCATGCGGGCGTCGCCGCCCTGGCCCGGGGCTTCGGCGCCACCGTGGTGGTCAACAGCCAGCCCCGGGACGGCACGCTGCGGGCCGCCGCGACCCAAACCGGCATCCCCACCGTCACCTTCGAGGCCGGCGGCCCGGCGCAGCTGGAGCCCGAGCAGATCGCGCACGGTGTGCGCGGCATCCAGGCCCTGCTGGACAGCCTCGGCATGGTCGCCCAGGCCCGACCGTGGACGGAGCGCGAGGCGACCTATGTGGACTCGTCCTGGGTGCGCGCGGAGCGCGGCGGCATCCTCATGTCCGCGGTAGAGCTGGGCAGCGAGGTCAGCCAAGGCGACGTCCTCGGCCGCCTCATCGACCCCATCACCAACCAGACCACCCCCATCGAGGCCCCGAGCGACGGCCGCGTCATCGGCATGGCCCGCAACCAGGTCCTGATGCCGGGCTTCGCCGCCTACCATCTGGGCCAACAGGGGG
>NZ_CAJXYK010000103.1 GCF_913063425.1 uncultured Thiohalocapsa sp.
ACGGTGACACGATGCGAGAACTGACCCCGTGCCCCTCGCTGCTCGGTGACACGATGCGAGAACTGACCCCGTGCCCCCTAGCGCCGACGGTGACACGATGCGAGAACTGACCCCGTGCCCCTCGCTGCTCGGTGACACGATGCGAGAACTGACCCCGTGCCCCAGAACGATGCGAGAACTGACCCCGTGCCCCTGCGCGATGCGAGAACTGACCCCGTGCCCCTAGCGCCGACGGTGACACGATGCGAGAACTGACCCCGTGCCCCGACCCCGTGCCCCGCTACGAGAACTGACCCCGTGCCCCGATGAGAACTGACCCCGTGCCCCTGCGATGCGAGAACTGACCCCGTGCCCCTGCGAGAACTGACCCCGTGCCCCTCTCTGACCCCGTGCCCCTCTGACCCCGTGCCCCGTACTGACCCCGTGCCCCGTACTGCTGACCCCGGCGGACGGCTCCGAGCCAAAGCCCGCGTCGTCTGCTATCCTCCTGCCCATCTAATCTTCCCTTGAGGTATAGGCATGGAGACCGTGAACGTCAGCGGGCTCAAGAACAACCCGAGTGACGCCCTGCGCAAAGCGCGTCGTGATGTCGTGCTGGTGCTGAACCGCGATCGGCCCGATGCGCTGATGGTCGGCGTCGAGCTCGCCGGCGGTCTGGAGGCCAAGGGCGTGCGGCCTGCGCTGGCCACCGCGCTGTTTCGCGACGGCAGCCTGTCGCTGGCGCGGGCGGCGCGCCTGGCGGAGATGCCGCTATCGGAATTCGTGACCCACCTGTCGCGCCTGGGCATCCCGGTGGTCGCGCTCGAAGCCGATGAGGCCGCGACGGATATGGATACCCTGGACGCATGGCTCGCCTCGTCCTGACCGACGCGAGCCCGCTGATCGGGCTGGCGCGGATCGACGGGTTGGCATGGCTGCAGTCGCTCTTCGGCACAGTGTGGATGCCGCCCGAGGTGCGCTACGAGGTTCTGCCGGGACGCGGCATGCCGGACGAGTCGGCGATTGCGGCAGCCGAGACCGCGGGCTGGCTGCGGCAGAGCGAGCCGGCACCGGCTGAACCCGCGCTGCCGAATCTGGATGAAGGCGAGACCGCTTGCATCCGCATTGCGCTGGCCAATCGAGGGCCAAGCCTGCTGCTGATGGACGAGCGAGCCGGCCGTGTGATCGCAGCCGAGCACGGTCTGCGGGTCGCCGGCACCGCGGCCGTCATCGGCATGGCCAAGACGCGCGGCCTGATCGGCTCGGCGCGGGAGGCCTTCGCACGTCTGCATGGCTCGGACTTCCGCATCTCTGCGCAGGTGATCGAGACGGTTCTGCGGCGGGTCGGGGAGTAAGTGCGTCACCCGCCCCAAGGCGACGGCGGGCTGATCGGGCAAAACGGGATCAGGGTCAATCTCCAGCAGCAGGAATTGACCCTGATCCCCTTTCACAGTGCGCCGCGCCACCCGGTGCAACGATGCGAGAACTGACGCCGGAGCCAGTCATGAAGATCGTGTACTACGAGGAAGACGACATCCTCTTCATGGAGCTCACCAAGGGCGAGATCGTCCGCGACGAATCCTTGAGCTGGAACGTCAACATCGGCTATACGGCTGACGGCATCGGCGAAATCACCATCCTGGATGCGCAGAAGAGCGGCGTCTATCCGTTGCAGATCGAGCGCGTGCTGGCCGACGCGGCCTGAGGGGGCTTACGGCCGCTCCGCGGCCGTCTCTCGTCACACCGCGGCGCGGTATGACGAGAGACGGGAGTCGGACTCAGGCCGCGCTTCGCGGGCGCCGCCGCCGGGCCGCGGCAAGGACCAGACCGCCTGCCGCGAGCAGGCCGAGACTGGCGGGCGCCGGCGCCTGGGCCTCGGCGACGGCCAGCTGCAGCCCATTCAGGTTAGCCTCGCCGGCGTGGCGCACGTAATCGAAGCTCAGCACGCCGGACGCGTCGGACATGACGTCCAGCCGCAGGTAGTTCTGCCCGAGGATGAAGGTGTTGGCGTTGGCGTCCGCCGGGTCGGTGATCACCGTGCTGCCACCGGCCGGTGTCAGTGTCATCCAGCGCCCGTTCGCGCCCGAGTCACCCTGCGTGTAGACATACAGCTCGTACTCGGCGTTCGCCGGCAGGCCGCTGATGGTGACGTTTCGCAGCGTGTCGGTGGCATAGATTGAGCCGCGCATCAGGTTGCGGTAGTCCGCCCCCCAGACCGTGTCCGCCTCTGGAACCTGCAGCCAGCCATTGGTCGAGAATGCAATGGAGTAGCCGGTCGCATTGCCGTCGCTGTCCACGAGCGCGCCGCCCCCCGTGTTGCCGCTGAGCCCCCACATCTGGTTCCAGACATCGCCGGCGGAGCCGATCACTGCCGGCCCGACCTGAGCCTGCGGGTCATTGAAATTGCCGCCGAACTGCACGTTCACAAGCGCCGCCTGGGCGGCGCCGAAGGCGCCGATGGACAGTGCCGCCGCCAGGATTGCCGAATATCTCATCGTCAGAGTCCTCCGAAAGAAGCTTTCATGTTGCGGGTGATCGCGCCCACCGGCCTGCCGAAGGCGGAGCCCCGCGTGAGCCTGGGTGGGGCATGTCGATGCCGATCCGCTTGCCGGGGCCGATACCAAGACCGACGACAGGCGCGAATCCTCCGACAAGCGTTCGGGGGCACTTTGACCATCCGAACAACCGCGGCGAAATTGCACGAAAGTTGTAAGTCGAGAAGCAGATGAATGAAATCAGAGACTTACGGAACGCGATTTATTGATCCAGATCAAGTTTTGGTAACAACGCCAGCAGCCCCGCGCGCAGACGCCCCGGCGCGATGGGCTTGTGCAGGACCGGCGGAACGCCCGGCAGCGCGGGCGGGTCGCCTTCCACCCGTCCGGTGATCAGGAGCGCCGGCAGCCGCCGGCCGAGGTGCCTCTCCAGCGCTTTGATCACGGCGGGCGCCGTCTCGCCGCCGCGCAGCTCCAGGTCGGCGAGGACCAGCCGCGGCGCGAAGCCTTCCAGGGCAGCGCGGGCCGAGGCGGTGTCGTACGCGGTGCGCGGGCGAAAGCCCCAGGCGGCCAGTTGCAGGTGCAGGGCGTCGGCGAGCTGGCCGTCGTCCTCCAGGATCAGGACCTCGATGCCGGCGATGGTGGGCAGCTGGCGGGCGGCGGGCACGGACACCGGCGGCTCGGCAGCCGGCGCCTTATCCGCCGCCGGCTGTTCGAGGTGCAGCGTGAAGCGGCAGCCGCGGCCGGCGCTGGATTCGAGGGTGATGCGGCAGCTCATCAGCGCGCACAGGCGCCGGACGATGGCGAGCCCGAGCCCGACGCCCCGCGCGCGGTTACGCTCCGGGTTGCCGACCTGGTAGAGCTCGTCGAAGACCCGGGCCTGGTGCTCGGCGGGGATGCCCTGGCCGTTGTCCAGCACCTCGATGCGCAACCGCCGCCGGCCGGCCGGCTGCCCTGCCCCGCCGTCGCGCCGTCCGTCGCCGCGGCGCACGCCGAGCAGGATGGCCCCCGGCCGGCCCATGTGCGCGATGGCGTTGACGACGAGGTTGCTCAGCACCCGCTCCAGGTGGCGCGGGTCCACGAACGCCTGCCGCGCGGTGACGGCGCGGCGCAGCGCGATGTCCTGCTCCGCCGCCAGCTCGCCGTAGCGTTGCTCGATGCGCCGGAGCAGGTCGTCGAGGCCGATCCAGCGCGGCTCGGGCCGGAGCCGGCCGGAATCGAGCCGGGCGATGTCTGTCAAGGGCGTCAGCAGCCGCGAGAGGCCGTCGATGGCCTCGCCCATCTTGTGCAGCAAAGCCCGCTGCCGCGGCCCGGTCAGCTCGGCGGCGAGCACGCCCTGGAACAGCTTCAGCGCCTGGATGGGCTGGCGCAGGTCGTGGCTGGCGGCGCTGAAGAACTGCTGCTTGTCCCGGTTGGCCCGCTCCACCCGCGCCTGTTCCTGCTTCAGCTCCGCCACCAGGCGGCGGTTCTCGTGCGCCTGCTCCACCGCGCCGAGATAGATGCGGTGCACGACGCGGGCGAACAGCAAGGCGCCGAGCACCAGGATCACGGCGCCGACGCCGATCCAGCGAAACAGCGGCGTATCCACGACAAAGGCATAGGCGATGACCGGCAGCCCGCAGGCGAGCAGGCCGACGTTGGTGATCAGCCCGTGCAGGGGCGTGGAGACGGCGTAGACGAAGAAGGCCGCGGAGGTGATGACATTGAGCAGGATGACGCTGGCGAGGTTGCCCGGGTCCATGAACACCGGCCAGGACAGGCCCCAGCCGAGGCCCGAGAGCACCGTCAGCGGCAGCTCGATGCGCCGCTCCCAGACCGCCTCGATGGGGCTGAAGTCGCGCCGGTAGCGCAACGACAGCAGCACCCAGGAGAGGCACAGGCCGGCCTGCCAGGCGAGCCAGAGGTTGGCTGCGAACCGGTTGGTGCCCGGCGCATCGCTGAAGAAGCCGTAGATCAGCAGGCTGGTGGCGGCAGTGAGCGCGGCCACCGGCAGATAGCCGTCGATGGCGGCGCGCATCTGCTCGCGCCGCAGCGTTGCGGGGTCGAGTGGCGGCATGGGTCGGCCTACGCGGCCCTGAGCGGTACGGCACCGGGGCCTGCAGCCCCGGCCGCCGGTGCCGCCCGCGCGCCGGTCACGCCCTCGCCCGGCGCACCCGGCAGGCGCGTCGTCGGGAGCAACACCGCCGGGCCGGGCAGAAGGCCATCGGGCCAGCGTCGCTGCAACCGCTGCATCGCGCGCTCAGTAATCTCTCAGCAGACCGGCCGCACGGGCCAGCGCGACGGCCTCGACGCGGTTGGCCGCGCCGAGCCGGCGACAGATGTTGTGCACGTGCCGCTTGACCGTGGCCTCGGTGAGTCCGAGCGCCCCGGCCAGGTCCCGGTTGCTCGCGCCGGTCGCGAGCCGCGCCAGGATCTCCCGCTGCCGCCGGGTGAGGGCCATCGCCAGGTCGGGGTCCGGGGGCGGTGGCGCGAAACGCCCCGGCTGGGGGAGCACGGTCTCGCCGGCGAGGACGCGACGCAGGATGTCCAGGAGCTCGGCCGCCTCGACCGTCTTGACCACATAGGCGCGCACGCCGGCATCCGCGGCGGCCTGGATGTGGGCGGGCTCCGCGGATGCCGACAGGATGCAGACCGGGGTCCCGGACAGGGCCGCCAGCAATCGCCTCAGCTCGTCCTCCCAGGCGCCGCGGCGCGGCATGAAGATGTCCAGCAGGATCAGGTCGAAGTGCCGCGCCCCGATGCTGCGATGCGCCGCCGCCCAGGTGTCGACCTGGGCCAGCCGGGCCGCGGGAAAGGCGGCGCGCAGCGCCACCACCAGGCCCTCCCTGAGCAGCGAGTGATCGTCGGCGATCAGGAACTGCATCGGGTCCGGGACGCCACGTCCATGCCTGCCGGGGCCGGACCTGTCCGCGGAACCTAGACCACCTGCATGCCGCGACGCTTCAAACGGTCAGGCTCCACGTCCAGCGCCGCCATCTCCCTGCGCACCGCCTCCTCGATGCCGGCGGCGTCCAGCCCGCAGACGGCCATCTGCTCGTCGTGT
>NZ_CAJXYK010000104.1 GCF_913063425.1 uncultured Thiohalocapsa sp.
CGGTACTCCACGCCGCGCTCGGCCAGGGCTTCCCAGACGATGCGGTTGGACGGAAACTCCTGCGCGATGCCGACGATATTGTCGCCCGGTTTCCAGTCGAGTCCCTGCGCGACGAAGGACAGCGCCTCCGACGTGCTCTTGGCCAGCGCTACGTCTTCCGGTGATGCGGCGCCGATCAGGTCCGCGAGGCGCTCGCGCAGCCGCTGCTCGGTGGCCTGCCACAGCGGATAACCGCGGGAGCCCTGGCTGCCGCAGCCGGCGGCGAAGGCCTGCACCGCCGCCACGGCGCGCCTGGGCCAGGGGGCGATGGCCGCATGGTTCAGATAGATCAGTTTGTCGTCGAGCTGAAGCTCGTCGCCAAAGGGGTCGCTCAAGTCACTCTCCTCCGGTTGCCCGCCGGCATGATGCCAGGGAGCGCGGTCCGGGCACCAGCACCGCGGCGGGGATGCGCGCCCGAGCGGAACAGGTGTCTGCGCCCACTCGACAGGGGCGACGGTGCGAAGGGCCCTGGGGCCGAATGCGGTGATGGCCGGGGGGTGCGAGATAAGGTTGCAGGGTGCAATCAGGGGAGGACACGCCGGCGGGCATCCACTTGCAGGGATGCCCGCCGTGCTGCTCCACCGTTGACGCTTGGCGGCGGCCCGTTCTGTGGCGTCGTCAGTGCCGCTGGCGCCGGCCTGCCGAAGGTTGCGCGTGTTGCGCAGGGCGACCCGGCATGCTGCCTGTCACCGCTTCGGTCCGAACAGCCGGCGGGCGGCGACGCCCGTGCCGCCGACGCGCGCCCCGCACGTGATGGCGGGTTTCCACGGCAGAGGTGTCCTCTCCCTTGAGCATAGCCTGCCGGCGGCGGACTGCAACCACACTGTCATCCTCCGGCGCAGTCCGGTTGTGGTCCCCGGTCCGCCGCCGGGGGTGGGTCCCCGAGCGCAGCGAGCGGCAGATAGGGGCTCCGCAGGTCGCAGCTGAGCCCGTGCCGGCGCGCCACCGCTTCCAGCGCAAGCGCCCAGAGCGCGATCAGTCCCTCGGGCACGCGCTGCCAGTCGCCCGCGGTGGCCGCCGCCGCATGCGCCTGCAGCAGCGCCCGGCAGGCGTCCGTCAGGGCCGGCTGATCGCGGTTCAGGACGGCAGCGATACCCAGGTCCAGCGGCCCCGCCCAGTCCCAGGGGTGGGTCAGTTGCGCGCCCGGCGCTGGTGCACTGGTCGCGGACAGCGGCTCGACGGGCGCATCCACCCCTATCTGCACCAACCGCAGGAAGGCCTCGGCGAGCCGCAGGTCCCGCACCGTTTCGGGCCGGAGCCAGGTCTCCTGCGGGATCTCCGCCAGGCGTCGGCGCAGGGCCGCATCGCCGACGGCCACCGTCGGCATCAGCGTCGCTTCGAAGTCGAGCAGGCGCGCATTGCCGGTCGCCGCCCCGAGGCGGCCCTCCTGCCAGCGTTGGACGCCGTGCGCTGCCGCCGCGCGCAGGTGCGTGCGCACCATCGCGGGGTCACCGTCCCGGTGCGCAAGCAGGCCGCGGAAGAGGGCGTTGCGGTGCGCGCGAAACGGGGTCCAGGGCTCGCCGGGCGGGGGCACATACAGCGCCCGAAACCGGGCCGCGGCGGCATCGGTCATGCGGTTCAGCTGTGTCATGGGTGCGGGTTGGATCATTCCTCTGCCGCTTCTGCGAGGAGCGCCAGCACGCGTCGCACGAAGGGGTCGTCCTGCGGCATCTCGGCCAACATCGCCTCCAGCTTGGACCGGACCCTGGGCGTCGCAAGCAGTCCGCGGATGTGCGGGTCGTCGAACAGGTCCGCGTCGCGCAGTGCGTAGTGCGGGCGGCCGTGCTTCGCCTGCGCGATGGAGGTGCCCGCGGTGGAGTTGCTGTCGCTGGCCTGCACCACCTCGCCGCGCAGGCGCGGATCACCCGTCAAGGCGGCTCGCAGCAGCAGGTCCCCGAGCTGCTCGCCGTCCACCTTGGGGGAGTCGCCCGCCCGGATCATCTCCAACAGGGTCGCGAGCACCCATTGCCCCGTCATCTGCTCGCCCTTGTCCGGCTCACCCAGCTTGGCTCCGGGTCCCTTGGCTTCACAGACGAGCAGCGTGCCGTCCGGGTCGCGCCAGACCTGATCGAAGCCCGTGCCCTTCTCGAACGGACCGATCAGGGTCGGTGTCGGCTCGCGCTCCAGCATGAAACGGGTCAACGCAAGCTCACCGACGACCTCCGTCACCTGCTGCTTCAGGCCTTCGGCACCGGTGCCGAGCACGTCCGTGTAGGTCACCAGGAGCGCGTAGCGGACCTGCTGCTGGTAGAGATTGATCAGATGTTCGCGCAGGACCTCGGACTGGCGCGCGGCGCCGCTGGCGCTGACGCTGTCCAGCAGCCGCTCGACGGTGGCCGCGTCCGGGGTGAGGCTCTGCTGCACACGGCGGCTCGCGTCCGCCGCGCTGTCGCGGAAGGCGCGGGCGATGCGGCTGTGCTGCGCCGCGGTGGTGGGCTGGCGCGCATCGATGATGCCCTTCAGCATGGCCGCCAGCTCGGTCCATGTCAGCACCAGGGTGTCAGTGCCGACGGGGATGCGCAGACCCGTGTCGGCGGCGCCCGTGGCGAGCCCCGTGCGCAGCGCCCCGAGCAGGTCGGCCAGCGCCGCTTGGTCCAGCACCACCGGTGGGTCGCCTTGGGCGAGCCGGGTCTCGATCTCGAACCGCAGCCGCAGCGCGAGCCAGGGGGCATGCTCCAGCAGCGTTCCGCGCTGACCGTCGCTCCATGGCGGCTGCGGTGTCGCATCCTCCACCAGGGCGGCATAGAGCGGCTTCGGCGTGCGCTGCACCTGATCCTGCCAGCGCGCATCCGCCTCCGCCAGCTGCTGCACCCAGGCATCGCCCTCGGCGAGGCTGGGTGGGTCGTTACCGAGCCCGCCCAGCAGCTTGTCGATACCCACCTTGGTGTCCAGACGGTTGTCGGCCCGGTGCACGTCAGGTCCGAGCGCCGCCCGCCGGCTCGCATCGTCGCGGCCGGCGCGCAGATAGTCCACCAGGTCCCGCAGCCCCGGCTTGTGGTCGTCCGCGGCCCCGGCTTCCGCCGCGGCCCTGCGCTCGGTCTCGTGGGCTTTGGCCGCACGGAGCAACCGCTCCGTGCGCGCCAGGAAGGCGACGTACTGGTCCTGGTCCCGCGCCACCGCGAGCAGGTCCGCGAGCAGCGCATCCGGCGCCACTTCCGGCACATCCAGCTCGCCCAGGGTGTGCCGCAGCTGCGCCACCGCCTCCAGCAGCCCGATCCGGGCAGCGTCGCCGCCCTTCGCGAGCAGGTCCGCAAGCTGTCCCTGCGCGTCCGCTCCGAGCGCCGGGAACACCCGCCCCAGGGCCTCGGCGATGTCCGGCTTGTGCGCGGCGGCGCCCACCACGGCGTCGATGAGCGCCCGGCGCAGGGCCGGGATGTCCGCCACGTCCAGGTGCACGCCCTCGGCGACCACGAGCATCGCCAGCGCCACCCGCAGCGCGGAGCGCTGTTGTCCGGTCGCCACTTCCATGCGTGACAGGCCGGCGAAGAGCCGTGCGCTGTTGCCGGCGGAGAGCCCCGCCGCGTGCCGCTGCACCGCGCGGACGAAGTTGCCGATGGCGGCCTCCGCACCATCGCCCAGATGGGAGAGGGCCGCGCCCTGGCGCAGCAGGCCCGGCAGGGCAGCCGCGTCCAGCTCCACCAGCGCCAGCAGACTCGGCTCCCGGGCCAAGGGCTCCAGCAGCGCGGCTTTCAGCGTTTCCGAAGCCTGTGCCAGGTGCTCGGCCAGGCGCCGCAGCTGGGCTTCGTCCCCGGCCGCCGCGGCCGCCTCGACGAGCCGCCGGGCGGGCGCAAGGGCGCTCGGCACGAAGCGCGCATCCGGGCTGCCCCGGTCGCGCACCGGCAGACTCGCGAGCAGCGCGGCAAGCGTGTCCGGCTGCTTGATTGCTCCGGCGATGCTGCGCAGGTGCGCCGCCACCTCGCGCCGGTGGTCTACCCGCTCCACGCTGGCGACCCGCGCCGCCAGGGTCGCGATCTGCCCGGGGTCTGCGGCAGCGGCCACGGCCAGCAGGTCCCGCACCGCGCTCGGGGGACCGTGAGCGCCGGATTCGGCACCGCTGGTGCGGATCAGCCTGGCCGCCAGCACCGGGTCCAGCTCCAGGCGCAGCAGCCCCTGAAGCTCCAGTGGATGCAGTGCTTGCGCGCCCCGGCGCAGCGCCGACGGGCGGGCGCCGGCCGCCGCCGCGAGCCGCGCCAGCTCCGTCTCGCCGATGATCTCATCCCGGAGCCGCGCTTGGGCGTCCGCGGGCAGGGCGTCGATGACGCCGGCAAGCCGCGCGTGCAGTGGATGTGCGGGGCCTAGGGCCGCGAGCTCCGCCAGCAGCGGGCGCACCGCGTCGATGTCAGGCGCCGCCGCGGCGGCGTCAATGCGGTTTGCCAGGCTCGGCTCCGGTGGGGTGGGCTCCGTCGGCGGCGCACGGCTGTCTTTCTGAAAGAGCCGCGGGGGCTGCTCCAGCCAGTCCGGGCTGTGCAGCACGCCGGCCGCCATGGCCTGGATGGTCTCCGGGGTGAGCGCCGCCACCTCGCCGGCGCGCCGGCTGAGGTTGGCGAGCGCCGTGCGGCTGAGCTCCAGCTGGTCCGCCAGGCGCCGGCGCTCGGCCGGGTCGGCGGCGTCGCCGAGGCGCGTTTCCAGGTCGGCGATGCGCCGCTGCTGGGCGTCGATCTCCAGCTCCAGCTTGTTGCCGTAGCGGGCGATGCGCTCGGCGAGCGGCATGCGCTGCCAGTCCGCCAGGCTCACCTCCTCCAGGGCTTCGATGTGCCGCGCCCAGTCCGGGTCCCGGGCCTGGAGCACGTGCAGGCCCTCCTCGCCGAGGGCGCCCGGGTCCGCGCCCTCGCGCAGCACCACCACCGGCTCGCCGTGGATGATCATGGTCACCGCCTGGCCGCTGGCGGAGCGGGTCATGGCGGCGAATTCGTCTGCGCGCATGACGATCACCGGCGTCTCGGCCACCAGGTGGCGCTGCGCCGCCGGCACCGAGTCCAGCAGGGCCGCGCGCAGCCGCGCGCGCTCGGCGGCTGCCTGGCCCTGCTCGCCGCGGCCGGCGGCGAGTGCCGCGTCAAGGGCGGTGTCGAGGGCCGCGCGGTCCAGGTCGGGGTCGCTGCGCAGGGCGTCGTCCAGCATCCGCGCGCGCTCGGCGGGGCGCAGGTCGCGGTCCTGCGCCTGCGCCGCCCGCAGCAGCACCAGGGCATGGTCGGGCAGGGCGGCGAGGGTGTCGCGCAGCGCCGGTGGCACGTTGGAGAGCCGCTGGGCGCGCTGCGCCCGCGCGGCGGCGACCGCGGCGGTGCGGCGGGCGGCGGCACG
>NZ_CAJXYK010000105.1 GCF_913063425.1 uncultured Thiohalocapsa sp.
GCAACTACGTCCAGGGCACGGTCCTGATGGTGCTGCGCAAGCGCCACGGGGACGACATGGCCTTCCTGGACGAGCTGGTGCCGCAGGTGGAGACGGAGGTGCAGGCCCAGCTCGACGCCATGCTGGCGCTGGACGACGAGGACGACCCGAACTTCTCGGACGCCGACTACCAGCTCGCGGCCTATGCGGCGGCGCTGCGGGTGCTGACCGCGTACGCCAACATCGAGGACCTGGACGTGGCCTACGAGCTGGCCCGCGAGCGCACAGACCGCGACAAGTCCCCCATCGTGCGCATCATCGAGGACGCCGTGCGCACCGCCAGCAACCACCTGGTGCCGCCGGGGTTGGAGGGCGAGGTCTGGCGGCGGCTGTCACCGGAAGAGCGGCTCTACCTCAAGTGTCTGGAGGTGGAATCCCACGGCGACTACCGCAGCGGCGTCTTCATGGAATTCGCCCGGGGGCTCGGCGTGCGGGACTATCGGTACATGCTGCACAGCGACCGCGCCAACCAGACCCGGCTCAGCACCGCGAGCGAATTCCAGCGCCGCGAGTGGGGCACCGAGGGCTTCGGCAGCTCGCCCCTGCGCCATTGCCTCTATGCCATCTACCAGACCGCCGCCGGCGACGACCCGGCGGTGGGCCGCACCTATCTCAAGACGGAGCTCGCCGCGGACTACTGGAGCCGGCGCCTGCACCTGGTGGCACTCGCCGAGTATCTGGCCCGGCTGCCCATGGCGCACTGGCGCCGCGACGCCGAGGCCGCCCGGCTGCTGGCCGGGCTGCTGCGGCAGGACAGCGTGTAGCATGGCAGCAGGATGAGCAGGTCTGAGTTTGTCGATCACATCAATGGCCAAGGCAGAGAAGCTTCTCCACCGCCGGCAAACATACCGTGGCGGTCTGATCGAGATGGTGATCTGGCGGCTCCCGGAGCGCTCTGAGTCTTGGCCCCATGGCCTGAAATATCGTTTGGTCTATATTCGTGACCGAGCGCGCGTGATCGGGTACGACAACGAGCGCGGCAAGGGAGACCACAAGCACTTGGGCGAGCGCGAGGCGCCCTACCACTTCACCGACGTGCGGACCTTGCTTCGCGATTTTTGGGCCGATGTGCGGAGCTTTGATGATGACTGACACTGAGACTCGTGTGCTGCGTGTCGAGGTCTCGACACCGCAGGCGGCGATGGAAGCTTTCGCCGACACCTGGGAGCGAGCGGAGCGGGGTGAGTCGCTCGCGCCCATGGAGCACATCGGCTTCGAGAGTCTGGCCGAGCTCCTGGCCGTACTGACGCCGCAGCGCTGGGAACTGATCCGGCTCGTGCGCCAGCACGGCCCTCTTCACACGGCTGACCTGCCGGCTTTGACCGGCCGGGCCGAAGAACCCCTGGCGCAGGATCTGGCGCTGCTGAGCGAGCTGGGGATCATCGAGGTCTACGCAGGCGACCAGGTCCGCGTGCCCTGGGACGAGATCGATCTGCGGGTGCCGTTGGCGGCTTGAGGGCAACGAGCCCACGCGCCCCGCCTCGCTCCCACGCTCCAGCGTGGGAGTGTCTGGCCGGCGCTCCAGCGCCGCGTGTCACCGGTATCGTCGCCGGTGCAGCGCGCTTGGGACGCTGGAGATGACCTATCGCCGGGGCCGGGCGTCAGCCGCGTGTGTCTATCTGGATTTTGTCACATGCGGGAAGAGCGCGCGTACCGTTCCGGTTGCTCCCGGCTTGCTGGTAGATTTCGGCGAAGCCGAAAAGCTCTTTAGTATCGACCCTCACCTGGAGCATCCATGCCCGAGCAACGTATCACCATCGACCCGACGGCCTGCGGCGGGCGGCCCTGTATCCGCGGCATGCGGCTTCGCGTCAGCGATGTGCTGGACATGCTCGCGGCGGGCGCCGGCACCGACGAGATCCTGGATGACTATCCATACCTTGAAGCGGAGGATGTTCGCGCGGCCTTGTCCTATGCCGCGCGGCTGGTGGAGGTGCGCGGCGATTCCGCCCGACCTTGAGCCGGACGCTCGACCCAAGCCCGACACGCGATGGCTTTGCAGGGTTCCGGGCCGATGATCAACCGCCACAGCTCCCGCCGCACCCCGCTGGACCGGCACTTCCTGAACGACCGGCTCGCGGGCGCGCGCGCCTACGACCGCATCGCGGGCTTCTTCTCGTCGTCCATCCTGGAGGTGGCCGGGGAGGCGCTGGAGAGCATGGCCGGGCCGGTGCGCATGGTCTGCAACTCCGTGGTGGACCCGCGCGACGTGCGCACGGCCCAGCGCGCGGCGCAGGCGGCGCTGCGCCGGGAGTGGTGCGCGAGCGAGCCGGAGCGCCTGCCGGACGCCGCCAGGCCCCGGTTTGCACGGCTGCATCGGTTCCTCGCCAGCGGCCAACTTCAGGTGCGGGTGCTGCCGGACGTGCACTTCGGGCTGATTCACGGTAAGGCCGGCGTCATCACCCGCGCCGACGGCAGCAGGACGGCCTTCCTCGGCAGCGTCAACGAGTCCAAAACCGCCTGGCGGCTCAACTACGAGCTGCTGTGGGAGGACGACGACCCGGCGGCGGTGGACTGGGTGCAGCAGGAGTTCGATGCCCTGTGGGCGTCCCCCTTCGCGCTGGACCTGGCGGACGCGGTGGTGCAGGACATCGCGCGCATCGCGGCGCGGGTGGTGGTGCCGGACCTGGACGCCTGGCAGGCGGAGCCGGAGCCGGCGGCGCCCATCATCGAGACGCCCATCTATCGCCGCGAGGACGGCCTTTGGGCGCACCAGAAGCACTTCATCAAGCTCGCCTTCGAGGCCCACCGCGGCCCGCATGGTGCGCGCCTGGTGCTCGCGGACCAGGTGGGGCTCGGCAAGACCATCCAGCTCGCGCTGGCCGCGCAGCTGATGGCGCTGGTGGGCAGCAGGCCGGTGCTGATCCTGGCGCCCAAGCCGCTGGTGTGGCAATGGCAGCGGGAGATGGCGAGTCTGCTCGACATGCCCTCCGCGGTCTGGAGCGGCAACGCCTGGTGGGATGAGCACGGCGTCGAGCATCCGGTGGCTGGGCCGGCCGACATCAGGCGCTGCCCGCGTCGCGTCGGCATCGTCTCCACCGGGCTCATCACCGCGGGCACCGAGGCGGCGGATTGGCTCCGGCACATGCGCTTCGAGTGCGTGATCCTGGACGAGGCACACCGTGCGCGCCGGCGGAACCTGTCGGCGCAGAATGCTTATCAGCCGGCGCAGCCGAACAACTTGCTGCGCTTTCTCTGGGACATTGCGCCGCGCACCCGGAGCCTGCTGCTGGCCACGGCAACACCGGTGCAGCTGCACCCCATCGAGGCCTGGGACCTGCTGGACGCCCTCGCGCGCGGCAGCGACGCGGTGCTGGGCGGCATCGGCAGCCCCTGGCGCAAGCCGCGGCAGGCCATCGAGCTGCTGCTGGGCCAGGCCGAGCCACCCGCGGATGCTCTGGGCCGGTGGGCCTGGATGCGCAACCCGCTGCCGCCGGCGGCCGAAGGGCCGGATTACACCGCCCTGCGCCGGGCGCTGCGCATGGCCGATGCCCAATGCTGTGCCGATGGCGACAGCTTCGAGCGCCTGAGCGCACCGGACCGTGCCCGGGTGCGCCGGGTCTTCCCACGCTTTCTCAAGCACGCAAATCCCTTCATCCGCCACATCGTGCTGCGCACCCGGGAGTATCTGGAGACGACGCCGGACCCGGAGACCGGCGAGCCGCTGCTGCGGCCGGTGAAGGTTCGCCTCCATGGCGAGGGCGACGACGATGCCATCCGGCTGCCGCCCTTTCTCGCGGACGCCTATGCCCTTGCCGAGGAATTCTGCGGGCTGCTCGGCGAGCGCACCAACACCGGTTTCTTCCGCAGCATGCTGCTGCGCCGCGTCGGCAGCACCATGGAGGCCGGCCGGCGCACCGTGGAGCGCCTACTGAACGACTGGCAGACGCTCGACGACGCCGAGGACGATGAGGAGACGCTCGCCGAGCTCAAGACCCTCACCGGTGGAGAGCGGACACTGCTGGAGCGATTCCTGAAGGCGCTGGCCGCAAACCAGGAGCAGGACCCGAAGCTGCACGCGGTGCGTCGGCTGCTGCTGGACGACGGCTGGCTGGCGCTCGGCTGCATCCTGTTCAGCCAGTATTACGACTCGGCCCACTGGCTGGCCGAGCAGCTGAGCGCCACGCTGCCGGCTGAGCCCATCGGCCTGTATGCCGGCGCCGGGCGCTCCGGGCTCATCCGGGACGGCGAGCTGCAACGCCTGCCACGGGACGCGCTGAAGGAGCAGGTGCGTGACGGCGCCATCCGCCTGCTCATCGGCACGGATGCGGCCTCCGAAGGGCTGAACCTGCACCGCCTCGGCACGCTCATCAACCTCGACCTGCCCTGGAACCCGTCACGGCTGGAGCAGCGCAAGGGCCGCATCCAGCGCATCGGCCAGCGCCGCGACACCGTGGACATCTGCAACCTGCGCTATGCCGGCTCCGTCGAGGACCGGGTGCATGCGCTGCTGTCGAGCCGGCTGGAGCAGATCGCGGGCCTGTTCGGGCAGTTGCCGGACGTGCTGGAGGCGGTGTGGATCGACGTGGCGCTGGGCCGGATCGAGCGGGCGCGGGAGACCATCGACGCCGTGCCGCAACAGCATCCGTTCGCGCTGCGCTACACGGCCGTGCAGCCCATCGAGTGGGA
>NZ_CAJXYK010000106.1 GCF_913063425.1 uncultured Thiohalocapsa sp.
CCACCACCCACCTCCTCCTCATCTCCAACCAGGCCACCCCCAATCTGACCCCGGCGCTGGACCCGGACCTGCGCCCGGCACGGGTGCTGCTGTTGGTGAGCCCGAGCATGGCGCGGCAGGCGGCGTGGCTGGAATCCGTCCTGGCGGTGCGCGGGCTCGCGGTGCAGCGCTGGCCCATCGACGACGCCTGGGACCTGGAGCACATCCAGTTCCGGTTGCTGGAGCTGCTGGAGGCCGAGCGCGCGGCGGTGGACGCGGGCGCCCTGGTGCTCAACGCCACCGGCGGCACCAAGCCCATGGCCATCGCCGCACTGGACGTGTTCCGGGCCTACGGACTGCCGGTGTTCTACGTGCATCCGGAGGCGGACCGGCTCATCTGGCTGCACCCGGCGGACCGGCCCAACCGGGCGCTGGCCAACCGGGCCGGGCTGGATGACTTTCTGGCCGCCCACGGCGCGCAGGTGGAGGGGCGCGAGGATGCGGCGGTGCCGGAGCGCCACCGCGCGCTGACGGACTGGCTGGTGGCGGAGAACGCCCGCATCGGGCGTCCACTCGGCACCCTCAACTGGCTCGCCAACGCTGCGGCCGGCAGCCTGCGCTCGCCGCCGCTGGACGCCGCCCAGCTGCGCAATGCCGAGCTTGGCGCACTGGTGCGACGCTTTGCAGACGCCGGGCTGCTGTCCATCCACCGCGACCGGCTCGTGTTCCCGGACGAGGCGGCGCGGTTCTACGTCAACGGCGGCTGGCTGGAAGGCCACGTCTACGCCTGCCTGCGCGACCTGCGCACGGCGCTCAACGCCGCCGCCGGGCGCGACGCCCGCCGCATCCAGGACCTCACCCGCGGCCTGCGCATCCAGCGCGAGACGCGCCGCGGCGACCAGGTGCCGAACGAGATCGACGTCGCCTGCCTCGCCGAGAACCGCCTCTACCTGGTGGAATGCAAGACCCGCCGCTGGGGCGACGGCGAGGCCTTCGGCCCCGCGGCCAACGCCCTCTACCGCCTGGACACGCTCGCCGACCTGCTGGGCGGCCTCCAGGCCAAGGCCCTGCTGGTGAGCTACCGCGAGCTGCCCGCCCACGTGCTGCGCCGGGCCGCAGACCTGGGCATCCACATCTGCGCCGGCCGCCGGCTCCCGGAGCTCCCCGCACTGCTGCGCAACTGGATCGGCACCAACTGATCCCCTCGGGGCACCACCCCCCACCCAGCGCCCCCCAGGGGCCGCCGATCCCCACTCGGCGACACCCCCCTGGGGACGCCGAGTTCCACTCGGCGACACCCCCCTGGGGACGCCGAGTTCCACTCGGCGAAGCCCCCCTGGGGACGCCGAGTTCCACTCGGCGAAGCCCCTCCCGGAGCCGCCGAGCCCCACCCGGCGAAGCCCCGCCCTGGGGACGCCGAGTTCCACTCGGCGAAGCCCCTCCCGGAGCCGCCGAGCCCCACCCGGCGAAGCCCTCCCCTGGGGACGCCGAGTTCCACTCGGCAAAGCCCCCCCAGGGCCGCCGATCCCCACTCGGCAAAGCCCCCAGTGAACCCCACCCCCCAACCCACCAACGCCCCCCACCCACAACCACCCCATTCCGCAACCTTGCAATCCCAGCACCCACCCCCGCCGGCCCCTAAGCTGCCGGCATGACTCAGCGCAAGCTCCACATCGCCGCCTACGACGTCGCCGACGACGGCCGGCTGCGTGACGCCCTGAAGCTGCTCAAGGGCTACGCCAGCGGGCGGCAGAAATCCGTCTTCGAGTGCTTCCTCACCGACGCCGAGCGCGCCGCGCTGCTCACCGGCGTGCGCGCAGTGCTTGACCCCATCGAAGACCGCTTCGCGCTGCTGCGGGTGGAGCCGCGCGGCAAATGCCGCGTCCTCGGCCGCGCCGAGCCGCCCGCGGACCCGCCCTGGTTCTACGTGGGATGACCACCATGACAACGCTCTATCTGGACCGCCGCGACCTCGCCCTCAAGCTGGAGGGCAATGCCCTTGCCATCTACGCCGGCGACGCGCGCCGCGGCACCGTGCCCCTGCACCTGCTCGAGCGCGTCGTCATGCACAGCGCGGTGACGCTCCACAGCAGCCTGCTCGCGCGCCTGGCGGATGCCGGGGTCGGCATCCTCGCCTTTGGCGGGCGCTCAGCGGCCAAGACCGCCATCGTCCAGGGCAAAGGCCACAACGACGGCGCCCGGCGCGTCGGCCAATACCGGCGCTACGACGACCCCGGCTGGTGCCGCGCCTGGGCGCGCCGGCTGGTGCGCGGCAAGCTCGTGCGCCAAGAGCGCCTGCTGCGCAACGCGCAGACAGCGCGGGCAGACCTGCGCCACCCGCTGCGCAAGGCCCGGGAACGCCTCGCCGCCGCCCGCAGCCGCCTGCGCGCCGAGCCCGACCTCGGCGTGGACGCCCTGCGCGGCATCGAGGGCGCCGCCGCCGCGGCCTACTTCGGCGCCTACACCCGGCTCTTCGCCCCCGCCCTGGACTTCACCGCGCGCAACCGCCGCCCGCCGCGGGACCCGGTGAACGCCGCGCTGTCCCTGGGCTACACCCTGCTGCACTACGACGCGGTGCGCGCCTGCCATGTCGCCGGGCTGGACCCGATCATCGGCTTCTACCACCGGCTCGACTTCGCCCGCGAGTCACTGGCATCCGACCTCATCGAGCCGCTGCGCCCCGCCGTGGATGCCTGGGTGTGGGCGCAGTTCCGCGAGCGCGGCCTGCGCGCCGAGCACTTCGAGCACAGCAACGGCGCCTGCCTGCTCGGCAAAACCGGGCGCGCACGCTTCTACGCCGCCTGGGAGCGCTTCGCCCGGCCCCGCCGCCGGCTGCTGCGGCGCTTCGCACAGCACCTGGCCGCAGAGCTGGCCCGCGCCGCGCCGCCGCCCGAGCCCAGCAAGACACACCGGCAGGAGACAGGCGCATGATCGTCTACACCACCGCCACCAGAGAGGCCGCACCCGCGCGGCCCGATGCCGACGCCCGGCCGCTCTACCTCGCGCCCGCCGCCGACACCCGTGTGCTGCTCGACGGGCCCGCCCTGAGCGTACAGCAGTCGGCGCGCGCCGAGCGGCTGTTTCCGCTGCAGCGCGTCTCGCGCATCTACACCGCCACCAGCGTCACCTGGAGCACAGAGGCCCTGCTTGCCTGTGCCGAGCGCGGCATCGGTGTCGTCTTCGTGGACCAGGACGGCGACGTCACCGCCCGCCTGCTCGGGCGCCCCGGTGCCCGCGACGAGCTGCTGCACCGCTTCTCGGAATTCATGCTGTTGCCCCAGGCCCCGGACCGCTACGCCCATTGGCTGCTCGGCATGCGCCGTCGCCTGGCCTACTGGGCCTGCATGCAGCTCGAAGCGCCGGAGACTGTCCGCGACCCGCGCCGCGCCCGGCAGTGGCTGGAGCACCGTGCAGCGGGCTTTGCGCATCGTCGCGGCGCCGAGCGCACCCGGCAATGGCTGCGCGCCCTGGCGCACCAGCGCACCGAGGCCCACCTCATGGACCTGGGCTTCGGCGCCGCCACCGAGCTGGGCCAGAGTGGCGAGCCCAGCCTGGCGCACGACCTGGCCGAGCTGCTCACCTGGTATCTGCAGCCCGCCCGCATCCGCTGGCTCCGCCACCGGCACCGCACCGCCCGCCTGCACAACGAGCCCGTGCGCCCACCACGCCACGCCGATACCGTGAGCCTGTTCGAATCCCCCCGCGTGCGTGTCGGCAAGCGCCTGCGGGACCTGAGCGGCAGCCTCCACCGCTGGCTCATTCAGCAGACCTGACGGCAGCACCGAGGACCCACCATGGCCATCCACCAGCCCCGGTTGCACCTGCTCAGCTACGACATCGCCGACCCGCAGCGGCTCGCCCGCGTGCACCGCACCGTCCGCGCCTATGGCCTACCCCTGCAATACTCCGTATTCATCATCCCCGGCACCAACCCCACCGTCGACACCCTCCTCGCCGAGCTGACCGACATCATCGAGCCCACCGAGGACGACATCCGCGTCTACCCCCTGCCCAAGCAGCCCGACATCGAGCACTTCGGCCGCCAATGGCTCGCCGACGGCGTCAGCCTCCTCGGCACCGA
>NZ_CAJXYK010000107.1 GCF_913063425.1 uncultured Thiohalocapsa sp.
CCGGCGCGGCGCAGGGCATCGGCGGTGTGCAGCGTCAGCAGCGGCGGAGGCAGCTCGCCGTCGGAGAGGATCTCCCGCACCGCGGGCTCGCCGCCGAGCTGGCGCTCCACCTCGGCGGCAAGGGCGGCCCGGAAGTCGGGCAGCACCTCCGGCCGCAGGCTCAGCCCCGCCGCCATGGCATGGCCGCCGAAGCGCGCGATGAGCCCGGGGTGGTGCTTGTCCACCGCATCCAGCGCATCGCGGATGTGCAGCCCGTCGATGGACCGGGCAGAGCCCCGCAGCTCGCCATTGCCGGCGTCGGCAAAGACGATGGTCGGCCGGTGCCAGCGCTCGCGGATGCGCGCGGCGACGATGCCGATGACGCCCTCGTGCCAATGGGCGCCGTGCACACAGAGCGCGGGGGGCAATGCGCCGTGGTCGGCGGCGATGCGCTCCACCAGGGCCGTCGCCTCATCCAGGATGCCGTGCTCCAGCTCCCGGCGCTCGCCGTTCAGGGCGTGGAGCTGCTGCGCCAGGCGCATGGCGCGCACCGGGTCGTCGGTGGTGAGGCATTCAACGCCGAGGCTCATGTCGTCCAGGCGGCCGGCGGCGTTGAGTCGTGGTCCCGCCGCGAAGCCGAGGTCCCGGGCGGTGACCTCGGCGAGCCGGCAGCCGGCCACCTCCAGCAGCGCCCTGAGCCCCGGCCGGCAGGCACCGGCGCGCATCCGCCGCAGCCCCTGCTCCACCAGGATGCGGTTGTTGCGGTCCAGCTGCACCACGTCGGCGACGGTGCCGAGCGCCACCAGGTCCAGCAGGGTCGCAAGGTTCGGCGCCGTGCGGCCGGCGGGCGCTCCGGCGGCGGCGAACCAGCCGCGGCGCGCCAGCTCCGCCCGGGTCGCCGCCAGCAGGTAGAACATCACGCCGCAGCCGGCGACGTGCTTGCTCGCGAAGCCGCAGCCCGGCTGGTTCGGGTTCACCACCGCCGCCGCGGCCGGCAGCTCCGCACCCGGCAGGTGGTGGTCGGTGATGAGCACCGGGATGCCATGCTGCCCCGCGCGCTCAACGCCCGCATGGCTCGCGATGCCGTTGTCGACGGTGACGATCAGGTCCGGGCGGCGCTCCGCGGCCGCGTCCACCACCGCCGGGCTCAGGCCGTAGCCGTGGTGGAAGCGGCTCGGCGTCAGGTGGTCCACGTCCGTCGCGCCGAGCGCCCGCAACCCCAGCAGGGCCACCGCGCTGCCGGTGGCGCCATCGGCGTCGTAGTCGCCGACGATGAGGATGCGACCGCCGCGCTGCACCTGATCCGAGAGCAGATCCGCGGCGGCGTCGATGCCGTGCAGCCCCGCCGCCGGCAGCAGCTCGCCGAGGCTCACCGCGGGCGCCGCATCCCCGCGGTGGGCATAGAGCCGGGTGAGGAGCGCCGTGAGGTTGGCCGGTGCGGTGGCGTACTCGCCGAGGCGGCGGATGCGCACCGGGGCGGCGTCCGGCATCCGGCGCGGGGATGACTTGGTTTGGCGCGGCATGGCGCGAAGCTTAAACCGCCGGCGTCCTCCGGTGCAGCCCGCCGCGGCGGCTCAGGTCCATGGTGCACGCGGCGCCGTCGGGTCTGGCAAGTCACCCAACACGGCATGCTTGGGGAGCCGGCAGCACCCCGTCAGAGCGGCTTTCGACCCCGAAAACGCAGCGCTGATGCCCGACAGCGGCCTCGCCAGGGGCGATAACGTTAATCGGTTCAGATGCTTAGCCTGGCCCGACCCCGTTTGGCTGGGAGCGACCCCGTTTGCGAGCGGGCGCGTCGCGGTCGATCAGCGGCGGCGTCCTCGCCAGTTGTGCGGCGCTCGACGCACATGTGCGACGGCTGCGATCAGGATTCCGTCCTCGTCTGCCGTGTAGAGAATCCAGTACGGGAAGCGGCTGACCCGGCAGCGACGCAGCTGTTCATCCACGAGGGGAAAGGCGCGCGGCGAGTGGCGGACCCGCTCCACGGCGCCCCAGGCGGCTTTTCGAAATGATTCTCCGAGGCCGGGCCGTTGCGCTTCGTAATAGGCGAAGGCATCGGCCAATTCCTGCCGAGCCGGGCGCAGGAATCTGACCTGCACGGGGCTCAGCCGCGGAGATCGGTAAAGACCTCGTCCGCGTCGACGGCATCAAGAGTGCCGGACCGGTACGCGGCCAAGCGGTCTCTTGCCTCCGCGACCCAGACCGCGGCGATGTCGGGCTCCTCTTCCTCCAGGCTTTGAATCAGCTCGTCCACCAACGCCGCCCGTTCCTCCGCGGGCAACTCGAGTGCTTGGCTCAAGACGGTCGTGCTGGATTGTTGCATCTGCATGCTCCCATGATGGGCTTCGGCTTCGCGAGGGTATCAGACGATGAAGCGGGCGGCATGGCAAGTCTTGTGCACCCCCCAGTCCTGTACGTGCTCGCGGGTGGGCACGCCATGCTGCCAGCGGTCACGGCCTGCATCGCCCTGGTAAAACACCGCAGGAATGCCGACACCTCGCTCCAGTCTGCTGTCGGCGCCGATCCCTGTCGCCCTGGAGGGCGAAACGCCGGCCGGCGCAGACGACCGGGGCGATCAGCCCGCGGCCGCCGCCGGCCGCTCCGGCTTGGCACTGTCGCCACCGCGCTGGCGCCGGAGGCTCGGCGCCACTGCGGCGGCCAGGGCCCGCTCGTCCAGCACGCCGCCCAGGAAGGCATTGAGCCGCGCCGCGAGCGCCGCCGGGTCTGCCAGTGTGTCGTGGTAGGACACCGAGAGCACCTGCACCCGCTCGCCGTGAGGCGTCAGGATGCGCTTCACCTGGGCGATCTGCTTGAGGAAGGTGCCGGCGAGCTGCCGCTCGGCGAGACGCCCGCCTTGCTTTCCGGACCGCTCCAGCATCACCCGCTGGGAGGCGATGATCTCGTTCAGCGGCCGCTCGGCGAAGATGACCCGGAAGCGGTGCGTGGCGGTCAGCGCCGGCAGCAGTTGCGCGACGATCTTCACCGCCTTGCCGCGCGCATCACTCAGCCAGCCGGTGCCCGCGTCCGGGCGCTTGGCGGCCTCGTACTCCAGATAGCCGCGGGGGTTGTCCGCGTCGGCTTCCCGGGCGCCGTCGGTGAGGATCGGCAGGCCGCCGGCGGCGAGCATCTGCATCAGCATGCTCGTGCCCGAGCGCGGCAGGCCGGAGACAATGACGACCTCGTCCTCGGCCAGCGGCCCCAGGGTCTTGGGGCTGCCCAGCTCGCCCAGGCTCGCAATGGCCTCCGGCGCAAGGCTCGCCGCCTCGTGGATGCTCGGCATCGACGCACCGGCGCGGATTTCTCGGATCCGGCGCAGCGCCGCCTTGGCAAGCCCGAGCTGGTGCTCGGCGCCGGCGTCATCCCCGGCGCGCCACGCGAGCCGCGCCAGGCGCCGGTGCGCCGCCGGAAACACCGGGTTCTGCGCGACGGCGGTTTCGAAGGCGGCCCGGGCCTCCGCGAGCCGGCCGAGCCGCATCAGCGCGGCGCCGCGGAGATAATGGCCGCGTGGGTTCTGGTAGACGAGCCCGAGCGCATCCGACACCGCCGCGAGCGCCGCCTCCGCCCTGCCGCGTTGCATCAGGAGCGCCCGCGCAAGGCCCAGGCTGCCGTCCGCGTTCACCGGGTCGATGTCCAGCACCGTGCGGAAGCGCGCCTCGGCGTCGGCAAAGCGTCGCATCGCCAACAGCGCCTCGCCTTGCGCCTGGAACAGGCTCGGGCGGTTGTGCATCTGCACGTGCTCGGCCTGCTCGAAGGCCACCAGCGCCTCGCCGTGGCGGCCCTCGGCAGCCAGCAGCCGGCCCTGGAGCCACGCGAAGGTGGCCTGGTTGGTGCCGGCCTG
>NZ_CAJXYK010000108.1 GCF_913063425.1 uncultured Thiohalocapsa sp.
TTGTCCTGCGCGCGGGCCAGGTCGAGCGCCTCCTCGCACCAGGGCCACCAGTCCACCGGGTTGGCGGCGTGCTGCTGAAGGTAGGGGCTGGTGGCGTCGGCGAGGCGGTTGCGATGGGTGGCGGTGGGCGCGGCGGCGTCGGTCATGGCGGCGGCTCGGGCTGGTGCTTGGGCTCGGTGTGGCGAGCATGACGGCGGCGGCGCATATCCAATCCCGGGCGCCGGGTGTCGGAGCCCGACGTTGCGGCCTGAAGCCATCTGCCCCCGCAGACCGACATCGCCTGCCGCAGCGCGGCGCAGGCTGAGAAGGAAGGCGGGGCGCAGCTCGGCGCGAGCTGCGGACACGCCGCGTGGCGGGCATCCGGTGCACGCAGACCGGCGCACCGCGGATAGTGTCCGGCGTCCAGACAGTGCCTGAAGCCCGTGTCAGCGCTTCCCTGACTGTCCACGCAGGGATAGTTGGTCCGCCCGGATGGCGGGCTTGTCGGTTGCTTGCTGGACGCCGCGGGCGGTTTCGAAGACCGTCGCGCCCCGCTGCCGGCGCCGCTCTGCCCGGTACCAGCCGAACGCCGCCGCGGCGACCCCGCAGCGCCTGCGGGCCACGCCGGAAACCCGCGGCCGACCCCAAGCCTGTACACGGCAGACCAACCACAGAGGATCGCATGAGTCATCGCTCCAACGTCACCGGGACAGGGTTCCTGCTCTGCTCGGCATTACTGATCACGACCGAGTCGGCACTGGCCCGCGGCGCAGACGACTTCCGCATCCTGCATCACGAGCCGCTGACGCTGACCGAGCCCCTGCGCCAAAGCCAGGCCGGCAGCGCGCTGAGCGACACGGGGACGCGCCGGATCAGCATCGACGCACTGGGACGATCCTTCGAGCTGGAGCTCACCCCCAATGACCGCCTGATCGCCGACCTGCCCACCGCCCAGCGGGACCGCATCGCGGCATCCGCCCGCCTCTACCGCGGCGGCATCGTCGGCGTGCCGGATTCCTGGGCCAGGCTCACCCAGCATCAGGATGGCTGGTCGGGCATGATCTTCGACGGCATGGAGGTGCATCTGATCGACCGCGTGCAGCAGGTGGGCGGTGCGCTGGCACTGGGTGCCGTGCAGCCGGGCGGCGCGCAAACCGCCCCTGGTTCGGTGCTGTACCGACTCGCGGACGTGCAGCACGACCAGACCTGTGGCCTGGCCCCGGGGGCGCGGGCTTTGCACAGCTACCAGGCGCTGACCGATCACCTCCGCGACCTCGCCCCAAGCGCCCAAGGGCTCGCAACGGAGCAGCTCCCCGTCACCGTGGTAGGTGACGTTGAGTTCGCGCAGGGGCAGGCGGACCCCATCGCCACGCTTGCGGCACGGATGAATATCGTCGACGGCATCTTCTCCAGTCAGGTGGGGGTCGCCATCGATCTCGTGGACATCCGCGCCCTGTCGAGCAACGGGCCGCTCACGTCCACCGATGCCGTGACCCTGCTGAGCCAGTTCGGCGGATTCGTGAACGGCACCAACACCGGACTGGCACATCTGTTCACCGGCCGCAACATCAGCGGCTCGGTGGCCGGCATCGCCTATCTGGGGGTGCTCTGCAACAGCCGTTTCGGTGTCGGCGTCAGCGAGGACCTGGGCTCCTTCGGTGCCCTTATCGCCGCCCACGAGCTGGGCCATAACTTTGGCGCGCCGCACGACAACCAGGGCGGCTCAGCCTGTGCCGGCACGCCTGGCATCTACCTGATGAACCCGGTCATCAACGGCAGCGACCAGTTCTCCGCGTGCAGCCTGCAGCAGATGCAGCCGGAGATTGCCGCGGCGGGCTGCATCACGGCCATCCCCGACGGCAGCGATCCGCAGGCGGATGTGCGCCCCGCCCTGCCCGTGAACCCCACCGAGGCCACTGTCGATACCCCATTCGACTTCAGCATCGAGGTCCGCAACGGCGGCGACGACATGGCCACCGGTGTCGGTGTGCGCATCGGGCTGCCGTCGGCGCTGCTGCTGGTGGGCGCCGCACCCGCCGGCTGCGGCGAAGCGCTCACCGACAGCGGCGGGCTGCTGCTCACCTGCGACCTCGCCCCCCTGGCAGCGGGCAGCAGCGCGGGTGTCGACCTGACGCTGCTGGCGCTCGACAGCGGTACCTTCGTCGCCGCTGTCAGCACCTTCGCGGACAACGACATCAACGCCTCCAACGACAGCGTACAGGCGGGCTTCGACATCAGCCCCAGCGTCGATCCCTGCCCCGACTGCATCGACTTCGGCGCGACGCCGACGAGCCCCTACGCCAACCAGGACGCCGTCGGCACCGGCAGCGTCAGCGTCCAGGACGGCGGCGCCACGCTGGCGCTCCTGGGCAACCGCTGGCGACGTACCGACGCCACCTTCACCGTCACGCCGAATACGGTCCTCGAGGTCGACTTCCGCAGCACCGCGGAGGGTGAGATCCACGGCCTCGGCTTCGACGAGGACGACATCCTGAACGACAGCCGCATCTTCCAGCTCTTCGGCACCCAGCACTGGTTCCGTGCCCTGTCCCACGGCACCCCCTACACGCAGGCCGATCTCGGTACCTACAAGCGCTTCCGCATCCCGGTCGGCCAGTACTACACCGGCACCGACATGCGGCTGGTGCTGGTGAACGACATGGACACGGGCGCCCGCGACAACACCAGCGCCTTCCGCAACCTGCGCATCTTCGAGGACACCGCAGACGGCGGCGGCGATGGCGGCAGCGATGACGGCGGTGACGGCAGCGCAGGGTGCAGCGTGGCGCTGAGCTTCGACACCGCCACCGGCCTCGGCGACTGGGTCAACAGCCCGGCGAGCAACTGCACAACGGGTGCCTTCGTCGCCGGCACGCCGACGCGGGTCTGGAGCGGCGTCGTCACCCAGGTGGACGGCGATCACACCACCGGCAGCGGCAAAGCGCTGTTCACCGCTGCCAATATCAGCGCCGGCACCGACGACGTGGACGGCGGCACCTGCATCCTGGAGTCCCCCACCTGGACGGTCGACAACGCCTCCACCCTGTCCCTGTGGTACTTCCACGGCCAACGCGATGCCGGCGACGACCCGGGCGGCGACGGCTTCACGCTTGCGGTGTCCACCGACGGGGGCGCCACCTTCGAGCCGCTGGTGAGCCAAGGCGACGTGCGCAGCACCGCGGTCTGGAGGCAGGCCCGCCGCGCCATCCCCGCAGGCTCCAGCGTACAGCTGCGGGTGACGGCCGCCGACGGGCCCAGCACCGGCGACCTCGTGGAAGCCGGCATCGACGACCTGTCCATCTGCGCGCAATGAGCGGGCGGCACCGCCGGCGCCGACAGGGCACTGGATGAGCCGCCGCCCGGCAGCGGGCCATGGCGGCGACCCGCGCGGCGCGGGGCTCAGAGGTTGTGAAAAATCTGCCGGCCGTCGCGAGGGCGTCTCCGGGCGTGCCAGGCAAGGCGCAGGGAGCCGA
>NZ_CAJXYK010000109.1 GCF_913063425.1 uncultured Thiohalocapsa sp.
ATGACCTTCACCGAATCCAACACCGTCGAGGCGTACCTTCGCGACCTGCTCAGCGGTGCCCGGGCCGATGCCAACCCGCTGAACCTCCAGGACGCCCGCGGCAGCTACGGCATCGCCGCCAAGGGCACGGGCTGGACCTACCTGCCGGCGGCGGCCCTGCCGCGCCAGCCACAGGAGGTCTTCGTCGAGCCCCTGGTCCGCGACGCGCTGATCCGCCTGAACCCCGAGATCGCCGCGCAACCGGAACGGGCCGATGAGGTGCTGTACAAGCTGCGCGCCATCGTGCTGTCGGTGCGCTCGGACGGGCTGATTCGGGCCAACGAGGAGCTCACCGCCTGGCTGCGGGGCGAGCGCAGCATGCCGTTCGGGCCGGACGGGGAGCATGTGACGGTGCGCTTGGTGGACTTCGAGGACCTGTCCCGCAACCAGTACGTCGTCACCACCCAATACAGCTTCCGCGCCGGCCCGGCGGAGCGCCGCGCGGATATGATCCTGCTGGTCAACGGGCTGCCGCTGGTGCTGATCGAGGCCAAGACCCCGACGCGCCCGTCGGTGAGCTGGGTGGACGGGGCCATCCAGGTGCAGGAGTACGAGCGCTTCGTGCCGGAGCTGTTCGCCTGCAACCTGTTCAGCGTCGCCACCGAGGGCAAGGAGCTGCGCTTCGGCTCCATCCACATGCCGGTGCAGCTGTGAGGCCCCTGGCGGGACGACGAGGACGCCGCGCCCGGCGGGCTCTCGGACCTGCAACGGGCGGTGTCCGGGCTGCTGGCGCCCGAGACCCTGCTCGACATCCTGGCCAACTTCACGCTGTTCGCCACCGACAAGAAGCAGCGCCGGCTCAAGCTGGTGTGCCGCTGCCAGCAGTTCGAGGCGGCCAACCGCATCGTCGCGCGGGTGGTGGCCGGGCAGCCCAAGAAGGGCCTGATCTGGCACTTCCAGGGCTCCGGTAAATCGCTGCTGATGGTGTTCGCGGCACAGAAGCTGCGCATGCACCCAAAGCTCAAGAACCCGACCGTGCTGATCGTGGTGGACCGCGTCGATCTGGATGCGCAGATCAGCGCCACCTTCCACGGCGCCGACATCCCGAACCTGGTGAAGGCGGAGAAGCGCTCCACGCTGAAGACCCTGCTCCAGCAGGACACGCGCAAGATCATCATCGCCACCATCTTCAAGTTCGGCGAGGAGACGCCGCGGCAGAGCGTCGCGCGGCTGCTGCGGCAGATCCCGGAGCTGCATCGCCAGGGGCAGGTTGATGCCGCCGGCGCCGAGCTCGGCGTCGCCTGGCGCGCTGCGGCGCGGGTGGACGACGAGAGCAAGCGCGAGGCGTTGCAGGCCGAGCTGAGCGCGCTGGCCGCGCAGCTGGGGCTGGCGGTGCCGGCGGCCCCTGCCGGCACGGAGGCGGGCGCCGAGGCTGCGGCGGGCGAAGACGACAGCGCGCCGGACGACGCGGACGACGACGCCGCCGGACAAGACTCGCCTGTACTCAACGACCGCCACAACATCATCGCCCTGGTGGACGAGGCGCACCGCACCCAGGAGGGCGACCTCGGCATGAAGATGCGCGCGGCGCTGCCGAACGCCTTCCTGTTCGGCCTCACCGGCACGCCCATCAACAAGCGCGACCGCAACACCTTCTATGCCTTCGGCGCGCCGGAGGACGCCAACGGCTATCTCAGCCACTACGGCTTCGAGGACAGCATCCGCGACGGCGCCACGCTGCCGCTGCACTTCGAGCCGCGGCTGGTCAACCTGCACATCGACAAGGCGGCCATCGACCAGGCCTACGCCAACCTGACCGGCGGCCTGTCCGACCTGGACCGGGACAACCTCGCCAAGACCGCCGCCAACATGGCCGTGCTGGTGAAGACGCCCGGGCGCATCGCCGGCATCTGCGCCGACATCGCCAAGCACTTTCAGGCCAAGGTGGCGCCGAACGGCTTCAAGGCGATGGCGGTCACCTTCGATCAGGAGTGCTGCCTGCTCTACAAGGCCGAGCTGGACCGGCTGCTGCCGGACGGCATCGAGACCGACGTCGTCATCTCGGTGCAGGGCAAGGACCAGTCCGACGCCCGCTACGCCCCGTACAAGCGCGACCGCGACGCCGAAGAGGCCCTGCTGGACCGCTACCGCGACGCGAACGACCCACTCGCGATCCTCATCGTCACCGCCAAGCTGCTGACCGGCTTCGACGCGCCCATCCTCCAGGCCATGTACCTGGACAAGCCCCTGCGCGACCACACCCTGCTGCAGGCCATCACCCGCACCAACCGCACCTACAGCGGCAGCCAGACCGCCACCAAGAGCCACGGCCTGATCGTGGACTACCTCGGGGTGTTCGACGACATGGCCAAGGCGCTGGCCTTCGACGAGGCGACCTTCCAGCAGGTGGCCGGCAACATCGCCGCGCTCAAGGCGCAGTTGCCCGGGGCCATGCAGAAGTGCCTGGCCTACTTCGCCGGGGTGGACCGCAGCCTGAGCGGCTACGACGGCCTCATCGCCGCACAGGAGTGCCTGCCGGACAACAGCGCCCGCGACGCCTTCGCCGCCGACATGAGCGTGCTCGGCCGGCTCTGGGAGGCGATCTCGCCGGACCCGCTGCTGCAACCCTTCGAGGCCGACTACCGCTGGCTGGCGCAGGTGTACGAGAGCCTCAAGCCCTCCACCGGCCACGGCGCGCTGCTCTGGCATGTGCTCGGCGCCAAAACGGTTGCGCTGATCCACGACAACGTGACGATCAGCACCATCCGCGACGACCTCGACGAGCTGGTGTTCGACGCCGATGTGGTGGAGGCCATCCTGGACGCGCCGGACCGCAAGAAGAAGACCAAAGAGATCGAGATCAAGGTCGCCGCGCGCCTGCGCAAGCACCTCGGCAACCCGCGCTCCAAGCCCCTGTCCGAGCGCCTGGAGCGGCTGCGCGAGCGCTTTGATGCCGGCCAACTGCACAGCGTCCAGTTCCTGAAGGAGCTGCTCGCCCTGGCCGGCGACCTGGTCGCCGCGGAGAAGGAGACCCCGCCCGAAGAGGACGAGGACCGCGGCAAGGCGGCCCTGACCGCCCTGTTCGAGGAGGTCCGCAACCCCGACACCCCGGTCATCGTCGAGCGCGTGGTCGCCGACATCGACGAGATCGTGCGCATGGTCCGCTTCCCCGGCTGGCAGCAGACCAGCGCCGGCGAGCGCGAGGTCAAGAAGGCCCTGCGCAGCACCCTGTTCAAGTACAAGCTGCACAGCGACCAGGAG
>NZ_CAJXYK010000110.1 GCF_913063425.1 uncultured Thiohalocapsa sp.
TCCTCCGACACATCCGTGCCGTCGTTCATAATCTTCGGCGTCGACCCGGCCTCGGCCTCAAAGGTCAGCGTATCGCCAGAAAGGGACAGGTTCGTCGGAGCCAAAGGCGCCGCGGCGTCCGGGGCGTCAGGCGCCCGCGGCGCCTCGCCCGACCCCTCGTCCTCGGTCTCGTCTTGCGGCACGTCGTCGGTTTGAAGATCCGGCAGCTCCAGGCCTGATCCTTCCGCTTTCCCCGTTGCCGCTTCGAGATCTGCCTTGGACGTCTGAACGGCCTCGTCAATGCGCTTGACCGTTTCGCTCATCTCCGGATCAGCAGTGACATCCTCCGACACAGCGATTTCAAGATCGGGTTTCTCACCGCTCGTGTTTTCCTGAAGGAGGTTCCCCAGCACCTGAGGCTGCTCCAGCAGATTGATGATCGCATCGGCATCGCCCTGGCTCTCGACGACGATCTTCACTTTCGTCGGGTTCTCGAGCTTATTGTCCCCGTGGCGAACGCCCGCCCCAACGTCTGCAAACGCGCGTGCTTGCGATGCCGTGATCACCAGCGTCGAGTTCAGGATCACCCCGTCGTCGCTCGCAGCAATGCCGCTGAGCGTGGCCTGCGTAACATCCACCACGCCATCCTTGAGCTCAATTCGGCCACCGCCGAGGCTCAGTGTCCCAGTCACGTCGAGGATGTAACTATCACTTGGCAAGTCAAAGGTCAGAATACCGCCCTGCAGGTCCACGGTCATGTCGACGTCCCGTGCGGACCCGGCAAAACTGGCCTCTGGCGCCAGCACCCAGAAGTTCCCCTCGCCAGACAGCTCAATTTGCTCGGCCGCCTCGAGGTCCGCCACATAGGTCTCACCGGACGGCGCTGTGAGCACACCGCTCACAAGCCCTGCCGAGGTCGGAGCCCCCAGAGCCCCGGCGGCAATATTGCCGGGCTCGACGAGAAGGCCGTCAAGCGCCGCGTCATCCACCGTCGAGGACGCGATATCTACCAACTCTTGCTTCTGAAGATCGCCTTCGGCGTCGCTCAAGAAGAAGAAGCGCGTGCCGGCCTTGCCAGGATCTGCAGCACCGTTGTCGGGGTTACCAGGCTCTGCAGCATCGTTGTCGGAGTTGCAGGCCGCGAGAGCGGTGGCCATGAACCCAAACGTACCAACACGCTTGGCCGATTTGGCGTTGTTGCTCTTCCAAGCATCAACCAGCTGCTGCAGTGCCGCACGCTTTTTGCTCTCAGCAACGTCGCTTGCGAGAGCCGATCCGGTCGAGAGGTTCAGATCTTTAGCCATTGTGTGCTTCCCCTGGATTACGCCGCGTCGCAGCAGCGCTGCTCGGTGTTCTGATGGATGGTGGTGAGAGCGACCGATTTGTCGCTCGCGTTCGCGTTGGCCCCGGAGGCGGGGCCGGCAAAGGCCGCCGATGGCGCCTCTGCGGAAAACCTGTCGAGGTGTGATCGCGATAGGATCAACCGGCGTCGTCGTTTTTCAAGATCGATGGCGACACCACGCGCCCACCCCGCAACCGATGCAGGATGATCCCAGCAAGCAGACACGTCTGTCTGATCTGGCAGCGATGACACCACCGCTCTCTGTCGTGTGACCCTGGACTCGGCATCGAGCAGACGAGAGCGCCAGCCATGACCTATGGTCCGCGCATCCACGGCGTCCGACGCCGTATCTCGATTTGTTTCAGTGCGCGCCCCCAAGGGCTCGTGCGTTTTGACGGTCGCCCCTTGCCAAATCGCGATGTCGCTCCCGGCGTGGCGTAGATTCGGCTGCAGACGCCTCCGCGCGACGCGCGCCCCCTGAGCTGCCCTGCAGACTTCGAACGGACAGCCGCGCCACTCTGGCCAGCTCTCGACCTCCGCGCGGCCATACACCTTGATCGCGGTGGTGCGCCGCGGCGCACCGCCCCACGCCTTGATCGCGGCGTTGCGCCGCGGCGCGGAGAGGTCCAGCTGGCGCATATCGCCAAGCGCGACACCCACCACCGCGTCCAACGTCACACGCTCGACGCCCTCCGCTATGGCGCCATCCAGAGCATCTTTGAGATCCCGCAACCCCCGCAGCACGGCGGAACACGGCCCCTCCAGCGCCACCCCTAAAGCAACGGTGCGCCCTGCCGCAGACGCGTGCTCCGCGACTGGGAAAAACTCGGACTGCAGGTCAATGGTGGCCAGCACCGCTTGTCGAAGCGCACACTCGCAATCGGCGCACCCTGCGACGGCGCACGCACGCACAGGCCGCAGGTCGCTGCCCACAGCGAGCCACCCGCGCTGGTGGCAACTGATTCGCCCCGCTGCGACCAAGCGCGGAAGGCAAGTACGGGCGTCACCGTCCGGGGCGCGGCGGCGCCCCCGAGGCCAGCGTTGCGCCGCGCGGCCGACGCCGCCCAGAGCCAAACCAACCTCCCTCACATTGAACATCGCCCTGTCGTGAAGCAGCCCTGTGTCCAAACCGATAGTCTCGCCCCGATGCATGCGGTGCGCGCGCCCGCATTGTCCGTGTGGACGTCGCGCTTCCGCGACCTCCCCCTTGTCTCTTTTGATGTCTACGCGATCCGGAAACCCGCGAAAACGGGAGCTTTTTGGACCTGTTCGTTTTGGACCTTACCCAAAAGAATACACCCTGAGAAAATCCTACCGACTGTTTTTGTTGTTTTTTTGCCTTCCCCATATTGGCGATCACGAAGTGTTTTATCTATTGTTAGTTTTCTGTTGAAAGTTTCCTCATGGCATCGCTTGGGCCAAGCCACGGCGATCATCTTCAGTTGCGGAACTGGGACGACCCGGCCGCCATGCACAAAGCTGGCTGCCGGCCGCGAACGAGTGCGAGCAGCTGTTGACGCGACGGTGCACGGCCTGACACCGTCCGCCGGACCCGACACTCGAGATCCGCGCTCTGCAGCAGATCATCGACCAGCGGCTCATGCAGATCATCGACCAGCGGCTCATGGAGACGCGGAGCTGCGGCACGCGGCAGATTGATGAGCGACAACCACGTTGTCCGGCGCCGACACACCGTATCGCGCGATGCGACCGGGCTTGTCCCGGCTGCGAGCGATCATATACGCGCGCAGCTGCCGGCTGCTGTCCTGGCGGCAGGCGACCCAGCGGGCGGCTAA
>NZ_CAJXYK010000111.1 GCF_913063425.1 uncultured Thiohalocapsa sp.
CCCGGAGCGCGCCAGCGCCCCGGGGTCGATGCCTTGGCCATGCCGACTGATTGGCGGCGGCGCCTGCCGAGCCGGCGATCGAAGACGGCGTGCCGAGGCGGAGCCTCGGCAGGAGACTGGGCATCAGTGCCCCGTCGGCAACTGCTTTACCAGCAGCGCGATGGCGATCAGCAGGTGCAGCAGCCCCGCCAGGCGGTGGCGGTGGTCCTCGGGCAGGGGCAGCCGGTGCTCCGGCACCAGGTGGAGCAGACCGAGCAGGACGTAGCAGGTGATGTAGGCGGCGGTGAGGAGGAGCATCAGGTCGAACATCGGAGACCTCGTCTGTGTGGGTGGCTTCCGATGTCAGTACAGCACCAATTTTAAGTAACGAAACCAGATACTTAAGTTCCTCTGCTTTCCTCGTGGCCAGGCTTTCCGGTCGTTTCGGGGAACACCGAGGAAGACCGAGGAACCTTGAGGATCGGCCCCCTGCCTCGGCCGGGGTGCCCGAAGAGCGCTCGCGTACCCCCGGAAGCTCGGTTCGGACCCGGAATCGCGTCTGGTCGCGGCCTGGCTGGCCGGGCGGTACCATGGCGTCGGCAGCAGGTTCGAGGGGACGCATGCACAAGCACGACGACGAAGACTGGGACTGGGAATGGGATTGGGCGAAGTTGCGGCGGCTGGTCATGAAGCTGAAGCAAGACCGTCGCCTGAAACCCATGGCCGCGCGCGCAGGACTCGCCAAGGACGGCTCCACCTTGTACAAGTTCATCAAGGAGGGCGATGACCGCACCGAAGTGCTGACCTCGGAGACGGTGGAGAAGCTCCTCAAGGCGTGCCAGCAGGACCGGGAGGACTTCATCGTTCGGCCTGTGCAATGCTCCGCGGATCAGCCAGCGGCCTGGGCCACCGCGGGGGAGGCCGCGGCTTCCCGGACGCCGCCGGCGCTGCCCATCCAACTCATCGCCAGCGCGGACGCCCTGCACGAAGCGACGGAGCTGGCCAAGCGCCTGCATACGCTCGCAGCGGACTTGGGCATGCCGGAGTCTTTCGAGGCGCGCGTCTCGATTGCGAGAACGCAGCATCCGGAGATCGATCCGGCTGCCAAGGTCGTCATCGCGGTACTCGGCTGTTCGCTGGGCACGTTCGGCAGCGAGGACGAGCGGCGCGCGCGGGATTGTTGGGAAGCGCTGGTCCGACGCTTCTCCACGACAGCGGCGGAGTCCGAATCGGCTTCGTCCTACGCCATCGTCTATCGCCGCGAATGGCGCGACTGCGCTCCCAACGCGCGGAACTTCGACGACCGTGTCGCGTTCGACGCGGCCACGGAGGCCGCCAGGGAATTCCAGACCTGGGCCGACGCGCTGCTTGAGGCGGCCACGGCGCACGCGCTGCCGGGCCAGACCCATGGCCTGACCTGTATCGCCTACAACCAGGACGAGACCGCCAGGCTGGCCGATCGGCTGGCCGGCGACCTGGTCGGACTGGTCGAGGCACTGCTCCCGGCGCTGAGCGCCGCTTCGGGCGCCGGCGAGACGGACACGGCCGGCGCGGAACGCTGGACGGCCGGCTCACCCTTCCGCGGTCTGCTGCCCCTGACCGACGACTACGCCCTCGTCTTCAAGGGCTGGGGCTGGCACGTCGACGAGCTGATGAAGCTGCTGCGCAACCCGCAGACCCGGTTTGTCGCCGTCGAGGGGGCCTCGGGCTCCGGCAAGTCGTCGCTGGTCTGGGCCGGCTTGCTGCCGCGCCTGGCCCGCGGCGGCGAGATCGAAGGCTCCGAGCACTGGCTGGCGGTGCGCTTCGTGCCCACGGATCGACCCTTCAACGAACTGGCCACCCAGTTGTCGGCGCATTCGGAGCTCAAGGGGCATTGGCCGAACCCGGGCCCGCTCGCGGACCAGCTGCGACGCCCGCTGGGCGGCTTCGCGGACGTCCTGCGACAGGCCCTCGCCGGCCGCCATAAGAGCGCCCGGTTGCTGCTGTTCGTGGACCAGTTCGAAGAGCTGTTTACGATGCCCGCCGCGGACGGGGCCGCCGACGGGCCGCCCTGGCCCTGGGAGCCCTTCGTCGCCCTGCTTTCCGACGCGGCCGCCGAAGACCGGGCG
Organism: uncultured Thiohalocapsa sp.; assembly: GCF_913063425.1. Lineage (GTDB taxonomy): Bacteria > Pseudomonadota > Gammaproteobacteria > Chromatiales > Chromatiaceae > Thiohalocapsa. The sequence continues at coordinate 2,088 of NZ_CAJXYK010000111.1, forward strand.
CGCGTCGTCGTCACCATGCGCCGGGAATTCGCGTCCCGCGTCAGCGACACCCCGGAGCTGGCGGCCCTGTTCAACCAGGCCCGCTACGCCCTTCCCATGCCCAGCCAGGCGGAGCGGGAGAGGATGATCCTGGAGCCCGCCCGCCTGGCCGGCCTCCGGCTCCCGGCCGACGTCGCCGCCGAGATCGTCCGGGACACGGGCGACGAGCCCGGCGCGCTGGCCATGATGGCGCACACCCTGGCCGCGCTGGTGGCGCCGGAGGCCCAGCCCGAGTGCCCCGCCGACGAGGTGCTGCGCCGCTTGCAGGCGCTCGAGCCCAAGGACTTCAGGCTGCGCCTGGACAAGATGCACGGCGCCAAGGGCGCCATCGCCGCCAGCGCCGAGCAGGCGCTGGACAAGTTCCGCGAAGCCCACGGCGGGCAGTGCGCCGAGGAGGCCCTGGCGCTGCTGTTCGGCAAGCTGGTGCAGGTGGCGGATCTCGACAAGCCCCCGACCCGCTGGCGGGCGCCCAAGGCCCTGCTCGGTCCCGCGGACGGCCCCGCCGCCAAGCTTGCGGCCCTGCTCGAAGACGACGCGCGCCTGCTGGTGAGCGATGGCCCGAGCGCCGACACCGCGCCCGAGGCCAGCGCGGACGCGCAGGCCGACGACCCGGCGCAGCGCGTCGCCACCATCGAGGTCGCGCACGAGGCGCTGCTCACCCACTGGGATAGCCTCGCCACGTGGATCGACGCCCGCAAGGACAAGCTCTGGCTCAGGCACCGGCTGGCGGGGCTGACGCAGCTCTGGCTGGCCCATGACTGCCACCGCGGCTACCTGGCCGCCGCGGTGCAGGTGGACGAGATGCGCGACGCGATGGCGGCCCTCGGCGAGGCGCTGACGCC
>NZ_CAJXYK010000112.1 GCF_913063425.1 uncultured Thiohalocapsa sp.
CCGACGACGTGGCGCAGCCGGCCGGAGCGCAGGATGTATTCCTGGATCGACTTGGCCTCGAAGAGGCAGGCGTACGAGGACATGAGTCTCTCTCCTCAGGCGCTAGAGTTACGATGCTGGAACCGCAGAATGAGCGCCCGCACGGCCAACGCTTCCCGGCAGCGGTCCGGACGCCATTGAACGCGATGAGAATCTGTATGGAAACCGATTTGCAAAGCAGCCATAGTCTCCTTCGCCATTCAGCCAAGAAGCCTATGCGCCGAGCACTCAAGCTCGGCGGATCGGGGGTGTCGCGAGCGGCAGCGGCCAAACAAGGCCGCGCCGCGTAAGCTACATCAGCGCACTACAGTAGCCGGGGCAGTAGCTCCAGCATCGTAACGATGATCGCCGTCAGTGTTGCGACAGTGTTTACCATCGACACGGCGGTGTTGACGTAGATCAGATCTTCGTTCGACGAAGGGTGGGCTAGCCGGAAAAGCTTCATGAGGAGGGTCTCCTAGCGGACAGGGCCTGGTGGCGTTGGTGCTCAAATTGACTGCCTTATCAGATGCTTAGCGTTTAGCGTGGCCGCAGTTTGCAAGCCTCAGCAAGGCATCACACTGGTTTGCCCAAGTGTGTAGAGCTCTCTGCAACGCCTTCCCGCAATCGTTAGTCGCCGTCGTTTGCCTAGCAATTACACATTAATAACCTCAACAGATTCAATTACTTGCAAAAAAACCTTCAGCTTTCTTCTGATCAAATTGAAGCGCCGCCATCACGGCGACGGCGCTTCACGATCGCGGCAAGGCCGTGTCAATCCTCGTGTTCCGCTCCGTCGGTCGAGTCGATCATCCATTCAGGCCCAGTCAATCATAGCTCTTTCCGATGGTCAAGCGCTTTGCGGACCGGCCTTGGTCATAACGCTGACCACCTCGACCGCTGACTGCGTCGTCGGACCTTCCGCGCCTGACACAATCCGGGCTGGACGCTGGGGCTACGCAGGGTACGCCCGCGCGTGGACGGAGTCGTGAACAAAGCCTGCGGACCGAAGGCAGAGCAGCTTGAGCTTCGGCGCCTTCGGCACTCTGCCAAACAGGTCGCGGGCTCAGGCCGCTATGCGATAGCCGGGTTGGAATCCGTATCGACGAGATCGAAGATCGAGCAGGGCCGGTTCCGCGTACGCGACCTCCCCATAGTCTTCCGTGGCTTTTCTCTTGCGCTGATCGCACGCGGTCGGTGATGAGGTCCGCGGCGGCTTCGTTGTCGTCCGGGGTGCGGATGTCGTCGAGCGGTTGGCCCTGCTGGTCGCGGATGACCTCGATGTGCTCGCCGCGGAGGTCGATGGGCGGCAGGGCATAGTCCGCGCAGAGGCGCGCGAGCCGGTTGCCGTCCGCGCCGGCGTCGCCGTCCGCGGCGAGGTGGCGCCGTGCCAGCACAGCGCCCTGGGCGGTGGTGACGATGCGCACCTCCGTGGGTATCCAGGGTCGCTCCGCGCCGACAGCGAGGGCAAAGACGGTCTCGGTAACCACCTGTGGCGCGAGACCGGTGACGGCGAGCAGGATTTTTCTGTCGGCTTCCCAGGCGTCCATTGTGCTCCCGATGCTGTGCACGTCGAATGTTAGTGGATCGCGGGCGCAGACCGCATCAGACGCTGCGGTCTCGCGCTGTAGGAATTGCCTGACGAGTGTATCCGCACGTTGCCGGCGCCAGGGCCGCCGGCAAGCTTGCGGTGCTGGGTCGAAACGAATGGGCTGGTGCCGGCTGAAGCCTGAGCGCTTGGGTTGGCGCGGCAGGCGCTTGCCGTCGGCTCCGTGTGAGTGCGGGTGAGAACGGCGCCGCGGTGGGTGGGTTGATGTTGTGCGCCGGCGGGTTGGCGGCGGTTCTGGCGGCGTCGGCAGGGTGGAGTCGGGCGTCCGCGCGGTCGCGGCGGGCGAGGGCTCAGAGGTTGTGAACAAATCGGTTTCCGCGCCGCTGCCAAGGCGAGCAAGACGGTGCGAAGGTGCCGGCCGCTGCGCCGGTCATGACCGGTGCGCGGCGCGCGGGAGGGCCGCAGTTGTCCCGGGAGCGCAGTGGTGGCGTTGCGTTGTCGCGCTCGCCGGCAACCGCGGGACACGGTTTTGATGCCTCATGGGGCTGCTGCGAGCTCGCCGCACGGTGCTCCCCTGTGCGAAATGAGGCCGCCCCGGCGCTGGCGCGCACGCGTGCGCCGTCTTGCGCCACTTGCTTGAGGCGCACAACCGCTTCGGCCATCAGCAAGGCAAGACTGTCGGTCAGCAGCGCGTCGAGCACCTCGCCGTGGGCGCTGCGGAAGTCCGAGAGGGCGTGGCAGTTGACCGAGACGCCGCCGCAGATCCAGCGGTAGGCATCGTGCTCCAGCGCCAGGCGGGCGATCGCCCGCGCACTGCCGACGCCTTCCAAGGTGGCATACAGCCATAGGGCGAACAGGATCTCCGGCGTGATGGCGCTGCGCCCGCTGCCGCCCCGCA
>NZ_CAJXYK010000113.1 GCF_913063425.1 uncultured Thiohalocapsa sp.
AGCCCGCATTGTCCCCGCAATTCACCGTTCCTGCAGTGGCGAAAACCATGCAGGCCAGATGCAAAATACAAGACCTGGCCCTTTGCCTCGCACCTGACATTCTGGCCAACTGCGCTTGACCGTACACGAGCGATTCGTGGTACGTCCCCTATATTCCCCCTTGACGTAGAAAATGCCATTGACCACGGCACGGAGATCATGTTCAAGTGGGCGACCCTTGGGAGCGGCCTGAATCTCCGCAAGGAGTGGGCCGATGATATTCTATTCCGCATCGGTGACGTCGCTGTCGTAGCCCTTGCGCGTTGGATGCTGCTCTGAATTCATTGAATACCCCAATGAACTGGCGAGTGAACGAGTTCTTGCCTAGGAGCGTGGGGATGGTGTATTGAAAATCAATATCTTAGTTTCCAAACAGCCTCTTAGGCGTTTCAGGATTGCTGTTTGTCCATTGCGAAGTCACGCAGCCAGGGCTCCAGGTGTGCCATATCGAAGCTTCCGGCCTCGAACATCTGAATCATCTCGCCATACACTCGTGTCGAAGACCTGCACAAGCGCCAACCGTTGATACGCAGAAACACATCGGCAACAGTCAGGTAGTCACGCGCGGCCACCTCACTTCGCCAGCGCGCGATAGAGGTCGTCAAACTCTCGCACGCTTTCCGCCAGCGCGCCCAGAACCTGTCGGCGTGGCTGCTCCATCCGCCGCTGGACATAGGCGCGCAGGGCCTCATCGACGACAGCTTCCAAGTCGCGCCCATCGCGCTGGGCGATTTCTTGCAATGCCGTCAAGGTCTCCACACTGGCGACGGAGGAGAGCGTTTCGCCCAGCATGGTCGTCATGGATCTGGCCTCTTCCAGTTGGGGGGCTCGAAGATCATAGACGCCGCGCAACGTCGATGCCAGCGCGCAATCTGAAGCAGTCAACGGCTTTCCGAAGGTCTCCGCAAGGCCGAGGGCCGCCGGGTCAGCCTCAGCGCCCTGTATCACCGAGCCGCGCATCGAGCTGCGCGCCATGCGGCAGGACCTGCGCAACCTGGACAACCACTTGAACCTGATCCTGGCGTCCAACCAGCCCAACTCGATGCGCATCGAGGCCAACGACCGGCGCTGCACCGTCTGTCCGCGGCAGGAGGCCAAGCTGCTGGCGCCCGGTGAGGACGGTGCCGAGCTGGCGCAGCGTATCGCGAAGGAATTGCCTGCCTTCGCGGACTACCTGCGCTCGCGCCAGGCGGACCGCAGCTTGGCCGGCACCGCGCTGGACACACCGGCCAAGCGGCTGTTGCAGGCGATCACGCGGACCGCCATCGAAGAGGTTGCCCATGCCTTCCGCCATGGCGACTTGGCGTACTTCGTCGCGCAACGCCCGCTCGGTGCCGACGCCATGCCGCGCACGACGCCGTTCGATGGCCGCCAGGTCTACCCGCGCGGCGCGTACCGGGACTTCCTGGACGAAGCCCTGACGGCAGCGGCGGCCGGCGACAAGCAGGTGGTCTCGCACGAGCACCTGTTCGCGGTCTTCGAGCTGCTGGTGGGCGGCATGCCGAGCAGCAAGGCCAAGCTCAGCAAGCGCTTGGGGCATCAGGGGATGGAGATCATCCCCCACACCCGCGGCGGTACCTCCCAGCGCGGCTTCGGTGTCCAGTGGCAGGCGGACCCGGAGCAGATCGACGCATGGCGCACGCTGCTGGATGCGGAGGCGGAGCCGGGGTTCACGCAAGGGCCATCGCCCGATGAGCCGCCGGCGGTGCATCGCCCGCTGCTGACCAGCGAGCCGGAGGATGCGGCCTAAGGCGCCGCTCAGCCCCGCCCGAGCCTGCCGGCCCGTGGCGGGGCTGTTTGACTGAGCGCTGCCGTCGTCATTCTGGAGCCGGGGCTGTGCCCGGTCTCAAGCGGATGATGGCGGCTGCGCTTGGCGGATTCTCGTCTCCGTTCGCGCGCATCCAGGCTGGGTGGGTGGAGCGCAGATGGGGGTGGGTTGGTTCTGCTGGGTCCCATCTGGGGGATAGGGACCCCACCCTCCGAAGCAGCGCGTTCCTCTGCCAGCATCACGCACGCGCCATCTGTCTAACCCGCAAGTGCCTGGAATAGCGTGGCAACGGCACGAACGCCCTCTCAGGCACCGCCTCACCGATCGGAGCTGGACCCATGTCCAGTCTCCCAATGGATCTTGCCGATGCGTCGCTGGTGCTGCTCGCCGAGTACCCGGGCCACGGGCGCATGTTATCGACGCATGTCCGAGAC
>NZ_CAJXYK010000114.1 GCF_913063425.1 uncultured Thiohalocapsa sp.
AGTCGTTCTACGTGACCCGGTTTTCGGCTCCCTGCAACGCCGCATGGCGCGTCCGGAGGCGTCCGCAGCAGGTCGGTAGGTTTCTTCACGACCTCTCAGTCGTCCTCGGTGACCTCGGCGAGCACCAGTCCGGTGGCGCCCTCCTGGCTGCGGGTGAAGGAGATGCAGTGCTCGGCGCCGGTGATGAGATAGAGGTTGAAGCCGTCGGCCTCGCGGTAGGGGTCGATGCCGGCGCCGATGTCGTCATCCAGACAATGCGTGAAGTGCACGTCGGGGAAGGCCTGGCGCAGGGCGGCGACGGAGTCCGCCGTCAGGCCGGCGCGGGTGACGATGGTGGTGACCTGGTCGAGGAATTCGTCGGTGAGCATTGGGGTCGGCGTCGATCGGGTGTGGGTGCGTAAGGCGCTTGTGGGATTCGGCCTCGGGGCGCGGCGTGACACCGCAGGAGCGGTGTCACGAGCGAGCTGGATGGGCGCTCAGGCTTCCTCGGCGCTGCGCTCGAAGCGTACGCGGTCGTCCGTATCCTGGCCCATGATCTTGGCGAGCCACGGCGGGGCCTTGTCGGCGAGCAGCCCGGCGAGGACGGTCACCTGCTCACGGGCATTGCCGCCCTGCGGAAACTTGACCGGGTGGATGTCCCGCTTCACCACCTTGGCCGCGGCGGGGCCGCCGATGCTGGCAACGAACAGCACCTGGCAGTCCTGGATGAGTGCGGCGCGGTGGGCGTTCTTGTCGTCGGCGGCGCTGTCGTCGATGTCGCGCACGTCCACCAGCCGGTTGGTGCCGGCGGCGACCTGGTAGACGAGAAAGCGCCGGCAGGAGCCGAAATGGCCGTCCAGGAGCTCGCCGCCGTTGGACGCGCAGGCGACGCGGATGCTGCCGGCGGGGGCCTCGGCCTCAGTGAGCGGGGCCTCGAGGGGCGGCGGCGGCTCGATGTCTGCGCCCTGGCCCTTGAGCAGTGCGAGCGCGGCCTTGAGGCTGTCGGCATCCACCTCCGCCAGATCGCCGTCGGCGGCGGCCTTGAGCTGCTTGACGGTCAGCCCATCGAGCTGGGCGACGGTGGGGGGCAGGCCCACGGCGTCCGCCAGCACCTTGAGCAGGCGGGCAGGGTCCGTGTCCGGCAGCGCGCGGGCCGCGAGGCCGATGCGCAGCGCGATGTCCTCGGAGAGCACGTGTGGGTTCTGGGCGTCGTTCATGCGCATGGGTCTCGGCTGCGGTGGCAACGGGTGGGGGTGGGACCCCGCGGGTTGGGTCCGGGATCAAGGCGTGGTGGTGGGAGGCGACCTGGCGATGCTGCGGGGCGCGTTGCGCTGTGGATCTCCCGTGCCGTGGTCATCCTGCCGGATCGTCTGCGCCGCGCGGCCTTCCTTGGCCAAGCCCGCGGCGTCCGGTTGCCGAGGCGGCGCCGGCCTGGCGTGTCAGGCCGGTACGATGCAGTCGTCTTCCATGCAGACATCCAGGCACTGCGGATCGGCGTCGTCACACTCGGTGCAGCTTTCGGCGTCGATCTTGTAGACGCCCTTGAAGGGGCTGATGCTGTCGGTGGGGCAGACGGACTCGCAGTCGCCGCAGGCGGTGCAGAGGTCGCGGATGATTTGCAGGGACATAGCAGGTCTCCTGTGTCGGTGGCCTCGGGTTGATGACGGCGGCGGGTCGCTGTCAGTCCTCGGCGCGTTTGAATCTGAGCGTGGTGGGGAAGCTCGGCCGCGGGCTGACCGGGTCGATGTACCAGCGCGAGCCGTCGGTGAGCTCGACGGCGCCGCCCCAGGCGTCGGCGGTATCGGTCTCGACGTTGGCGATGGTCTCTTCCATGTCCTTCTTGGCCACATAGAAGAGCAGGCCGCCGGCGTCGTTCTTTCGGATCATCACATTGGGCATTGCTGACTCCAGGTCCGGGTAACGAGTGTCGAGGGTCGAGATTCGAGGAGGAGTGGGAAGCGGACTTCCTCGTCACTCGCTCCTCGTCACTCGATGCTTTCCCTAGCGGACCAAGTCGTAGTTGTAGTCGGTGACGCCCATCTCGCGCGTCTCGTCATCGAGGCGCTCCAGCACCGCGTTCACCAGGGTGGTGACGATGTACATGGCACCCTCGTAGCCCATGGTCGTCATCCGATGCAGGTGATGGCGGTCGAAGATCGGGAAGCCGATGCGGATCAGCGGCACCTCGTGCTCCTTGCCCTTCTTCAGCGTGTCGCGCTGGATGAACTTGCCGTAGCTGTTGCCGAT
>NZ_CAJXYK010000115.1 GCF_913063425.1 uncultured Thiohalocapsa sp.
CTCGGTCATAGACCCTTCACTCCGGATGCGATTGTTGTTGCTTTCGACACGCGCCGAGCCAGCGCCGGGCATGGCATCAGACACGGGGTGGTGCAATGACCGCGGCGGGCGATCACTGGGTTACCGGCTCGGTGCGCAGCAGGCGCGCGAAGGCGGCGGTGTTGGTGGGTCCGAAGGCGCGCAGGTCGATTTGCCGACCGGTTTGCGGGTCTTCGAACAGCAGGATGCCGCCGGTGCGCAGCGAAATCACATAGGGCGCATCCAACGGCACGTCATACGCCTCCCGCTCCCGCACCATGCCGCGCATGACGCCCAGCACGAAGCCGTCCACGCCGGACTCGAGCTCCGCCAGCAGCTTGCCGTCGTCTCCGGCGATGCGCACCGTCGTGGTGCCGGCACCATCGTCCTGGAACACCAGCTCACGGCTCTCCACCACCGGCGGCAGCGGTGTCTGGGTGCCGCCCACACCGGTGATCTGCACCATCGCCGCGGCCAGGATCACGAAGCCGATCAACAACGCCGCGCCGATGAGCACGCCGCGCGGAAAGGGTCGCCCCTCGAACGGGTCGCTCACTGCGCGCACACCTCCGTCATCGGCCCGTCGCCGGCGCGGTGCCGAGCTGCGGTGAGTCGCCGGCGTCGGTACGCGACTGCCCGGCGTCGTTGCCCGCGGTGTCCTGCTCCGTCGCGCTGGACTCGGTCGCGGTGCATTGGCGCAGGGCGTCGGCGAGGATCTCCGCGACCCGGTCCACCTCCGGCACACAGCGCAGCATGGGCTGGGCGTCGAAGAAGCGCCACGGACGCACGTTGGGCCAGAGGATCAGGAAGTTGACGCTGTGCCCATCGCCGAGCGCCATGGGAATGTCGCCGACTCCGTCCTTGTAGCGCCTGAGCCCGGCGCTCTCGATGGCCTTGAACGGGATGTTCACGGCCATGGGCAGGGCCACGCCGAAGCGGATCACCAGGCGCCGGTCCGTGATGCTGTAGATGGTGGAGCGCGCAAAGGCCCAGGCCATGAGCGCCAGGATGCCGACGGCCATGCCACAGAGCAGGAGCAGCCACAGCCCGGAGAGCAGCGCCACCTTCAGGGGCTCGCCGGCCGCAATCACATAGCCGACGCGGAAGACGATGAGCACCCCGAAATAGATGGCCACCGTGCGGGCGTGGAACGCCCGCACGGCGAGCGCGCCCCACTGGGGCGCGCCCTGCCACCGGAGCTGCTCTCCTTCCGGGAGATTCTCCGGCAAGCCGGGGACCGGCTCGAAGTCGAACTCACTCACAGATAGGGCTCCACCCGGTCCGGCGTGGCGTACAGCTTACCGGCACCGAGGTAGGCGACCACCTTGTCCTCCTCCGCGAGGGTGATCTGGTCGTAGCTCTTGAGCGTCGGCGCATCCTTGAATTGCGCGCCGGTGATGCTGTCCACCTCGATGACGCCCTTCTTGGTGCGGACGTTGCAGAGCGGCGTCGGTGCGAGCACCCGCTTGCCGCCGGCGTCGATCTCGAAGTAGCGCACGCAGGGCTCGGCCGTGTCCACCCAGATCTCCTTGCAGACACCGCCCTGGGCGCCGTCGCAGCCGAGCACGGGCCAGCCGCGCGGGTCCGGGTCGCCCTTGGCGACGCTGAAGTGCTTGGCGACGCGCATGGGCCGCACGCGCGGCTCACCGGTCTCAGTCAGATCGGGCTCTTCGGCACGGACGGCATAGGAGCCTGGGCCGACGCCGGCGAGCATCGGGTTGCCGGTGGGGGTCAGCGCGGCGCCGGGGAAGTCGGCGATGGGAACGGCGTTCAGCCTCGGCTGCGCGCGGTCCGGGCTCGGCTTCTGCACGATGGTGCCGGTGTGCGGCATCTTGAAGGTCTTGGGCTTGGGCAGCGGCGGGAAGCCTTCCATCATCTTCATCTTGCCGCCCATGCGCTGAGACTGCACCGGGTAGCCTTCCCGCTTGTCCTCGGTGCGGATATAGAAGATCAGCGCGAAGAAGAAGAACCAGAAGACGTACAGCACGAGCTGTGCGACATCGATGTAATTGGTAATGGCACC
>NZ_CAJXYK010000116.1 GCF_913063425.1 uncultured Thiohalocapsa sp.
CGGTGTTTGTCAAGGTAGTTGTCGCTTCAACCCAGTCGCTCAATTTCTAATTGGCCCTGTCGTCGACGCGCCTGCGGGGGCGGCCCGAGCTTGGCGGCGCGGGGATCGCAGCGTGCTGCCAAACGGTCGGCCGCTCGCTTCGCACTGCGCCCAGTCTCCCTCCACCGCGCGCCGGGTCAAGGTCGTTCGTCCTCGCTGCGCTGCGCTGCGCTGCGGGCGCTCCACCTGGACCCGGCGCGCGGCTACGGGCGCCTGGCTCCGTGCGAAGCGACCGACCGACCGAGGATGGCCACCAGGGCAGCGGCTGTGCTGGGACAGCACCGGGGTGGCAAGAAGGTGCTCGCTCCCTCCCTCCCAAGGATGGCGTGGGCAGCGTGCAGCCCTGGCGAGCATCGCAGCGGTCCTCATGCGGCCTGCGCCTGGGGTGATGCGGCAGCGCCGGCGGGGTTGAGCGTCACCGCCCCGGGCGGGGTCCAGTCGCGCACTGCGCCGCGCCAGCGCTCGGGATGCGCGGCCTTGGCCTGTGTGTAGAGGGCCTCGCGCTGCGCCAGGACAGCCACATGCTCGCCGCTGTGGCGCTGCTCGGGGGTGACGAAGCGCAGCCGGCTGTGACGGTGCTCGGTGTTGTACCAGCGCACGAAGTCCAGGACCCAAGCCTGCGCTGCGGCCAAGTCGGCAAAGCCGTTGGCCGGATAGGCGGGGCGGTATTTCAAGGTGCGAAACAGCGTCTCGGCAAAGGCGTTGTCGTCGCTCACGCGCGGGCGGCTGTGGGAGGGGATGACGCCCAAGCGCTCGAGGGTGGCCACCAGGGTGCTGCCCTTCTGCGGGCTGCCGTTGTCGGCGTGCAGGACGAGCGGGCGGTCGATGCAGCCTTGGGCGAGCACGGCGCGCTGCACCAGGGCGCTGGCATGCTCGCTGTTCTCCGCCGTATGCACCTCCCAGGCGACGATCTTGCGGCTGTAGAGGTCGAGGATCAGGTAGAGGTAGAAGAATAGCCCGCGCACGGGCCCCGGCAGGTAGGTGATGTCCCAGCACCAGACCTGGCAGGGGCCGTCGGCGGTGTGGCTCGGCGGCGGCGTCGGCGCGCGCGGGGCCTTGGCGCGGCCGCGGTGGTGCTGGGCGTCGGCGTCGCGCAGCACGCGGTAGAAGGTGGACTCGGAGGCGAGGTAGATGCCCGCATCGGCCAGGCGCGGGACGATCTGGCTCGGCGGCAGGCTGGCGTGCTCGGGGCTGTTGCACACCGCGAGCACCTCGGCGCGCTCGGCCTCGCTCAGCGCGTTGGGCGGTGTGGGCCGCTCGGCGCTCGGGCGGCGATCCGCAGTGACCTCACCCGCGCGGGTCCAGCGCTGCACGGTGCGTACGCTCAAGCCCAGCGCCGCGCAGGCGCGCGCCCTGCGCGCGCCGCCGGCCACCGCCTCGTCGATCAGCTCAATGGCTTGGCGGCGATCTTGGGTGCTGATCATGCGTCCTCGTCCCCCCAGATCGCCGCGGCTTTTTTTGACAGCACCAACAGGGCCGCGGTCTCCGCCAGCGCCTTCTCCTTGTGCTGGAGATCGCGTTGCAGGTCGCGCACTTGCCGGCGCAGCTCGGTGTGCTCGCCCTGGCTCCGGCGAGCGCGCTCGCCCGCCCAGTCGTTGGCGTGCTCACAGGCGCTGCGCCAGGCCTGGATCTGCTCGGGGTAGAGGCCGCGCTTGCGGCAGTACTCGCCCAGCTCCGCGTCGTTCAGCGCCGCGGTCTCAACCACGGCGGCAAACTTGTCCGCCGCGCTCCAGCCCTCGGGCCCGGTGGCGCCGTCGGGCAGCAGCCGGCCCTGGTCGCGGCCGCGCGGCGCCAGTTGTACAGCGTCGCTTCGCTGATGCCTTCCTCGGCCGCGAGCTCGCCCAGCAGGCGATTGTGCGGCGGCAGCATCTTGCGCAGCACCGCCTCTTTGCGTTCGTCGGAATATCTCGGCACGGGTCTCTCGTCTTCGCCCCCTGTTGTGGTTACAGTCCTACAAGGTAGAGGCGACAACTAGCCTGACACAGGGGGC
>NZ_CAJXYK010000117.1 GCF_913063425.1 uncultured Thiohalocapsa sp.
AGGACGCCTGGGCGGCCATCAACGCGCACCTGGGCACCAGCGCCGACAGCCTGCCGGCGCTGGTGCGCGAGCTGGGCGAGCGCCGCTTCGGCCATGTGCCCACGGTGGGCGACGCCTTCTGCGGCGGTGGCAGCGTGCCCTTCGAGGCCGCGCGCATCGGCTGCCGGGCCGTGGCCTCGGACCTCAACCCGGTGGCGGCGCTGCTCACCTGGGCGGCGCTGCACATCGTCGGCGGCGGCCCGGAGGTGACCGCACGGGTGCGCGACGCCCAGCAGCAGGTCTTCGACGCGGTGGACCAGCAGATCACCGACTGGCGCATCGAGCACAACGCCGCCGGCTGGCGCGCCGATGCCTATCTCTACTGTCTGGAGGTGAAGTGCCCGGACTGCGGCTGGCTGGTGCCGCTGGCGCCGAGCTGGGTCATCGGCGAGCGCACCATGACCCGCGCCCGGCTGGTGTCGGATGCGGCCAATCAGCGCTTCGACATCGCCATCGACCAGGGCGTGAGCCGTGCGGAGCTCGACGCGGCCAAGGCCGCCGGCACCGTCCGCAGCTCCCGGCTGCACTGTCCGAATTGCGGCCAGTCCAACGCCATCGCAGACATTCGCGACAACCAGGGGCGCGGCCTGAGACTGTGGGAGAACCAAGACCTGGTGCCGCGCCCTGACGATGTCTTCCAGGAACGGCTCTACTGCGTGCGCTGGCGGCTCCCGGGCCTTGCGGACCTGCTGTGGGCGGAGCAGTACGAGCGGCAGGCCGATGCCGGCGTGCCCCCGCGCCCGGTGCCGGACTGGGTGCCGCTCAAGGAGGCCATCGAGGCGCTGGCGGACTGGCTGGATCCGGCCGAGCGGGATGCGCTGACCGTGCTCCGCGAGCGGGATTGGCTGACCGAGGACGCGGAAGCCGCCGCGGCCGAGGCCAAGTGGCGGGCGACGGTGGACGGCAAGCGTCCCCAGGCCGAGATTCAGCCGCTGCGGGCGCGGTGGATCGAGCTGCGCGACACGCGACAGACCCGGAACGCTCAGGTTGCGGCGCTGGCGGCGCGTGTGCCGACTGTCCGGTATGCTGCCGTTGACGGGGATGATCTGGAGCGGGAGGCACGGGCGCTGGAGCTGCTCAGGGAGAGGTTCGATGAATGGCAGACGCAGGGCTTGATTCCGACTTTGTCGATTCCTTCAGGGGCGAAGACGGATGAGCCGATTCGGACTCGGGGGTGGGCTTATTGGCATCACCTATTTAGCCCGCGCCAGTTACTGAACCACCGCGTTGTTCTAAAGATGGGTTTGCAAGCCGCCCGCAGCGAGCGGGTGGAGATCGCCACGGTATTCCTAGGATTGGCTCGTTCCGCCGACTGGGGCAGCAAGCTCTGTCGCTGGTGGACAGATTCCGGCCACGAGAAGGTCGTGCAAACGTTCAGCAACCAAGCGTTGAACACGCTGGTGAACTATGGCGTACGGTCGTTTGCCAGCTCCGCTGACAACTTCTTCATGACCGAGAGTCGCTCGGATCTGCTCGAATTCTCATTCGGCGACCGCGCGGAGGTGCGCGTAGCGGACGCGCGGGGTGAGGTGGGCCGTGCCGATGTCTGGATCACCGACCCCCCCTATGCCGACGCCATCGTCTATCACGAGCTGTCCGAATTCTTCCTCGCCTGGTACGAGAAGCACCTGCCCAGGCTCTTCCCGGACTGGAACCCGGACAGCCGCCGCGCCCTGGCCATCCAAGGCAGCGGCAAGGCGTTTCGCGAGGCCATGGTGGCCACCTACAGCAACCTCGCCGCGCGCATGCCGGATGACGGCATGCAGATTGTCATGTTCACGCATTCCGACGCCGGCGTCTGGGCGGATCTGGCGCTCATTCTTTGGGCAGCGGGGCTGCGGGTGACGGCGGCCTGGACTGTTGCCACGGAGACACCCTACGGAAACAAGGCGGGCAGCAACTACGTCCAGGGCACGGTCCTGATGGTGCTGCGCAAGCGCCACGGGGACGACATGGCCTTCCTGGACGAGCTG